>NZ_JBIDCC010000001.1:0-752657 GCF_043204415.1 Nonomuraea sp. NPDC047897 | reverse complement strand
GGGCATGACACGCCGCATCACCCGAGGAGGGCCCGCCCGACGCCAGCCCCGCTACGTCTGCGAATGAAGCTGATCACCCATCTCAAACACGCTCTAAGGATCTTATGGCACTGTAGTGGTTTAAGTTGATTAAGCTGTCAATAATCCTTGGTGCCCGATTAGCGATGTCAATGAAAGGTGCGCGGATGCTCTCGCCTCGCAAACTGGCGATGATCGCCGCATTCCTCGGAGTCCTGGTCGTCGTGGTGCTCACCGCCCTCCTGCTCGGCGGCCTGGTGACGCTCGGCGCGGCGGCCGTCACGGCGGCGTTCGGGGCCGCCCTGGCCGCCCTGGCCGTGCTGCTGCTGAGCGTGCGCCGACTCGACGGCAAGGCCCAGCGCATCGACCAGCGGGTCAAGAAGCACGAGAGCGAGCTGGCCAGGACCGCGACGGCGCTCAAGCGCATCGACGCGAAGCTGGACCGCGTGGCGGCTGTGGTCGAGGCGTCCGGGTCGCGGCGCGACGAGGACCTCGCCGCCATCCTCGCCTCCCTGGGCGAGGACCGGGTCAACGCCATGGTGCGCGCCCGCGAGCTGGACGAACTGCGCGCGCAGATGCGCGCGCTGGCCGACGGCCGGGTCTGACGTGACACGAACACGCGGGAGCCGGGTGACCCGGTCTGAGGTGACACGGGCACGGGGGAGCCGGGCGACCCGGACCCTCGGCGAGGGTCGGGCATGACGCGAATCAGGCACAACGACTACGGCGTCCTCACTCCCCCGGCCATCGGGACGTGGCGGCCCGCGCTGACGGTCTCGGTCGTCATCCCCGCCCGTGACTGCCGTGCGGAGCTGGAGCGAACGGTCGCGGCGCTGGGCCGGCAGACCTACCCCGCCGAACTGACCGAGGTGGTCGTCGCCGACGACGGCAGCGACCCGCCCATCGAGCTGCCCGGGGCCCGGGTCGTGCGGGTGCGCGACGGCTGGGGGCGGGGCGCGGCGCGGGAGACCGGCCGGCTCGCCGCGACCGGCGACGTGATCCACTGGCTCGACGCCGACATGATCCTCGCCGATGACCATGTCGAGGCGCACATGCGCTGGCACCACCTCGTCGACCACGCCGTCGTGATCGGTGACACCCGGTTCGTCGACGCACCGGACGACGAGGGCGTCCAGTCCGCGTACACGCGCAAGACCCTGGAGTCCACCCGGATGCTCAAGGACGCCGGGTCCACCGCGTACCTGCTGCACACCGGCGCCTCCTCCTCCGCCCGCGCCGACCTGCTGCGCGCGGCGGGCGGTGTGGACGCGGAGCTGAACATGGCCGAGGACACCGAGCTGGGCTACCGCCTGGCGCAGGCGGGCGCGGTGTTCATCCCGGACCCGCAGGCGCGCGGCCGGCACGTCGGCCCGTCCACGGTCATGCGGCGGGAGAAGGAGGTCCACCGGCACAACTGGTCCTACCTCGGCGACCTCGTCCCCGACCTGCGCTGGCTGCGCACCCATCCGAACCGCCACTGGCGGGTGCCGTACGTGCGGGTCGCCGTGCCGGCCACCACCTACGAGGAGACGCGCACCACCGTGGACGCGACACTGGCCGGCACCGTGCACGACACCGCCGTCACCGTCGTCGGCCCCTGGGACCGGCTCACCGAGGGACGCCGCGCCAGCCTCGACGAGCCGCTGCTGGACCTGCGCCTGCTCCGCAACCTTTACCGGTACGAGCCGCGCGTCGCGTTCGCCGCCGCCGAGCCGCGGCCCGCCGCCCCGGCGCCGTTCCTGCTGTCGCTGCCGGCCGGCTGGGCGCCGGGTCCCGACACGGTGTCACGGCTGGTACGGCTGGCCGACGCCGACGGGCTGGGCCTGATTCGCGCCGTCCTGGCCGAGACCGCCGACGGGGTGGTGGCGGCCCGGTTCGAGCGGACCGCCGCGTTCGCCCGCGCCGCGTTCTTCCACGGCGACCCGGACGAGCTGGTGGACGAGATGTTCGGCTCGCTGTGGGTCAGCGGGACCGAGCTCGGGATCGTCCCCGTGGCCGAGGCCGAGCAGCCGGCCGGCGACCCGGCCAGGTGGCGCGCGCTGGCCGCGCGGCGGCTGGAGGAGGTCAAGGAGCTGCGCGGCACGGTCGAGCGGCTGTCCGCCGAGGTCGAGCGGCTGTCGGCCGAGCCGCGGGACGGCGCCGGGGCCGGACGGGCCAGGCGGTTCGGCTCGCTCATCAGACACCTGCGGAGCGCCGGTTGATCCATGAACTGCTGGCGGAGCTGCCGCGGGCGCGCGTCTACCTGGCCGGGATCGACCCGGCCGCCGTCCCGGCCCTGAACCGCACGACCGCGGACGACCGCGACACCGCCGCGGGCGGCACTCCCCCGCCGGTTGACCTGGACCGTGACCTGCTGGAGCCGCCGTCCGCGGCCGAGCAGGCGCGGGAGGTGCTGGTGCTCGCCCGGACCCCGGCCGACCTGCGGCGGGCCGCCACCCTGCACAAGCTGCTGCCCGAGGCGACGCGCGTGGTCGTGGCCGTGCTCGACACGCCCGCCGCGCACCCGGCGCCGGTGCCCACGCCCACCCCCGCGCACCGGTGGCGGGCGCTGGCCGACCTGCGGGTGCACCGGCCCAAGGACCGGGTGTGGGTGGTGGACGCCAGGTTCTCGGCGCCCGTGCCCGCGGGCCGTACCGTGACCGCGACGGCCCGCGCCTTCGCCGGCCACCGGCTCGACGTGATCGCCGCACCCGCCGCCGCGATCGCCGGCGTCGGCGCCGCCGACTGGCGGCCCGGCGACCCCAACGTCACGCCCGCCGAGGTGTCCGGGCCGGTGCCCGACCGGGTGGGCGCGCCGGGCGGCGACGTGGTGCTGCGGACGTTCGACGACCCGGCCGTGCTCGGCCCCGCGCCCGGCGCGCGCTCCTGCGACCCGCCGGCCCTCGTGACGACGGCGGGCTGGGAGGGCGCCGAGCCGCCCGTCGAACGGCCGGCCCACCGGGCGGCCACCTGGGAGTCGCTGGGCCGGCCCGGCGGCGCAGACCTGCCGCTGGCCGACCCCGACGTGCTCGGCGCGCCGTCGATGATCCCGCCGGTGGACGAGCGGCTGGTCAACCCGCAGGGCTTCGTCACCACGCCGTCGCGCGGCATGGCCTCGCTCCGGGAGCGCGACGGACGCTGGGCGGTGCTGCTCGACGGGACCGCGGTGACGACGTTCGCCGAGTCGGGCGGCGTGACGGACGCCGACGTGGCGCGGCTCAGGCAGGTGCGCGGCGTGACGGTCGACTGGCGGCGCGCGCACAGCGGGCCGATCGCCGCCGTCCGGGTCCTCGCCGGCCTCGCGGCCGCCGGGGTGCCGCTGGTCGCCGACGCGGTGCCGCGCTGGGCGCACGGCCTCGGCGAGGGGCTGATCGCGCTGCTGACGAGCCGTCCCGCCCTCGACGACGACCTGCGGCGCGAGGAGCACAGCATCCGGCTGCGCCGCGAGGCGCTGCGCACGCACGGGGTGGCCGCCCGCTGGGAGCAGCTCGGCGCGCCCGCCCCCGCCGCCCCGCTGACGTCCGTGCTCCTCGCCACCCGCCGGCCCGGCATGGTGGGCTTCGCCCTCGACCAGGTGGCCAGGCAGCGCGACGCACGGCTGGAGGTGGTGCTCGCCCTGCACGACGTGCCCCGGGACCATCCGGAGGTGGCGGCGGCGGTCGCCGCGTTCGACCGCCCGCTGACCGTGTACGAGGCCGGCCGGGACGAGATCTTCGGCGAGGTGCTGAACCACGCCGCCGCGCGGGCGTCGGGCTCGTTCCTGCTGAAGATGGACGACGACGACTGGTACGGCCCCGACTTCCTGGCGGACCTGCTGCTGGCCCACTCCTACTCGGGGGCGCAGGTGGTGGGGACCGTGCCGGAGTTCGTCTACCTGGCCTCGATCGACGTCACCGTGCACCGCAGGCAGGTCACCGAGCAGATCACCAGTTTCGTCGCGGGCGGCACGATCCTCGTCGAACGGTCGGCCTTCCACGCCGTGGGCGGGTTCCGGCCGCTGCGCCGCTCGGTGGACACGCAGTTCCAGGAGGCGCTGCAGGCGGCGGGCGGCCAGATCTACCGCACCCACGGCCTCGGCTACATCCTGCGCCGGGGTCCCGCGGCCAACCACACGTGGCAGGAGCCGATCGGCACGTTCCTGCAGCGCAACAGGCGGCAGTGGCGCGGCTTGCGGCCCAGCGCCCTGATGGAGCTCGACCGGAGCAGCACACCATGACCCGCATCCCTCGCATCCGGCGGCAGGACTACGGCGTCCTCAGCCCGCCGCCGCTCGGCGGCTGGAACCCGGCGCTGACCGTGACGGTCGTCATCCCCGCCCACGACCGCCAGCGGACCCTCGACCTCACCCTCGCGGCGCTGTCGGCGCAGAGCTACCCGGCCGAGCTGATGGACGTGGTCGTCGTGGACGACGGCAGCGCGCCGCCGCTGCGGCTGCCGGAGACGGTCCCCGGCGGCACCAAGCTGATCGCCTCCCCGCCCGGCGGCTGGGGCCGGGCCTGGGCTCTGCAGGCCGGCCTGGAGGCGGCCACCGGCGAGGTCGTCCTCGTCCTGGACGCCGACATGGTGCCGCACCGCGAACACGTCGAGGCCCAGCTCCGCTGGCATCACCTCGCCCCGTACGTGGTGACGCTCGGCTGGATCGACTTCACCGTCGCCGACCGCCTGCCGTCGCCGGAACGGGTGCGCGCCGCCGTGCGGGACGGCGGGGCGGACGGTCTCTTCCCGCTCTCCCCGCACCGCCACGACTGGGCCGAGAAGATCATCCGGGACCACGACGGGTTGCGTTCCGCGCCCAGCTCGCTGGCCACCCGCATCCACGTGGGGGCGACGGCCGCCTACCCGGCGGCGCTGCTGCGTTCCGTCGGCGGGCTGGACACGTCACTGGTGCTGGCCGAGGACACCGAGCTGGGCTACCGGCTGACGCAGGCGGGCGCGGTGTTCGTGCCCGATCCGGAGGCGCGGGCCTGGCATCTCGGCCTGCCCACGGCCATGCGCGACATGGCCGCGCTGAAGAGGTACAACGACCCCTACGTCGCCGACCGGGTGCCCTACCGGCGCTATCTGCGGGCGGAGCCGGGCCGGCAGTGGCTGGTGCCGTACGTGGACGCCGTCGTGCCGGCCGGGCCGTACGAGGACGTCCGCGCCACGGTGGACGGCCTGCTGGCCGGGAGCCTCCCGGACGTCCGGGTCACCGTCGAGGGCCCGTGGGCGTCGCTCGGCGCCGGCCGCCGCTCCCCGCTGCGTGACCCGGACCTGGACCTGCGCCTTGTGCACGCCACGTTCGAGCACGACGCCCGGGTGCGGCTGTCCGACCCCGCGACGGCGCGTCCGGCCGGTCGGACGGCGCCATGGCCGGCCGACCAGGCGGCGTGTCCGGCCGACCAGGCGGGGCATCCGGCCGACCAGGCGGGGCATCCGGCCGACCAGGCGGGGCCGCCGCTGTGCGGCCCGGTGCGGCGACCGGCGGGGCCGGAGCGGGTCGTGGCGCCCTTCCGGCTGACGGTGCCGCCCGGCTGGGTGCCGCGTGCCGACGCCGTCGAACGCCTGGTGGCGCGGCTGGAGGAGGCCGACGGCGGGGTGCTGTGCCTGGCGCTGGACGAGACCGAGCAGGGCGTGCTGGTGGCCCGCCTGGAACGCACGTCTGCCCTGTCGCGCGCCGTGCTGGTGGCCGAGCCCGGCGAGCCGCTGGACGACGTGCTGGACGAGCTGTTCGGCGTCGAGTGGCTGGACGGCGCCGAGTGGGGGTTCGCCCGCAGGCCCGCCGTCTACCCGCCGCGCCGGCGGCCGGTGCCGGAGGCCGAACGGCTGGCCGAGCAGCAGCGCAGGGAGATCGCCCGGCTGCGCGAGCGGGCCGACGCGCTGCGCGCCGAACTGGCCCTGATGCGCAGGCAGGCGGGCAAGAGCGAGCGGGACGCCGCCCGGTGGCGGGACAAGGCCGAGTCGTGGCGGCGCGAGGCGGTGCGGCTGACCCGCGACCGCGACCGTACGGTCCTCACCCGTGCCGTCCGCCGCATGCGCGGCCTCGCCGCCCGCCCGTCCTCCCCGGCCGGCCGCGCGGCCCAGCGACCGGATGCGGGCCCCGGCACGTCCTGATCGGCCGGCCGCGGCCCCTCCCGGCTCGATGCCTCAGCCTTCGGTGAGAAGGTGGTCATAGGCGGCGGAGCGGTGGCGGCCCGCCATGAACGTCAGGAACTCCCGGACGAACGCCGCCCGGGAGAGCCCGCCGCCGCCGCCGGTCAGCTCGTGGTCGAACGCCGTCCGGAACAGCTTCTGGTGCTCTCCCGCGCTGATCACCTGGTCGCCGTCGGTGTCGGTGGCGTCGAACAGCACGTCGGCGATCTTGATGAGCGCGGGCCCGGCCGGCGTGGTGGCCGCCGTCGCGTACTCGTGCCGGGTGATCCGTCCGTCGCCGTCGGTGTCGAGGCTGGTCTGCAGCTCGCGCCACCAGTCGGCGTACGCGGTGAAGAGCCGGGCCTCGGTCTGGGCGTCCATGTCGAGCCGGGTCGCGATCTCCCGGGCCATGGCCGCGAGGTCGGGCCAGGCGAGATGGCCGTCGCCGGTCTGGTCCAGCACCTCGGTGAAGAACCGCTCGGCGGATCTGCGGGCGGACGAGACGGGCGGCCCGGCGTCGGCGGTGAGGTGCTGCAGCAGGGCGCTGACCCGGCTCGCCTGGTGCAGCAGCGCCCCGAGCAGCCGCGAGCCGGGCCCGTCGTCGTCGTCATCGTCGAGGTCGAGGACGTCCATGAAGGTGCCGACCTGTGTCCAGGCGGCCGGCAGCCAGTGGGTCGCCAGCCCGGCCGCCAGGTGGACGCCGTGCATCAGCGCCTGCGCCCCCGGTGGCGTGGTGAGCCGGGCCTGCCGGCGGTAGGTCTCCGGCAGCGACGCGACGGTGATCGCGGTCGCCAGCGGCCCGGCCAGGGCGCGGATCGCGGCCCACGCCGTGGGATGTCCGCGCAGCGCGGGCGGCGGGGGGACCTCGGCGAACACCCGGTGCAGGACGGCGTGGACGGCCTCGTTGAACTCCAGGCGCCGGCTGATCGTGTCGTCGTAGTAGGGCCAGAACTCCTGGAGCGTCGCGGGCAGGCTGCTGCCGTCGTCGCCCATGAGGACGAGCATCTCCCGGAACTCGTCGTACAGGCGTTGCTGCGTGGGCGGGTCGAGGGGGTGGCCGCCCAGCCGGCACATGGTGACCGTCGACTCGAACAGGGTCGCCATCACCCAGCCGCGCGCTTCGGGGTCCATCGCGTCGTAGGGACGGCCGTGGGCGTCGGTGCCGGAGATCCGCTGGTGCAGCCTGTTGAGCCGGGCCGCCTCGCGCAGGCGCACCTGCTCGTCGTCGTCGACCAGCCGCCGGGTGCTCATCATGGTGTTGCGCAGCCGCCGCCACGGGCGGGCCACGAACGTCGAGTTGCCGACGAGCGCCGCGCCGATCTGGGGGTGAGCGGCCTCCAGGACGCTGGCCCTGGTCGCCGCGAGGCCCCAGCGCGCCTGGCTCACGTAGTGCCGCAGCACCACCGCCGCCTGCGGGACGGTCGTGGGGGCGTCGGTCGGCTGGGTCATCTCAACCCTTTCGCGTCGCGGTCGGCAGGTGGACGTCGCCGAACCGGCGTTCGCGCCGGCGGTAGGCGTCCAGGCATTCCCACAGGTGCGCCGCGCGGAAGTCGGGCCAGAGCACCTCGGGAAACATCCATTCGGCGTAGGCCACCTGCCACAGCATGAAGTTGGAGATGCGCTGCTCTCCTGAGGTGCGGATGACCAGGTCCACGTCGGGTGTGTCGGGGTGGGGCAGGTGGCGGGCGAAGCTCTCCTCGGTGACCCGCTCGGCGGGCACCCGCTCGCGGATGAGGGACCGGGCGGCGGTCACGATGTCTCGGCGACCGCCGTGGTCGAACGCCACGGTGAGCGTCATCCGCGTGTTGGCGCGGGTCAGCGTGGTCAGGTCGGTGATGTCGCGGCGGAGTGAGCCGGGGATCCTGGCGTCGGAGTCGCCGAGGAAGCGGCAGCGGATGCCGCGCGCGTGCAGGGCCATGGCGTGCCTGCGCACGGCCCGCTGGACCAGCCGCATCAGGGCGCCGACCTCGACGCCGGGCCGCCGCCAGTTTTCGGTGGAGAACGCGAACAGGCTCAGCCACGGGATGCCGGCCGCCGACGCGGTCTCGATCACGTCGATCACCGCGGCCTCGGCGGCCCGATGGCCCGCCGTCCGGGGCAGGGACCGCTGCGCGGCCCACCGGCCGTTGCCGTCCATCACGCACGCCAGATGGCGTGGCAGTCCGTCCACTGCTGCCCGGCCTCCGCTCACCGATGTCCGCAGCCGACCATATCTCACTTTGGGTGATCGATGAACGACTCTTGGTAGTCGAGAGGAGGCCGGAACGGCGCCGAGGGCGCCGGGCCCCGCTTCCTAGTCGTCGCCCTCCACGCGCATCACACTGGCGATGGCCCGCACGATGTCCAGCTCGCGCAGCCCGTCCATGGTGGCGGTCAGCGCGGCGTCCGTCGCCCGGTGCGTGACGATGACGAGCTGCGCGTCGTCGCCGTGTCCCTCCTGGCGCACCGTCTGGATCGACACGTCGTGCTTGGCGAACAGCTCCGCCACCCGGGCCAGCACGCCAGGCTTGTCGGCCACGTCCAGCGCCACGTGGCAGCGGGTGACCGTCTCGCCCATCGGGTGCACGGGCAGGGAGGCGTAGGTGGACTCCTCGGGACCGCGCGTGCGGGCGAGCCGGTTGCGGGCCACGGCGACGAGGTCGCCGAGCACCGCCGAGGCGGTGGGCGCGCCGCCGGCGCCCTTGCCGTAGAACATGAGCTGCCCGGCCGACTCGGCCTCCACGAACACCGCGTTGTACGCCTCGCGCACTCCGGCGAGCGGGTGGGTGCGCGGGATCATCGCCGGGTGCACCCGGACCCCGATGGAGCGGCCGTCGTCGGAGCGGGCGCAGATGGCCAGCAGCTTGATGACGTAGCCCATGGCCTTGGCCGAGGCCACGTCGGTGGCGGTGATGTCGGTGATGCCCTCGCGGTGCACCTCGGCGGCCGTCACCCGGCTGTGGAAGGCCAGCCCGGCCAGGATCGCGGCCTTGGCGGCGGCGTCGAACCCCTCGACGTCGGCGGTCGGGTCGGCCTCGGCGTAGCCGAGCGTCTGCGCCTCCTCCAGGGCGTCGGTGAACGACGCGCCCGTGGAGTCCATCTTGTCGAGGATGTAGTTGGTGGTGCCGTTGACGATGCCGAGCACCCGCTGGACGTGGTCGCCGGCCAGCGACTCGCGCAGCGGCCGCAGCAGCGGGATCGCGCCGGCGACGCTGGCCTCGAAGTAGAGGTCGCCCTCACCGGCGCGGGCGGCCTCGTGCAGGGTGGCGCCGTCCTCGGCGAGCAGGGCCTTGTTGGCGGTGACCACCGACTTGCCGCGGGACAGGGCGGCGACGATCAGCGACCGGGCGGGCTCGATGCCGCCGATGACCTCGACCACGATGTCGACGTCGTCGCGGGTGACCAGCGCCTCGGCGTCGGTGGTGAACAGGTCGGGGTCCAGCCCGACGTCGCGTTTGCGGCCCAGGCGGCGCACCGCCACCCCGGCCAGCTCCAGCGGCGCGCCGATGCGGGCGGCGAGGTCGTCGTGCTGCTCGTGGATGAGCCGGATGACCTGGGTGCCGACCACGCCGCAGCCCAGCAGCGCGATCTTCAGCGGTTTCACAGCTGCCCCCTCAACAGGTCGTCCTCGGTCTCGCCCCGTACGATCACCCGGGGCCGGCCGTCGCGGACGGCGACCACGGCGGGTCTGGGGAGGTAGTTGTAGTTGCTGGCCAGCGAGCGGCAGTAGGCGCCGGTGGCGGCGACGGCGACCAGGTCGCCGGGTGCGAGGTCGGCCGGCAGGAAGCAGTCGCGCACGACGATGTCGCCGCTCTCGCAGTGCTTGCCGACGACGCGGCTCAGCATGGGCTCGGCCGGGCTCTCGCGGCTGGCCAGCACCGTGGTGTATTCGGCGCCGTACAGGGCGGTGCGGAGGTTGTCGCTCATGCCGCCGTCGACGCTGACGTAGGTGCGCAGCCCTTCGACGTCCTTGACGGTGCCGACCTCGTAGAGGGTGACGCCGCCGGGGCCGACGATGGCGCGGCCGGGCTCGACGGTGAGCCGCGGCACCGGCAGACCGGCGTCGGTGCAGACCTTGGTGACGATCTCGCGCAGGCCGTCGGCGATGTGCTTGACGCCGGGGGCCTCGTCGCCGTCGACGTAGGCGATGCCGTAGCCGCCGCCGAGGTCGAGCTCGGGCAGGACCACCCCGTGCTCTTCCTTGATCTGTACGAGCAGCGTGGCCAGGCGGCGCGCCGCCACCTCGAAGCCGGCCGTGTCGACGATCTGCGAGCCGATGTGCGAGTGGAGGCCGACGAGCTCCAGCGACGGCATCGCCAGGATGCGGTGCACGGCCTCGGCGGCGGCGCCGGAGTTGAGCGACAGCCCGAACTTCTGGTCGTCGTGCGCGGTGGCGATGAACTCGTGGGTGTGCGCCTCGACGCCCGTGGTGACGCGGATCATCACCTTGGGCCGCTTGCCCTGCGCGTCGGCGAGGTGACCCAGCCGGGCGATCTCCTCGAACGAGTCGACCACGATGTGCCCGACCCCGGCCTGCAGGGCGCGGGTCAGCTCGGCGACCGACTTGTTGTTGCCGTGCAGGGTGATCCGCTCGGCCGGGAAGCCCACGCTGAGCGCCACCGCCAGCTCGCCGCCGCTGGCCACGTCGAGGCCGAGCCCCTCCTCGTCCAGCCAGCGGACGATCTCCTTGCACAGGAACGCCTTGCCCGCGTAGTGGACCTCGGACCCGGCGAACGCGGTCGCGTAGTCGCGCATGCGCGAGCGGACGTCGTCCTCGTCGAGCACGAACAGCGGCGTCCCGTGGTCACGGGCGAGGTCTCGGACGTCGACACCGCCGATCGTGAGCGCGCCCTCGGTGCGGCCGGACGTTCGGGGCCAGATCGCGGGATTGATCCGGTTGAGGTCGGCGGGCGCCAGCGGGGGGCGCTCGTGGGGCAGCATCTCGGCGTGCCGGTCCCCTGCGGGATGGGCGAATCGACTCACCCGATCGAGGCTATCGGAATCGTCGTCATCCCTGGACCGGGTGCTCACGTATCGAGACGCGATCACCCCTATGAAGCGATATTTTTACGTTTCTTCGCCGTTTCTCCGGACATTTTGCGATTCTTCACATCCGCTCGGGTCCCGGGAGCACGTCCCGTACGGCCCGCGCCAGCCGCACCCGGGCGGTGTGCGCGGGCGACGGCTCCTCGTCTCCCACGGGGACGGCCGGGGCCAGCTCGTGGGCGTCGTGGTAGGCCGTGGCCAGCCGCACCAGGTAGGCCGCCCAGCCGGGAGCCCGGCTGTCCGGGCTCAGCCGTCCCGGCAGCTCGGCCAGCACCCGCAGCACGGTCCGGTGGAGGGGGTCGTCCAGCAGCTCCGGCCGGAAGCCGGTGGCCGGCACGCCCAGGTCACGGGCCCACCGCTGCACGGCGGCCGCCCGCGCGTGCGCGTAGCGGACCACGAACCCGGGGTTGTCCCACGTCCGGGGCAGCTCGGGCCACGGGTCGGGCAGCGTCAGCGGCCCGACCTCCTCCACCAGCTCGCCGGGCGTCTCGACGGTGATGCGCAGGAACCCGTTCGGGCGCACCTCGACCCGCGAGACCCCCTCGACCAGCCGCACCCGGCCGGCCAGCCCCGCCGCGACCCGGTCCACCGGCGCGCCCGGCCCCGGCGCGGACCGGGCGCGGCGCAGCGCGGCGGCCGAGACGTAGACCGCCTCCCGCTCCCACGTGCCGTCCGGCGCGGGCGGCTCCCCCAGCGCCTCGGCCAGCCGCCCGGGTCGCACGGCCGGCTCAGATGAGCGCGTGCGGCTCGGCGGAGCCGTACTCGACCAGGTGCGCGGCGCCCAGCAGCCACCGGTCCTCGTCGCGGACGCGAACGTAGCCGAACCGGTCGGCCGAGAACACCTTCACCCCGTCGGCGCGGCAGCGCCGCATGAGCACGTCGTCCCAGCCGTCGGTCAGGTCGGCGAAGCCGAGCTGGCGCATCGCGTTGCGGCGGGCCAGCAGCGTCGCGCCGGCGATCTCCGGCAGGTAGGTGTACTCGGCGTCCGGCTGCTTGAGCAGCGTGGCCTGCGGCTTGCGCAGGTGGGCGTAGTAGGCGGCCTTGCCGACGATGTCGGCGGTGGCGAACAGGAAGGCCCGGCTCAGGTCGGCGAGGTAGTGGGTGCCGTAGACGTCGCGCTGGTCCATGACGCCGACCAGGTCGGCCTCGCACAGGTCGAGCCCGCGGTCGAGCATCGCGCCGACGGACAGCGCCGGGTCGAGCCGGCGGAAGACGACCTCGGCGCCCGGCACGGCCTCGCGGGCGCGCGCCTCCGCCTCCGGCGGGCCGAACACGACGAGCTGGGCCACCGGCTTGGACTGCCGAGCCACCTGGGCGAGGGCGTGCTCCAGCAGCGAGCGGTCTGTGACGGGCAGCAGCAGCGAGACCTCCAGCGTGGCGCGGACGCCGGGCAGGCCGATCGCCTCCAGCAGCTCGTCGATCCGCTCGGTCATCGTGCCGCTGTTGTAGGCGCGGCGCAACGCGACGTGCGCCCGGCGCGAGTCGGGCTCGTCGCCGATGGGAGTGCCGCAGGCCGCCAGCTCGGCCAGCCGCCACGGCGGGGTGCCCGCCGGGCACTGGACGGCGGCCGGCCAGCGGTAGGAGGTGAGCACGTCGGGATAGGTCAGGTGGCCGGGCAGGAGCTGCTCCAGCGTGAGCACGCGGTCGATGCGCCCGCCCGACAGCGGGACCGGGTTGTGCACCCGCGGCTGGATCCCGAACGACAGGCGCGGCCAGCCGGTGGCCGGGTCGGTGCTGAAGCGGTGCTCGAACAGCGCGGCGGCCGCGCCGTAGTCGGCCGCGTCGCCCTGGGTGTGCCAGAACACCGTGCGGATGCCGCGGTCGGCGCACCAGGTGAGCAGCGCCCGCAGCCCCTCGCCCGGCTCACCGGTGATCTCCCCGGCCCACGGGCCCGCGGTGACGGACTCGACCACGAGCAGGTGCGGCACCTCCTGCGGCAGCACCCGGGCGAAGTCACGCGGCGTGAAGCCGGTCGTCTGCCGCCACTCGTAGCGCAGCAGCGCCTCGACGTGTGGGTCGGCGATCACCGCGGCGGTCAGGTGCGGGCGCGTGTTGGGGCCCGTGGGCACCCGGTACGGCTTGAGTTTGAAGGACGCGCCCTCCAGGGTGCGGGTGGAGGTCGTCGCCTGGTAGGCGGCTCCGGGCCGCTCGTCCCCGGCCTGCCGGGCCTGCTTGGTGGCGACCGGCCTGCGCTTGGGGGCGGTGGGCCGTTTGACCGGCCTGGCCGCGCCCTTGAGCCCCTTGGCGAGCAGGAGGGGGTTGTTCTTGCCGGTCTTGATGGCGTCGCCGAGCCGGTTCCAGCGGGCGACCTTGATGGAGGAGAGCTTCCAGTGGGCCACCTCGGCCTGGTAGCGCTGCTCGGCCAGCTCCTTGCGGAGCTTGTCGGCGGCGGCGCGCTCGTCCTCCAGCCGCTCCTCGGCCTCGGCCAGCCGCTCGGCGAGCGCCTTGACCTCCTCGGCGCTCCGTTCGGCCTCGGCCAGCCTCGCCTGGGCGTCGTCCAGCAGCCTCGCCAGCTCGGCCGCGTGCTCCGCCTGGGCGATCGCATCCCGCAGCGCGCGCCTCGTGCTCTCCAGCTCAGTGCTCACCGGCACCTCCGATTCCTAGCCCGGCAAAGGATACTCTTGCCCGGGAAGCGTCTCGAAGGGATGAGATCCGGTGCAGTTCAACGTGCGGCCCTACGTCTGCGGCGCTCTCGGCCGGATCGACACCGTCGTGCTGGGCAAGCTGACGGGCGCGGGCCCGCGGGTCAGGCCCGCCCTGCAGACGGCGGGCGCGGCGCTGTTCAGCTCCGCTCCGCTGCCTCCCTACCACCGGTCGGAGAGCTCGTTCGCGTTCTCGTGGGGCGAACGCAGGCCCGCCGGGTCCGACGACTGGATGGCGGTCGCGGAGACGTACGAGACGCCGGGCCTGATCGGCGACGGCGAGCGGGTCATCCTGCACGCCGGCGCGCTCGGCCTGGTCGACGTCTACTACGTGCGGCTGGGCGAGGCGGTCTACTTCTCGTCGCTGATCCAGCCGTTGCTGTCGCTGGTGCCCGCCGGGATCGACTGGGCCGCGTGGGCGTCGATCATCCAGGTGACCTTCCCCCTCGGCGAGGCCACGCCCTACCCGGCGGTCAGGCGGCTGCCCGGCTCGAGCGCCCTGGTTCACGACCGGGGGGCGCTCGGCACCGAGCGCAGGCTGCCGCGCTGGTTGCGCTCCGAGCCGTACGAGACGTGGACCAGCGCCGGCGAGCTGCTGGAGATCCTGCACGAGGTCTACAAGGACTACGAGGGGCGCCGGCTGCTGGTGCCGGTCAGCGGCGGCTACGACTCGCGGCTGCTGTGCGCGGTGGCCGTGGCGCGCGGCGCCGACGTGGAGTCGTGGACGACGAGCCCCGACGACGGCACCGACACCGACATCGCCTTCGCCCGGGCCATCACCCGCGAGCTGGGCGTCAGCCATCGGGTGATCACGCAGGACCCGGCCGACCATCCGGGCGACGCGCAGGAGGTGGCGCGCCGGCTGGAGTACCTGACGCCGCACCACGCCTGGTACGCGCCGTTCGCCAAGGAGGTGCACCGGTCGGGGCGGGTGCTGGTCGACGGCCTGGCGGGCGGGCCGCTGCTGAAGAACTTCATGGTCAGCGGCGCGGCGCTGGAGGCGACCTCGCAGGCCGAGCGGTCGGCCGCGGTGCTCGGCTCGCTCAGCCTGGGGGCGCCGTCGCAGCCGTTCCTGTCGCCGCGGGCGAAGGAGTGGATCGAGGAGGCCGTCCGGGAGCAGTTCCACGCCGCCACCTCGATGCTGCACGGGCACCGGGCGGAGCTGCCGCTGTCGGTGCTGCACACGCGTACGGTGCGGGGCATCGCCCGTTCGGCGGTCAACCTGGTCGGGCCGGAGGCGTCGTTCGCCGCGCCGTTCATCCACCCCGACTTCTTCGACGCGGCGCTGTCGGTGGGAGTGGCGCGCAAGGACAAGGGCCGCTTCTACCGGGAGCTGCTGCACGCGGCCAACCCGCGGGTGGCCGCGCTGCCGTCCACGAACGTCGTCAAGCAGCCGCTGCGGCGGGTGCCGCTGCGCTCGACGGCCGGGCCCGCGCGCGTGTACGCGCACCAGATGCTGCGCACGGTGGCCGAACGGGTGCCGACGCTGCTGTCGGAGGAGCTGCACGAGGTCGTCCTCGACGGCCCCGACGCGCTGACCCGCTTCACCGGGTGGAACGACAGGTTCTGGGTGCGCGGGCTGGTGCTGTTCGGGCTGTGGTTGAGCGACTTCGAAGGTGACCTCGGTGACGTCTCGCCGCCCTTCTAGATGAACTGTGGGTAACAGGGCGATTACGTCGAGGTATCGAAGGGTACGAAGAGATCACCGCATAAGCAGGTTCCGGAAAGCCATCGGGCTGATAGTGTTCGGCCCGTAAGCGCCGCATCGAGCGGGAGCACCCGGATCACAAATCCGGTCCCGTCAAGGGCACTGAAGTTGCAGGGATGACGACTCCAGGCGGCGCGGTCACCACATGTAAACGCCGGGGAACCGGTGACTCCGTCCTGCCCACATCTCCTTCTGTGAGCGACCTATGATCAACGCATCCCCATCGCCGGAACCGATCTCCGAGGACTTCGTCTCGGAGGATCCTTCCTGGTACAAGCGGGCGGTGTTCTACGAGATTCTCGTCCGGGGGTTCAAGGACTCCAACGGTGACGGCACCGGAGACCTCCGTGGCCTCATCGAGAAGCTCGACTACCTGGAGTGGCTGGGCGTCGACTGCCTGTGGCTGCTGCCGCTGTACGAGTCGCCGTTGCGTGACGGCGGCTACGACATCTCCGACTACATGAAGATCCTGCCCGACTTCGGGGACCTCGGGGACTTCGTGCAGCTGGTCGAGGCGGCCCACGAGCGCGGCCTGCGCATCATCACCGACCTGGTGATGAACCACACGAGTGACAAACATCCCTGGTTCCAGGCCTCCCGGCACGACCCGGAGGGGCCGTACGGCGACTTCTACGTGTGGGCGGACGAGCCGACGGGCTATCCCGACGCGCCCATCATCTTCATCGGGGCGGAGGAGTCCAACTGGACCTACGACCCGGTGCGCAAGCAGTACTACTGGCACCGTTTCTTCCACCACCAGCCGGACCTCAACTATGACAACCCGGCCGTCCAGGAAGCGATGATCGAGGTGCTGCGGTTCTGGCTGGACCTCGGCATCGACGGGTTCCGGCTGGACGCCGTGCCCTACCTGTTCGAGCGTGAGGGCACCGCCTGCGCCGGCCTGCCGGAGACGCACGCCTACCTGAAGAAGATCCGCGCCGAGGTGGACCGGCTCTACCCCGACCGGGTGCTGCTGGCCGAGGCCAACGGCTGGCCGGAGGACGTGGTCGAGTACTTCGGCGACCCCACCACGGGCGGCGACGAGTGCCACATGGCCTTCCACTTCCCGCTCATGCCGCGCATCTACATGGCGGTCAAGAAGGAGACGCGCGAGCCGATCTCCGAGATCATGTCGCTTACCCCGAAGCTGCCGGAGAAGGCGCAGTGGGGCATCTTCCTCCGCAACCACGACGAGCTGACGCTTGAGACGGTGACCGAGGAAGAGCGCGACTACATGCACGCCGAGTACGCCAAGGACCCGCGCATGCGGGCCTACCTCGGCATCCGGCGCCGGCTGGCCCCTTTGCTGGACAACGACCGTGACCGGATCGAGCTGTTCACGGCGCTGCTGCTGAGCCTGCCGGGCTCGCCCGTCATGTACTACGGCGACGAGATCGGCATGGGCGACAACATCTGGCTGGAGGACCGCGACGCGGTGCGCACGCCGATGCAGTGGAGCCCCGACCGCAACGCCGGGTTCTCCTCGGCCGACCCGGGGCGGCTCTACCTGCCGGCCGTGATGGACCCGATCTACGGCTACCAGGCGGTCAACGTCGAGGCGCAGCAGAAGCACGCCGGCTCGCTGCTGCACTTCACCCGCCGCATGCTGGAGATCCGCCGCAACCACCCGGTGTTCGGCACCGGCGCCTACACCGAGATGTGGTCCTCCAACAGCTCCGTCCTCACCTTCGTCCGCGAGGAGCGGGACGACGTGATGCTGTGCGTGAACAACCTGTCGAAGTTCCCGCAGCCGGTGGAGCTCGACCTGCGCCGTTTCGCCGGCATGACGCCGGTGGAGGCGCGGGGCGGGGTGCGCTTCCCGGTCATCGGGGAGGTGCCCTACCTGCTGACGCTGCCGGGGCACGGCTTCTACTGGTTCGCGCTGCGGCCGTAGGCGTACCCGCCCGAGGGCGGTGTCCGTCCCCCTCACGGGGGGCGGGCACCGCCTTCTCGCGTCTTCAGCGGGTGGCGATCGGCACCTGGGCGCGGGCGGCCCGGCGGGCGGGGATGATCGCGACCGCGACCGCCGCCCCGACGGCCGACAGGACGGCCAGCGTGAGCGTCACGGGCGACGGCGGGCGGCCGATGCCGGCGCCGACGCCGCTGGTGTGCCCCTGCAGGTCGATCAGGCCGGTCACCACGGACACCCCGACGGCGGTGCCGACGGCCACGCCCAGGACGACGAGAAGCCCGCTGCCGGTCACCAGCGTGGCCATCACCTGCCGCGGCGTCAGCCCCATGGCCTTGAGCACGGCCAGGTCGAAGGCGTGGTCACGCAGGCCGAGCGCGCTGGCGGTGAGCAGGTTGGCCAGGCCGATCAGCGACAGCAGCACGATCAGCGCCACGATCACCACGCGGATGACGGTCAGCCGGTCGGCCGGGTTGACGACCCGCTGCACCTCCAGCCCCTCCCCCGAGGCTGCCAGCAGCCTGGCCCGCACCTCGGCGGGGTCGGCGCCCGGCCGCAGCGCGAGGGCGTGGAACTCCGGAGGCACCGCGTCCTTGGCCGCCAGGCTGTCGAGCCCCACCGACAGCACCTCGCCGTCGAGGTCGGGCTCGACCGTGCGGCCGACGATGCGCACGATGAGCGGCGAACCGCCCACGGTCAGCCGCACCCGGTCGCCGATCTTCGCGCCCAGCAGGTCGAGCAGCCCCTGCCCGGCCACGGCCTCGCCGGGCTGGCCGTACAGGCGGCCCTCGACCACCGGGAACGGGTAGGCGCCGGCACCTGAGCCGCCGAGCGCCCGCACCCGGATGGAACGGGCCTCTCCGGGCGCCAGGGCGTTCACCTCGGCCCCGGGATAGACGGCGAGCACGCCGGGGTCGCGCTTGACGAGCCGCTCGGCCTGGGCCGTCTCAAGCTTGCCCGCGCGTACGTGCAGGGCGGCGTGCTGGCCGACCTGCTCGGGATGGCTGAGGAAGTTGTCGAGCGTGGCCCAGACGCCCAGCCCGATGGTGATCATCATCATCGGAACGGCGAGCCCGAACACCGTCAGGAACGCGGGCACCCGCCGGGTGAAGGCGTCGCGGGTGCCGAGGATCAGCGCGGGCGGCAGCCGGACGAGCAGGGCCAGCCGGGCCAGCCGCGACAGGTGGCCGCGCGGCGGCACGGCCGGGGCGGCGGGGATGGGCGGCGTCCGGCCGCCGCGCCAGGCGGGCACGCCCACCGCGGCGAGGACGACCAGGGCGGTGCTGGTGACGATGGTGAGGACAGGTACGGGCGCCACCAGCGAGGCGCCCAGCACGGCCACGGTGCCCGCCCAGCCGGCCACGGCGCCCAGCAGAACGCCGAGCAGGCCGAGCGAGCCGTGCTCGGCGAGCAGCAGCAGCGCCACCTGGCCCCGGGTGAAGCCCATCGACTTGAGCGTGGCCAGGTCGCGGAGCTGGCCGAGCACCCGCCCGCCCGCCGCGTTGGCCAGCGCCAGCGCGGCGGCGACCAGCCCGACCACGCCGAACAGGGCCAGCAGCGTGCCCAGCAGCCGGTTGTCGAGCTCCATGGCGGCGCGCACCTCGCGCCAGGTGTAGACGCGCTGGAGCTGGTCGTCCAGCCTGACGACGACGCGCTGCGAGACGATCTGGGCCGCTTCGGCGTCGGTCAGGCGCAGCCCGGTCACCCATTCGCTGCGGCCCAGCATGGGTTCGATCCGGTCGAGCGTGCCCGGCAGGACCCAGGCCAGGCCGGGCGTCCACTCGGGGAAGAAGCCCTGCTCGGCCGAGTCGGCGATGCCGCGCACGTACAGGGTGTGGCGCTCGCCGCTCAGCGCGATGACGGTGAACGGCGCGCCGACCCTGACCCGCAGCGCGGCGGCGAACGAGCGTTCGACCACCACGCCGTCGTGCTGCGCGGGGTCGAGCCAGCGGCCTTCGGCGACCACGGGCCGGGCCACCCCCGCCGGAGCGGACGGCATGGCGCGCAGCGAGGTGGGCTCCTTCTTGCCGTCCTGGGCGACGGTGACGGGCGCCGACCGGTAGGGGCCGGCGACGTGGGTCACGCCGTCGATGTCGCCGGCCGTGATCCGGGGGCTGTCCTTGGTGTAGAACCACACGTGCGCGCCGTTGGTCTGGGCGAACAGGCCGCGCCACGGGTTGGTGCCGTCCTCCAGGAGCGTGACGGCGGCGATGAGGGCCGCCACGATGCCGGCCACCGCCAGCACGGTGAGGGCGGCCTGCCCCTTCCTGGCCCGCAGGTCGGCCTTGATCCAGCGGCCGCCTGCCCGCATCGTGCTCATCTGAGGTCGATCACCGCGCCGGCGGTGCGGGTGCGCTTGCGCGCGATGCGGCCGTCGTCGACGATCTCGCCGTCGAACAGCGACACCAGGCGGTCGGCCAGGCCGGCGACGCGGGCGTCGTGGGTGACCATGACGATGGTCTGGCCCTCCTTGTGCACGTTGCTGAGCAGTTTGAGCACGTCGCGGGTGTTGCGGCTGTCGAGGTTGCCGGTGGGCTCGTCGGCCAGCAGCACGCTCGGCTGGTTGGCCAGCGCGCGGGCCAGCGCGACCCGCTGCTGCTCACCGCCGGAGAGCTGCCCGGGGGCGGCGTCCGCGCGTTCGGCCAGGTTGAGCGCGCCGAGCAGGCTCTCGCGCCGCTCGCGCGCCTCCTTGGGGGAGGCGCCGGCGAGCAGGGCCGGCAGCTCGACGTTGTCGGCCACGGTCATGTTGCCGACGAGGTTGAAGAACTGGAAGACGAACCCGATCTTCTTGCGCCGCAGTAACGCCCAGGCGCTCTCGGAGAGGGTGTCGACGCGCTGGCCGTCGAGCCAGATCTCGCCGCTGGTGCGGTTGTCGAGGCCGCCGAGCATGTGCACGAGGGTCGACTTGCCCGACCCGGACGGCCCCATGACGGCGACGAACTCGCCCGGCTCCACCTGCAGGTCCACCCCGCGCACGGCCGGCACGGGCACCGCGCCGTCGGAGTAGATCTTGACCAGGTGGACCGTTCTGAGCACCGGGGGGGTCATGTCAGGTCCTCCTGGCAGCGCTCCAGCCAGTCGAGATCGGCCTGCAGGTGCAGCATGGCGCCTTCGATGAGCAGCGCCTGCACGTGGTCGTCAGGCGCCGTGCGGGAGAGGAGGTCGTTGAGGTCGCCCATGAGGGAAAGATAGTGCCGCCGCTGACGGTTGATGAGCGCCATGCGGTCGGCGATGCCGGTGAGCGGGGCCAGCACCAGCTTCATGAAGAACTCGTCGCGCACGCGGGGACCCTCGGTGGGCTCGTCCACCCAGAGCGTGAGGGTCTCGCGGCCCTTGGCGGTCAGGTAGTAGACCTTCTTGTTCGGCCGGTTGGACTGCTCGACGTCCACGGCCTTGATCAGGCCGTCCTTCTCCAGCCTGCCGAGCGTGACGTAGATCTGCCCGATGTTCGGGGAGGGGTAGGCGCTGCCGAAGGTCTGTTCGAGTGCCTGCTTCAGCTCGTAGCCGTGGGCCGGCTCTTTAGCCAGAAGCGCCAGCAGGTGCAGCCGCACGCCTCACCTCCCCTTGTGTTACGTAGGCGTTACATCGCAATCCGTTGACCCACAGATTACCTGTGTGCATAACATGAATGCATCTACCTAACACGTATGTAGCCCCATGGAACATGGAGGAAACACGGTGCTTCGCGCGCTCTCGCTCACCCTGGCCGTTGTGCTGACGGCCGGGTGCGCGGCCGCGGGCGACGAGGGCGGCGGCGACACGGCGACGGGCGGAACAGGCCCGATCACGTTCGCCACCGGACGCGACACCACGGCGTACCTGCAACCCTTGCTGGATCGCTGGAACCAGGCCCACCCGGCCGAGAAGGTGACGCTCCTCGAACTGCCCGAGGCCGCGGACGAGCAGCGCGCGCAGATGGTCGCCAACCTCCAGGCCCGCAGCACCCGTTACGACGTGCTGGGCCTGGACGTGGTGTGGACCGCGGAGTTCGCGGAGAACGGCTGGATCATCCCCCTGGAGCGCGGGCTCTTCCCGCTCGACAGGTTCCTGCCGCCCGTCGTGGAGACCGCGGTCTACAAGGACAAACTGTGGGCCGTCCCCTACACGAGCAACGCGGGGCTGCTCTACTACCGCACCGATCTGGTGAAGAAGCCGCCCAGAACCTGGGCGGAACTTCGCGAAAAAGCACTACAAGTAACCAAGAAGCACAATATAGGAGGTTACGGCGGACAGTTCCTCGCTTACGAGGGGTTGACGGTCAACTTCTCCGAGGCCGTGCAGTCGGCCGGCAGCCAGGTCGTCAGCCCCGACGGCACCAAGGTCACGCTCGACGTGGCCAAGGCCGGCACCGCTCTCGACTTCCTCCGCCAGGGCCTGCGGGAGGGCTGGATCCCCAGCGAGTCCCTGAGCTACAAGGAGGAGGAGTCCCGGCTGGCCTTCCAGGAAGGACGCCTCACCTTCGCCCGCAACTGGCCGCACGCCTACGGCCCGGCCAGGGCCGAGCTGGGCGGCAAGGTCGGCGTGACCAGGCTCCCCGGCCTCGACGGACCGGGATCCAGCACCCTCGGCGGGGCCAACCTCGCCGTCAGCGCCTCCTCCAAGCACCAGCAGACCGCGCAGGAGTTCATCCGCTACTTCACGGGCCTGGACAACCAGCGCCGGGTGCTCACCGAGGGATCGTTCCCGCCGGTGTGGACCGAGCTCTACGACGACCCCGAGCTCATCAGGCGCTTCCCCTACCTGCCCGCGCTCAAGGAGAGCATCCTCGCCGCCAAGCCGCGGCCGGTCAGCGCCAACTACAACCAGCTGAGCCTGGTGATCGCCAGTTCGGTCTCCAAGGCGCTCAGCCCCCCTTACCAGGAGTCCGCCCGCGACGTGGCGGCCTCCATGAAGTCCGAACTCGAAGAGATCCTGAGAACCCAGTGAGGTCATTATGCGATCAGCCAGAGCAGCAGCGGTCCTGGCCGGGCTCGCGGTAGCAGTCGCCGCCTGCGGCAACGCCCCCACGAACACCGCGCCCGCCGCCACCGGCTCCGCCAGCTCGGCCGGCGCCGGCGCCAAGACCCTGGAGGGCGTCAAGCTCGAGGTCGCCGCCAAGTGGACCGGCGACGAGCAGAAGAACTTCGAGCAGGTGCTCAAGGCATTCTCCGACAAGACCGGCGCCGAGGTCACCTACGCCTCCACCGGTGAGGACACCGGCGCCTACCTCGGCCCGCGCATCCAGGGCGGCAGCCCGCCCGACGTGGCGATCCTGCCGCAGCCGGGCCTGGTGCAGCAGTACGCGGAGCAGAGCGCGCTCAAGCCGCTCACCGACGCCGTCACCAAGCAGATCGACGACAACTACACGCCGTACTGGAAGGAGCTGGGCTCCGCCGACGGCAAGGTCTACGGCGTGCTCGTCAAGGCGGCCCACAAGTCGCTGGTGTGGTACCAGGCCCAGGCGTTCGAGGACGCCGGCGTGCAGCCGCCCGCCACCTGGGACGACCTGGTCAAGGCCGCCCAGACCATCGCCGACTCCGGCACCCCGCCGTTCTCGCTCTGCGGCGCCTCCGCCTGGACGCTCACCGACCTGTTCGAGAACGTCTACCTCTCCTCGGCCGGCCCCGAGAAGTACGACCAGCTCTCCAAGCACGAGATCCCGTGGACCGACCCCAGCGTGAAGACCGCGCTGGAGAAGATCGCGCAGATCGCGGGCAAGAAGGAGTTCGTCGCCGAGGGCAGCTCCGGCGCCCTGCAGACCGACTTCCCCACCTGCGTGACCAAGGTCTTCGGCCAGAAGAAGGCCGCCATGGTCATCGAGGCCGACTTCGTGGCCACCCCGGTGGTGCAGGCCGGCGCCAAGGTCGGCGAGGACGCCAAGTACTTCCCGTTCCCCAAGGCGGGCGACACCGCCCCGGTCGTCCTCGGCGGTGACGTCGCCGTGGCGATGAAGGACTCCCCCGGCGCCATGGCGCTGCTGGAGTTCCTCGCCTCCAAGGAGGGCGGCGAGGTCTGGGCCAAGCTCCCCGGCTACCTGTCCCCCAACAAGAACGTCTCCCCCGACAACTACCCCGACGAGCTGACCAAGCAGCTCGGCAAGACCATCGTCGAGGCCGGTGACGCCGTCCGCTACGACATGTCCGACCTCGCGCCGAGCGCCTTCGGCGGCACCGACGGCAAGGGCCAGTGGAAGGTCCTGCAGGACTTCCTGCGCGACCCCAGCGACGTCAAGGGCGCCCAGGAGGCCCTTGAGGCCGAGGCCAAGAAGGCCTGGAAGTAGAGAGGTATGGCCGTGACCGAACGGTTGGACGGCCCGGTGGCCCCGCGCGAGGAAAGCGACTCGCGCGGGGACGCGCCCGGACCGGCTGATACCCCCCACACGAAACTGCGCCTCGGCCCCTCCCCCGTGGTCGCGCTGGCCTTCCTCCTCCCGGCGGCGCTGCTGCTGGGGGTCTGGGTGGTCTACCCGATCGTCTTCTCGATCTTCCGCAGCCTCTTCGACGCCGCCGGCACCGGTTTCGTCGGCCTGGGCAACTACTTCACGATCTTCACCGACGGCGGCATGCTCACCACGATCAGGAACAACCTGATCTGGGTCATCGTCGCGCCGATCGTCATCACCACGCTGGGCCTCATCTTCGCGGTGCTGACCGAGCGCATCCGCTGGGCGACGGCCTTCAAGCTGATCGTGTTCATGCCGATGGCGGTCTCGCTGATGGCGGCGGGCGTCATCTTCCGGCTGGTGTACGACGAGGACCCCGACAAGGGCGTGGCCAACGCCGTGCTCACCACGATCAACGACACGTTCTCCTCCGCCCAGGGCTACCCGGAGGCCCGCCCCCGCGAGGGCGACCAGTCGCCGGTCGCCGACCAGGGCGGCGCGGTCGTCACCAAGCAGCCGGCCCAGACGGGCCAGCCGGTGCTGATCCCGATCGTCGGCGTCAAGCCGGCCGTCATGCCCGCCGACGCGCAGCCGGCCAAGACCCCGCAGGGCGGCAACGAGCTGGCCGGCACGGTCTGGTTCGACTTCACGCCGGGCGGCGGCGGCCAGAGCAACGCCGTGGACTCCACCGAGAAGGGCCTGCCCGGCATGACGGTGGAAGCCGTCGGCACGGACGGCCAGGTGGCCGCGACCGCGACCACGGCCGAGGACGGCTCGTTCCGCTTCGAGGGCCTGGCCGGCGGCTCCTACGTCGTACGGCTGCCGCAGAGCAACTTCGAGGCCGCCTACAACGGCCTCACCTGGCTCGGCCCGACGCTCATCACCCCGGCGATCATCGGCGCGTTCGTCTGGGTGTGGGCCGGGTTCGCCATGGTGCTGATCGCGGCCGGCCTGGCGGCCATCCCGCGTGACGCGCTGGAGGCGGCCCGCATCGACGGCGCGACGGAGTGGCAGGTGTTCCGCAAGATCACCGTGCCGCTGCTCTCGCCGGTGCTGCTCGTCGTCTTCGTGACGATGATCATCAATACGCTGAAGGTGTTCGACCTGGTGTTCATCATCGCACCGTCGTCGGTCCAACCGGAGGCGAACGTGGTCGCGCTGGAGATGTGGCGCGTCTCGTTCGGCGGCGGGAACAACCAGGGGCTCGGCAGCGCCCTGGCGATCTTCCTGCTCATCCTGGTCCTGCCCTTCATGATCATGAACATCCGCAGGTTCAGGAGGGAGAACGCATGACCACCGCGACAGCCCCGGCTGCTCCCCCGGCCTCCGGACTGCACGCGGGCACCCCGCGCCGTGGCCTGGCCAGCCGCATCGTCGACCGGGTCGGCAGCGGCGCGATCCAGTTCATCATGGTGCTGCTCGGCCTGTTCTGGCTGGTGCCGACGCTCGGCCTGCTGGTCGTCTCGATGCGTTCGGTCGAGGTCAACAACGCCGAGGGCTGGTGGACCGTCTTCACCAAGCCCGCCGAGCTGACCCTGCAGAACTACGCCAGCCTGCTGTCCAGCGGCTTCACCTCGTCGTTCTGGAACACCGTGGCCATCACGGTGCCCACCACGATCCTGGTGATCGGCATCGCCGCCATGGCGGGCTACGCCTTCGCCTGGATGGACTTCCCGGGTCGCGACACGCTGTTCCTCGTCGTGATCGGGCTGCTCATCGTGCCGATCCAGATCGCGCTCATCCCGATCGCCTCGCTCTACGGCAACATGGGGATCTTCGGCACGATCCCCGGCGTGGTGCTCTTCCACGTCGCGTTCGGCCTGCCGTTCGCGATCTTCCTGCTCCGCAACTTCTTCGTCGGCATCCCGTCCTCGCTCCTGGAGGCGGCCCGGATGGACGGCGCGTCGGAGTGGAAGATCTTCGCCACCGTGGTGTTCCCGCTGGGCAAGCCGGCGATCGCCTCGCTCGGCATCTTCCAGTTCCTCTGGGTGTGGAACGACATGCTCATCGCCCTGGTCTTCGCCGACGCCGGCAACCAGCCGATGACCAAGGCCCTCCAGTCCCAGATGCGACAGTTCGGCTCCAACGTGGACATCCTGTCCTCCGGCGCCTTCCTGTCGCTGATCATCCCGCTGGTCCTGTTCTTCGCGTTCCAGCGTTACTTCGTGCAGGGCATGATGGCGGGCTCGGTCAAGTAGGCACCGCCCGCGGCGGAACCCCGCACTCCTCGGGGGGGTGCGGGGCTCCGTTGTGATCATTCTGGTACGGCCCGCCTGCCCGATCGGCGCGCGGGCCGTACCAGACCTGGATAAGCTCGTCGGTCATGGCCGGTCGTCCCCTGAACGAAATCGTCGAAGCCGGATGGGCACGGGCTCTGGAGCCCGTGGCCGAACGGATCTCCCAGATGGGCGAGTTCCTCCGCAAGGAGATCGCCGAGGGCAGGCAGTACCTGCCCGCCGGCGCGCACGTGCTGCGCGCCTTCAACCAGCCCTTCGACGAGGTCAAGGTGCTGATCGTCGGGCAGGACCCCTACCCGACCCCCGGGCATCCCATCGGGCTGTCCTTCTCCGTCGCCGCCGACGTCCGGCCGTTGCCCGGCAGCCTGCTCAACATCTACAAGGAGATGGAGAGCGACCTGGGCCTGCCCCGCCCCGCCAACGGCGACCTGACGCCCTGGGCCGAGCAGGGCGTGCTGCTGCTCAACAGGGTGCTGACCGTGATGCCCGGCAAGCCCGCCTCGCACCGCGGCAAAGGCTGGGAAGAGGTCACCGAGCAGGCGATCCGGGCCCTCGTGGCCCGCGACAAGCCGCTGGTGGCCGTCCTGTGGGGCCGCGACGCGCGCAACCTCGCGCCGATGCTCGGCAGCGTGCCGCGCATCGAGTCGGCCCACCCGTCCCCGCTGTCGGCGCGCAACGGCTTCTTCGGCTCGCGGCCGTTCAGCAAGGCCAACGAACTGCTCGTCCAGCAAGGCGCGACGCCTGTCGAGTGGAAGCTGCCCTAGCATCGTCGCCATGAGCGATAACGAGAAGTTTCTACGCCTGACGGTCGAGCTGACCGTGGAGGTGCTCGACGTGGACGCGCTGCAGGCCGCCGCGCTGGCCGAGATCCGGCATCCCGACGCCGAGCTCTCCGACGAGGAGCGGGCCGAGCAGGCCGAGCTCGTCGCCTCCGACGACACCGGCGCCTCCGCGCTGCAGTGGCTGATCGAGCCCGACCACGTGCTGCAACTGGTGGACCACATCGACGAGATCGAGCCCCGCGAGGCCGTGCTGGGCGTCGAGCCCTCCGAAGGGCCGAGCGAGGACGAGGACCACGAGGAGCATGACCACGCCTGACGCCCGGCGCCGGCCACGGCGCCGGGCACAGCCTGCGCCGTGGCACGCCCCGTCCCGTTCCGCCGAGGAGGTCTCACCGTGATCGTCGCGTTCTCCATCACCCCGCTGGGTGTCGGCGAAGGGGTCGCCGAGCCGGTGGCCCGGGCCGTCAAGGTGGTCCGCGACAGCGGGCTGCCCAACCGGACGGACGCCATGTTCACCACGGTCGAGGGCGAGTGGGACGAGGTGATGGACGTCGTCCGGCGCGCCGTCGAGGCGGTGGCCGAGGTCGCGCCCCGGGTCAGCCTCGTGTTGAAGGCCGACGTCCGCGAGGGCGTCACCGACGGGATGACCAGCAAGCTGGAGTCCCTGGAACGTCACCTGTCCTGACCCGCGCCTGCCCTTCCTCACCGACGGCCCGGCCCGCACGCCGAGCGGGTGGGAGAGACCGAGCCGGCCAGGGGCGGCGAGCAGGTCAGAAGAGGCCGAGCCGGCCGGTTCGCCGGGCGCGGGCCTCGCCCAGCCGCAGCGCCGCCATCGCCGTCACCAGCAGGACAGCGGACAGGACGGCGAGCGCCGCCAGCTCCCCGGCCAGCTCGCCCACTCCTCGCCCGTCGAGCAACGCCCCGCGCACCACCACCAGACTCCCGGTGAGCGGCAGCACCGAGCCGGCCGCCCGCAGCCAGCCCGGCAGCGCGAACGTCGGCAGCCGCACCCCGGCGGCGAACCCCATCGGATCGTCCAGCAGCGTGTAGAGGAACGCCGCGTCCCTGGAGAAGATCAGCAGGCTGTTGAGCAGCGCCCCCCACGCCACGGCGGGCACCAGCAGGGCCAGGAAGACGACCGCGTACATGCCCGGGTGAGCCACGCGTGCCACGTCGAGCAGCGTGAACCCGGCCACCGCGAAGCAGGCGAACAGCCAGGCGTTCTGCACCAGCGCGCCGAACCCGTTGGCGACGACCACGACCAGGCGGTTGGCCGGAGACAGGAAGAGCAGCTCCAGCGTGCCGGTCTGCCGCTCGAAGGTGAAGTGCCAGGCCGACTGCACCAACGAGAAGAAGAACGTGAACCCGAGTGTCCCGGTGGCCAGGAAGGCCAGCAGCCGCTCCGGGTCGGCGGCGAGCGGCCAGCGTTCGGCGATGCCGGGCGTGGCCGCCAGCGGGCGGAGCGTGTAGTACGACTGCGCCAGAGTGAGCAGCGGCCAGATCAGCATCGAGAAGACCACGAGCTTGCTGCCGAAGACCCTGCGGTGCTGTTTGAGGGCCTCGGCCCGGAAGATCCGCGCAGCGTGCCTCACCGGGTCACCTGCCAGAGCCGCGTCAGGCACGGGCAGGGGTCACCGGCGTCGAGGGCACATCTCGCGCACCCGGCGCCGAGCCGCCGCGGGGTCCAGGCCCGCGCGTGCGACCTGACCTCGTCCGTCTCCGCCGGGCGCCGCCGCCACCACCTCATGCGATCACCGCCGCGGGCCGGTCGTTGAGCGCGAGGATGGCGTCTTCCAAGGTCGGTTCGGCGATCTCCAGACCCTTCAGCGCCCCGCCCGCCTCGATGATCGTCGTGGTCAGGGCTCCGGCGACGTCTCCGGGACCGCTGAACTCGACGACCCCGCCGGGCGCGATCCGGACCGCCGGGGCGAAGGCGCGCGCGGCGGCCTCGACCCGGGGCGTGAGCTCGACGACGGTGACGCGCACCGTGCGCTGGCAGCCGGTCCGGGCCACCAGTTCGGCCGGGGCTCCCTCGGCCAGGTGCCGGCCGTCGCCGATCACGTACACGTGCGCGCAGAGCTGCTCGACCTCGGCGAGGTAATGGCTGGTGAGCAGCACGCCCTTGCCGCGCTCGGCCAGCACTGCCACCACCCGGCGCAGGTCGCGGGCGATGGGCGCGTCAAGGCCCAGCGTGGGCTCGTCGAGCAGCAGGTAGTCGGGGTCGTTGATGAGGCCGCGGGCGATGGACAGCCGCTGCGCCATGCCACGCGAGTAGCGCTCGACCCTGATATCGGCGGCCTCGGCCAGCCCGACGAGGTCGAGCAGCTCGGCGATGCGCGGCCGGAGCACTCTGCCGGGAACGTCGTAGAGCTGCCCGAAGTACCACAGGTTCTCCCGGCCGGTCATCCGGGCGTACACCATGCGCTCGCCGCCGGCGATGAGGTTGATCCTCCTGCGTACGGCGTGCGGCTGCCGGACCGGGTCGAGCCCGCCGACGCTGACGGTGCCCGACGTCTGCCTGAGCAGGGTGGCGAGGATTTTGATCGTGGTGGTCTTACCCGCTCCGTTCAGGCCGAGCAGCCCGGTGACGCGGCCGAGCGGGATGGTGAGGTTCAGGTCGTGCACGGCGACCTTGGTGCCGAACTCCTTGCGCAGGTGCACGGTCTCGATCATTCAGAAGCTCCGTTCCATGGCCCTGCGCTCAGCCCAGGGCATCGTGAGCAGCCCCGCCGCGGCGTAGCCGAGGCCGATCAGCGCGGCCACGCCGAGACGGGCGGGGTCCAGGCCGGTGCCGCCGGTGAAGACGCCCCGGATCACGTCCATGGCGGCCGTGATCGGGATGAGTTCGCCGAGCCACCGCAACGCCTCTGGCAGGTAGTCCCTCGGGAAGGTGAAACCGGACAGCACGGCCATCGCCTGGAAGACGGTGTTCTGCGTGATGTGCGCCTCTCCGGCGACGATCATCACGTTGCTCAGCACCACCGACATCCCGAACACGGCCAGGGCCAGCCCGGCGACGGCCAGGACGGCGTCCACGGCGCCCGTGACCGCCGGCCGTACCCCGAGCAGCAGCGCGAACCCCAGCAGGACGGCCACCTCCAGGGCGACCGCCGTGAACGCGAACGCGGCGAAGCCCAGCAGGTAGGGCAGGCGGCGCGCCGGTGCGACGACCAGCGCGCCCATCGTGCCCTCGCGCTGCTCCTGGATCAGCGCCTTGCCGATCCAGAGGATGCCGTGCACGACGAACATGTAGGCCGCCGCGCCCACGGCGATGTAGCCGAGATAGTCGGAGGTGCCCGCCCTGCCGGCGAACTCCGCCGGGACCTGGTCTCCGGCGATGGCCCGCAGTCCGAGGTAGGCCACCCCCATGGTGAAGACACCCAGCAAGAGGGTGCCGATGAAGTACGACCAGGGGTAGGCCCGCCTGGTCACCAGCCACGACCGTCTGAGGGTCGCCCATGCCACCACCATAAGTCTCCTTTGGGAACTGACTGAGTTTCTATCAGAGACTCACAACGGGGTAAAGTTCGGTCATGGCCCGTGAGCTACGTGTTCAGGACGCCCAGTGCTCGATCGCCCAGGCGGCCGCCGTCGTCGGCGACTGGTGGAGCCTGCTCGTCGTGCGTGAGGTCGCGCGCGGGCATCGCCGCTTCGACGAACTGTTCGGCGAGCTCGGCATCTCACGCAAGGTGCTGACCGAACGGCTGCGCCACCTGGTGGAGCACGGAGTGCTCGCCCGCGAGCCGTACCAGGTGGGGCCGGTGCGCCACGAGTACGTGCTCACGGACGCCGGCTGGGCACTCGCGCCCCTGCTGATCAGCATGCAGGACTGGGCGGACCGCTGGCTGCTCGGCGACGGCTCCCTGACCGGGCTGGCCGAACCGGCGAGCACGGAGGCGGCCCGCGTCCACGCGCTGCTGGGCACCCGCGTACCCGCTCCCCTGACCCTCCCGGCCCACGGCAGGACGTCCGGCGGCTCAGACGGCGAAGCGGAATCCGGCGGCCGAGCGGGCGGCTCAGACGGCGAGGCGGAACGCGGCGGCCGAGCGGGCGGGGCGGCCGTTGCGGAAGACACCTCCGACCGAGGAGCGGCGAGCCGGACACGGGCGGCTCCCGCGCTCGACGTGGTCGCGGACGCGGCGGCCACCGTCCTGTTCTGCTACCCGGCGACGGGCGTGCCCGCCCCCCTGCCCCCCGGCTGGGACCAGGTGCCGGGCGCGGTGGGCTGCACACTGGAGAACCGGCTGTTCAGGGACAGAGCGTCCGAGTTCGCCGCCATGGGGGTCGCCGTCCACGGCGTGAGCACGCAGCGGCCCGACGAACAGGCGGTCTTCGCCGCCGCCGAGGACATCCCGTTCGCGCTGCTCTCGGACATGGACCTGCGGCTGGCGGCGGCGCTCCGGCTGCCCACGTTCCGGGCCGGGCAGGCGCTCCGGCTCAAGCGCGCCATCCTGGTGATCGACCGGCACCGGGTGATCCGCCACGTCACGTTTCCGGTCCTCGACATCCCCCAGGCGGTCGAGGAGTCGCTGCGAGCCGCCCGGTCTCTGCTCCACTGACCGGCCGCCGGGGGTCGGCGTGACCCGACGCCACCCGGCTGGGCTGGACCGGGGCGGCCGAACGCCGGGGCGGATACGCGGAACCGGACCGGTGCGGGCAGGTCAGGCGTACCAGTCGCCGGCGAGCTCCTGGATCTCCTTGCTGCCCTTGCGGACGTAGGTGGCGACGGTGAGGACCTGCCAGATCGACTTCGGGTGGTTGAGCATGCTGAACAGGAAGACCGAGCCGCCGTCGCGGGTGACGAAGCCCCAGGGGGTGCCGAACGACTGGTAGCCCGCGTACACCCCCTTGGACACCGTGGCGTAGGCCCTGCGGCTGTAGTTGTCCTCGGCCAGCCGGTAGCCGTTCTTCCCGGCCTTCTTGTGCTGGTCGTAGTCCCAGAAAATCATGTATTCGCGGGCGATGGCCCCTCCGGTCGCCATGGGGGCGGCGCTGGCGTAGCCCTCGGCGTCCAGGCGCGGTGCGGGCACCCGCTGACCGTAGTGGAGCGGGGTCTTCGCGGCCAGTTTGAACGACTCGCCCCGGGCCCGCCAGAAGGCCAGCAGGTGCGCCCGGTCCTGGCCCCGGTAGGTCGCCTGGAGCATGAACCACTCGCCGGTGTCCGGCTGGTCGCGGGGCACGTAGTAGGTCTGCTTGCCGGTCAGCCGGATGGGCCTGCGTGCGCGGCCCTTCTTGCCGTCGCTGACATGGCCGCGGTCGATGACCACCTCGTGCCGGGTGCCCTCCGCGAACAAGGTGTCGGCCCGCGCCTGCTCGTCCCACCAGTCAGGGTCCTTGATGAGTTCGTTGTGCCTGGCCACCCAGGCCGCCGCCTCCTTCCTGGCGTCGGCGACGGTCAGCCGGATGCTCGCCGCCGGGCTCGACGGAGCCGGGCTGGACGACGACGGGCTGGACGGCGACGGGCTGGACGGCGACGGGCTGGGGGCTGGCGTGTCCGGCCCCGGTGCGGCGCCGGACTCGCGGGGCGCCGGGGGCGAGGAGGACGCTGAGGACGGTGACGTGGGACTCTTCGCGGGGGCGGCCCATCGGACGACGGGGTTGTCCGCCAGCGAGCAACCGGCGAGGCCGAGGATCAAGGCGACGATGAGCGGCGCCTTACGCGCGGTGTTCGTGCCTCGCACGGTGGACGTCCCTCCCGAATTATCCCGACAAATGACAATAGAGAGACCGTACCGGACGGGTTTAGGACAGCACCGCCGATGCGCTCCCCGGCCGCTCGGCCCGCGTCCGCGGGAACCTCCGATCGAGGGAGAGCTGAACGAGGAAGAGCTGACGGCGGGCATGGCTACCGCCTGGGTGCCGTTCGACTGGACCCAGGTGCTGCGGGGGACCGGGTGCGGATCGGGGTCGAGGCGCCGTCCGGACTCGGCACCACGGAGCCGCTGCATGTGCGGATCGCCGCGCGGGGGGCGGACGCGGCGCAGGGGGCGGACCGGTCTGACGGGCCTGGCCGACGGTCGAGGACGGGAGGCGGGCCGTGTGGCGTCGGCGCGGATGCGAACGCGGCTCTGACCCGGCTGGCCGGAAATCGGCGTGAAGAAAACCTGCCGAGCGGCGAACACTGGGCGACAGTTGCCTTCGGAAGGACGCCATGACTGCCCCACCTGACGCCAACGATGTGATGGAAGACGTCACCGTGGTCGAGCGGTCGCTGGACGATCCCGAGCTCTTCGCCCACCTGTACGACCGGTACTTCAAGGAGGTCCACCGCTATCTGGCCGCCCGGCTCGGCAGCGAGCAGGCCGAGGACCTGGTCGCGGAGTCCTTCCTGCTCGCTTTCAACGGCAGGCACGCCTTCGACCCGGAGCGGGGCACCGTGCGGTCGTGGTTGTTCGGCATCGCCACGAACGTCGTGGCCCGGCACCGCCGCGGCGAGGGCCGCCGCCTGAACGCGCTCAGCAAGGTCGCCCCCGAGGACTCCGCCGACGGGCACGAGGACCGGGTGACCTCGCAGCTCGCGGCGCAGGCCAGCCGGCCGGAGCTCGTACGGGGGTTGAAGGGGCTGTCGAAGGGCGATCGCGACGTGGTGTTCCTGCTGGTGTTCGGCGGGCTGAGCTATGAGGAGATCGCCGCTGCCCTGGCCATACCGGTGGGGACCGTCGGGTCCCGGATCAACAGGGCGCGCAAGAAGCTGCGCAAGGCACTGGGCGACGTCAACCCGATCGGGGAGTGGTGATGGACGAGCTGAAGCTCATCGAGGCCGTGTTCGCGGAGCCCGAGCCCACGCAGGAGGCGGCCACCCGGGGGCGTGACCGCCTGCTCCGTCTCACCCGCGAGGCGCAGGCGTCCCGGCCTGACCGTCCGCGCCGAAGGTGGTCCGCCGGGCTGCCGGTCCGGCGGGCCGGCCTGGTCGGCGCCATGGCGGTGCTGCTCACCGGCGGCGTCACCGTCATCCAGGCGGGTCTGGGCGGCTCCGATCCGGGTACCCCCGGGTCCCTGATCGCGGCCCCGCCGGCCGACGCCAGGACGCTGCTCACCCTGGCCGCGCGGGCCGCCGCCGACCGGCCCGACACGGTGCCGGTCCGCGGCCAGTACGTCCACACCAAGACCCTGGCCCAGCACAGCCTGTACACCAAGGACCGGAGGGGCCGGACGCTCTCCACCAAGGTGATGGTCAGCCAGGAACGCTGGGAGGCCGCCGACCTGGGCAAGCCCTGGCTGAGCCGCAGCCGGAACCTGTCGGCCGTGGGACCGGCGCCCCGCACGTACTGGGACCGCGGTGTCGAGGACATCGTGTCCGAGCCAGGGGCCTGTCCCGGCCGGCCGGCCTACGAGCGGCTGGGTGCCTGGCCGACGGACCCCGGCCTGGTCCGCGCGAAGATCGTGGCCGACACGGGCGAGGAGCCGCTGCGCATCTGGCGCTCCCTCCAGGATCTGGTCCGCGAGTCCGTGGTACGGCCCAGCCTGGGCGCCGCCCTGTACCAGGTGGCGGCCGGGCTGGACGGCATCGTGCTCATCGGCGACGCCGTGGACGCCGCGGGCCGCCCTGGACTGGCCGTCGCCATGGACGAGGGCAACGGCACCCGCTCCGAGCTGATCTTCGATCGGAAGACCTACCACTACCTGGGCGAGCGCACGGTGAACACCAGGGACCGCACGGTCGAAACGCCCTCCGGCGGCGAGTACACCGAGAAGAAGGGTACGGTGACCGGCACCGCCGTGCTCGCCGTCGACCTCGCCCCAAACCTGCCGGAGGTCTCACCGAAGGCGTCCCGCATGAAGATCCCCTGCTGAGGCTTTTCCCCCGCTCCGGTCTTTCCGGCCGTGAGTTCTGTTCCGCATGCCCTCAGCTCGATTCGGCATGCCCTCAAGGAAGAAGGAGTACCTCATGTTCATCGCCAAGGCGGTCGCGACAACCCTGCTCGCCGGCTCGTTCGGCGGCTTCGTCTCCCCGCCGTCGGGAGACGCCGCCGCACACGAGAAGCAGACGCGGCTGGAGGCCGAACGCGTCGCCTGCATGACGGAGCGGGGCCTGGACTACGTGGCCTCCCCGGAGCTTCGACACACGTGGCAGCCCGGGGAGCGGGAGAGGCTCGCCGGTGACTTGGAGGCGCTGCGGGCGTACCGGGCCAGGTACGGCTTCGGCGTCTGGTCCCCGAACGTCTATCCGAAGGACAAGGTGGTCAACCCCGTCAAGCACGAGAACCCGAACAACAAGATGCTGATGTCGCTCTCGGCCGGCGAGCTGAAGAAGTGGCGCGCCGCCGACGAGTCCTGCTTCTCCCGGGCGGTCAAGGAGGTGCTGGGCAAGACCGTCACCTCCCAGGATGATTACCACGACCAGCTCGAGGCCGCGGTGCGGAAGTCGTTGAGCGTCCTCGACCAGGACAAGCAGCTCGTCCGGCTGGGCAAGCAGTTCGCCGCGTGCCTCGGCGTCAGCCGGACGGAGCCGACCGCGCTGGACGGTCTGAGCCACGCGAAGATCGTGCGGCAGGCTTCGGACGTCGCCAAGAAGGCGTGGAAGGGCGAGCTGCCCAAGGGCGACACCGTCGTCTTCCGGCCGAACCTGAAGCCCGCGCAGGCCAAGCCGTACCTGGACAGCGAGATCAAGTCGGCGCTGAAGGACCTGGAGTGCGGCAGGGACTTCTACCCCGTCTACTCACCCAGGGCCATGGAGATCACGTCGCGGGTCTACCAGGAGTTCGGCCGGGAGGGCGCGGCCCAGGCGAATGCGTCCCGAATCTACCGCAAGCTCGTCTGACGCAGCGCTTCGAGGCGTGCCGCTCGTGTGCGCGAGCGGCACCCCTTCGCAACGCCTGACGACTCCGGAGAGGCTGTGCTCCTGCGGCGGGCCGGGTGGCTCGCGGTCGTCGCCCCTCAGGCGGCCCGGGCCCTCGAAGGGGCGCGGGGATGCCGGGCGACCGGGACCGCCGGTCGGCGAGACGGCTCCCGGCCCGGCCCCAGCCCGGTCGGCGAACCGGCCGCTGGGCCGACCTTGAGACAGGCGACCTGGCCCGTGCCGGGGAGCGGGTCCACCCGGAGGCGCGTGATCGGGCCCGTGCCGGGGAGCGGGTCGGCCCTGAGGCGCGTGATCGGGGCCGGGCCCGCGCCGACCGGCCGGAGCCGGCGGGTGCGGGCACCGGCGGAAGGCGGGGGCGGATGCTCGTCACAGGGAGTGAGGCGGATCTGCAAGGAAGGGGCGCCGCCCGGGAGGGGCGATGGGGACGTGCCGGGCGAGCGGTAAGGGCCCGGGGAGTCGATCACGAGGTGGTCGTCGATCAGCCGCGTCGTCGCGTGCGGGTGGGCGGCGAGGAACGCCAGGTGCCCGGTGAGGAGCCGGTCGGCCACGGCGCTCAGCAGGCTCGTCGCGCACAGGGTGTGGGAGCAGGCGGCGCCGTCGAGGGTGATCTCGGGGAAGGCGAAACGGCGCAGCCCCCGGGAGGTGACGCGCAGGCCCCGCACGGAGGGGCGGGACGGGAGACGCACGTCCCGCACGGAAGGGACGCGGACGTCCCGTGCAGAGGAGATGCGGACGTCCCAGCCGAGCCAGTCGTCGGCCGGCCGGAACGCGGACGGCTCGTCCGGGCAGTGGCCGCACAACGGCACCGTGGTGCCCGTCAGCGGGTCGATGACGAGGCCGTCGCCAGCCTGGGCCAGGGCGCGGGCCGCGGCGCGGGCGACCTGGGCGCTGGCGGGCAGCGTGCGGGGCGCGGCCGTGGAGGTGACCACGACGTGTTGGCGGGTGCGGCGCAGAAGGTGTCGTTCGTCGTCGGTGAGCGCCAGGTCGCCGGGGGTCCACGGGAAGCGGTGGTGGGTGACGCTCAGCCACGGGGTGCCGAAGGCGCTCGTCGCCGCCCTCCGGTAGGGCGGGCCGACGCGCCAGGGCACCACGGACTCGACGGGACAGGGCAGGCGCGGCACCGCGACGACGAAAAGGCAGCGCAGCGTGCGGGGCAGTGCGAGAGCGATCCTCATGGGGGCCTCCGGGAAGAAGGGTCAGGGCCTCAGCATGGGGAACGCGCAGGTGGGGCGGGGTGGGCGAACGAGGTTCTGTGGATGGCGGTGGCGACCGGAGGGTCGCCTGTGGACGACCCTCCGGCCCGGGTCATGGGGGTGGGGCGGCAGATGGCGACCCCGCCCGGGTCACGGGGCGGGGCGGCAGATGGCGACCCTCCCGCCCGGGTCACGGGGCGGGGCGGCAGATGGCGAGGCTCTGGGCAGGGAGCCGGAGCCCGTCCTCTCCCAGCGACACCGGATCGTCCGAGGTGAGCAGGACGGTCCCCCCGCGCACCGGCACCGTCACCGACTCGCCGCCGAAGTTCACCGCCACGCACACCTCCCCCCGCCACATGACCAGCCACTCGGCTTCCGGGTCCGTCTCCACCCGCACCCGGTCCAGGCGCGGGTCCGACAGCTCCGGCAGCGCCTTGCGCAGCGCGATCAGGTCGCGGTACCAGCACAGCAGCGACCAGTGCGCCTCCTCCTTCAGCTCCGCCCAGTCGAGCTTGGACATGAGGAACGTCGCCTCCTCCGAGGGGTTGGGCGCCTCCCAGGCGTACCCGAACCCCTCGAACTCCGTCTCCCTGCGCCCGCCCTCGCTCTCGCGCAGGTGCGGCTCGACGTGGTCGGAGAAGAACAGGAACGGCGAGCGTGTCCCCCACTCCTCCCCCATGAACAGCATCGGCGTGAACGGCGAGGTCAGCAGCAGCCCGGCGCCGAGCTTGAGCGCGGAGTGCGGCAGCCGGTCGCCGGCCGGGCGGTTGCCGACCTGGTCGTGGTTCTGCAGGCAGGCGACCAGGCGGTGGCCGGGCACGCCGGTGTACGGGCTGCCGTGCGCGCGCTGCCTGAAGCTGGAGTGGCCGCCGTCGTGCAGGACGCCCGAGGTGAGCACCTTGGCCAGGGTGTGCAGGCCGGCGAAGTCGCCGTAGTAGCCGTGCGTCTCGCCGCTGACCGCCGTGTGCAGGGCGTGGTGAACGTCGTCGTTCCACTGCGCGGTCATGCCGAGGCCGCCGGCGTCGAGCGGCCGGACCATGCGCGGGTCGTTCAGGTCGGACTCGGCGATGAGGGACAGCGGGCGGCCGACCGCGCAGGCGAGCGCGTCGACCTCCGCGGACAGCTCGGCCAGCAGGTGGGTGGCCCGCTTGTCGTGCAGGGCGTGCACGGCGTCCAGCCGCAGGCCGTCGATGTGGTAGTCGCGCAGCCACTGGAGCGCGTTGCCGACGAAGTAGCGGCGCACCTCGTCCGAGCCCGGCCCGTCGAGGTTGACCGCCTCACCCCAGTAGCTCCCGGCGAACCCGGAGAAGTACGGCCCGAACGGGTGCAGGAAGTTGCCCGACGGCCCGAGATGGTTGTAGACCACGTCGAGGATGACGCCCAGCCCGTGCCGGTGGCAGGCGTCCACGAACGACTTGAGCCCGTCGGGCCCCCCGTAGGTCTCGTTGACCGCGTACAGGTCCACCCCGTCGTAGCCCCAGTTGCGCCCGCCGGGCACCGGGGCGACCGGCATGACCTCGACGAAGTCGACGCCCAGCTCGACCAGGTGCTCCAGCCGGTCGATGGCCGCCTCGAACGTGCCGCCCTGCGTGAACGTGCCGATGTGCAGCTCGTAGATGACGGCGCCGCGCAGGTCGCGGCCGGTCCACTCGTCGTCGGACCAGGTGTAGCGGTCGTGGTCGTAGACGGCGCTGGGCCCGAAGACCCCTTCGGGCTGCCGCCGGGAGCGCGGGTCAGGGTACGGCCCGCCGCCGTCGACCACGTACCCGTAGCGGGTGCCGTGGGTGGCCTCGGGGACGTCGAGCGTCCACCAGCCGTCCGGCAGCGCGGACATGGCCCTGCGCCCGCCCAGAACGTCGACCTCGACGGCCGTGGCCTTCGGTGCCCACACCTCAAAGATCATGTCTCTCCAGGAGTGCGACGGGATACTGGTGGAGGAGGTGAGCCAGCGGCACCCGGCCGGTGTAGAGGCCGCCGGTGAGCAGGTCGCGCCAGTTGCCCGGCGGCAGGGTGAGCGTGGTGGCCCCCCAGCCGCCGCGCCGTTCGAGGCCGACGGGGAGCCGGGTGGCCACCGCCACCGCCCGGGCCCGCTCCCCGCGGCTGCGGGAGAAGGCGACGGCGTGCTCCGCCGCCTCGCCGTCGGCGCGCAGCGGCGTGTACGGCGCCGCCGGTCCGAGCCTGCGCCGCAGCCGCAGCGCCTGGCTGGTGACCAGCAGCTTGGCCGCGTCCCACGCCGTGGCGGGCGTGCGCGGATAGCTCACCGGCCGCCGGTTGTCCGGGTCGACCAGCGAGAAGTCGGTCGTCTCGTTGCCCTGGTAGACGTCCGGCACGCCGGGCATCATGAGCTGCACGAGCTTGGCCCCGAGCGAGTTGGACATCGCGTACGCGTCGATCCGCTCGGTGAACTCGCCGACGGGCTGCCGCACGGCGGCCTCGGCGAACTCGCGCAGCCGCTGCTCGTAGCCGGGGTCGGGGTTGACCCAGGAGATGGCGGTCTTGGCCTCCCTGGCCGCCTTGAGCAGGTAGGCGGCGAACCGCTCGGCGGAGATGGGCCAGGCGGCCATGAGGTTCTGCCAGGCCAGGTAGTCGAGGCGGGGATCAAGCCGGACGGCCTTCGACCAGGCGGTGACCGCCTCCGCCCACTCGTGCGGCAGCTCCGACAGCACCGACAGCCGGGCGCGCACGTCCTCCGAGCGTTTGGTGTCGTGCGTGGACAGCGTGGTCATCGAGTGCGGCGGCATGGCGGCGCAGAACTCGTGGAACTCCGCCACCCCGGTCCCGAACACGTCGGGCTCGCCGCCGACCTCGTTCAGGCCGGACAGCGGGTACCACCGGTACAGGGCGGTGTCCTCGACGCCCTTGGCCATGACCGGCCCGCACGCCTGCTGGAACCGGGTGACCAGTTCCGGCGGGCCGTGCAGGACCTGTTCGGCGAGGCGGCGCGCGGCGGGCGAGCACGCGGCGGCGGCCTGTTCGACGATCTCGACCGACTCGGGTGGTGGCGGCTCGCCGGGCACCACGTAGGCCCGGTAGACCGGCATGGCGGCGAGCAGTTCGGCGACCACGTCCGGCTCGCACGAGGCGAGCTGGGCCAGCCGCTTCACCTCGGCACCGAAGAACAGGTCGAGCACCTCGCGCTTGGCCCGCGCCACCACCTGCCGGTAGTCGCCGGGCTCGCCGGTGAGCCGGGTGAACAGCTCGACCAGCGGCGCCTCGCCGGCCGGGTCGACGAACAGGCCGTTGACCCGGTTGAGCACCTCGTAGCCGGTGGTGCCGTCGCACGGCCAGTCGGCGGGCAGCCGCTCCTCGCCGATGAGGATCTTCTCGACCACCGTCCAGGCGCCGCCCGTGCGGGCGCGCAGCCGCCGCAGGTAGCCGCGCGGGTCGGCGAGGCCGTCGGGGTGGTCGACGCGCAGCCCGTCGATCAGCCCCTCGTCCAGCAGCCAGAAGATCACCTCGTGGGTGGCGAAGAGCACCGCCGGGTCCTCCACGCGCAGCCCGATCAGCGTGGACACGTCGAAGAAGCGCCGGTAGCCCGGCCCCTCGCGCCAGTCGACGAGCCGGTAGTGGCCGGGGTGGGGGAAGGTGTGCTCGTGGTAGCGCAGCACGTCGCCCTCGACGACGGGCTCGGTGTCGTCGCCCAGCACCGGCAGCGCCACCCTGCCGCCGTCCCACTCGATGTCGAACCAGCTCGCGTACGCCGAGTCGGGCCCGTCGCGCAGCACCTCCCAGAAGCGCGGGTTGGTGGTGTTCATGTGGTTGGGCACGATGTCGACCACCACGCCCAGGTCGTGGGCGGCGAGCTGTTCGGCCATCTCGCGGAAGCCTTTGGCGCCGCCGAACTCGTCGCGGATGCGGGAGTGGTCGGTGACGTCGTAGCCGTGCAGGGAGCCGGGGTTGGCCTGCAGGATCGGCGACAGGTAGACGTGGGTGACGCCGAGGTCGCGCAGGTGGCCGGCGATCTCGGCGACCTGCGCGAACCCGAAGTCGGGGGTGAGCTGGACCCGGTAGGTCGACAGGGGTCTAGACACGGCGCAGCACCCGCACGCTGCGGCCGGGCACGTCCACGGCCTCGCCCGCCCGGCTCAGCCGGATGTCCAGGATGATCGGCATGGCCGTGTCGATCTCCGTCTGCCACATGTCTCCGTAGTCCTTGGGAATCGTGAACGCGATCGTGTCGTGGTGGGCGTTGAACAGCAGCAGGAACGAGTCGTCGCGGATCGGCCTGCCGCGCCGGTCGGGCTCGGTGATGGCGTCGCCGTTGAGGAACACGGCCAGCGACTTGGCGTATCCGACGTTCCAGTCGGCGTCGGTCATCTCCTCACCGGACGGGGTGAGCCAGGCGATGTCGCTCAGCCCGCGCACCGGCTTGCCGTAGAAGAACCTCCTGCGCCGGAACACCGGATGCTTCTTGCGCAGCTCCGCGAGGCGCTGCGTGAACTCCAGCAGCAGCCAGTTCTCGCGCACGTCGGACCAGTCGACCCAGGTCAGCTCGTTGTCCTGGCAGTAGCCGTTGTTGTTGCCCTGCTGGGTGCGGCCCAGCTCGTCGCCGTGGGACAGCATCGGCACGCCCTGCGACAGGAACAGCGTGGTCAGGAAGTTGCGCTTCTGCTGCTCGCGCAGCGACTCGATGCCGAGGTCGGCCGGGCCCTCCACGCCGCAGTTCCAGGAGCGGTTGTCGTCGGTGCCGTCGCGGTTGCCCTCCTTGTTGGCCTCGTTGTGCTTGTGGTCGTAGGAGACGAGGTCCTGCAGGGTGAAGCCGTCGTGGCAGGTGACGAAGTTGATCGAGGCGGCTGGGCGGCGCGTGTCGTCCTGGTAGAGGTCGCTGGAGCCGGTGAACCGGGAACCGAACTCGGGCAGCGTGGCCGGCCGGCCGCGCCACAGGTCGCGGATGGTGTCGCGGTAGCGGCCGTTCCACTCGGTCCAGCGGGAGGGGAAGTTGCCGACCTGGTAGCCGCCCGGCCCCACGTCCCACGGCTCGGCGATCAGCTTGACCTGCGACAGCACCGGGTCCTGCTGTACCAGGTCGAAGAACGCGCTCAGCCGGTCGACCTCGTGCAGCTCGCGCGCCAGGGTGGAGGCCAGGTCGAAGCGGAAGCCGTCGACGTGCATCTCGGTCACCCAGTAGCGCAGCGAATCCATGATCATCTGGAGTACGTGCGGGGAGCGCATCAGCAGGCTGTTGCCGGTGCCCGTGGTGTCCATGTAGTGGCGCGGGTCGCCGTCGACGAGCCGGTAGTAGTCGGGGTTGTCGATGCCCTTGAAGCCGAGCGTCGGCCCGAGGTGGTTGCCCTCCGCCGTGTGGTTGTAGACCACGTCGAGGATGACCTCGATGCCCGCCTCGTGCAGCGCCCGGACCATCGCCTTGAACTCCAGCACCTGGCCGCCGCGCTGCCCCTGGCTGGAGTAGCGGTTGTGCGGGGCGAAGAAGCCGATCGAGTTGTACCCCCAGTAGTTGGTCAGCCCCCGCTCCTCCAGCACGTGGTCGGTGACGAACTGGTGCACCGGCATCAGCTCCAGCGCCGTCACGCCGAGCTTGGTCAGGTGGTCGAGGATCTCCGGGTGGCCGAGGGCGGCGTACGTGCCGCGCAACTGCTCGGGGATCTTGGGGTGCCGGATCGTCAGGCCGCGCACGTGCGCCTCGTAGATGACGGTGTCGTGGTACGGCACGGCCGGCGGCCGGTCGTGGCCCCACCCGAAGAACGGGTTGATCACGATGGAGCGCGGCATGTAGGGCGCAGAGTCGAGGTCGTTGCGCGAGTCGGGCTGCCCGAAACGGTAGCCGTAGACGGCCTCGTTCCAGGTGACGCCGCCCTCGATCGCCCTGGCGTACGGGTCGAGCAGCAGCTTGGCCGGGTTGCACCGCAGGCCGCGCGCCGGATCGTAGGGGCCGTGCACCCGGAAGCCGTAACGCTGGCCGGGCCCGACGCCGGGCAGGTAGCCGTGCCAGATGAAGCCGTCGACCTCGGTCAGCGTGACCCGCCGCTCGTTGTTGGCGTCGTCGAACAGGCACAGCTCCACCCGGTCGGCGACCTCGGTGTAGAGCGAGAAGTTGGTGCCGGCGCCGTCGTAGGTCGCCCCGAGAGGGTAAGGGTCTCCCGGCCACACTTCGATCATCGAGGCTCCCTTGCCGTTCTTCCCCATGTTGCGTTCCCCTGATCCGCCCGACAAGCCCGCCGCTCCGTGGGCCGAACAGGTTCTTCCCCGAAGTCGGCGGGTTAGCCCGGGTACCGGGACGTAATGCCCGCGCCCGGGTCCGGGGGCCCGCCGAACGGCGGCCACGCCCGGGTTTGACCGTTGCGTGCCGGGTCACTTACGACGTCATGGGAGGTTTCAAGAAGTTCCTGTTACGCGGCAACATCGTCGAGCTGGCCGTCGCGGTGATCGTCGGAGCCACGTTCAGCGGGCTGGTGCAGGCCCTGGTCCGCGACCTCATCACTCCCCTGATCGGGGCCGTCACCGGGGGGAGGGAGCCGGACTTCGCCCAGTACTCCTTCACCGTCAACGGCAGCGAGTTCAGGTACGGCGACTTCCTCAACCATCTGCTCAGCTTCCTCATCATCGCCGCGGTGGTCTACTGGTTCGTCGTCATGCCGATGACGCGGCTGGTCACCCTGTTCGACCGGGACAAGGAGGCCACCACCAGGCAGTGCCCGGAGTGCCTGAGCGACGTGCCCGCGGAGGCGCGCAGATGCGCGCACTGCACGGTCGAGCTGGTGCCCCGGTCGGAGCAACCCCTGACCTAGATCGGAGCGGGATCGCCTGCCGTACCGGTGTTGGGGGGTTTTGGCAGGTTGTGGGCTTCAAGGCGACCAACGGTTGGGCAGGATGGGCGGGGTGAGCGTTGAGTTGATGGTCTGGGACGAGCCCACGCCGATCACCAGGGATCAGGCACGGGCCGTCTACCTGTCGGTCAGGAAGAGCCGGCCCATGACGGGCGCGGTGCCCGAGGTGGCCAAGGAGCTGCCGGGGCTCGTCACCGTCTTTCCCCGGCACGTGCTGGTGTCCATGGACCTGGAGTCCATGGACGAGATCTCCGGTCAGGTGTTCGCGGTGGCCCGCGCGCACGGCATGGTCTGCTACGACCCGCAGCGCGACCTCGTGCACAACGTGGCGCCGCTCGGGATCTACGAGGGGATGCAGCTCCACACCGGCGACGGCATGATCGTGCACGACCCCGATCTGGGCCTGGTGCACGACGTGCTGGGCACGCTCTCGGCGCAGAACCCGTTCGCCGCGCTCGTCGTCTTCGGGCGGCACTTCCTGCAGGTGTCGCCGCTCGACGGAGGCTACGAGGTGGAGTACAAGGAGGGCACGATGGTGCGCGCGGTGCTGGCCGACCTGGCCGACGTGCGGCGGGCCTGCCACGAGTACGCCACCGGCGACCGGGCGTTCCTGTCGCGCCACGCGTGGTCCTGACTCGCCGCCGTGACCGTGGCAGGATCATGCCGCATGAGAACGCATTACCCGCCCATCGAGCCGTACGACTCCGGCCTGCTCGACGTCGGTGACGGCGAGCAGGTCTACTGGGAGGTGTGCGGCAATCCCGACGGCAAACCGGCCGTCATGCTGCACGGCGGCCCCGGCGGCGGCTGCACGACCACGCACCGCCGCCAGTGGGACCCCGATCGCTACCGGGTGGTCCTGTTCGACCAGCGCGGCTGCGGGCGCAGCCGGCCGCACGCGGCCGACCCCGGCACCTCGCTGGCGAACAACACCACCTGGCACCTGGTCGCCGACATGGAACGGCTGCGCGAGCACCTCGGGATCGACCGGTGGCAGGTGTTCGGCGGGTCGTGGGGCAGCGCTCTCGCCCTGGCCTACGCCGAGACCCACCCGGAGCGGACGACCGAGCTGGTGCTGCGCGGCATCTTCACGCTCCGGCCGCACGAGCTGCGCTGGTTCTACCAGGAGGGCGCCTCGCACCTGTTCCCCGACCGGTGGGAGACGTTCACGGCGCCGATCCCCGAGGAGGAGCGCGGCGACCTGCTCGCGGCCTACCGCCGGCGGCTGGAGGGTGGCGACCTCGACGCGCGGCTGGCCGCCGCCAGGGCGTGGGCGCAGTGGGAGGCCGCCACGGTCACCCTGCTGCCCGATGCCCGGCTGGTGGAGGAGTTCGGCGAGGAGCGGATGGCGCTGGCCTTCTCCCGGATCGAGAACCACTACTTCACCCATCTGGGCTGGTTCGAGCCGGACCAGCTGATCCGCGACGTCGGCAAGGTGCGGCACATCCCGGCGGTCATCGTGCAGGGCCGCTACGACGCCTGCACCCCCATGACCACCGCCTGGGACCTGCACCGGGCCTGGCCGGAGGCGGAGTTCCACGTCGTGGCCGACGCGGGGCACGCGGCCACCGAGCCGGGCATCGTGCACCGGCTCATCGAGGCGACAGACGGCTTCGCGCCAGCCGCACCGCCGGGGTGACGGCGCCGACCAGCAGCAGCGCGAACAGCGGCGCCAGCGTCAGGCCGGCGAGGAAGCCCACGGCCACGTCGTGCGGGTAGTGCACGCCGACGAACACCCGCGAGAACGCCATGACCGCCGCCAGCGGCAGCACCAGCCAGGCCAGGGCCCGCCAGGCCAGGACGAGCGTGCCGGCCGCCCCGGCGGCGATCACGGCGTGGTTGCTGGGGAACGACCAGTCGCCGGCGGGCGGGCAGGCGGCGATCGTGGTGACGCCCCGGCAGGGCCGCTCCTCCCGCACCACCAGCTTGACGATCTCGCTGACCACGTACGCGCAGACGATCCCGGCCGGGCCGGCGATCGCGATGGCCAGGTCACGCGCGGGAGCGTCGCGCGCCCGCCACCAGCACAGCAGGAACAACCCCGCGAAGACGAACAGCCCCGCGTCCGTCCCCACCTCCGCGAAGGTGTGGAGCCAGCCGGGGGTGCCGAGGGCGAGGTCGACGATGTCGCGGTACACAGATGTCCAATCGATGAATGAGGCGTGGACACGACCTTACGGAAGATCATGAGTGGTCGCGTCGGCCTCAGGGCCCATTCCGCCGCGACCGGAGTCGGCCGTCCGGCCGATCTCCGGTGCGCTCGGGGCTGACCATCGACAGTTTTCGGACAGGGGCCGCGTCAGGCGCGCCCTCCGGCGGCGCCGCGCCGGGAGCGGGCCCGGCTGATGGTCCGCTCGTACAGCTCCAGGTAGCGCTCGGCCATGACGGACGGGGAGAAGCGGCGGCGGGCCTCCCTGCGGCACTCCTCGGGGTCGATCTCGTCGACCCGCAGCAGCCACTCGGCCAGTTCCTCCTCGGTGTCGGCCAGGAATCCCGTGCGGCCGTGCTCGACGATCTCGGGCAGGCAGCCGCGGCGCAGGCCCACGGGCGGCACCCCGAGGGCCAGTGCCTCGACCACGGCGGTGCCGCCGGGCTCGTCCCACTGGATGGGGAAGAGCGCGGCGCGCGCCGAGGCGTAGAGGTCGTCGCGTTCGCGTCCGCCGACCGCGCCGATCCATCTGACCAGGTCGCCGTCGAGGTAGGGCGCGACGACGTCGGCGTGGTAGCGCACGTCGGGGTGCCCGTGCAGCGGGTGGTAGGGGTCCTGGGTCACGGTCTCCAGGTCGGCCTGGGTGCCGAGGCCGCTCACCGGCCCGGCCAGGACCAGTGGGAGTCCCAGCTTCTGGCAGACCCGGGCCGCCACGTGCTGGCCCTTGAGCCGGCAGACGCGGCCCATGACCACGAAGTGCTCGCCCCGGTCGGCCCGCACGTCGCCGTCGGCGAGCGGGGTGGCGAGGTGGACGGCGCCCAGCGCGGCGTTGCGCAGCGCCTCGGGGGCGCGGCGCAGTTGCGACTCGGACACGCCGTTGACGGCGATGGACTGCGGGAAGTCGCCGTAGAACGCCGGATGCTTGTGCAGGTCCCAGTGCAGGGTGTGCAGGACGGGCGGCCCGTCGAACGCGGACAGCACGGCGGGCCCGACGACCTCCAGGTGGTCGTGCACGAGGTCCACGTCGTCGCGGCGGCGCAGCTCCTCGACGAGGCGCGCCTGGTGCGCGTGGGCGATGCCCATGACCTGGTTGTACGGCTTCTGCAGGTCGCCGAACTGGCCGGTGTCGTAGACGCTGACGAGCTCGTCCACCTCCAGGTCGCTGGACCCGACGGAGGCCAGGATCACCCGCACGCCCCGCTCGCGCAGGGCGGGCACCAGGGTGGCGACCACGTTCTCGATCCCGCCGTAACCGGGGGGCGGGACCTGCAGCCAGGGCCCCGCGTTGATGAGCACGTTCACGCGACATCCTCCTCCAGCAGCAGGGAGGCGAGCGGAGGCCGCTCAGCCACGGACACGTCCACCAGGTCCGGCCGGCCGTCGAGCCCGAACTGCAGCAGCGTCCGGGACGGCGCTTCCGACGACAGGACCCTGCCCTGTCGTTCCAGCCTCGACCAGGCGGTGAGCGTGATCTGCCCGGCCATCCGGCCGAGCGCGGTGGTCGACTGGTGGGAGTGGGTCCGGGTGCCCAGGTCCACCTGGGCCATCGCGTCCAGGCCGACGAGATCGAGCAGGTCGACCAGCATCCCGAACTCGACGCCGTACTCGGTGACGAACGGCACCTGGGCCAGGACGTCGCGGCGGGCGGCGTACTCCCCGCCGAGCGGCTGGTGGAATCCGGCCAGCTCGGGCCAGAACAGGTTGATGAGCGGTCTGGCGACCAGTTCGGTGACCCGCCCGCCGTCGCCGCGCCGCGCGACCCCGTCGTCGCCGATCAGGGGCCGCTCGTAGGCACCCTTCACGAAGTGGATGCGGGGGTCGGTGAGCAGCGGCCCGAGCAGGCCGGTCACGAAGTGGGCGCCGAAGTCGCGCAGGTCGGAGTCGACGAACACGACGATGTCGCCGTGGGAGGCGGCCAGCCCCTTCCACAGCGCCTCGCCCTTGCCGGTGAGGGCGGGCAGGTGTGACAGGACGGCGTCCTGCGCCACCACCCGCGCGCCGGCGGCGGCCGCCTTGGCGGCGGTCGCGTCGGTGCAGTTGGAATCGACGACGAGAATCTCGTCCACGAGCGGTGTCCGCTCGACGAGTTCGCGGCGGATCACGGTGATGATGTCACCGACTGTGTTTTCCTCGTTACGAGCCGGTAGTACGACGCTCACCGTGGTCGTTGCCTTGGCTCGGAGGAGGGCGTCGGGAGACCAGTCCTCGGCGGTGCTCGAGTGAGGTCCGTACCATTCCCTTGCCCTGGCCAAGGCCCGCAGATCTCTCTCCATGCAGTAGCCCCGATCTGACGTCGTCACGGTCGGCGACATATTCCCTGGAGGCGAGAGTTCGAACATCGTTGTTTGAGCGCGCGCTGTCGTGGGATATGCCGGAACGTGTCCCCAATCATCCGAGTCGGCATCATCGGTGCCGGCAACGTAGCCGCTCGCCATGCAGACGTGCTGTCCGGCTTTCCCGATGTGACGATCGCTGGGATCGCCGACACTGATCTGCGAAGGGCCGAAGCCCTCGCCTTACGGCACGGCACCCCCGCTTATGGCGGCCATGCCGAGCTGCTGAATGCCGGCGATCTGGACGCTGTATACGTATGTGTGCCACCTTTTGCGCACGGTAAACCGGAACAGGATGTTCTATCCTGCAATCTGCCGATATTCGTAGAAAAGCCACTGTCTCTTACCCTCGAAACCGCAAAAAACATCGCATCCGAAATCGAGCGACGCGGGCTCCCCTCGGCCGTCGGCCACCACTGGCGCTACCTCGACATCGTCGAGCGGGCCCGCGACCTGCTGGCCGGCCGCCCGGTCCGGCTCGCCATCGGCCACTGGCTGGACAAGGTGCCCCCGGTCGGCTGGTGGCTCGATCCCGCCCTGTCCGGCGGCCAGGTCGTCGAGCAGGCCGTCCACGTCCTCGACCTGGCGCGGCTCCTGGTGGGCGAGGTGGAGATGGTGCACGCGGTGCCGGCCGCGAACACGGTGGACGGCGAGGTGGACCGCGCCGTGGCCGCCGTGCTGCGCTTCTCCGAGGGGGCCGCCGGGATGCTGGCCACCACCTGCCTGCTGCACCACAAGCACCGGGTGGGGCTGGAGGTGCACGCCGACGGCATCGCCCTCGACCTCACCGAGACGCGGCTCACCGTGGACGGCGAGACGACCGTCCAGGACGACGGCCAGGCCAAGACGCGGGTGTCCCGGACGTTCATCGACGCCGTGCAGGGCAAGGACGCCGACGTGCGCGTGACGTACCGCGAGGCGCTCAGGACGCACGAGCTGGCGCTGGCGGTGGCCCGGTCGGCGGCGGAGAGCAGGCCGGTCGTGCTGAACGGGCATCAGCCGCCCGGCGGGCAGGTGGACGGTCGACTCGACGGGCAGGTGGTCTCATGATCGAGGTGCTCAGCATCGAGGAGCCGGGCAAGGTGGCGCTGGTCGAGGAGCCGCTGCCGGAGGTGCCCGCGGGCGGTTTCCGGGTCGCCACCACCCACAGCGGGATCTCGGCGGGCACCGAGCTCACCTACGTCAAGGGTGACAACCCCTACCTGAACGCCTCCTGGGACGCGGGTCTCGGCCTGTTCGTGCCGGGACGGCCGTCGGTCTCCTACCCGGTGCGCGGGATCGGCTACATGCAGGTGGGCATGGTCGTCGAGACCCGCACCCGGGCCGTGCGCGAGGGCACGCTGGTGGCCATGACCTACGGCCACCGCACCGGCTACGTCGCCGACCCGATGACCGACCGGTTCGTGGAGCTGCCCGACGACCTCGATCCGCTGCTCGGCGTCTACGTCGCGCACATGGGCCCGATCTGCGCCAACGGCCTGCTGCACGCCGCCGCCGACCTGCACGGGCCCGCCGTGCGCGACCTCGGCGACGGGGTGCGCGGCCGGCGCGTGGTCGTGGTCGGCGCCGGCGTGGTGGGCCTGCTCGTCGCCTCGTTCGCCCTCCAGTACGGCGCGGCGGAGGTCGTGGTGGTGGACGAGACCCCGTCCCGGCTGGCCATCGCCGAGGCGCTCGGCGCCGGCACGCTGGACGTCCAGGACGACCCGGCTGTCGAGCTGAAACGGCGCTGGCGGCACGGCCCCGGCGACCGGGGCGCCGACGTGGTGTTCCAGTGCCGCGGCCAGACCCGGGCGCTGGCCCTGGCGCTGCGGGTGCTGCGGCCCCAGGGCACCGTGGTGGACCTCGCCTTCTACACCCGCGGCGCCGACGAGGTGCGGCTGGGCGAGGAGTTCCACCACAACGGGCTCACGCTGCGCTGCGCCCAGATCGGCAGGGTGCCGCGCGGCCTGGCCCACGCCTGGGACCGCGAGCGGCTCTCGCACGAGACGATCGCGCTGCTGCGGCGGCGCGGCCCGCTGCTACGTGAGCACGTGATCACCGATGTCGTCGGTTTCGCGGAGGCCCCCGTGCTGCTCGCCGACCTGGCGGCCCGCCGCAGGCACGCCGTCCAGGCCGTGCTCTGCGACGACGTCCAGGATGAGCGCGGCTGACCAGCTGAAGTCGTGGCAGCCGTGGCCCCGCAGGCTGGAGGGGTCGAAGTACTCGCGGAAACCCGACTCGGCGACCGCCCTGATCATGCCGTCGGCCAGCGGCCCGGCCAGGTCGGGGCGACGGCGCCGCAGGCCCTGCCAGATGAGCCAGCTCAGGTTGATCCAGCTCGGGCCGCGCCAGTAGCGGACCGGGTCGAACTCGGGGGCGGCCGGTGCGAAGCTCGGCACGATCCCGTCCTTGAGCCCGAACCTGTCGAGCGCGGTGCCGACCAGTTCGTTGACCAGGTCGCGGGGCAGGCCCGGCAGCATGAGCGGCACCAGGCCGGCGGAGCTGTTGGAGCGCAGCAGGCAGCCGGTGAGCACGTCGCGGGCGTGGAAGAGGCCGTCGTCGTAGAGGTGCTCGACCATCGCCCCGGTGATCGCGGCTGCCTCGCGCCGGTGCGGCTCCGGATCCAGCCCGCACACCTCGGCGATCTTGGCGAGGGCGTGTTCCGCGACGCCGTACGCCGCGTTGAACAGGGGGTCCTCGACGCAGAACGCGTCCGCGCGGCGGTAGCCGGTGTCGCGGTAGGCGCGGGCGAGCGCGGCGTAGCGCGCGTAGTCGCGGTCGGTGGGCCGCTCCTCGGCGCTGACGTGGGCGAGATCCCTGCGCCGCACGTCGGAGGTCCCCACCCGCACGGCGGCGAGGGGCGCGTCCCAGGCCGGGCTGTTGTCCATGCCCGACTCCCAGGGGTGCACGATGGAGATCAGGCCCTCGGCCGAGCGGCGCGCGCCGCGCAGGAAGTCCTGCTGGGCGACCAGGCGCGGATAGATCCGGCGCAGGAAGGCCGGGTCGGGCTCGGCGAGGTGCACCCGCCAGGCGGCCAGCGCGTGCACCGGCGGCTGCACGATGCCGGAGGTCGCCGAGCCGGACGGGGCGTGCACTTCCCAGAACTCCGGGCCGGGGAAATAGGCGCGGTCGGGCACCGCGGGGTTGAACACGATGTGCGGCACCCGGCCGTCGCGCCACTGCGCGCCGAACAGCGTCAGCAGCTCGGCCCTGGCGCGGCGCGGCGACCACCGCGCGTTGCCGATCGCGATGAAGGCGGAGTCCCAGCTCCACTGGTGCGGGTACAGCCGGCGCGAGGGCACGGTGTAGCTGCCGTCCCAGTTGGCGACCAGGACGCGCACGGCGTCCCGGAGGATCACAGGAACTTCCTGACGAACGCCGCCGTCTGGGGCAGCACGATCTCGGGCTCGCCGCGCAGGCGGCACTCCAGCGCGAGGTAGCCGTCGTAGCCGGCGGCGTCCAGCGCGGCGAGCTGGGCGCCCCAGTCGAGGTGACCGGTGCCGGGCTGGTTGCGGTTGGACTCGCTGATCTGCATGTGGGCGAGGTAGGGCGCCGCCTCCAGCAGCGAGCGGCAGGGGTCGTCCTCCTCGATGTTCATGTGGTAGGTGTCGCCGACGACCCGGATGGAGTCCATGGCGCAGTAGGAGACCGCCTCGGCCAGGGTGTTGACCATGTGGTTCTCGTACCGGTTGAGCGGCTCCAGCATGATGAGCACGCCGTTGCGCTGGGCGTGCTCGCCGAGCACGCCGAGGGCCTCGGTGAGCACCTCGCGGTCCTCGTGGGCGCTGCGCGGCGGCTCGAACGGGGGGAGCCTGCGGGAGAACTGGCCCCAGGAGGCGGGGGTCATCACGCCGATGCCGCCCAGCTCGGCGATGACGGTGAGCTGCGACCGGAGCTGCTGGATGGCGTCCGTCCGCTTGGCCGGGTCGAAGTCGCCGATGAAGTGCGGCATGTCCACGCACACCGTCGGCATGACCACGCCGTCGGCCAGCGCCCGCTTGAGCTCCGTCAAGCGGCCGGCGAAGTGGAAGTCGCCCTTGCCGCGCAGCTCGACGGCGTCGAAGCCGGCCTCCACCGCGAAGGCGAACTTCTCCTGCAGGGTGCGGCCGGGCAGAAGCTGCTCCTGGACGGAAAGCTTCACGTGTCACTCCTCGAATCGGAAGACGAGCTGGAGTACATCTGACGGGTGCTTGTCGAGCAGCTCGTAGGCCGCGGCGGCCTCGGCGGCGGGGACGACATGGCTGACCAGGCCGACGACGTCGATCTCGCCCCGGTGCACCAGCTCCATGAAGGTGCGCTGCATGCGCTCGACGTCCCAGCGGTGCGCCAGCCAGGAGGCCACGCCGCCGATCTGGGAGGAGACGAGCTGCACCTGGTTGTGGTGGAACTCCTCGCCCAGGCGCAGCCCGACGCCGTCGCCCTGGTAGAAGCCGGCGGCCACGACCCGGCCGCCCTTGCGGACGGTCCTGATCGCCTCGTGCAGGCCCTGGTGGCTGCCGCTCAGCTCGATGACGGTGTCGGCGCCCTCGACGCGCTTGCGCATGAACTCGGCGACCGAGCCCGTCCGCACGTCGAACGTCTCAGCGGCGCCGTGGTCGCGGGCCAGCTCCAGCCGGGCCGGGATGGCGTCCGCCGCGACCACCCGAGCGCCACTGAGGACGGCCATGCGGGTGGCGAGCAGCCCGATGACCCCCTGCCCGAAGATCGCGACCTGGTCGCCGATGTGCAGGTCGGCGGCGTGCACGGCGTTCATGGCGATGGCGCCGACGCGGGCGAAGACGCCGCTCAGCGGGTCGGCTCCGGGCGGGAGCACGTGACCGGTGAGCCGGGCGGCCGGCACGACCGCCTCGGCGCGGTGGCCCCAGATGCCCCACACGAGGCTGCCGACGGGCGGGTCGGCGACGTCGGGAGCGGCCTCCACCACCTCGCCGACCTCCTGGTAGCCCCATCCGGCGAGTGGGTAGGCATGCGTCTGCCCCTCGACGAAGAGCCGGCGCTCGGTGTCCCACTTGCGGGTCAGGTAGGGGTTGGTGCCGCGGTAGGCGGTCAGCTCCGTGCCCGCGGACACCCCTGAGTAGATCGTGCGGACCCGCACGCTGCCCGGCTCCAGCGGGGCGGGCGGCTCCAGGCCAAGGTGGACGAGGCCCGGCTCTTGAAAGGTGATGACGTGCATTTCCCACACTTAAGTTTGCTGATCATGCAGAAGGTAAAGCTTTAGTGCTTGTTTGCAAACCATAGTTGCGCCAAGAACACTCGTAAGTCTAGGACTTCGACGGAGGTTACCTGTGAAACTCGGTTTCCTGACCGCCTGTCTCCCCGGAGATGATCTTGCCGACATCGCCCGATGGGCTGCCGGCCAAGGCTTCGAGGCTTTGGAGGTGGCCGGATGGCCTTCTCCGGACGACCGAAATCACATCAGAGTAGATACTTTTGACCAAGCTGAACAGGAGCGGGTCGGGCGAATCTTCGCAGAGACCGGACTCACCCTTTCCTCGATCGCCTACTACGAGAACAATCTGCACCCTCAGGCAGGGGAGCAGGTGAACGCCCACCTGCGCAGATGCGTCGACGCGGCCGCCGCGCTGGGGTGCCCGACCGTCGGCACGTTCGTCGGCCGCGACCCCGGCCTGCCCGTCCGCGACAACCTGGAGCGGGCGGCCCGCGTGTTCCCGCCCCTCGTCGAGTACGCCCGCGACCGCGGGGTCGAGATCGTGATCGAGAACTGCGTGATGAAGAGCTGGCACCCCGACGGCTATCCGGGCAACCTGGCCTACTCCCCCGAGCTGTGGGAGTGGATGTTCACGCTCGGGCTCAAGCTCAACTACGACCCGTCCCACCTCGTGGCACTGGGGATCGACCCGGTGGCGGCCGCCATGCCGTACATCTCCGAGATCTCGCACGTGCAGGCCAAGGACACCGAGATCCTGCCCGGCACGGTCAACCGCTTCGGCTTCTACGGGCCGATCAGCGGCGAGAAGGGCTGGTACCGGTTCCGGGTGCCGGGGCTGGGCCAGATCGACTGGCCGATGGTGATCGGCGCGCTCCGCGAGGGCGGCTACGACGGCGTGATCTCGGTCGAGCACGAGGACCACGTCCACAGCGGCAGCACGGAGAGAGTACAGACCGGTCTCGGTATCGCTTACGGGACGTTGCGCCATCTTGTCAGGGGGTAAGGGCGGCATATCCCCTCTGGAGGAGCGTGCCATGCCCAACAAGGTCACCGCCGTTCTCTCCGCCGCAGTCCTGGCCGCGGCCACGCTGGCCGCCTGCGGCGACGACCGTGAGACGGCCGCGAACGAGATCACCGTCTGGACCGAGGAGAACCTCGAGGACCGGATGGCCGTCCAGAAACAGATGGCGGCGGACTTCACGAAGAAGACCGGCATCAAGGTCAACCTCGTGGGGGTCGCCGAGGACCAGTTCAGCCAGGTCATCACCTCGGCCGCGGCGGCCGGCAAGCTGCCCGACGTGATCGGGTCCCTGCCGCTGGCGGCGGTGCGCGAGCTGGAGACCAACGACCTGCTCGACACCGAGACCCCCGCCAAGGTCGTCGAGCAGCTCGGGCGCGACACCTTCTCCCCGCGCGCCCTGCAGCTGACCAGCTCCGAGGGCAAGCTGCTCGGCGTGCCCAGCGACGGCTGGGCCCAACTGCTCCTCTACCGCAAGGACCTGTTCGAGAAGGCGGGCCTGCAGCCGCCCGACACCTACGAGGCGGTCGAGGCGGCGGCCAGGAAGCTGAACACGGGAGGTGTCGCCGGCATCACGCTGGCCATCGCCCCCAAGGACTCGTTCACCGCGCAGAGCTTCGAGCACGTGGCGCTGGCCAACGGCTGCCAACTCGTCGACGACGGGGGCGACGTCACGCTCGGCTCGCCGCAGTGCGTCCGGGCGATCTCCTTCTACACCGGGCTGGCACGCGACTACTCCGTCAAGGGCAAGCAGGACGTCGACTCCACCCGGGCGACGTACTTCTCCGGCAAGGCCGCGATGACCATCTGGTCCTCGTTCATCCTCGACGAGCTGGCCGGGCTGCGCAAGGACGCGCTGCCGAGCTGCCAGGAGTGCCGCGCCGACCCCGAGTGGCTGGCCGAGAACACCGGGGTCGTCACCGCGCTGAAGGGACCCGACGCGAGCGAGCCCGCGCAGTACGGCGAGATCGTCTCCTGGGTGGTGACCAGTGAGGCGGCCAAGGACTCCGCCGCCAAGTGGGTCTCGTTCGCCATGAACGAGGGCTACGAGCGGTGGATCGGGATGGCGCCCGAGGGCAAGTTCCCGACCCGCAAGGGCTTCGCGGACACGTGGAACAAGCTGCCCGCCGGGGTCGACACCAAGAAGCCGCTCGCCGACGTCTACCCGGCCGAGGTGCTCGACGCGCTGCGCGCCAGTCCCGACACCTTCGCCCGCTGGGGCATCGCGCAGGGCCAGGGCAAGCTGGTCGGCGCCACCATGGGCGAGCTTCCGGTGCCGAAGGCGCTGAGCCAGGTCGTGGAGGGCTCGCTCACCCCCGAGGCGGCGGCCGCGCAGGCCAAGGCCGACGTCGAGACCATCAAGCGCGGGATCCGCCAGTGACGGCCCGGCTCCGGGGCACCTCGCGAGGAGGTGCCGGGTGAGGCGTGTGCGGACGCTTCGCGAGCAGGAGGGCAGGGCGGGACTCGCGCTGATCTCCCCCACCCTGGTCATCACGATCGTCGTGGTGGTGCTGCCGCTGCTGTGGGCCGTCATGCTGGCGTTCCAGGACGTCCGGCTGATCAACATCCGGCAGGCGGGCCTGTTCGGCCGCTACACGCTGGAGAACTTCACGTACGTGCTGGCCGAGCCCGGCTTCTGGTCGGCGCTGGTCAACACGCTCGTCTACACGGTCGCGGGCACGGCCCTGTCCATCGTGATCGGGCTGGTCGCCGCGCTGGCGCTGCGTGACAGGTTCCGCGGCCGCACCCTGGTCCGGGCCTCCATCCTGGTGCCGTACGTGGCGCCGGTGGTGGCCGTGGCGTTCCTGTGGGAGACGATGCTCAACCCCCAGTACGGCATCGTCAACACCTGGCTCAGCCAGCCGATCGCCTTCCTCAGCCAGGCCAAGGGCACCTTCCTCGGGATCGAGGTGCCGGTGGCGCTGCTGACCGTGATCGCGTTCGAGGCGTGGCGCTACTTCCCGTTCGCGTTCCTGTTCATCCTGGCCCGGCTGCAGGCGCTGCCCGCGGAGCTGGACGAGGCGGCCGTGGTCGACGGGGCGACGCCGACGCAGCGCTTCCGCTACGTGATCATGCCGCAGCTGTGGCGGATCATCGCGCTGCTGTCCGTGCTGCGCTTCGTGTTCACCTTCACCAAGTTCGACGACGTCTACCTGCTCACGGGCGGCGGGGCGGGCACCGAGGTGGTCAGCGTGCGGGTCTACAACTTCCTCACCGCCCGCGACGACATCGGCGCCTCGGCCGCGCAGGCCATCGTGCTCGCGGTGGTCCTCGTGGTCTTCCTGGTCGTCTACCTGAGGTTCTTCGGAGGTGGCGAACGTGCCGAGCAGGGATAGGGTCGAGCGCGGCGCGCTGCGGGTGCTCCGGCCGCTGGTGATCGCGGTCCTCTTCCTGGTCACCGCGTTCCCGTTCGTCTACATGGTGATGCTGTCGGTACGCGACATCCAGGAACTGATCCTCGACCCCGGATCGCTGTGGCCGAGCGCCTTCACCCTCGACACCTACGTCGACGTGCTGACCCGGCAGGGTTTCCTGACGTTCATGCGCAACAGCCTCATCGTGTCGGCGGCGGCGGTGGCGGCCACGCTGCTGATCTCCATCCCGGGCGCGTACGCGGTGGCGCGGCTGCGCTTCTTCGGGCGGCGGCAGGTGCACTTCCTGTTCCTCGCCGTGTACCTGTTCCCGGCGATCGTGCTGGCCATCCCGCTGTTCGTGCTCTTCACGATGCTCGGGCTGCGGGGATCCCTGATCGGCCTGATCCTCGTCTATATCGCGCAAACGGTGCCGGTCACGGTATACATGCTCCGCAACTACTTCGAGACCGTGCCCCAGAGCGTGGAGGAGGCGGCGGCGATCGACGGGTGCACGCGCCTGTCGACCATCTGGCGGGTGGTGCTGCCGCTGTCCAAGCCCGCGCTCATGGCGACCGGCCTCTACGCGTTCATGATCGCCTGGAACGAGTTCCTGTTCGCCCTGCTCTTCCTCGTCGAGAGGCGGGAGAGCTGGACGGTCTCCCTGGGGCTCTCCCAGCTTGCGGGCAGTATCGAGATCCCGACCACCGTGCTCATGGCAGGATCGGTGGTTCTGACACTGCCCATCGTGATCATTTTCTTCGCCGGTGAGCGGCTGCTGACGGAGGGCCTCACGGCGGGAGCAGAGAAAGGGTGATCCATGCTGACGGCAGGACAGGTCCTCCAGCTCATCCGTGATGGCTCCTGCCGTACCCGCAAGGCACTCATCGACCACACCGGGCTGTCCCGTTCGACGATCACCGACCGGGTCGACCGGCTGATCGAGGCCGGCTACATCCACGAGTCGGGCGTCGAGAGCTCCGGGGGCGGCCGGCCGCCCTCGGTGCTCGACATCGACGCCACGAGCCGGCTCGTGCTGGTGGCCGACCTCGGGGCCGGCCACGCGCACGTCGCCCTCACCGACCTCGCCGCCCGGCCGCTGGCCGACGAGCGCATCGAGATGCGCATCGAGCTGGGGCCGGACGCCGTCCTGTCGTGGGTGCGGGAGGCGTTCCAACGGCTGCTCGACCGGGCCGGACGGCCGCGCGAGCAGGTCTGCGGCATCGGCATCGACCTGCCCGGCTCGGTCGACCACACGGCGGGCAAGGTCGTCAGGTCGTTCCTCATGCCCGGCTGGGACGACCACCCGATCGGCGAGGCGCTGCGGGCCGACTTCGACGTGCCGATCCTGGTGGAGAACGACGCCAACGCGATGGCGCTCGGCGAATGGTGGTCGTCGTGGCGCCGCACCCGCGCCCTGGTGCTCGTCAAGGTCTCCACCGGCATCGGGACGGGCGTCATCCTCGACGGCCGGATCTACCGCGGCGCCGAGGAGGCCGCCGGCAACATCGGGCACGTCCGGCTGCGCACGAGCGACGACCGGGTGTGCACCTGCGGCTCGCGCGGCTGCGTCGCCTCGCTGGCCAGCGGCCACGCCCTGGCCCGCGACCTCGGCCAGGAGACCAGCAGCGACGTGGTGCGCCTGGTTCAGGCGGGCGACCCCACGGCGATCGCCCGCACCCAGGAGGCGGGCCGCACGCTCGGCGTCCTGCTGGCCACCGCGGTCAGCCTGCTCAACCCCGGCGTGCTGGTGCTGGGCGGCGACATGGCCGAGACCCGGGAGCACTACCTGACCGGGATCAGGGAGAGCGTCTACAGCCGCAGCCTGCCGTTCACCACCCGCAACCTGGAGATCGTCACCAGCTCCCTGGGCCGGCGCGCCGGGATCGTGGGCACGGCGGTGCTCGTCATGGAGCACGTGCTCAGCACGGAGTCCGTCGACACCGCCCTCGCGGCCGGCGGCCAGCCCCGCGGCCGCGCCAGGACCCCCGCCAGCTGACAGCGGGGGCTACCGGGCGAGGGCCGACTCCAGGCGGGCGCGGGCCGCGACGAGGGAGGGCCCGTACCAGGTCAGGTCGCGGCCGCTCACCAGGACGCACCGCAGGCCCGGGAAGCACTCGGGGCCGTCGGCGGCGGAGAAGGCGTACGGCTCGTCGGGCAGCACCACGAGGTCGGGTGAGCGCCCCACCAGCTCGGGCAGCGGCACCCTGGGGTAGCGCTCGGCGTGCCCGGCGTACAGGTTGTCGACGCCCAGCCGCGCCAGCACGTCACCGGTGAACGTGTCGCGGCCGACGACCATCCACGGCCGCCGCCAGATCGGGACGACCGCCGTGCGGCGCGGGCCGGTGGCGGGCCGGTGCCCGCCGGGCGGCGGCGCGGGCGCCCGCCACACCCGCTCGGCCCGCTCCAGCCAGCCGGGCCGGCCGGTGCGGCACGCATGCCGGAACATCCGCTCCAGGGAGGCGAACGCCCCGTCCAGCGTCTCGATCCGCGTCACCCACACGGCCAGGCCCGCCTCGCGCAGCGCCGCGATGTCCGGCTCGCGGTTCTCCTCGGCGTTGGCGAGCACCACGTCGGGTCGCAGCCGCCTGATCGCGTCGAGGTCGGGGTTCTTCGTGCCGCGCACCCGCGTGACGTCCAGGCCGGGCGGGTGGGAGCACCAGTCGGTGGCCCCCACCAGCGCGCCGGGCAGGGTCGCCGCCACGGACTCGGTGAGCGAGGGTACCAGCGACACGATCCGCCGCACGGTCGCGGGCACGCGGACGGCGGCGCCCATGTCGTCGACCGGGTGCGGGTCGTCGATCGAGTGCGGGTCGTCGGCGGGGCGCGGGTCGTCCGTCACCCTCGCCACCCTAGCGGCCGGCGCGCACGCCGGTCCGCCGCGGCGGTCGGGTCCGTGCGAGTGCGGGACCACGGTGGCCCATCGAACAAAATTCTGTTGAAATGTTGCCAACCCTCCACAAAAGGCCTGACGCGTCCGTACACTCTCAGCAAAAGATCGTCTCTGGATCGGGGGATCGCGACTTGGAGCGAGAACCACAGGGCTTCGATCCGACCACGCCCAACGTCGCCCGGCTCTACGACTACCTCCTCGGGGGCAAGGACCACCTGGCGGTGGACCGCGAGGCGGCCGAGGAGATCCTGCGCGCGGCACCCGAGATGCGCGCGGCGGCCGGGGCCAACAGGGCGTTCGTGCTGCGGGCCGTACGACGGCTGGCGACGGCTGGCGTGCGGCAGTTCCTCGACATCGGCGCCGGGCTGCCCGCGCGGACCACCCTGCACGAGGTGGCCGGCAAGGCCGCGCCGGGGGCGCGCGTGGCGTACGTGGACCGCGACCCCGTCGTCCTCACCCACGTCAGGGCGCTGCCCGCCGACGACGGCCGGCTCGCCGTGGCCGAAGGCGACCTGCGCGATCCCGAGGCCATCCTCAAGCACCCCGACGTGCTGCGGGTCATCGACTTCGCCGAGCCCGTCGCCATCGTCCTCGGCGCCGTCCTGCACTTCGTCGCCGACGCCGACGACCCCGCCCGCATCGTCGCCACGCTGCGCCGGGCGGTGGCCCCCGGCAGCCACCTCGTCCTGTCGCACGCCACCGGTGACGCCCGGCCGGCCGCCATGGCGGCGGTGGCCCGGGTCTACCGGCGGGCCGGCATCCCGTTCACCCCACGCGGCCGAGAGCGGATCACGGAACTGCTGGCCGGGTTCGCGCTGGCCGAGCCGGGGCTGGTGTGGCTGCCGCAGTGGCGGCCCGACGAGGCGGACGCGATCGACTTCCCGGCCGACCCCGCCTCGTCGCTGGCGCTGGGCGGGGTCGGCCGCAGGGACTGACCGTCACACGTTGCGGCGGTACTGGCCCCCGGCCTCGAACAGGGCGTCGGTGATCTGCCCCAGCGAGCAGACCCGGGCGGCCTCCATGAGCACCTCGAAGGCGTTGCCGTCGGACATGGCGACCTCGCGCAGCCGGGCCAGCGCGGCGGGCGACTCGCCGCGGTGCCGCTCGTGGAAGTCGTGCAGCCGGGCCAGCTGCGACCGCTTCTCCTCCTCGGTGCCCCGGGCCAGCTCCAGCTTGCCCTGCTCGGGCCCGTCACCGCGCGGGTTGCGGAAGGTGTTGACGCCGATGATCGGCAGCGAGCCGTCGTGCTTGCGCGTCTCGTACAGCATCGACTCGTCCTGGATGCGGCCACGCTGGTAGCCCGTCTCCATCGCGCCGAGCACGCCGCCCCGGTCCGACAGCCGCTCGAACTCGCGCAGCACCGCCTCCTCGACCAGGTCGGTCAGCTCGTCGATGATGAACGAGCCCTGTAGCGGGTTCTCGTTGCGGGCCAGCCCCCACTCGCGGTTGATGATGAGCTGGATGGCCATCGCGCGGCGCACCGAGTCGGCCGACGGGGTGGTGACGGCCTCGTCGAAGGCGTTGGTGTGCAGGCTGTTGCAGTGGTCGTAGACGGCGATGAGAGCCTGCAGGGTCGTGCGGATGTCGTTGAAGTCCATCTCCTGGGCGTGCAGCGACCGGCCCGAGGTCTGGATGTGGTACTTGAGCTTCTGGGAACGCTCGCCGGCGCCGTACCTCTCGCGCATCGCGACCGCCCAGATGCGGCGGGCCACCCGGCCGAGGACGCTGTACTCGGGGTCCATCCCGTTGGAGAAGAAGAACGACAGGTTCGGCGCGAAGTCGTCCACCCTCATCCCGCGGGCCAGGTACGCCTCGACGTAGGTGAAGCCGTTGGCCAGGGTGAAGGCGAGCTGGCTGATCGGGTTGGCGCCGGCCTCGGCGATGTGGTAGCCGGAGATGGACACCGAGTAGAAGTTGCGCACTCCGTTGGCGGTGAACCACTCCTGGATGTCGGCCATCATCCGCAGCGAGAACTCGGTGGAGAAGATGCAGGTGTTCTGGCCCTGGTCCTCCTTGAGGATGTCGGCCTGGACCGTGCCGCGGACCGTGGCGAGGGTGCGTGCCCGCACCTCGCGCGCCTCCTCGGCATCCGGCTCGCGCCCGTGCTCGCCGCGCCACCTGTCGAGAGCCTGGTCGACGGCGGTGTTGAGGAAGAACGCCAGGATCGTCGGCGCCGGGCCGTTGATGGTCATCGAGACGGACGTGTTGGGCGCGGTCAGGTCGAAGCCGTCGTAGAGGACCTTCATGTCGTCGAGCGTGGCGATGGAGACGCCGGACGTGCCGACCTTGCCGTAGATGTCGGGCCGCGGGTCGGGGTCGTTGCCGTACAGGGTCACCGAGTCGAACGCGGTGGACAGCCGGGTCGCGGGCTGGCCCTCCGACAGCAGCTTGAAGCGCCGGTTGGTGCGGAACGGGTCGCCCTCGCCGGCGAACATCCGGGTCGGGTCCTCGTCGTCGCGCTTGAACGGGAACACCCCGGCCGTGAAGGGGAACCTGCCGGGCAGGTTCTCGGCGCGCAGGAACCTCAGCAGCTCGCCGTGGTCGGTGTGCCGGGGCAGGGCCACCCGGGGGATGCGGTTGCCCGACAGCGTCTCGCGCCAGAGCGGCGTGTGGATCTCCCGGTCGCGCACCTTCACCACCAGTTCGTCGGCGGTGTACTGCTCGCGGGTGACCGGCCAGGAGTCGAGCAGCGCCCGGCTCTCGTCGCTCAGCTCCAGCTCGGCCCGCCGTTCCAGCTCGGCCAGCCGCTCGTCGTCCCCGTCCAGCAGGGCGCGGACGGCGGCGAGCTGCTGGCGGCGGCGGGCCACGTCGGCCTGGGCGTCGGTCTCGGCGTGGTAGGCGCGGACGGTCTCGGCGATCTCGGCGAGGTAGCGGGCGCGGGCCGGCGGCACGATCGCGGCCGAGATCTCGGACGTGCGTCCGCGCACCGGCGCCAGCAGCCCCGGGCCGGCCTGCATCCCCTTGTCCACCAGCAGGCCCTTGAGGTGCTGGTAGAGGGCCGTGACGCCGGCGTCGTTGTAGCGGGCGGCGATCGTGCCGAAGACCGGCATCTCCTCCGGCGGCACGCCGAACGCCTCGCGGTTGCGCAGGAGCTGCCGGCGCACGTCGCGCAGCGCGTCCTCGGCGCCGCGCCGCTCGTACTTGTTGATCACCACGGCCTCGGCGAAGTCGAGCATGTCGATCTTCTCCAGCTGGGAGGCCGCGCCGAACTCGGGCGTCATCACGTAGACCGGCACGTCCACGTGCGGCACGATCCCGGCGTCGCCCTGGCCGATGCCCGGGGTCTCGACGACGACCAGGTCATAGCCCGCGGAGCGGCAGGCGGTGACGACGTCGTCGAGGCACGCGGGCACCTCGTTGGCGGCGCCCCGGGTGGCCAGGGAGCGGAAGTAGGTCTGCGGGCCCAGGCTGTTCATGCGGATGCGGTCGCCCAGCAGCGCGCCGCCGCCCCGCCTGCGGGTGGGATCGATGGCGATGATCGCGATGCGCAGCTTGTCGTCGTTGTCCACCCGGAAGCGCCGCACCAGCTCGTCGGTGAGCGACGACTTGCCCGAGCCACCCGTGCCCGTGACGCCGAGCACGGGGGCCCGGCGCTCGCGGCCGGCTGCCCGCAGGCCGTCGAGCAGCGCGTCCGTGGCCCTGCCCGCCTCGATGAGGGTGATCGCCCGGGCCAGAGCCGCCTGGTCGCCGGAGACGACGGCCTCCACCGACGGCTCGCCCGTCAGCTCGACGTCGCACTCCTCGACCAGCTTGTTGATCATCCCGGGCAGGCCGAGGGTCTGGCCGTCCTCGGGCGAGAAGATGCGGGCCACGCCGCGGGAGTGGAGCAGGTCGATCTCGTCCCGGACGATGACCCCGCCGCCTCCGCCGTACACCCGGATGTGGCCGGCTCCGCGCTCGCGCAGGAGCTCCACGAGGTAGCTGAAGAACTCGACGTGACCGCCCTGGTAGGAGCTGATCGCCACGCCCTGGACGTCCTCCTGGACGGCGGCGGTGACGATCTCGTCCACCGACCGGTTGTGCCCGAGGTGGATGACCTCCGCTCCCTGCGACTGGAGGATGCGCCGCATGATGTTGATCGCCGCGTCATGGCCGTCGAACAGGGCCGCGGCCGTCACGAATCGGACGGGATGAACCGGTACGTGCACGGCTTCTCACTCCTTTGTGCGGGGCCTCAGTACGAAGATACTAGGACGTCCTACTATTTCCCACCCGCATGGGGCGACGGACTCTTCAGCAGCGAGCGCAGTTCGGCGGTGTCGACGATGTGGGCCAGTCTTGGAAGAATCCCGGTCATCAGCATCTGGTGGGTCTGCGGGTCCGGATCGGCGACGCAGTCGGACAGGACGTAGAGCCGGTAGTCGCGGTCAGCGGCCTCAACGACGGTGGACAGCACGGCGCCGCCCGTGGCGACGCCGGTGACGACCAGGGTGGTGATTCCGCGATCCCGCAGTCGCCGGTCCAGGTCCGTCGTGGACAGCGCGCCGAAGCGGGTCTTGCGGACGGTGATGTCGCCGGGCTCGGGAGCGAGCCGATGGTGGATGTCCGTGGCGGGATCCGCGTGGTGCATGAGGCGCTGCCGGCCGAGGACGGAGAAGGCCTTGTTGGCCGGCGGGATCGCCGCCCAGTCGGCTTCGGTGAATCCGACCCGCACGTAGGCGATGGCGGCTCCGTGGGCTCGCATGTCGCTGATGGCGCCGGCCACCTGTGACAGCAGCGCTTCCGGGTCTGCCGGGAGCGAGGCCAGGATTGCCTGCTGGTAGTCCATGACGAGTAGTGCGGCCGTCCGGGGGTCCACGGCCGGGGTCGTGACGGTCATTGTTCTCTCCTTGGGTGATGAGGGCGGTGCCGGCTTCGTCTCCGCGAGGGACGCCGGGGCGCGTCGAGGGAGCAGCAGCGGGGTCGCCAGCAGGAGCAGGCCGGCCAGGCCGATGGCCGTGCGCGGGCCGAGCAGGCTGCCCAGCACGCCCCAGACGGCCGTCAGGAGCGCGGTCGAGGCGCGGGTCGTCACCGACCAGGCGGACAGGGTGCGAGTGACCCGGCCGGTCGCGGTACGCTCCAGGCGGTAGGTGGCGCAGACGGGGTTGAAGACCCCGCAGCAGAGGACGAGCCCGAACTGGACACCCATCACCAGCAGCAGCCCTGCGGTGCCCGGCCCCACGAAGGCCAGGCCGACGGGCCAGATCGCGCGTAGCGTCCCCGCCACGACCAGGACCCGGTGCTGCCCGAACCGGGTGACGAGCGGTCGGGCCAGCCGCGCCCCGAACAACCCGCCGAGCGCGGGCGCGGCGAAGGCGAGGCCGTACTGCCACGGCGCGAACCCGAGCCGGCCGAGCATGAGGACGGCCAGCAGCGCATCGGCGGCCATCACGAGACCGTTGAAGAAGGCGGTGTTGACCAGCAGGGGGCGCAGCATCGCGTCGGCGAGGATGTACCGCCAGCCGTCGAGCAGGTCCCGGGACCGCGGGCGCGCGGCCTCCCGCCGCTCCGGCGGCGGCTCCTGGCCGCCCATCGCGCGGATGCCCAGGGCCGAGAGCAGGTGGCTGAGCGCGTCGGCCAGCACCGTCGCCACCGGCCCGAGGATTCCGACCGCGGCACCGCCCAGCGGCGGGCCGATGATCGTCGTCGTCCAGGTCGTGGCCTCGAACCGGGCGTTGGCGACGAGCAGGTCTTCGGCCGGCAGCAGCGTCTTCAGGTAGGCGCCGGAGGCGGCGCGGAAGGTGATGTCGGCGGCCGCGACGACCACCGAGACCAGCAGGAGCTGGACGAAGGACAGCACGCCGAGCGCGAACGCGGCCGGGATCGTCAGCAGTGCCACGAAGCGCACCAGGTCCGTCCCGACCATGACCGGCCGCTTGCGGCGGAACTCCACCCACGAACCCAGCGGCACCGCCACGGCCGCGCCCGCCAGAGCCCCGACGGACGACAACGCCGCGACCTCCGCCGGCCCCGCGTGCAGCACCTGGATCGCGATCAGCGGGAACGCGCCGAAGGCGAGCCACGTGCCGAGCGCGCTGGTCCCGTACGCCCCCCAGAGCCACCCGAACTGCCGCCCCAACCGGTGCCTCTGTCTCATGCCCGACGCTCCTCGCCACTCACCCGCACAACCGATCCGCGATCGGAAGCATCAAAGCGAGCACCACGCCCAGGGATCAAACAACCATGAGGGCACCCCGTCACAACCGGCAGTTGTACCCGTAGGGTTTCCGCGTGGACCTCGACACCGTCCGGACCTTCGTCGCCGCCGCCGACGCGGGGCAGTTCCAGGAGGCCGCCGCCGAGCTGGCGGTCACTCAGCAGGCCGTCTCCAAGCGCATCGCCGCGCTGGAGCGCGACCTTGGCGTGCGGCTGTTCGCCCGCACGCCGCGCGGCGCCAGGCTCACCATCGACGGGCAGGCGTTCCTGCCCCATGCCCGGGAGCTACTCCGGGTGGCCGAACGCGCGGTCGCGTCCGTCCGCACGGGCAGCCGTCCGCTGCGTGTCGACATCATCGCCTCGCGCGGCGCGGCGTCGGGTCTGATGCGCGGCTTTCACCGCGTTCATCCCGAGATCGAACTCGACGTGGTGATGCTGTTCGACATCGAGACGGCCGTCGCCGCCATCCGGTCCGGTGTGATCGACGCGTCCTTTCGCGCCGTCGCCGTGCCCGGCCGGCCGCTTGCCGAGGACATCGAGTCCGCCCGGGTGCTCGACGAGCCGCTCCAACTCCTCACCGGCCCCGCCCACGCGCTGGCCGACGCCCGGTCAGTGACCCTGTCCCAGCTCTCCGGGCACCGCATCTGGATGCCCGGCATCGTCCCCGGCACCGAATGGGCCGCCTACTACGACGACCTCGTCGCCGAGTTCGGCCTCACCATCGAGGCCACCGGGCCCAACTTCGGCTCCGACGCCCTCCTCGACACCATCGCCGACACCCCCGCCCTGGCCACCTTCATGGGCGAGCAGACCCGGCTCGTCTGGCCCGCCGGACACGGCCTGCGTCGCATCCCGGTGACCGACCCCACACCCGTCTACCCGCACTCGCTCCTGTGGCGTCGCGACAGCCCCCACCCGGCGCTGGCCACCCTCCGCGCCCACCTCGCCGCCACGGCGACCGGCCGGGACGCCACGGGGACCTGGACCCCGACCTGGGCGAGCCCGCGCTGAACACCGACACGGCCGACGGACCGGCGCAGCTCCGCCTCTCAGACCTTCGGCTCGTACGGCCTGCGCCGGCTGGGGGTCCGCGCGGAACCCGCTCCCGTGGGCACCCGTGCTCGGGGTACGGCCACGGGATGCGGCGCGTGCTCCTGAGCGGAACGGCCCTCGCCCTCCCCTGCCCGTGCGCCCGGACCGGCGACACCCGGGGCGGCCGGACTCCCGGCGTCGGGACTGCCGGGGCCAGAGCTCTCGGAGGCAGCACTCCCCGTGACAGCACTCCCCGTGACAGGACTCCCGGTGGCGGAGCCCGCGGTGGCAGAACGTGCGGCGGTGGGGCGTGCCACGGCTCGGCGGCCGGCGAAGCGGAGGGACAGCACGATCGTCGTCAGCACCATCGCCGCCAGCAGCGCCTGCGGCGTGCCTAAGACGTCGAACGGCGAGCCCGTCTCCCGGGTCCGGGGCGCGGGCGCGAACGGATGCTCGGTGCTGCGGATCTCGGTGAGCTGGGCGTTGGCCTTGACGACGCGCGGCAGGCCGTAGCCGACGACCTTGTCCGTCTCGCGGACCTTGCGCTTGAGCCAGACACGGTCGACGTTGGCCTCGATCGTGTGGATCTTGTCACCGGAGACGCGCTCGACGATGCCGACATGGTCCACGCCCTTGTAGCTCTTGCCGCCCTTCCAGTCGAAGAAGACCAGCGCCCCCGGCTCGGGCCGGGCGCTCCACGCGCCCTGCTTGATGAACCACCCGGCATGGGACGGCGTCCAGGCGAACTGCCCGACGTAGTCGGCCACTCCGGCCTTGTCGGCCGCCCAGGCGATGAACATGTCGCACCACGGCGCGTCACGGTACTGAGGGTCCTGGACACGTTCGGCGTACCAGTGGCCGAACTTCGTGTGCTGGCCGCTCTTCTCCCGGTAGCCGAGTTCGTGGCGGACTTGCTTCAGCAGGGCTTCGGCGATCGGGTCCAGGGCCACTCCTCCCAGAGTCGGCAGATCACGATGGACTTTAATCGCGCCGTCGTGATCACGCGCCGTACACCGGCAAAGTGGCGAACTCAGTGACAGAAGGGGCAGGTGGGGGCCGGCGGTCCGGAGGCCGGTGCCGGGCCGCCCCGTCGTCAGGCGCCGGCGCCCACCCGGTGGATCTGGTCGTCCCCGGTGCCGGGCGGCACCACGTCGGCCACGATGACGGTCACGTTGTCGGGCGAGCCGCCCTCGTTGGCGAGGTCGATGAGCCGCTGGACGGCGAGGGCGGGGTCGGCGACCGTGGTCAGCACCTCGTGCAGCGTCTCGGGGCCGAGGACGGTGGTGAGCCCGTCGGAGCACAGGAGATAGCGGTCGTCGGGCTCGGCCTCGCGCAGCGCCATGTCGGGCTCGGCCCGCCCCTCGCTGCCCAGGACCCGCAGCACCATGGAACGGCGGGGATGCACGGCGGCCTGATCCTCCGTTATCCGTCCTTCGTCCACCATCGACTGCACAAGTGTGTGATCCTTGGTCATCTGGTAAAGAGCACCATCGCGAAGCAGGTATCCGCGGGAGTCACCGAGATGAGCCAGGGCGAACCGGTAGCCGTCCCACAGCAGGGCGGTCACCGTGGTCCCCATTCCCCTGCGCGCGGGGTCGATCTCGGCCAGCTCGACCAGCCGGCGCGCCGCCTCGTGCACGGCGCCCTCCAGCGCCGCCTCCAGGTCGGCGCCGGTCTCGGGAAGCGTGGCATCCAGCTCGCGCATGACGGCGATCGCCGCCGAGCTCGCCAGCTCGCCGGCCGCGTGTCCACCCATCCCGTCAGCCACCACGAGCAACCGGCCGCTCGCGTAGCCGGAGTCCTCGTTCTGCTCACGGCGGCGGCCCACATCTGATCCGGCGGCATAGCGGATGTTGTGCTTCATACACAGCAGTAAATCATTGGTTGAAAGACTTCACAAGCAGATGCGCTGAAGACTCTTGTGAACTACTGTGGGCGGCATGAGCCACGACCCCACCGTGAACGCCGGGGACATCGCCCGGCTCGCGGGGGTCGGGCGTGCCGCGGTGAGCAACTGGCGACGCCGCCACGACGACTTCCCCGATCCCGTCGGAGGAACCACCAATCAGCCATTGTTCTCGCTCCGGCAGGTCGAGGCGTGGTTGCGACGCTATGGGAAGTCCTACCAGGTCTCGCTGGGAGATCGGGTGTGGCAACGCCTCAGGGCCGCGGGAGATCTGCGCCTGGGCGAGCTGGTCGCCGAGGCGGGGGCGCTGCTGACCACCGGCCGCAGCGCGCTCGACCTCGAACCGGCCGCGTTGGTGACCGAGCTGGCCGAGCGGCACGACCCGCTCACCGCGTACGAGTTCCTCGTCGAGCGCTACCTGGAGGCGCACTCCAGAAGCCTGTCGATCACCCGCGAGGAGACCGCCGAGCTGATGGTCCGGCTGGTCGGCGCGGGTCGCGGCGACGGCGGGGGCGGGGGTGCCACCCTCTTCGACCCGGCCTGCGGCCTCGGCACGCTGCTGCTCGCGCCGGGACCGGGCACGGGCCCGGACGCGGACCGGGACGCGCGGGACGCGGATAGGGACACACGGGACGCAGATAGGGACACACGGGACGCGGATAGGGACACACGGGCGAGCCGGGTCCAGGGGCAGGAACCGGGCGTCGCCTCAGGGATGCGGGTGCTGGGCCAGGAGCTGAGCGCCACCTCGGCGCGCATCACGGCGGCCCGGCTGCGGCTGCGCGGCGTGGCGGCCGAGATCGTCGCCGGCGACTCGATGCGCCACGACGGGTTCGCCGGAGTGCGCGCCGACGCGGTCGTGTGCGACCCGCCGTTCAACGAGCGCGCCTGGGGCTACGAGGAGCTGACGGGCGACCCCCGCTGGGAGTACGGCCTGCCGCCGCGCGGCGAGCCGGAGCTCGCCTGGGTGCAGCACTGCCTGACCCACGTCCGGCCGGGCGGCCGGGTGGCCGTCCTCATGCCGCCCGCCGCGGCCAGCCGCAAGGCGGGCCGGCGCATCCGGGCCAACCTGCTGCGCGCGGGAGCGCTGCGCGCCGTGATCGCGTTGCCCGGCTCCGACCTGTGGCTGCTGCGCCGCCCGGCGGCCGGCGAGCGGCCGCCGTCCGACGTGCTCATCCTCGACGCCACCGACGACCTGACGCTCGTGGAACCGGCCTGGCGGGCCTACCTGGAGGACCGCTCCGAGCAGACCGTGCGCATCATCGACCTGCTCGCCGACGAGGTCGACATGACGCCGGCCCGCCACCAGCGCCGCGACGACCTGGGGCGGGCCTTCACCGAGGCGCGCGACCGGTTCCTGGCGGCCACGGCCGCGCCACCCGACCTCAAGGTGCTGGAGCAGCCGCTCGACCAGCCGTTCACCACGATCGGCGACCTGATCAAGGAGGGTCTGGTGGGCGTGCTGCAGGCACCGGCCAGGATGGCGACCGGGTCCGGCGACGTGCCGGTGCTCACGGCAGACGACCTCGCCCAGGGCGGGGCGCCGACCGGCCGGACGGTGGCGCGGCAGGGTCTCGTGCAGGTGCAGCCGGGTGACGTGGTGGCGTCCTACTCCAGCGTGCGGGTGGTGGCCGAGGGCGGCTGCGTGCTGGGGCCGCATCTGACGCTCTACCGGGTGGACCGGCGCCGGCTCGACCCCGACTTCCTGGCGGGGTTCCTGCGGGCGGCCGGCGGCCGGGTGACGACCGGGTCCAGCCGGTTCGACGTGCGGCGCACCCGCCTGCCCCGCCTGCCGTTGACGGAACAGGGCGCCTACGGCGAGGCGTTCCGGCAGCTCGCGGTGCTGGAGGACGCGCTGCGCGAGACCACCACGCTCGGCCAGGCGCTCATCCGGCTGGGGCTCGACGGGCTGGCCGACGGCCACCTGCGCCCGCAGTCCTGACGGTGTAGTTTTTCCCGAAGGCAGCGGGGGGAGGGCGAATGGTCATCGGTGACCGCTATGTGCTCGACGACCTTCCCCTCGGCCAGGGCGGCATGGGAGCCGTGTACGCGGGCCACGACCGGCACCTCGACCGCCGGGTGGCGGTCAAGCTGCTCCGGCTGCCGAGCGGCCCCGATCAGGAACTGGAGCGCCGCTTCATCCGGGAGGCTCGCATCCTGGCCCGGCTGGAGCATCCGGGCGCCCCGGTGCTGTACGACTTCGGCACCCACGAGCAGCGGCTCTACCAGGTGATGCAGTTCATCGAGGGCGTCACGGTGGCCGACGTGGTGAGCGAGCACGGGCCGCTGCCGGTGCCGTGGGCCGCCGGGATCGCCGCGCAGGCGTGCGCCGTCCTGTCGGCCGCGCACGCGCTGTCGATCTGCCACCGCGATCTCAAGCCGACCAATCTCATGCTCTGCCCCGACGGCAGCGTGAAGGTGCTCGACTTCGGCCTGGCGATGCTGCGCGACACCGACGTCACGACGTTCACCCGGATCGGCCAGATCCTCGGCACGCCCGCCTACATGGCGCCGGAGCAGATCCAGCACGGCGTCGCCGAGCCGCGCAGCGACCTCTACTCGCTGGGCTGCGTGTTGCACGAGATGCTGACCGGCCGGCAGTTGTTCACCGGGCCGACGGACTACGTGGTCTTCGAGAAGCAGGTCAAGGAGCGGCCGCCGGCCGTTCCGGGGCTGCCCGGCCCGCTGGCGGCGCTGCTGGGGCAGTTGCTGGAGAAGCGGCCGGACGATCGCCCGTCGGGCGCGGAGGAGCTGTACGCGCGGCTGGAGCCGTTCGTGGTGGGGCTGCCCGTGCTGCCCGGCTTCCTCACCGAGGCGCCGAGCCCGGGGCGCATGTACGCCCGCATGGTGGGCCGTGTCCTGACCTGAGGTCAGGAGGGCGGCAGGACCGCTTCGATGGCCGTCACGGCGTGGCCGCGGTGCGCGGCCAGGGTGCGCGCCACGGCGTCGGCGTCGCGCCGGCGCATCAGGTCGAGCACGGCCCGGTGCTCCTCGATGACCCGCCGCCGGTTGGCCTCCTCGCCGTAGTAGACGGACCGGTAGGCGTCGGTGGAGTCCCACAACGTCCTGATCATCCGCACCAGGCGCGGCAGCCCGGCCGCGTCGAAGACGGTCATGTGGAAGCGGCGGTTGGCCTCGGGCTGACCAGGCCCTCGCCCTGCAGCGTCTTGAGCGCCTCGCGGAGCGGGACCCTGCTGACGGCGAGCTCCTCGGCCAGGGCCTCCTGCCGGATGGGGTCGCCGGGGCGCAGCCGGCCGGTGGTGATGGCGCGCCGCAGCTCGCCGAGGACGAACTGCTGGGCCGTCGGCGGCCTGCGGCGTCCCCCGTCGGCGGCGAGCTGCCCCTCTGGCGCGGTCATGGGCCCAATATCTCACGGACCCATTGGTCGTCCTGTCCGAGCGCCCGCGGCGGCAGGCGGTACTCGGGCGGCGTCACGTCGAGCCCGATGGGGTTCGCCACCTGTGCCGCCGCCCCCTCCCCCACGACGGACCGCAGTCCCAGCCCGTCGGCGAGGAGCATGGTCGCGTACGGCCCGGCCAGCACCCGGCTGAAGTCGGCCACCAGCAGGCCGGACAGCGCGCCGCTCACGCGGGTGTCCCGAGGTAGACGGTCGCGGTCTGGGTGAAGAACTCGCGGGCGGCCCGCCCCTGCTCCCTGGGCCCGAAGCCGCTGAGCTTGCGCCCGCCGAACGGCACCCACGGGAAGGTGCCGGCGGATTCGGAGTTGACGTGCAGGACGCCGACGTCGAGGTCGTCCACGGCGCGCAGGGCCGTGCCGAGGTCGCGGGTGAAGATGGCGGCCGACAGGCCGTGCTCGCTGTGGTTCGCCAGCCGCAGCGCCTCCTCGGGGCCGGTGGCCCGGACGGCGCCGACGACGGGCCCGAACAGTTCGGTGCTCCAGACGTCCACGTCCGTGCCGGGCAGCGCGAGCACGGTCGGCGGCGCGAACCAGCCGGCCGCCAGGTCGCCCTCCTCGTACGGCCGGGCGCCGGTCAGCGGCTCGGCCCCTTCCTCGACAGCCCGGCGGACGCCCGCCGTCACCCGGTCCCGTGCCGCGGCGCTGATCAGCGGCCCCATCTCGACCCCGGCGGCGAGCGGGTCGCCGACGACGAGTTCCGCGGCGCGGGCGGCCACTTTGCGCAGCAGTTCGCCGGCCACCGATTCTTCGACGACGAGGCGGGAGGTGGCCGTGCATTTCTGCCCGGTGGACCGGAACGCCCCCAGGCACACCTGCTCGGCGGCGTGGTCGAGGTCGGCGTCGGCGAGCACGACGGCGGCGTTCTTGCCGCCCATCTCGGTCTGCACCGGTTTGGCGAGCGCGCCGCAGCGGGCGATGACGGCCCGGCCCACCTCGGTGGAGCCGGTGAACGACACCACGTCCACGCCGGGGTCCTCGATGATCGCCGCGCCGGCGTCGGCGTCGCCGTGGACGAGGTTGAGCACGCCGTCCGGCAGGCCGGCCTCGGTCAGCGCGCCGGCCAGGCGCGTGGCGAGGAGCGGCACCAGCGAGGAGGGCTTCCACACGACCGTGTTGCCGTAGGTGAGGGCGGGGCCGAGTTTCCAGGCGGGGATCGCGATCAAGGAGTTGAACGGGGTGATCAGCCCGGCGACGCCGACCGGTCTGCGGAGTACGAGGAAGTTCTCGCCGGGGCGCGGGGAGGCGTAGACCTCGCCGCTCTCCCGGTCGGCCTCGGCGGCGTAGTAGCGCAGGATGCGGGCGGCGCCGCGCACCTCGGCGACGCCTTCGGCGAGCGTCTTGCCCTCCTCGCGGCTGAGCTCGCGGCCCCATTCCTCGGCGGACAGGTCGATCAGGCCGGCCGCCCGGTCGAGGACGGCGGCGCGGTCGTGGTGGGGGGTGGCCCGCCAGGCGGGCGCGGCGTCGCGGGCGGCGCGGACGGCCTCCACGCCGTCCTGGCCGGCCTCCCCCCGGCCGACCCGGCCGATACGGCCGGGGACTCGCTCGACCAGGTCATGGACTTCATCCGGCTGCCGGCCACGCGCCTGTTCATCACCCTGCTTGCGCCGGCCTGCACCGCCGCCACGGGTCGTGGGAGCCGTCATCGGCGTGCACGCCCAATGGCGGGTCGCGCCCGAGGCGATCGATCTCGACGCCGTCCAGGCCACAATCCGCGCCCTGCTACCCGCGAGCCTCGGCCTCACCTGACGTCGGCGTGGCCGGCTTCACGCGGAGGGCACCAGGTCGCGGCGACGCAGGAGCGCCAGCCCCGCCGCGGTCAAGGCGATGGCCACCACGGTCAGCCCCAGCAGCGGCGCCACCGGTGACGAGGCGCCGCCCAGGAGCAGCGCCGGCACATGCACGAACGGCGAAAGCTCGAGGATGACCCCGGCGGCCAGCTTGAACTCCGCCAGCAGATCCACGACCAGGAAGAGGCCGAGCACGGTCCAGCTCACGGCCGCCGCCACCCGTGGCAGCAGGCCGGACAGCAGCGTCGCGATCCCGGCCACGATCCAGACCGCGGGCAGGTAGGCGAGCGTGGCCCCGGTGACGCGGGCCACGTCGCCGTCGAAGGTGAGCCCCGCCGCCGCACCCAGCACGGCCAGCAGCAGCACCGGGCTCACGGCGGTGAAGGCCAGGTGGCTCAGCGCCCAGCGCAGCCGGCCGACGGGGGTGGACAGCAGCAGCTCGGCCCGGCCAGCCGCCTCCTCACCACGGGCGCGCAGCGCCGACACCAGCGCCGCCCCCGCGACGAGCTGGCTGAGTACGAACATCACGAAGGTGAAGAACACGTCCGCGAGCCGGGCGTCGGCGCCGCCGAGGGTCGCGGCCAGCTCCCGGAACTGCGGCGTGTCCAACTGGGCATTCAGGCCGCGCGCCGCCACGCCGAGCAGGGCGCCCAGCGCTCCGAAACCGATCGCGAAGCCCGTCAGCGTGCCACGGTGCAGGCGAGCGGCCAGCCCGAACGCGCCCTGCAGCGTCCCGTTGGCGGATCCCGGGCGGACGGGGATCAGGCCGCCGGCCACGTCCCGCCGCGTGGACAGCGCGAACGCGGCCGCCGCCAGGGCGGCGGCGAACACCGCGATAAGTCCCAGCACCCACCACTGGTCGCCGGCGTAGGGTCTGGTCAGCCGGACCCAGCCGAACGGCGTCAGCCACGCCAGCCAGCCGATGCCGCCGGTGTCGGCCAGCGAGCGCAGTGCGAACAGCAGGCCGCCGATGGCGATGGCGATGCCGCGGGCCGTACCGGAGGACGCGGTGAGCTGCGCGGTGACGGCGGCCATGGCCGCGAACGCCCAGCCGCCCGCGGCGGTGGACAGCCCGAACAGCAGCGAGGAACCCATGGGCAGGCCGCCCGCGACCAGGGCAGGCACCGACAGCAGACCGTGCAGCAGGTTGGCGGCCGGCACGACCGCGAGCGCGGCGGCCAGCGGGGCGTGACGGCCGATGACGCCCGAGGCCAGCAGTTCGCGCCGGCCGGTCTCCTCCTCGACGCGGGTGTGCCTGATCACCAGCAGGATGCTGATCAGCCCGCCGATCAGCGCGAGAGAGGAGCCGAGCGTCCATGCGGTCAGGCCGCCGACGCTCGCGTCGTAGATGGGGCCGCGCATGGCCAGCTGCGCGGGGTTGCTCGCCGAGGCCGCCGCGAAGGAGTCGCGGGCGGCCTGGTCGGCGTACAGGTCGGTGGTAGCGGAGGCGATGCTCGCCGGAAGCAGCGCGGTGATCGCGATCCACACGGGCAGCAGCACGCGGTCCCTGCGCAGGATGAGCCGGATCAGTGTCCCTGTGCCGGTCATGGTGCCGGTCATCTGGCGGCTCCCTCGTAGTGGCGCAGGAACAGCTCCTCCAGGGTCGGCGGCTGCGTGGTCAGGGTGCGTACGCCCGCCCGGGCCAGCTCGGCGAGCACCGGGGTGAGCGCGTCGCCGTCCACCTGGCAGCGCAGCCGGACGCCGTCCACGGTCAGCTCGTGTACGCCGGGCAGGGCGGCCAGGCCGGGCGCTGGCCCGATCAGCTCGGCGGTGACGGAGGTGCGGGTGAGGTGGCGCAGGTCGGTCAGGGTGCCGGACTCGACGGTGCGGCCGGCGCGGATGATGCTGACGCGGTCGCACAGAGTCTCCACCTCCGACAGGATGTGGCTGGACAGCAGCACGGTGCGGCCGTCGCGCTTCTCCTGCAGGACGCACTCGTTGAAGACCGCCTCCATGAGCGGGTCCAGGCCCGAGGTTGGCTCGTCCAGCACCAGCAGTTCGACGTCGGAGGCGAAGGCAGCTACCAGCGCCACCTTCTGACGGTTCCCCTTGGAGTAGGTGCGGCACTTCTTGCGCGGGTCGAGCTCGAAGCGCTCCAACAGCTCGGCGCGGCGTTTGGGGTCGAGGCCGCCGCGCACCCTGCCCAGCAGGTCGATGACCTCGCCGCCGGTGAGCGAGGGCCACAGGGTGACGTCGCCGGGCACGTAGGCGAGCCTTCGGTGCAGCTCGGTGGCATCGCGCCAGGGGTCGCCGCCGAGTAACGCGATCCGGCCGCCGTCGGCGCGCATCTGGCCCAGCAGGATACGGATCGTGGTGGTCTTACCCGCACCGTTGGGGCCGAGGAAGCCGTGCACCTCGCCCGTCTTGACGGTGAGGTCGAGCCCGTCCAGGGCCCTGGCCCGGCCGAAGGTCTTGACCAGGCCGTCGGCGTGCACTGTGGTGTTCATTGGTGTGCCTCGAGCTTGTCCAGGCCCGTCCGCGCTTGGTCGAACAGTTCGCGGCCGAGGAATTCCGGTCTGATCAGGTCGAGCTGGGCCTTACCGACGCGCAGCGCGCCCTGCGGGTCGTACAGGTCTGTGCCGAGCGCGCGGGAGACGTGCTCATGCAGCACCGTGATGCCCAGCTTCATCGCCGTCAGCACGGTCGCGCGGGCGCGGTGATCGGCCTCGGACCGCTCGTCGTCGGCGAGATGCTCCTCCGTCACGCGGACGAGTTCGTCGAACATCGCGGCGGCCGCGGGAGAGCCGTCCACGAGGGCGCGGCCGAGGTACTTCATCAGGGGCGGCGCCGTCCGGTGGACGTTCTCGATGAATTCCGGCTTGTCCAGGCCGTGGTCGGTGACGCCCGCGGTGACCTGGTCGCGCAGGTAACCGAGGACGTACTCGTCGCACGCGTGCCTGAGCGCCTCCTTGGTCCCGAAGTGGTGCTGCACCAGGCCCGGCGAGACCTTGGCGGCCTCGGCGATTCCGCGGATCGTGGTGGCCTTGACCCCCTGTTCGGCGAACAACGCCATCGCCGCGTCGCGGATGCGCGCACGCGTCGTCAGATCTTCTTCAGTAATTGGTCGCACGCTCAGTAGTCTATACGAATGTATTGCGAGCCATGCAAGCGTTCAACTCCAGTCAGGACCTTCAGCTGTGGCGGCGGCGCCGTTGGTAGGCGTAGGCCAGGGCGAGCACGATCGGACCCCACAGCGCGAGCGGGGTGATGCACACCATGGCCAGCGCCTGCCACCAGCCGTTCTCATACGCCATGTGCCCGGAGACCCCAACCCAGGTGAGCACCATCCACACCGAGACCACGGTCAAGAGCAGCCCACCGGCCACGGCAGGGACGACCGCCGCCATCGGCGGCACACGCCGGCCGCCGATGACGGGGATCCAGCCCGGCACCACCTCGCCCCACCGGCGCACCAGACCGATGCTGAGCAGCGCCACCAGTTCCGTGAGCACACTGAGCCCGAACACGTACGGGATGGTGACCCACAACGGAGACACCGGCGCGTCGCTGAGCTGACCCATCTCGAAGTGAAAGGCGAACGGCAACCTCCACAGACACGAAGGGAGCAGCAGCCAGGGAAGCGCGTAGGCGGCACGCAGCGCCCAGCGCGGGACGGGCCGTTCGGTGTCGCTGGTGGCCGGAGCCTTGTGCAGCAAGTTGATCGTCAACGTTCTACCTCCAGAACTGTTGCGGATGACGTGGACCCAGACTGCGCCGCCAAGGCAGGGAAAACATCTGCCGATCGGCCGATTCGGCGTCGCGAGCGGCTGCCCTAGGGTGCCGTCATGAGATTCCTCGCCGGCGGGCCGGCGGTGGCCGGCGCGCTCGCGCTCACACTCGTCCTCCGGCCGCTCCCGAGCCCGCTCATCGTCGTGTCCGCGCTGCTCACCGCCGCGGCCATGTCGCTCGTCTGGTGGCCGAAGGCCCGCCCCCTCCTCGCGGCGATCACCGCGACCGCTGGTTTGACCGGCGCGACGTGCACACTCGCCTGGCTGACCGATCCGGGCATCCCCGGCGGCCCGTCGACCTACGTCCACACGATCGCCGTGCTCACGCTCATCACGCTGACCGTGCGTTGGTCCGCCGTACGGCAGGCAGCCCCGGCGGTGGGAGTGGCCGCGATCTCCGAAGCGCTGCTGGGGTTGCAGATCACCCAGCCGCCACCCTCGGGCCTCGACGCGGTCGCCCTCACCCTCTTCTGGTCTATCGGCACGGCAGGCGCGGTCGGTCTCGGCGCCTATCTGCGCACCCTGGACCGACGCCGGGTCAACGCGGTCAGGCAGGCCCGCCGCACCCAGCGCCTGCAACTGGCCCGCGACCTGCACGACTTCGTCGCCCACGACGTCAGCGCCATGGTCATCCAGGCACAGGCGGCGCAGATCCTGCTCAACCGCGATCCGTCCGAGGCCGCGGCGGCCCTGCGGGCGATCGAGGAGGACGGCGCGCGAGCGCTCGCGTCCATGGATCGGACCGTGCGCATGCTGCGCGAGCTGGAGGGCGACAGCGCCTCCGCCGAGCCGCTGCCCGGCCTCGACGGCCTGCCCGATCTGGTACGGCGTTTCGCCGACGCGGGCTTCCCCGACACCGATATGCGCGTCGAACCCTCTGGCCCGGTGCCGCGCGAGGTCGCGACCACGATCTACCGCATCGTCGTCGAGGCGCTCACCAACGTCAGAAAGCACGCACCGGCCGGGTCGAGCGTCGCCATCCAGGTGAGCGACGAGACGGGAGCGGTCGTCGTGACCGTCGCCGACCATGCGCATGACCAGGCACGTGACCAGGCCCTGTTACGCCTGCCGTCCGCCGAACGCGCCGGCGTCGGCCTGGCCGGGCTGGCCGAGCGGGTGCAGGCGCTGGGCGGCGAGTTCACCTCCGGCCACGCCGCCGGCGGCGGCTGGGTGGTGAAGGCGGTGTTCCCATGACCATCCGGGTTCTGATCGCCGACGATCAGCCGGCCATCCGGCGCAGCTTCCGCACGATCCTCGCCGCCCAGCCGGACCTGGAGGTGGTGGGCGAGGCACCGGACGGCCTGGCCGCGCTCGACCTCGCCCGCGAACTCCGGCCGGACGTGGTCGTCGCCGACATCCGCATGCCGCGCATGGACGGGCTCGAACTCACCCAGTGCCTGGCCGGCCCCGAGACGCCGTCGCCGATGCGCGTGATCGTCGTGACCACCTACGACCTCGACGAGTACGTCCACGCCGCGCTCCGCGCAGGAGCCTGCGGCTTCCTACTCAAACACGCGGGGCCGGTGCTCCTCATGGAGGGCATCAGAGCGGCAGCCGCCGGCGATGCGCTGATCAGCCCCTCGGTGACCGTACGCCTGCTGCGCCACCTCACCCCGTCGCCCGCCCGCACCGGCGTACCAGGCGAGCAACCGCTGAGCGACCGCGAGCTGGAGATCGTCAAGCTGGTCGCCGGCGGCAGGTCCAACCCCGAGATCGCCGCCGAGCTGTTCATCTCGGCCGGCACCGCCAAGACCCACGTGGCCAACGTCCAGCGCAAGCTCGGGGTACGCAACCGCGTGGGCATCGCCGCCTGGGCCTGGGAACACGGCCACGCGTGAACCGCCGGCACCGCCTACCCGCTGCCCAAGTCCTAGGTCACTCCTGGCCGGATTCCGGCCGTGCGGCGGCCAGCCACCGGCTGACGGCGCCCATCGCCGTCCCCCCGCTGTCGGCGTCGATGCGGGCGGCGAGGTCGGCGATCGTGACCTGACGCAGGGCGTCCGCCCAGGCCTCCTCCGCCGCGGCCATGGCGCGGGCGATCGCGCACGACCGCTCGCACCGCTCGGCCGGGAGGGCGAGCGGGCCCCGCTGCCGGATCTCGGTGCACCGGTAGGCGGGCTCGCCGCCGTCGATGGCCCGTACGACCTCCAGCGCCGAAATCCGAGCGGCGGGGCGGGTCAGCTCATATCCGCCCACGTGCCCGGCCGTGGAGTGCACGATGCCGGCGCGCGAGAGCGCCTGCAGATGTTTGGCCAGGTAGGCGGGAGGGGTGCCGTGCAAAGTGGCGAGCCGGGCCGCGGGAACGGGCTCGCGGCTCTGGCTGAGGGAGACGCAGCTGTGCAGCGCCCACTCCACCCCCGTGGACAGCTTCATGGCCACCAGCCTATCCAACGCGGACATTTATTATCCGAGTCATGGTAGAACTCGGATAGAAACTATCCGAGATCATTGGAGTGTTCGTCCGGGCCTCCACCCGCCCCTAGGGCGACCGTGAACGCGCTCTCTCTGTAACCCGGATCGTTATCCAACTTTCGTTGACAACGAGCAGTGAAAGCTACGACTCTTCTGAGAGAGCGCTCTCACGGACATTTCCCGGCCCGAACCCAGGAGGGTTCCATGACCCCTCGCATCCGGCGACTCGCCGTACCCCTGCTGACCGCCTCCCTGCTCGCCGTGACGGCCGCGTGCGGCGGCGGAGGCGGTGACGGCGCGGACACGGCCGCCAAGCCCGCAGAGAAGATCAAGCTGACCGTCGGCCTGTTCGGCGACTTCGGCTTCAAGCCGCTCTACGAGGAGTACAAGAAGACCCACCCGAACATCGAGATCAGCGAGAACGTCACCCAGTTCAACGACCACCACAACAACCTCGTCAAGCGGCTGGCCACGAACGCCGGCGCGGCCGACGTCGAGGCCGTCGAAGTCGGCTACATCAGCACGTTCACCGCCCAACCCGGCAAGTTCCACGACCTCAAGCAGTTCGGCCTGGACCGGCGGCAGGGTGACTACCTCGACTGGAAGTGGCAGCAGGGACTCGGCAAACAGGGCGGCCAACTCCTCGGGCTCGGCACCGACGTGGGCGGCCTGGCCATGTGCTACCGCAAGGACCTGTTCGAGAAGGCCGGCCTGCCCACCGACCGCGACGAGGTCGCCGAGCTCTGGCCGACGTGGGAGCGGTACATCGAGACCGGCAGGAAGTTCGCCGCGGCCGACGTCGCCGGCGCGAAGTTCGTGGACAGCCCCGGCGAGATCTTCCGCGCGATGGTCAACCAGGCCCCGACCGGCCTGTACGACCAGCAGGACAACATCATCGTCGCGACCAACCCCGAGGTGAAGAAGGCCTGGGACCTGTCCAACCAGCTCACCTCGGAGAAACTGACCGCCAAGCTGGCCGCCTTCTCACCGCCGTGGAACACCGGCTTCGCCAAGGGCGCCTTCGCCACGATCATCTGCCCCGCCTGGATGACCGGCTACATCCAGGAGCAGGCCAAGGACGCCGCCGGCAAGTGGGACATCGCGACCGTGCCCGGCGGGTCCGGCAACAGCGGCGGCTCCCACCTGATGGTCCCCAAGCAGAGCAAGCACCCCAAGGAGGCGGCCGAGCTGATCGACTTCCTCACCTCCAAGGAGAACCAGGCCAAGGTCTTCAAGGAGGAGGGCACGTTCCCGTCGATCCCCGCGCTCTACGACGACCCGTCGATCCAGAACTTCACCAAGGACTTCTTCGGTGACGCCCCGATCGGCAAGATCTACTCCGAGGCGGCCAAGGCGCTCAAGCCCCAGCACCTCGGACCCAAGGAGGCCGAGGTCCGCGTCGTGATCGGCGACGGCCTCGGCCGGGTCGAGCAGGGCAAGCAGACCCCCGACCAGGCGTGGGCGCAGGTGCTCGAGGACGTCAAGAAGATCAAATGAGCGCCCTGCCTCTCGCCGTCCCCCGGCGGCGCGGGCGTGGCGTGCGGCACACCCTCGACGTGAGGGTGTCGCCGTACGCCTACGTCGCCCCCTTCTTCCTGCTGTTCTGCGCGTTCGGGCTGTTCCCGCTGGTCTACACGGCGTGGGTGAGCCTGCACGAGTGGACGCTGCTGGAGGAGGAGCAGACCTTCGTCGGGCTGGACAACTTCGCCACGCTGCTCACCGACGGCTACTTCTGGAACGCCGCCGTCAACACCCTGTCCATCGGGGTGCTGTCCACCGCGCCGCAACTCCTGCTCGCCATCTGGCTGGCCCACCTGCTCAACCGGCCGATGAGGTTCCAGACCCTCTTCCGGATCTCGCTGCTGCTGCCCAACGTCACCAGCGTGGTGGCCGTGGTGGTGATCTTCAGCCAGCTCTTCGGCCGCGACTACGGCGTCATCAACTGGATGCTGTCGTGGTTCGGCGCCGGCACCATCGACTGGGCGGCCGGCACGGCCACCTCGCACATCGCGCTCGCCACGATGATCATGTGGCGCTGGACCGGCTACAACGCGCTGATCTTCCTCGCCGCCATGCAGGCCGTGCCCAAGGAGCTGTACGAGGCCGCCACCCTCGACGGGGCGAGCTCGCTCACCCAGCTCCGCCGGATCACCGTGCCGATGATCCGGCCGACGATCGTCTTCGTCGTGATCGTCTCGACGATCGGCGCGATGCAGATCATCGCCGAGCCGCTGCTGTTCGGCGCGAGCAGCGGCGTGGGCGGCGGGGCCGTCAGCGGCGGGCCCGACCGGCAGTACCAGACGCTCGCGCTGTTCGTCTACGAGCAGGGCTTCACCAAGTTCGACTTCGGCTACGCCTCGGCGGCGTCCTGGCTGATGTTCCTCGCCGTGGTGCTGGTCGCCGGGATCAACTTCCTGCTGACCCGCCGGATGAAGGGCGGCCTGTGATGAGACTGCGCTACCTGACCCTCCTCGCGGTCGCCTTCTTCTCCGCGTTCCCGCTGTACTACAGCGTGGTGGTGGCCTCGCGGCACAACTCGGCGCTGGCCGAGGTGCCACCGCCGCTGCTGCCGGGCGGCAACCTGCTCGCCAACGTGTCCCGGGTCTTCGACACCGTGCCGTTCGCGCTGGCGCTGCTCAACTCGTTCGTCGTGGCCGGGTCGATCGCGGTCGCGGTGATGTTCTTCTCGACGCTGGCCGGGTTCGCCTTCGCCAAGCTGCGCTTCCGGGGCCGCAACGCCCTGCTGCTGATCACGGTCGGCACCATGATGGTCCCGGCGCTGCTCGGCAGCATCCCGCTCTACATGCTCATGGTGAAGCTGGAATGGACCGGCACCATGTACGCGCTCGTCGTGCCGGCCCTGGTGAACGCCTTCGGGGTGTTCTTCATGACGCAGTTCCTGTCCCGGGCGCTGCCGACCGAGCTGCTGGAGGCCGGGCGGGTCGACGGGTGCACGACCTGGAAGCTGTTCCGGCACGTCGTGCTGCCGGTCGCGCGGCCCGCGGCGGCGGTGCTCGGCATGCTCACGTTCATGTCGGCCTGGAACGACTACTTCTGGCCGCTGGTGGTGCTCACCCCCGACAACCCGACCGTGCAGGTGGCCCTGTCGACGCTGGCCAGCGGCTACGTCAACGACTACGTGCTGGGCCTGGCGGGCACGGCGGTCGGCACGCTGCCGCTCGTCCTCGTCTTCGTCCTGTTCGGCAAGCAGATCATTGGTGGAATCATGCAAGGAGCGGTCAAAGGATGATTTTCCCGGAAAACTTCGTCTGGGGTGCCGCCACGGCTTCCTACCAGATCGAGGGGGCGGTCAAGGAGGACGGGCGCGGCCAGTCGATCTGGGACACCTTCTCCCACTCCCCCGGCAACGTCGCGAACGGCGACACCGGCGACGTGGCCTGCGACCACTACCACCGCTACGCCGACGACGTCGAGCTGATGCGCGAGCTGCGCCTGGCCGCCTACCGGTTCTCCGTGGCCTGGCCGCGCATCCAGGCCGACGGGTCCGGCCCCGCCAACCCGCGCGGCCTGGCCTTCTACGACCGGCTCGTGGACCGGCTGCTCGCCGCCGAGATCGCGCCGTACGTGACGCTCTACCACTGGGACCTGCCGCAGGCGCTCCAGGACCGGGGCGGCTGGACGGACCGCGACACCGCCCACCGCTTCGCCGAGTACGCGGCGGCCGTCCACGACCGGCTCGGCGACCGGGTCCGCCACTGGACGACGCTCAACGAGCCGTGGGTGTCGGCGTTCCTCGGCTACGGCAACGGCGTGCACGCGCCCGGCCGGCGCGACCCGGGCGAGGCCATCCGCGCCGCCCACCATCTGCTGCTCGGCCACGGCCTGGCCGCCGCCCGGCTGCGCGAGCTGGGCGCCCAGCACCTCATGCTCGTCGTCAACTCCGCCCCCGTGCTCACCCCCGCCCAGGTCAACGACCCGTCGGCGACGCCCGGCGAAGCCGACGCGGCGGCCACCGCGCGGGTGCACGCGCTGCTGACCGGGCAGTTCCTCGACCCGGTGATCCACGGCCGCTACCCGGAACAGGTGCTGGAAGCCGCCCGGCGCAACGGCGGCACCGGCCACATCCAGGAGGGCGACCTGGAGACCATCGCCGCCCCGATCGACCAGATCGGCATCAACTACTACAACCCCTGCGTGGTCGAGGCGAGCCCCGGCCGGCCCGCCGACGCGGCCTGGCCGGGCTCGGAGGACGTCGCGTTCCGCGGCGCCGACGCCCCCACCACCGCGATGGGCTGGCCGATCGTGCCCGACGGCCTGTCCAGGCTGCTCGTGCGGCTGTCGGGCGACTACCCGGGCGTCCCCTTCATGGTCACCGAGAACGGCGCCGCCTTCGACGACGTGATGGAGAACGGCCGGGTGCACGACGCGGACCGGGTGTCCTACCTCCAAGGCCACCTCCGCGAGGCGCACCGCGCCATCGAGGCGGGCGTGGACCTGCGCGGCTACCTCGTGTGGTCGCTGCTGGACAACTTCGAGTGGGCCGAAGGCTACTCGCGGCGGTTCGGCATCGTGCACGTCGACTACGCGACGCAGGCCCGGGTGCCGAAGGACAGCGCGCTGTGGTTCAGGGACGTGATCGTCAGGAACGGGCTGTAGATTTCTGCCGTGCTCTCCCTCTCGGTCCAGCCATGAGACGCCCGACGCTGGAGGCCGTCGCCGCCCGCGCGGGCGTCTCCCGCGCCACGGCATCGCGCGTCGTCAACGGGCAGACGACGGTCGCGCCGCACATCCGCGACGCCGTCCAGCGCGCCATCGACGAGCTGGGTTACGTGCCCAACTCGGCGGCGCGCAGCCTGGTCACCCAGCGCACCGACTCGATCGCCCTGGTCGTCTCCGAGCCGCCGACCAGGGTGTTCTCCGAGGACCCGCTGTTCTCCACGGTGATCCGCTCGGCCAGCGTGGAGCTGGAGGCGGTCAACAAGCAGGTCGTGCTGATGCTGGCCTCCTCGGCCGAGAGCCACGCCCGGGTCGAGCGCTACATCGCCGGCGGGCACGTCGACGGCGTCATGCTCATCTCGATGCACGGCGCCGACCCGCTGCCGGCCGCGCTGTCGCGGCTGCGCGTCCCCGTCGTCTCCTACGGCCGCCCGGCCGTGCCCGTCGACATCCCGTACGTGGACAACGACAACGTCGGCGGGGCCGAGCTCGCGGTCCGCCACCTGGTGGCGGCGGGCCGGCGGCGCATCGCCACGATCGCGGGGCCCCAGGACATGATCGGCGGCCAGGACCGGCTGGCCGGCTACCGCAACGTGCTGCGCGACTCCGACCGCAGGTCGATCGTCGCGGTCGGCGACTTCACCCGCGAGTCGGGCGCCGTCGCGATGCGCCAGCTCCTGCGCGACGACCCGTCGCTCGACGCGGTCTTCGTGGCCAACGACCTGATGGCCGTGGGAGCGCTCCAGTCGCTGCGCCAGGCGGGCCGGCGGGTGCCGGACGACGTGGCGGTGGTCGGCTTCGACGACATCGAGGCCGCCCAGTACACCGAGCCGCCGCTGACGACGGTCCGCCACCCGGTGGCGGAGCAGGCCTCGGCCATGGTCCGCCTGCTGCTCGGCCTGTTCGGCGGCGGCCCGGCCGACCCCGTCATCCTTCCGACGGAGCTGGTCGTCCGGGAGTCGGCCTGACCCCGGCCGGCGCGGGTGACGGCTGCCAGGGCAGCCGCCCCTCCAACTCCACCTGCAGCGAGAAACTGAGGAACGTCCGCACCGCCACGATGACGGCCAGCACCCCCACGCTCTCGAACGTCGGCGACACGGCCACGGTCCTGATGATGTCGGCGGCCACCAGCAGCTCCAGCCCGAGCAGGATGGCCCGCCCCACCCCCTGCCGGTACAGACGGTAGACGTCGGCCCCCCGCCGCGCCCGCACCCACCGCAGCCCGAACACGACGCTCGCCACGACCGTGCCGACGGCGATGACGAGCACGCCCGCGACGTCCAGCGCCGCGCCGACGGCCTCGATGATCCCCTTCACCGCCGCCCCCTCCCCGTGACCGTCACCCCCTTCATGCCCGCGCGCCGCCGCAGCACGCCCGGCCGCCGAGGGCCCGGATCACGCCCCCGGCTGGACGCGGAACACCCGCAGTTGCAGAGCGAGGGTGGCGTAGTAGCCGACCAGCGTGGTCAGCTCGAAGACCGCGCTCGCCGGCAACACGCCGTACTCCTCGTCGTCGAGGTCGGCGCGCGACACCAGCGCCCTGGTGAGGCGGAGCACCGCCGCCTCCTCCGGGTCGGCCAGCTCCAGCGGCGCGCCGGTGCGCAGCGCGTCGAGCTGCGCATCCGTGAGGCCGAGCCCCCGCCCGACCTGCTCGTGCACGTGCCGCTCGAACGCGCAGTCCCAGGCATGGGCCACCACGAGGATGGCGATCTCCCTCGCCCGGTCGCCCAGCTCCGACCGGTAGCGGATCGCCGCGCCGAGCCGCTGGAGGGCGTCGCCCACGGGCGGGCTGAGCAGCATGGCGCCGAACGGCCCGATGAGCTCGCCCCGCTCGTCCAGCATCGACGTGCCGCGCGGCCCTTCGACGATCGTGTCGTAAAGGGCGCGCGCGTCAGGAGTGAGGTCGGACGGGGGCAGCGGCGGCAGGCGTCTCATCGGCCGATGCTAACGCCCGGGGAGGACGGTCACCCGCCCGCACCGCCGGCGGCGCCCGCTCCCGGAGACGCGTCGAACCGTCCCGCGAAGTACTCGTAGCCGCCGTGCCCCTCCTCGTGCCCCTCCCCGTCCTCGAACCCGGCCGCCCAGCGGCTCACCTGGCCCGGCGTGGGATCGCCGCCCAGCCCGGCCGCCGCCAGCGGCCCCCGCCTGCCGAGCCGCGACCACTGCCCGGGCGAGAGCGTGAGGGACAGCAGCCCGTCCAGTTCGCCGATCACAGCGAGGTCCCGGACGGCGGCCTCCGCGAGATCGAGTCCTTCCAGGCGCGGCAACGTCCGCAGCACGCCGAGATCGACGGGCTCCCGCGTGCGGAGCCGCACGGCGCGCAAGGTCGGATGTCCGGCCAGCGCGTCAAGGTCGACCGCGTCCAGCTCGGCCTCCAACGCTTCGAGCGGTACGTCGCGCAGGGGGCGCAGATCGACGGGCCCCTCGCCGAACAGGGCCACCCTGCGCAGGTGGGGCGCGCCGCGGACCGGCTCCAGATCGAGGTGCCTGACCTCGTCGACGACGAGGGACTGGATCCCGCGCGGCTTCTTCGGGATCGGAGCGTGCCCGCGCCAGTAGGTGCGGCTGTCGTCCAGGTAGCTCGGCAGCCTCGCCCCCACATCGAGGTAGCCGTCACCTTCTTCGTAGTCGCCCCGGTCGAGTGCCTCCACGAGCCGGCGCAGCATGGTGGTGACGGAATCCGCGACGTGGACGGGCGCGCCGTCGTAGTGGATCCCGACACGGATGACCTGGCCCGGGCGGCCGGCGGGCCCCGGGTCCATGTCTACCGCCAGATAGTCGCCGCCGGTGCTGGTCGCGAACGGGATCCAGGACGGACTGCTGAGCTGCCGCCGGATGGTGCCGGGCGGCTCCCCGTCAGCGGCCATCGACCAGAGCGGGTCGTCCGTCCATCGCCGCTCAGGACGGTGATGGACGTAGGTCGTCACGGACTCCAGGGTGAACCACAGGTGGCCGTGGAAGAGTCCGATCTCGTCGTCGCCGTCGGCCTCGCCGTACAGGGCCACCAGGTCGGGAGGAAGGTCGCCCGGGAAGGCGTCCAGCAGCGCCGTCCGCTCCGCGGGGTCCAGCGGGTCGGGCAGGACCTCCTCCTCACCGAGGATGTCGGCGCGCCTTCGCACGTACTCGCGGAACAGCCGGACGGCCTCCTCCGGGTGACCCGCGGGTGTCGGATTCGACGGCGGCGCCTGGTCGGCGCCCGGCTCGCGGGGCAGCGTGTCCGGGCGCAGGACGTACAGGAACCGGCCCGAGTCGTCGCGGGTGATCGCTTGACTGGTCACCGCCTCGAACCGGCCCGAAGGCTCGACGGCCAGCTCGACCGTCAGGTCCGCCGGCGACACGCCGCTGAGCTGGTAGAGCTTCGCCAGCCCGTGGAGACCGGCCCGCAGGCCCTCGATAGTGCCATCGGGCATCTCGTACCCCGAGCCGCCCTGCCACGACCAGGACGGGCCGCGGCGGGCGTGCACCCATCCTCGCCGCCAGCCCTGCGGGGCACCTGCCGCGACCTGCGCGGCCACGCTCCGCAGGACTTCCGCCATGGCGTCCTTGCGTTGATCATCCATGCGGGCCAGTTCTACACCCTCCCACCGACGATCAGCCCGGCTCCTTCCGTCCGGCTCGGTCCGGTCGCGACTCAGGACTGCGCCGAGCCGGTCCCGTCGACCGGAGCGGGCCGCCTCGCCGCGTGGCGGCGGGCGGGGAGGTCAGAGCTCGGCCCTGACCGGCAGGCCCTGCCAGTCGCTGGCGCTGGCGACCACGGCGGCGCCCAGCAGCGCCCCTCGCCGCAGGCGCTCCGGCGGCGTAAGCCCGTCCAGGGCGGCGCTGATGTAGCCGGCCGCGAACGCGTCGCCCGACCCCGCCACGTCCACCACGGGGACCTGCACCCGCGGCTCGTCGTACCGCATGCGGTCGGCCCGCACGCTGGCTCCCTTCGCACCCCGGTCCACCACGACCTCCCGCTCCGGCGTCAGCGCCGGCTTGACCAGGTCGAGCTCGTCCTGGCCGAGGAACAGCAGGTGGGAAGCGCAGGCCAGCTCGCCCAGCACCTCCTCCGCCTCCCTCACCGACGGCCACAGCTCCGGCACGTACCGGACGGCGAACGAGATCATCACCCCGGACGTCCTCGCGGCGCTCACCGCGGTGCGGACCGCCTCCAGCGCGTCGCGTCCCAGCGCCGCCGTGATGCCGGTGACGTGCAGCATCTTGGCGCGCGCTATCCGGTCGATGGGCACGTTGCCCGGTGCCAGCGCCGAGCCCGCCGAGCCGGCGCGGTAGTGCGTGACCTGCGGCTCCCTGCCGACCCGCGCCTCCCTCAGCAACAAGCCGGTCCTGGCCCCCTCGGTGACGCGCATGTCGGCCACGTCGACGCCCTCGCCCCTGAGCACGGTGAGCACCCTCGCGCCCAGCTCGTCACCGCCGACCTTGCCCAGGAAGCAGGCCCGGTGGCCGAGCCGGGCCAGGGCCACGGCCACGGTGAGCTCGGGACCGCAGACGTCCAGCCTGGCCTCGTTCTCGTGGCGGACCCGCCCGCTGGACACCACGCCCAGCGCCTCGCCCAGGGTGCAGACGTCGGTCATGAGCCCGACTGTAGTGGGTCAGTGCGGCCCGAACCCGGATGCACGGCCTTCGCAGCAGGTCAGCGCCTTGCTCAAATCTTTTCTCAAAACGGGGCCAACTTTTCGTCATTTCGGTGCCTCAAAGTAGGTGAGGGAGCCGGCGATCCCGAGTCGGCTCCGGCAACGGGGAGAGGAATCAGCACCCTCATGAGAAAGATCGCTGTAGGTATCGTCTCCGCCTTCGTCGGCGGGGCCATGCTCGTCTCCGGTGGGGCGGCGACGGCGCAGACCAAGACGTCGACCGTCGACATCCGCGACATCACGCCCAACCCGGTCGTGGTGAAGGCCGGCGGCGAGACGAACGCCTACTTCAAGGTCGACGCCAGCTCCGACGTGGACAGCGTCCGGCTGAGCGTCGAGCCGCAGGCCCAGTTTCGGGCCATGCGCGAGAAGGACGCCCAGAAGCTGGACAGCTGGCGCTTCGCCATCCCGTTCAACGACGGCGACTACGAGGGCAAGTGGAAGGCCACGGCCGAGGCCGTCAAGGACGGCAGGGTCGTCGCCACCGACACCGCCGTCTTCGCGGTCGAGATCGAGGAGGGCAAGGCCGAGACGCGCATCACGCGCTTCAGCGCCGACCCCTACAAGGTCCGCAAGGGCAAGTCGATCTACTTCTCCGGCCGTCTCCAGGTGGACGACGACGGCTGGGAGGGCGTCCGCGGCGAGAAGGTGAACGTCTACCACCGCGCCAGCGGTTCCTCCGGCTGGAAGTGGGTCGCCTCCGGCTACACCAAGTGGGGCGGCAAGTTCACGGCCAAGACGCGTGCCTACAAGAGCGGCACCTTCAAGGCCGTCTACGCCGGTGACGACGAGCTTGAGGGCTCGACGAGCCGCACCGACTACGTGCGGGTCTACGGCGGCTGGTGGCGTCGCTGAGCACCGCTGAGCGAGAGCCCGGTCCCCTGCGCGGGGGCCGGGCTCTCGCCTTTCCGCCGGTCTTTCCGCCCGCTCCCCGCGCCTCCCGCCCGCTCCCGCCCGCCTTCCACGCCAGCCGTGAAAGGCGCCGTCCCAGGGGTAGCGTCGGGGTATGGGTGAGGACCTGTTGAAACAGTGGGAGCCGTTCGACATCTTCGACGCCGAGGCGGCCCGGCTCGACCGCCACTTCTCCGGCCTCGACACCGAGGCGTGGGAGCGGCCCTCGCGGTGCGCGGGCTGGTCGGTACGCGACGTGCTCGCCCACCTGGCGGGCGAGGAGCTCTACAACCACGCCTGCCTCGACGGCAACGTGCAGGACCTGCTAACCCGGCTCGCCCGGGAGGGGGTCGAAGGCTTCCACGACTTCAACGAGTGGAGCGTACGGCAGCGCCGGACCGTGCCCGTGGACGAGGTGCTGGAGGAATGGCGCGCCGAGAACGGGGCCACCCGCCGGCGCATGCGCGAGCTGGGCCGCGACGCGCTCATCGACACGATGGCCGGCCCCTACCCGGCCGGGTTGCAGGCCTTCCACTACGACTCCGAGTACGCCACGCACGCCGACGACGTCGGCGCGCCGGTGCCGGCCGACGAGGCGGACGGCAGGACACGCTGGCGGGTCGCGGTCGGCCGGTTCGCGCTGGCGGAGCAGAAGGCCGACGTCCAGGTCGAGCAGACGGCCGAACGGATAGGCGTGCACGCGGACGGGGTGGAGGCGACCTTGTCGTATCCGGAGTTCGTGGCGGCCACGGTGGGCCGCCTGCCGGCCGGCCACGGCCTCGACCCGCGGCTCGCCGCGACGCTGAGGTGCCTGGCCTGACCTGTTCGCGGGGGCGTGACCACGGGACGAGGACGGGACGAGGACGGGACAAGGAGGTGGCCATGTGGCTGCGTGATCGGCGGGGCACCGAACCGGTGACCGCGCGGAGCCCGCTGGGAGCTCGGCGGGCGCTGTCTCTCGTGGCGCTGGTGCTCGGGGTGGTGGCGGCGGTCTTCTTCCTGACGCGCGCCGCCGGCACGGGCGAGGAGGTGTGGGCCTGGGAGGCGGCCATCGCCGCCGCGGTCTCCCTCGTCGCGGCCGTGGACCTCGCGGTGCTGCGACGCCGTCGCACCCGCGGCTGACGTCCTGCCTGACGCCCGCGGCTGACGTCCTGCCTGACGTCCTGCCTGACGCCGCCCTACGCGAGCACCACGGCCAGCGTCAGCAGCACCACCACGAGCACGACCGCGGCGACGATCGTCCAGAGGTGCGCGGTCACCCAGTCACGCGCCTGCCGCCCGTACGGCCGCAGGCCGATCTCGGCGCCGGACTCGATGCTGTTGATCGCCGCGACGCGCCTGGCGAGGTCCGGGTCCTCCAAGGCCAGGGCGTGCTCGATTTCCGCGAGGATGCGGCGTTCCTTCCCTGAGAGGCCCATCGCGATCACCGTTGCTCCCACCGCAGGTGCAGGTTAACTACCCACAAGTAATGGCAGGCATGCTGACCTGTGGCGGGACCTCGGCCTGCCCTTGTGCACCCGCCCCCGGCACGGGCGGACAGGGGAGCCACGCGCTCAGCGTGCTCACGCACCGGAGCCGTCATCGGAGCCCGCTCCCAGCGGACATGGAACGGTCTTCATTCCCGCACCCGGCCACGAATGATCCACACTTTGTGTCATTCCCGTTGACAACAGCCGGCATTCCGGCCGATGCTTTCTTCGCTGCGCGCCCATCTTTTGACCATCGTGCCCAATATTTGGGCATTCCGGGAGAAGTTCACGCCGTGTTCGCGACGCAATGCCCGAGGCCCCAGGCCGAACCTGCCCACGCCTTATCAAGGCGCCCCATGGAGGGCGGCGTGGGCCCGGGAGCCACCAAGGAGAGGAGCGTCGCGCGGTGCCGAGACGGCACGCCGACCTGCCCTGCACCACCAGTCGGAGCGTGCGCGCAGTGACCGTCGTGACCGACCTCACGAGCAGGCAGCTTTCCGGCTGGTGCGATCTGCCCTGCTCCCCGATCGCGTCGTCGATCGCCCGCCGCTGGGTGTCGGCGATGCTCGCCTCCTGGGATCTGCTCCTCTCCGCCGCCGACGAGGCGACGATCGCCGAGCTGACCAGCGAGCTGGTCACGAACGCGGTCCAGCACGCCGCCCCGTCCGTCGGCGGATCCTCCGATGTGAGGATCAACGTGCGGGTGGGCGACACCACGGTCTGGCTGGCGATCTGCGACCCCGATCCGACCCTCCCCACGCGGCGATCCCCCGACTTCCTGGCCGAGAGCGGGCGTGGGCTGTTCCTGGTGGAGGCGCAGGCCGACCAGTGGGGCGCCGTCCAGCACGAAGCCGGCAAGTACGTCTGGTTCAGCCTGGAGTGCCTCGGCGGCGCCCGGCGGGCGAGCGATGCGCCTCCGTCCGCCAGGACATACGCCGGGCGTTCGTCATCCGACACCGCGAACACGAAGGAGAATCCACCGTGTCCCCCGTCGTCCTTCCCCACGACGTCCGCGGCTCCGGGCCGCACCGCGTAATCGCCTTGCACGGCTGGTTCGGAGACCGCAGCAGCTTCGCAAAGATCCAGCCCTACCTGGACGGCGACGCCTTCACCTACGCCTTTCCCGACTACCGGGGGTACGGCGAGGCCCGCGACCTCGCCGGCGAGTACACCCTCGCCGAGATCGCCGCCGACGTGACAGCACTCGCCGACAAGCTGGGCTGGGACAGCTTCTCCCTGGTCGGACACTCGATGGGCGGCACGGCGATGCAGCGGGTGCTGCTGGACGCGCCCGGCCGGGTCCGCAAGCTGGTCGGCATCTCTCCGGTGCCGGCCTCTGGCGTGCCGTTCGACGACGACGGGTGGGCGCTGTTCTCCGGTTCCGCCGAGGAGCCCGCCAACCGCCGTGCGATCATCGATCTCACCACCGGCAACCGACTTCCGGGGCCGTGGCTCGACGAGATGGTGGACAACTCGCTGCGGAACTCCACGGTGACCGCCTACCGGGCCTACCTGGACGCCTGGGCCCGCACCGACTTCCACACCGAGGTGACCGGCGCCACCACGCCCGTGCTCGTCATCGCCGGTGAGCACGACCCCGCGCTCTCCGCCGACGTCATGCGGGGCACATGGCTGCAGTGGTATCCGAACGCCGAGCTGCTGACATTCGCGGACGCCGGCCACTACGCGATGGATGAGACGCCGTTGGCCCTGGTGTCCGCCATCGAAGGCTACCTGGCCGCCTGACGATCTCCAGAGGGATGTCCATGATCGACAAGAGTGCGGCGGTCAACGTGTTCGACCCGCATGTCTACACACAAGGCATCCCGCACGAGACGTACCGCCGGCTGCGCGACCACGACCCCGTGCACTGGCAGGACGAGCACGAGGTCGGTGACTGGCCGGCGGGACCCGGGTTCTGGGCGGTGACCCGCCACGCGGACGTCGTACACGTGCTGCGGACGCCGATGGAGTACAGCTCCTGGCTCGGCGCCACCCAGATCCGCGACCCGGACCCGGCCGACCTGTCGTTCATCCGGCGCACGATGCTCAACCTCGATCCGCCGGACCACGGCCGGCTCCGGCGCATCGTCTCCGGCGTGTTCACCGCCAGGCGCATCGAGCGCTTCACGACCGGCATCGCGGCACGGGCGCGCCTGCTCGTCGACGGGATCGCCGAACGAGGCGAGTGCGACCTGCCGGTGGACGTGACCGACGACTACCCGATCCACAACCTCGCGGACCTCCTCGGCATCCCCTCCGCCGACCGCGGCCAGATCCTGGAGTGGACCAACCGCGTGATCGGTTACCAGGACCCCGACCACGCGACCGTCGTCCGCGGCCCGGACGGCAAGCCGGTCAATCCGCGATCCCCGGCCATGCTCAGCGACATGTTCGAGTACGCCCGCTCCCTCGCCGCCTACAAGCGCCGGAATCCGGCGGACGATGTCATGACCGCGCTCGCCACGGCGGAGGCGGGTGGACAGCGTCTCGCCGATGCCGAACTGTCGATGTTCTTCTTCCTCCTGGTCATCGCGGGCAACGACACTGTGCGTTCGGCCCTGCCCGGCGGGATGCTCGCCCTGCTCGACCATCCTGACCAGCATCGCCGGCTGCTCGATCACCCTGAGCTCCTCGACTCGGCCGTCGAGGAGATGCTGCGCTGGCATCCGCCCGTCCTCAGCTTCAGGCGAACCGCTGTACGCGACACCGTCCTGGCCGGGCGGCGTATCGCCGCAGGGGACAAGGTCGTCGTCCTGCACGGTGCCGCCAACTTCGACGAGCGGCAGTTCCCTGACCCGATGCGTTTCGACATCGCACGCCGGCCCAATGACCACATCTCGTTCGGGGATGGCCCACACGTGTGCCTCGGCTCCCGTTTCGCCCGGCTGCAGCTTCGCGCCTTCTACCGGGAACTGCTCTGGCGGCTGCCGGACGTCGAACTCGCCGGGCCACCGGTCCGGCTGGTGTCGAACTTCATCGGCGGCATCAAGCACCTGCCCGTGCGCTACACCCCCGCGCCCCGTCCAGGTGTCCGATGACCGCGGAGCAACACAGCACGGCCGCCTCCGTGGCAGGCTCCAAGACGATCGACACCGGACTGCGGCTCCTGGAGATCCTCAGGGACCATCCGGACGGTTTGACGATCACCGAACTCGCGCAACTGGCCGGGATTCATCGCAACGCCGTCTCGCGCCATCTGACCGCGCTCGGCAACCACCGGCTGGTCGCGCGGATCGGTACCCGCTTCACCCTCGGACTCGGCATCGTCGAGCTCAACGCCGCCGTGCAGCACAGGCTCCGCGGCGCGGCCGCCTCCGCGCTCCAGGTGCTGGCCGACACCTGCAACGCCACCGCCTTCATCACCGTGCTCGACATCGACGAGAGCCAGGCGGTCGTACTCACCGTGGCCGAGCCGCGCGGCTCACAGATCCACGTCAGCTATCGCACCGGCACCCGGCACCCCGCGAACCGTGGCGCCTCGGGCATTGCCATCCTGGCCGGCCGCCCGCCCTGCCCGGACGAGCGACCGGCGATAACGGAGGCCCGCGCCACCGGCTACTCGGTCACCGCGGGTGAGCTGCAGCCCGGTGCGTGGGGTGTCGCCGCCCCGATCACCACGCCGGGGCGCCCGGCCGACGCCAGCGTGGGCGTGGTCACCATCGGCGTGCGGGATGAGACCACGATCGCCCCACTGGTGCTCAGCACCGCGGTCGAGATCGCGCGGCTCCTCTAGCGCGACAGGGCCGAGCAGGAGGACTCAGGGTGCTCGTCGCCGAGGCTCACCGGCGTGACGTGGTTCCCCGGCACGCCGGCGGCCATATCGCCGTCGGCGAATCCGTCACTGAGACCCCGGGCGACCACGTAAGGTAGCCGCATGGATACCCCCATCGAGGTCCTGCGGCGGATCTTCGGTTACGACTCCTTCCGGCAGGGTCAGCAAGAGATCATCGAACACGTCGTGGCGGGTGGCGACGCGCTGGTGCTCATGCCGACCGGCGGCGGCAAGTCCCTGTGTTACCAGATCCCGGCGCTGGTGCGCCCGGGCACCGGGGTGGTCGTCTCGCCGCTGATCGCGCTGATGCAGGACCAGGTCGACGCGCTCACCGCGCTCGGCGTCCGTGCGGGGTTCCTCAACTCGACCCAGGATTTCGGCGAACGGCAGGCCGTCGAGGCGGCGTTCCTGGCCGGCGAGCTCGACCTGCTCTACCTCGCTCCCGAGCGACTGCGCGTGGAGGCGACCCTGCGGCTGCTGGCCAAGGGCGAGATCTCGCTGTTCGCCATCGACGAGGCCCACTGCGTGTCCCAGTGGGGCCACGACTTCCGGCCCGACTACCTCACACTGTCGGGGTTGCACGAGCGCTGGCCCGGCGTGCCGCGCATCGCGCTGACCGCCACCGCGACCCCCGCCACGCACGCCGAGATCTCCTCCCGGCTGGGTCTCGACCAGGCCCGCCACTTCGTGGCCGGCTTCGACCGGCCCAACATCCACTACCGCATCACCGCCAAGAGCGAGCCCAAGCGGCAGTTGCTGGAGTTCCTGCGGAGCGAGCATCCCGGCGACGCCGGCATCGTCTACTGCCTGTCTCGATCGTCGGTCGAGAAGATCGCGGCCTTCCTGGCCGACAACGGCATTCCCGCCGTTCCCTACCACGCGGGCCTCGACGCCGCGACGAGGGCCGCCCATCAGGCGCGCTTCCTGCGCGAGGACGGGCTGGTCGTCGTCGCCACGATCGCGTTCGGCATGGGCATCGACAAGCCCGACGTGCGGTTCGTCGCCCACCTCGACCTGCCCAAGTCGGTGGAGGGCTACTACCAGGAGACCGGACGGGCCGGCCGCGACGGTCTGCCCGCCACCGCCTGGATGGCCTACGGCCTGCAGGACGTGGTGCAGCATCGGCGGCTCGCCCTGGAGGGTGACGAGGCCCACCGGCGCCGGCAGGTTCTCCACCTCGACGCGATGCTCGCCCTGTGCGAGACCGTCGGCTGCCGCCGCGTGATGCTGCTCGACTACTTCGGCCAGAAGGACTTCGCCCCGTGCGGCAACTGCGACACCTGCCAGTCCCCGCCCGAGTCGTGGGACGGCACGGTCCCCGCCCAGAAACTCCTGTCCACGGTGTGGCGGCTCGACCGCGAACGACGTCAGCGGTTCGGCGTGGGGCACATCGTCGACATCCTGCTCGGCAAGAAGACCGCCAAGGTGCTGCAGCACGGCCACGACTCGCTGACGGTGTTCGGCGTGGGCACCGAGCTGGGCAACTCCGACTGGCACGGGGTGGCGCGCCAACTCCTGGCGCAGGGGCTGCTGGCCGTCGAGCCCGACCACGGCACGCTCGTGCTCACCGACACCAGCGGTGACGTCCTGCGCAACCGGCGCGAGGTGAGGCTGCGCCGCGACGCACCCCGCCCGGCGCGCGCCAGGACCTCCGGCACCTCCAACGGCACGGGCGCCCGTCCGGTGGTGGAGCTGCCCGAAGAGGCCGTGCCGCTCTTCGAGCGACTGCGCGCCTGGCGCGCGGCCACGGCCAAGGAGCAGGGCGTGCCCGCGTACGTCATCTTCCACGACGCCACGTTGCGGGAGATCGCCACCCTCTCCCCCACGTCGCTGGCCGAGCTCGGCAAGGTCACCGGCGTCGGCGAGAACAAGCTCGCCAAGTACGGCGAGCAGGTCCTCGAAACCCTCACGTCCTGACGACCCACCACCCGGGCCGGCATCGGGACCACTCACCACCCGGGCCGGCATCGGCGGACGTGACGCGTCACGCGGGCGCAGGTCTCATGACGAACGCGGAGGAGGGCGTGGGCGGCGGATGGTGGTGGCGACGGCCGCACGAAGAACGGTCGTCGCCACCGCGCTGCTCGCTCCGATAGCGGGCGGTCAGCTTCAATTCCACATTAGCCGGACACAGGCCCCGCCTTGGCACTAGCCCTGCGCCGATCATGGGGGCACCACCCGTCGGGGCGCCTGCGGTGAAGGAAACCGCCGGTGACGGGCTGGTAGAGGGCTCGCCGATCCTCGCTCGTGGAATGGGAAAACCCCGCGTGGCGCTTGCCACTCCAGCCCCAATGGATACGTACAGTGACAAAGCCATATCACTTCGTGGTAACAGGGGGGAATCATGAAAAGCCTCATCGCAGTCGGCGGCATGCTGCTCGCCACCGGGGCACTGACCGCAGTGGCCGCCGGCCCGGCCGGCGCGACCGACGTCTACTGCTCCGCCAACACCAGCACGTCGTCGTCCTGGCAGAGCACCGAGAACGGCGAGACCACGTCCGGTTCACGCGGCCTCAACGAGTGCAAGGGGTCTCAGGTCGCCTTGCCGTCCGGCTGGTGGGACCAGATCCTGCAGAGCCTGGACGAGGACGACTGACACCGCGGAGCCGGTCCGGGGCCTTGACTGGTGGGCCCCGGACCGGCTCTGAACCGGCTCTGAACCGGCCCGGCGCGTCAGGGTGAAAGGGCTCCGCGGCGGGCGCGGCGGGTCGAGGCGAGACCACCGACGAGGGCGGTAGCCGCGCAGACGGCCACCAGCCCGAGCCACTGCGGCAGCGAGTACGCGAACCCCGGCTCACCCGTCAGCGCCTCCCCCAGCGCCGTGAGGGACGCGACGGCGATCAGGCTGCCGAGCAGGGCACCGGCGCACGTGACGATCAGTGACTCCCAGCAGATCGCCCGGACGAGCTGCCTCGGCGTGATGCCCAGGGAGCGCAGCAGTCGCAGCTCGGCGCCGCGTTCGGACATCGACATGGCGGTCGCGTTGAGTACGGAGATCACCGTGTACGCCACGGCGGAGCCCACCAGCACCGGCGCGGCCCACACCGACGGGCCGGTCCGCACCACGCCCGCCGCCGCGTCGCTCGTCGTGACGGCGAACAGGAAGGTGCACGCCAGCGCCACCGTGAGCATCACCGGGGACGCGACCGCCATCGCCCGGCGGGGCTGGGTGGTGAGCGAGGCCGTGGCAAGCGTTCCCGGACCGGGGTCCAGGCGGGCGACGGGTGCGCCCAGCACCGCGCCCAGCCCGCGCAGCAGGACGGGGCCGAGCGCCGACGCTCCCACACAGAGCACCATCGTCGCCGCGAGCCCGGTGGGGACGGCCGACTCCGCCGGCACCCGGGGCACCAGGTACAGCAGGACGCCGCCCCCGGCGAGCGCCACCATCCCGGTGAGCGCCCTCGGCCAGGGCATGAGCCGCTGCTGCGCCGCGCTGTCCCGCAGCACCTCCAGCGGGCCGGCCTGGACCGCCTTGCGGGCCGCGACGGCCGCGGCCGGCAGCGTCACCACGGGTCCGAGCAGCAACGCCGGCACGAACGGCCCCCACGTCACCTCCACCGGGATGCCCCGCGGTGTCAGCCCGACGGCGTGCATGACCGCCGCCACCAGTTCCGCGTACGGCACGGCCAGCACGCAGCCCGCCACGCCGGCGAGCACCGCCACGACCAGCGCCTCGGCACGGACCAGCCGGCGCACCTGGCGGGGGGTCATTCCGACCGACCGCAGCAGGCCCCACGTCCGGCGCTGCCGCAGCACGTGCAGGCTCAGCATCCCCGCCACCACGAACACCGACACGAACCCCGACACCAGCGCCGACAGCACCAGCAGCCCCGTGACCCCGTCCAGGTCGGGGTACCGGTCCGCGCCTGCGACGAGCAGGCCGCTGGAGCCGACGAGCACCACCGCCACGAGGACGGCCGCGAACGAGCCGGCGAAGCCCGCGGGCTGGCTGCGCACGTTGCTCCAGGCGAGCAGGACCGTCATCGGTGGCCGCCCAGCCGCGAGCCGATCTGCTCGGGCGACGGCCGGTCCAGCACATCGACGATCCGCCCGTCGGTGAGGAACAGCACGGCGTCCGCGCGGGCCGCCGCCTCCGGGTCGTGCGTGACCATGACCACCGTCTGGCCGTACGTGTCCACCGCCTCGCGCAGCAGCGCGAGCACCTCGTGACCGGCGCCGCGGTCCAGCGCGCCGGTCGGCTCGTCGGCGAAGAGCACCTCCGGTCGGCCCAGCAGCGCGCGGGCGATCGCCACCCGCTGCTGCTGCCCGCCCGAGAGCTGAGCCGGCCGGTGCCCCTCCCGCCCGGCCAGCCCCACCCGGTGCAGCAGTTCGCGGACCCGGGCCGGATCGGGCCGCCGCCCGGCCAGCCTGGCCGGCAGGATGACGTTCTGCCACGCGGTCAGCGAGGGCACCAGGTTGAACGCCTGGAAGATGACGCCGATCGCGTCGCGGCGGAGCACGGCGAGGTCCTTCTCGCCCAAGCCGGTGATGTCCTGCCCGGCGATCCGTACGGCGCCCGACTGGGGACGGTCGAGGCCCGCGGCGCACTGCAGCAACGTGCTCTTCCCCGACCCTGACGGGCCCATGACGGCGGTGAAGCTGCCGCGCGGGAAGCCCACGCTGACCTGCCGCAGCGCGGCGACCTCGGTGGGTCCCGCGCCGTATGTCCTGGTCACTCCTTCGAGGAGGACCGCGTGTCCACTCATGATCTTCAGGGTGGCGGCTGCCGGCCCCGCTACCCATCGGGTCTCGCCCGGAGACGCCCCTGGCTCTCCCCTGACCATCCCACCGGCCGATCCCCGATCACCCGATGGCGCTCCCGTCCCGCGCTCGGAGCCGGGCAGGTGACGGCGGACTGCTCCCCGCCTTGCCGGTGGGTGCCGCCCGGAGTCACCCGGCCGGGCGGCTGCGGGTGGCCCAGGCGGGGTCACGGCCCAGGTAGGCGATGAGCCGGTCCTCGGGCGCCGAACGCGGCGGGACGGCGACCGGTGCGGCGAAGCGGTCGGGCCGGTCCTCGTCCGCGACGAGCGTGGCCGCGACGTCCAGCAGGTCCGCCGCCAGCGCGGGCGGGACCGGGCGGGGTCGTCCGCAGGCCCGGGCGAGGTCCCAGGCGTGCACGGCCACCTCGACGGCCCCGGCCTGCGCCACGGTCGCGGCGGGCAGCGAGCAGCCGCCGATGCGCACCCGCTGCTCGCGTAACGTGCCGGCCCACGCGCCGAGCATCGTGGCCGCCCGGTCCCGAACCACCAGCACCGGGTCCCCACCGCACCGGCCCGCTCCCGCAACCAGAGCCGGGTCCTCCCCACCGCACCGGCCCATGCTCGCCGCCAGGGCCGGGTCCTCCCCACCGCACCGGCCCATGCTCGCCGCCAGGGCCGGGACCGTTCCGGTGACCAGGCCGACTCGCCCGAGGTCCGCGGCCTCGTGGAGTGCCGTGACCGAGTCGTCCAGGTGTGCCAGCAGGTCGGCGACGTCCCAGCCGCCGCACGGTGTGCGCCGGTACAGGTCGCCGCGGGTCACTAGCAGCAGGGCCCCCAGCGCGTACGCGATGGCGCGCTCCAGCAGGCTCACCGCCCGCGTTCCGGTCTCGTCCATGTCCTACCTCCACCCGTACAGACGGCCGGGCGGGCGCGGAATCATCGGTCAGCGGCGCAGGACGCGGTCGATGAAGGCCGTGACGTCGGCCAGCACCTCCTCCCTGTTGGTCTCGTTGAACACCTCGTGCCGGGCCTGCGGGTAGATCCGCTCGGTGAAGTCGTCCCCGCGGACGGCCTCGACGCCGGCCCGGCTGCCGTCCGCCGGCACGAGCCGGTCGTCGGCGCCGTGCACCCAGAGCGTCGGCAGCGTGCCCAGGGTGCCGCCCTCGGCGATGGCCGCCAGCGTGGTGGCGAACGCCTCCAGCGTGGGTCGCTTGAACGGCCCGTGCCAGACGAGCGGGTCGGCCGCGTAGGCCTCACCGACGGACAGGTCACGGGAGAGCGTGGCCGGGTCGATGGGGACGTCGGGGATCTCGTCCAGCGCCAGCAGTGCGGGGACGGGCTCCCACTCACCGAGCACCGGTCCCGACAGGACCAGCGCGGTCAGGCCCGCGCCGTGACGCTGGGCGTACCGGGCGGCGATCATCCCGCCCATGGAGTGGCCGATCATCACGACGGGCCGGCCGGGATGGTCGGCCTCCGCGAGCCGCCTGAGGGTGTGCACGTCGGTCACCACGTCCTCGAAGTCCTCGACGAGCACCCGCTCCCCCGCCGACTTGCCGTGGCCGAGGTGGTCGACGCCGTACACCGCGGCTCCGTGGCGTACCAGTGTGCCGGCCACCCCTTCGTAGCGGCCGATGTGCTCGCCGTAGCCGTGGACGAGGAGCGCGAGGTAGCGCGGGTGGTCGTGCGGCCACCGGCGCGCGACGTTGGTGCCTCGGGTGCCGGTGAAGGTGTGTTCGCGTGACGTCGTCATGACCTCACCCATGCCCAGCGATCACCGTGTCGTCCCGGTACGGGGTGATCGTGATCGGCGGGACCCGGTGCCGGCGGCCGTCCCGTGGAGGTCCCGGTGCCGACGACCGGACCGTGGCACGTCGACGGTCCTGATGAGAGCGTCGATACGGCCACCTCCGCGCTTTGATCAACCGTAGGATCGGTTGCGTCCCCCGAACCGTGTTCGCCCCGACGGAGCTTCGATGATCCCCTACCGTCCGCGCCAGACCCGGTCCCTCGGCGTGACGCGGCTCGGCGGCTGGAACGTCAAGGTCATCGGCATCACGGCCGAGGACGACCTGCCCGACGACTTCGAGGTGGAGGCGGGCCTGCAGGCGGCCGAACGGGAGTTGCCCGAGCAGGGGGGCATCGCGTTCGTGGTCGTGCACCGCGCCATCGAGGCCCTGTGGGTGTACGTGTGCCGGTGGCAGGCCGACGCCCTCTACCAGCGGCTGTGGCGGGGGGAGCCCGGCGGGACCGGGCTGCGGCGGGTGCCGCCCGACGGGCCGGCCGCCTGCGTGTGGGGGCTGCTGGCGATCGACCACGAGCGGCGGGCGTGGATCGAACACGTGCTGGCCCGGCCGCACGACCCCGACTTCACCGGCTACCTCGCCGCCGACCCCTGGCCGAGCCCGCCCGACCACGAGCCGGCCTGACCTCGCGAGCCTCCGCCGCGCTGGGCGCCGGGACCGGGCCCGGCGGCGTGGTGGTGGAGGTTGGGGCAGCTCCCGGAGGCGCGGATCAGCGGAGGCGCGGGCCGCCGGGGGCCGGGCGGGTGCGCGGGTCAGGCTCCGGTGAGGTGGTGGTGGAGGCGGCGGGCCTCCTCGCCGGTGCGGCTGGCGCCCTTGCGGGCCGCCAACGCCGCCAGACCGGGGACGTCGCCGCGGGCCCCGGCCAGTACGGCGGAGCGTACCGCCGTCGCGAGCAGTTCGCCCAGCCCGGCCGGGGCTTTCGAGCCCGGCTCCGGCAGCAGCACCTCCAACGCCGCGGCGAGGACCGGCCAGGTGCCCGCACCCGCCTCCGTGGCCTCCTGCAGGACGGTGTTGACCCGGTTGAGCTTCACCAGGCCCGCCCGCACCGCCCGGCCGACGACGTTCCCGAGGACGCCCCCGAAGCCGGGCAGGTCGCCGCGGCCCGCCAACGTGACGATGGCGTCCGTGGCTGCCGCCCGGCGTTCGGGTCGCCGGTGGCCCATCACCATCGTGAGCGCCGTCGCGGTGGCCTCGCCGAGCGGGCCGTCGCCGTGGGCGAGCGCCGCCAGCGCGTCGGCAGGGCCTGGCTCGCCGTACGCGGCCGCGACGGGAAGCAGGTGGGCGGCGACGACCTCGCGATGGGACGGCATGGTCCAGGGCCACCACGCCGTGTCGTCGGGGTAGCCGGTGGAGCGTCCCGTGGCCAGCAGTCCGGCGATCGCGTCCGGCACGACGGCGGCCGGGATGATCCGCGTGTTCCAGGTGGACGTCTTGCCGTAGACGGTGCTGACGCTCTTGCGCGTGCACCAGACGGCGGGGTGGGGCAGCCCACCGGCCCGTAACCAGGCAGCCAGTCGCCGCCCCGCCTCGGTGCCGATCTCCTCGGCGCGTACGGCGAGCGCGGGCACCCAGGGCAGCGGGTCGCCGGGCGCGGCAGGGTCGTGCGGGCCGGCCACCAGGCGGGGGAGGCGGAGGAGCGCCTGGTCGAGGTCCGCCGGAAGGGGTTCGGCGCCGTCGAGCAGCTCCAGGCGTTCCAGCAGCGTCTCCGGGTCGACGTGGCCGGTGGGCGAGGTCGGGGTGGCGAGCAGCACGGGGACCGTCCCGCCTCGCTCGAACAGATCGATCACCTCCCGGAACCGCCGCTGGACGAACTGGTGGAGCGGGGGGTCCTGCACGGGGTGGGGGCGCGTGTACGCGTCCAGGGAGACGGTCAGCGCACGGCTGTCGGCGGGCGACACGACGGCCAGCGCGCACCGATGCAGCAGGGACCGGACAGCCCGGTCGTATCCCCACCCGTGCACGTAACGGTGGGCGTCGAACGGCTGCGGCCAGGCGGTGCGCCACCACGGCCGCAACGCCTCCAGCACGGCCTCGCGGTCGCGGTGGGTGAGGGCGACCAGGGCGGCGAGGACGCCTTCCAACACGGCCGGCTCCTCGGGCCAGGCCGGCCGGGACAGCTCGTCGGCCAGCTGGTCCGGCGTCTCGATCGGCGGCGGGAGGGCGGGCAGCGGGCGGGCGACCGGCGCCGGTGGCGCGGCCGGCTGTTCGTCGGCGGGCGCCGCCACCTCGCCGAACACGGCGGCCACCCGCTCGCGCAGGTCACCGGGCAGCGTCGCGGCGGCCTCCCGGACGGCTTCCCAGCCCGGCACGAGAGGGTCGTCGGACGCGATGCCGGGGGCGTGGCGGGTGCCGAGGTTGAGCGCGAGGCGGACGGCACGGTCGCGGACAGCGGGCGCCTCGTGGGAGAACGCCGTCGCCAGGGCGATCAACGCGTCCCCGGACCGCACGCGCGAGGCCGTGTCGGCGATCCACTTCAGGGCCGCCGTGACGTGCTTGCGTTCGGGCCGGTACGCCAGCGCCTGCACCGCCTCCCCGAACAGCTCGCCGTCCAGCAGCCCCGCCCGGTCCGCGCGCCGCAGCTCGTCGAGGGCGAGCTGCGCGAGCACCGGCGGCGCCGACGGCAGCAGCCTGGTGAACTCCAGCGCGGGGATCTCGGCCGCCTCAGGCGCGAGCTGCCGCCACATCGCCACGAACGGCGCCAGCTCGTCGGCGGCGGCGCCGGACAGGAACCGGGTCAGGCACCCGTCGAGCAGGTCCTGCCGTTTGAGCCGGCCGTCGCCGGACATCGTCACCAGCGCGGTGACGATGTCGTGGCCCGAGTCCCTGGTCCGGCTCTCCCGGACCTGGCTCCAGGTGAGCCCCGCGGCGACCCCGGCGGCGTGGAACAGCCGCGCGACCATGAGGTCGAGCAACGGGTCGTCGGGGCGTGGCACCTCCCGCTCGGCGGCCATCCGCAGCACCCAGCCCGCCGTGAAGGCGTCGTTGGCGGGCGGCTCGGCGCCGGTCTGCAGGATCAGCCCGGCCGCCAGGTGCCAGCCGGGCATGCCGCCTGTCCACCGCCAGCCCGCCCGGCCGCGCGGCAGCCTGAGCCGTTCGACCAGGCGGACGGCGAGGTCCCGGCGCCAACCCTCCGGCCGCCGCCTGAGCAGGCGGAGAATCCGCTCGGCGTCGGTGCGGCCGGCGGCGTCGCGCAGCTCGCGCCGGTTGAGCCAGGTGGCGACCTGGGCGGCGCCGCCGAGGCAGGCCGCTCCCGCGAGGCGGTAGCCGGCCGCCTCGTCGCGCAGCTCCCAGCGGGCCTGCCAGCCCGCGGCGAGTCGCTCGGACAGATGCCCGGGGAGTTGCACGGCGACCGCGTGCCGCCCGACGTCGCCGAGCCCGTCGAGGAACTCCACCAGGCCCGCGTTGTCGCCTGCCTCGATGCGGTCGAGGACCTCACGCCACGGGTTCATTTCATGATCTCCATGGCGGGGACCGTACTGATCGACACCGACAGAACCCCGGCTGAAGGGCACCGGAAGAAAACCGTAAGCGGCCCGCGACATCGTGGTGGGCGTAACGGAACGCCGGACGAAAGGCAGCACGATGACCGAGACCGCCGAGTACGAGATCACCCGGATCGTCGACGCCCCGCGCGAGCGGGTGTTCGCGGCGTGGACCGAGCCTGAGCTGTTCTCCGGCTGGTTCGGGCCGCGTGGCATGAGCGCCCCGGTGGACCGGATGAGCCTGGACGTGCGGCCGGGCGGCGCCTGGGGCGTGACGCTCGTCGGCGAGGACGGCTTCGAGGCGCCGCTCGGCGGTGTCTACCGTGAGGTGGCGGGGCCCGGAAGGCTGGTGTTCACCACCGGCGACCCGGACGACCCGGGTGACGGCCCGGCCTCGGTGGTGACGGTGACGCTGGACGTGTACGGGGGCGGGACGCTGATGAGGTTCCACCAGTTCGGTGTCAACACGCCCCGCGAGCACGCCGAGCAGGCGCAGGCGGGCTGGATCGAGTTCTTCGACCGGCTGGGCGAGCTGGTGTCGCGGGCGTGAACCCGGCGCGTGTTCCTCGACCGGCCGGGCGAGTGTCGCGGGCGTGAACCCGGCTCCTACAGGCCGGCGGCGTCGTCCGGCTTGAGCCGGCGGCCCTCCTCGTACGCGGCGGCGAAGGCGGCCTCGCCGAGCGCCGCCCGCGCCGACGCGGCGACGCGCTCCACCTCGTCCAGCTCGGAGCGGTTGGCCGGTGTCCGGCCGGCGTGCCGGGCCTCGCCGGCCAGGCCGAGCAGCCGCGCGGCCCGCTCGTGGTCGCCGGCCGCCGCCGACGCGGAGGCCAGGCCGTCCACCGCCCACGCCACGGTGCTCGGGTCGCCGATCCGCTGGGCGGCCGCCAGCGCCTCCAGGTGCAACTCCCTGGCTGCGGCGGGGTCGCTGCGCCGCTCCCGCAGGAAGCCCAGCTCGATGCAGGTGGTGGGCAGGTGCAGGGCGGGTTCGGCGCCGGGATGGCGCGGGACCCCGTCGAGCAGGTGGAGGAGGTGCGTCTCGGCCAGGTCGAGCAGGCCGGCCCGGCGCGCGGCGAAGGCCAGGGCCATCTCGGCCATGACCTGACCCTCCCGGTAGCCCTGTTCGGTGGCGAGCCGCAGCGCCCGGCGGCACAGGTGCATGGCCCTGTCGTAGTCGCCCGCCCCCAGTGCCATCCAGCCGAGCCAGGCGGTGCGCCGGGCGGCCTCCGGCCACAGCCCCAGTTCCTCGGCCATCCGCAGGCCGTCCTCGAACAGCAGCACGGCCCGGTCGAGGTCACCGGTCATCTCGGCCAGCCCGGCGAGCCACTCCGTCGCCTGGAGCCGTCCCCAACGGTCGCCGAGCCGGTCGAACAGCCGGGCGCTCTCCCCGCAGTCGCGTTCGAGCGCGGCCAGGTCGCGCCGGCTGAAGTGGTCGCGGCCGCGCCTGCTCAGCACCGCCGCGACGCCCCATTCGTCGCCGATCGCGCGGAACGTGGCAAGCGCACCGCTGAGCAGCTCCTGCGTGACCGCGACGTCCCTGACGGCCATCGCGAGGAACAGCTCGGCCCTGGCCCGTTCGCCCGGGTCGGCCACGGCCGTGGTGTCCCAGGCGACGTCCTCGCCGAGCAACTGCGCGAACCCCGCGTGCCAGGCCGCCGCCCGGGCCCTGCCGGGCACGTCACCCGACCGGCCGGCCGCGCGTTCCGGACAGCCGGATGGGCCGGCTGTCCGGGCCGCGGTGGTCAGTGCGGTCTCCAGCGAGCGCCGCGCCTCCGCCAGCCTGCCGCGCAGGAACCAGTACCAGGTCAGCGCGTTGGCCAGGCGCAGCGCGCTCGCCGCGTCGCCCATGCCGGCCGCCGTGTCGAGCGCCGCGCGCAGGTTGGGCGACTCGGCGTCCAGGCGGGCCAGCCACTCGCCCTGGTCCGGCCCGTACAGGGCCGGCTCGGCGCGTACGGCCAGCGCCACATGGTGGCGGACGTGCGCCCGGCGGGCCCGGTCCAGCTCGCCCGCGTCGGACAGCCGGTCGAGGCAGTAGGCGGCGACCGACTCCAGCAGCCGGTAGCGCACGCCCGAACCCGTCTCCACGACGTCCACCAGCGACCGGTCGACGAGCCTGGCCAGCACGTCGAGCACGTCGGGCACGTCGGGGTCCGGTCCGTCGCCGCCGTCTCCTGAGCCGGCGCACACCTCCTCGGCGGCCTCCAGCGTGCAGCCGCCCGCGTGCACGGCCATGCGGCGCAGCACGGCGCGTTCGGGCTCGTCCAGCAGGTTCCAGCTCCAGTCGATCACTGCCGCGAGCGTCCGCTGCCGTTCGGGGACGCCGCGCGGTCCTGAGCCGAGCAGCCGGAAGCGGTCGTCCAGCCGCGCCACCAGGCCGTGCACGCCGAGCGCCCGGACCCGGGTCGCGGCCAGTTCCAGCGCCAGCGGGATGCCGTCGAGGGCGCGGCACAGCCGGGCGACGGCCTCGGCGTTGCCGGCGTCGAGCACGAACCCCTTGGTCGAGGCGGCGGCCCGGGCAGCGAACAGCCGGACCGCGCCGGACCGCCGCATCGCGTCGAGCCCTTCGTCGGCCGGCAGGTCGAGCGGTGGCACGCTCCACAGCACCTCGCCGGGCAGGGCCAGCGGTTCGCGGCTGGTGGCGAGCACGCGCAGGCCGGGCGCGGCGCGCAGCAACGGCTCGACCAGGGCGGCCACCTGCTCGACCAGGTGCTCGCAGTTGTCGAGCACCAGCAGGGTGCGGCGGTCGCGCAGCGCCTGCGCCAGCCGTTCGGCCGGGGTGTGGGTCTCGGCGCCCTCCCGGATGTCGAGCGCCGCCAGCACCGCCTCCGCGACGGGCCCGGCCTGCGGGTCCGCTGCCGTGCGGCGGTCGAGGGCGGCCAGCTCGACGAGCCACACGCCGTCGGGGTACGCCTCCGCCACCTGGGTGGCGACTTCCAGTGCCAGCCGGGTCTTGCCGACGCCGCCGCTGCCGGTGAGCGTCACGAGCCGGGCGTCCGCCAGCAGGGCGGGAACCTCGGCCAGCTCGGTGTCCCGGCCGATGAGGCCGCTCATCGGGGCGGGCAGGTTGGTGCGGGGCCGCTCGGGCGGCGGCGCGGCGCTCAGCGCGGGGTCCTGCACGAGGATGGCCCGGTGCAGCTCGGCCAGGTCGGGGCCGGGGTCCAGGCCCAGTTCGTCGGCCAGCCGCTCGCGCAGGTCGGCGTATGCGGCCAGGGCCTCGCTCTGCCGTCCGGCGCGGTAGAGGGCCAGCATGTGTGCGGCCCTGAGGCGTTCCCTGAGCGGGTGACGGGCCGCCAGGTCGCCGAGCTCGGCGGCGAGCGCGCCGTGCTCACCGTGCTCGCCCAGCTCCAGCCGCGTCTCGGCGTGCTGTTCGAGGGCGGCGAGACGCTGCTCCTCCAGCCGGGCGATCGCCGCCCTGGCGAACTCCTCGTCGGCGAAGTCGGCGAGCACCGGCCCGCGCCACAGCCCGAGCGCCTCCGCCAGCAGCGCGGCCCGTTCGCGGGGATCGCCGGCGGCCCCGGCTCGCGTCACCAGCCCGGCGAACGCGGCGGCGTCGAGCGCGCCCGGCGCGGCGGCGAGGAGGTAGCCGGGTGGGCGGGAGACGACGAGGTTCCTGCCGCCGGGCTCGGCGTCCTCCAGTGCGCGGCGCAGTTGGGAGACCCGCACCTGGAGCGCGCCGGCCGGGTTGCCGGGCGGCTCGCCGCGCCACAGGTCGTCGACGAGCCGGTCGGCCGAGACCACCTGGCCCGCGTTGACGAGCAGGTCGGCGAGGAGGACGCGCACCTTCAGGCCGGGAATGGCGACGGGCTGCCCGGCGTCGGTCCAGACGGCCAGCGGGCCCAGCACCCCGAAACGCATGCCCGCCACCCTAGCGGGGGCCGGCGGTCAGGGTGGCGGCGGGCTGGGAGGCGGCGGGCAGGGTGGCGTCAGGGGGCGAGCGGGGGCGCCTTCCTGGCCGATCCCCGGTAGCGGTCGGCGTCGTAGCGGCGTTCGCTCTCGTCGAGCTTGGCGTGGGCCGCCTCCACCAGGTCCACCCCGAGCACGTCGGCCAGCCGCACCAGGTAGCCGGTCACGTCGCCCAGCTCGGCCCGGACCCTGGCCAGGGTGTCGGGGTCGAGGTCGCGCGACTCCTCGGGGGTGAGCCACTGCAGCTCGGCCACCAGCTCGCCGACCTCACCGGCGAGGGCCATCGCCAGGTTCTTGGGCGTGTGGAACTGCTCCCAGTCCCTGGCCCGGACGAACGCGCGCAGCCGCTCGGACAGCCGCTCCCACTCGGTGCTCACGGGGCAGACCCTATCCCGGCGTCAAAGGTCGGCGTCGTGCACCAGGATCGCGGCCTGGACCCGGTTGGCCAGGCCGAGTTTGGCCAGTACGCGGCTGAGGTGCGCCTTCACCGTCGCCTCGGACAGGCGCAGCTCGCGGGCGATCTCGGCGTTGGACAGGCCGCGGGCCACGGCCCTGATCACGTCCTCCTCCCGGCCGGTCAGCGCGGCCAGCCGGGCGCGCGCCCGTTCGGCTCGTGACGGCGCCCGGTCCACGAACGCGCTGATCAGCCTCTTGGTGACGGACGGCGACAGCATCGCCTGGCCGGCCGCCACCGTCCGCACGGCGGCGATGAGGTCGCGGGGCGGGGTGTCCTTCAGCAGGAATCCGACGGCGCCCAGCCGCAACGCCTCGTGCACGTACTCGTCCAGGTCGAACGTCGTCAGCATGACGATCCTGGGCGCGTCCGGCGCGGCCTGGATGCGGGCGGCGGCGGCCAGGCCGTCGACGCCGGGCATGCGGACGTCCATCAGCACGACGTGCGGCGCGAGCCTGGTCACCGCGCCGACGGCTTCGGCGCCGTCGCGCGCCTCGCCGGCCACGACGATGTCGCCGGCCGTCTCCAGGATCATCCGCAGCCCGGAGCGGACCAGGGCTTCGTCGTCCACCACGAGCACCCGGATCACGCCGCCTCCAGGGGGATCTCGGCGACGACGCCGAAGCCGCCGCCGTCGCACGGGCCGGTGCGCAGGGTGCCGCCCAGCAGCTCCACCCGCTCCCGCAGCCCCGCGAGCCCCCAACCGGAGCCTGGCAGCGGCACAGCGTCGGGCACGGCGTCGGGCGCGGCGTCGGGCGCGGCGTCGGGCACGGCGTCGCCCCGCGCCGGACGGTTGCTGACCTCCACCCGCAGCTCGCCGGCCAGGAAGCGCACGTGCACGTCGGTGGGCGCGCCGGCCGCGTGCTTGTGCACGTTGGTGAGCGCCTCCTGCACCACCCGGTACGCCGTCCGCTCGACCGTCGAGCGCAGCGGGCGCGGCTCGCCGTGGTCGTGCCGGGTCACCGGGATGCCCAGCGCGCGCGACTGGTCGAGCAGGCGGTCGAGGTCGGCCAGGGTGGGCTGCGGCGCGAGCGGGGCGGGCTGTCCGGGCGAGCGCAGCACCCCGAGCACCTCGCGCAGGTTGGCGAGCGCCTCGCGGCCGATGCCGCCGATCACGGCCGCCGTCCCGGCGGTGCGCTCGTCGCGCGCGCCCAGCTCCAGCGCCCCGGCGTGCAGCACCATGAGTGAGACCCGGTGCGCGACGACGTCGTGCATCTCCCGGGCGATGCGGGCCCGCTCCTGGTCGCGTGCCTGCTCGGCCCGCAGCACCTGCTCGCGTTCCAGCCGGTCGGCCCGTTCCCGCGCCGCGGCCAGCACGTCGCGCCGGGACCTGATCCACAGCCCGTAGACCAGCGGCAGGACCATCGCGGCGACGATCATCAGTACCGCGTTGGCCGCGGTGGCGGTCGCCAGCTCTCGGGTGCCGCCGGCGAGCCGTCCCGCTCCCACCGACGCGGCCAGCACGGCGCCGGCCGCGCCCAGGTAGAGGGCGATGTCGCGGGTGCGGCGCAGCCGCGTGCCCGCGTGGTAGGAGGCGACCACGAGCGGCGGCCACATCACCAGCGCCACGTAGGCGGCGGCGCCGACCAGGGCGAGCGGCCACCACGACCGGCGCGCCCACCAGGCCGCCGCGCCCGCCGCCGTCGCCGCCGCCAGCGGCAACGGGAAGGGCAGGCCGGACACGACCCCGAGCCCGCCGCTCGCCGAGCCCAGGGACACCGTGAAGACGGCCACGCCGAGCAGCAGCGGCGTCATCTGCCTGTTCACCCGCACCCGGACAGGCTATGGGGTGGCACGGGGCAGGCGGGAAGCGCCGATCGGAGGACCGGCGTGCGACGAAAGGAGGGGGTGCCGGTCGACGTCCGGGTCGGGACGCGGCCGGGATCGGACCCCAGGGTGGGGAGCATGGAACGACACGTCCTCGTGGCCCTCGGCGTGGCCTGCTCGCTGCTCGCCGCGCCGGCCGCCCACGCCCAGAGCCCTTCACCGACCACGCGGCCCTCCACCGGGCAGCCGTCCCCGGCCGTCCGGGCGGCCCTGCCCGCGCCGACGGGGAGGCTGCCCGTGGGGTTCGCCGCGCTGCACCTGGTCGACCGGAGCCGCCCGGACCCGTGGGTGCCGGAGTTCGGTGACCGGCAGCTCCCGGTGTCGGTGTGGTACCCGGCGGCCGCGTCGTCCGGCGCTGCCGCGCCCTACCTGACGGCGGCCGAGTCGGCGGCCGTGCTCGCGCCGTACGAGCAGGTCCCGCCGGACGCCCTGGCGGCGACCCGGACCCACGCCCGGGCGGGCGCCGCGCCGGTCACGGTGAAGCGCGGGCTGCCCCTCGTGCTGATGTCGCCCGGCCACGCCTTCCCCCGGGCGACGATGACCTCGCTGGGCGAGGAGCTGGCCAGCCGCGGCTACCTGGTCGCCGCGGTCGAGCACACCCACGAGTCGGTGGCGACGACGTTGCCGGACGGCCGGACCGTCGGCTGCGTGACCTGCCGGACGAAGATGACCCGGGAGTGGGGTGCCACGATCACCGCGAGCCGGGTGCGGGACATGAGATTCGTGCTGGACGAGCTGCTCCGCGGACGCTGGGGGCGGCTGGTCGACCGGTCACGGATCGGCATGGCCGGGTTCTCGCTGGGCGGCAACACCGTCTCACAGGTGATGGCCGCCGACCGCCGGGTGCGGGCCGGGGTCAACCTGGACGGCACCGTGATGCCGGAGGTGCCCGCCGAGCCGGTGCGTCGGCCGTACCTGATGGTCGGCACCGAGCGGAACCACACGCCGGCCGGTGACGGCTCGTGGAAGACGTTCTGGCCGCACGTCAAGGGGTGGAAGCGGTGGCTGACGGTGGCCGGGACCGACCACGCCGCCTTCACCGACTACGCGGTGCTGCGGCGGCAGTTGGGCATCCCGGCGCAGGAGCTCGACGGCGGCCGCGCGACCGCGATCACGCGGACGTACGTGCGCTCGTTCTTCGACCGGCACCTGCTGCGCGAGCGGCGGCCGCTGCTGGACGGCCCGTCGCCCGCGTACCCGGAGGTGAGGTTCTGGCGCGGGTGAGCGTCAGCCGCGCCGGTCCCAGCGGTTGAGCGCGCAGGCCAGCGCCGTCCCGTACACCACGTGGCCGGCGGCCATCACGGCTGGACGGCCCGGCCGGTCGCGGTGGATCGGCGGCAGCGTCGCCACCTTCGGCACCCAGCCGGCGTAGCTGACCAGCCAGATCGCCAGCCCGTACGCGACCCCCAGCGGCACGCGGCGGCGGCGGGCCAGCGCGCCGAACAGCGCGCCGGAGGCGATGCCGAAGCCGAAGTGGGCGGCGGTGGCGAGCACGCCCTCGCCCGGCTTGGGCCGGTGCCTGGACCCGGGCAGCAGGGAGCGGACGATGCGTTTGGGCGGCTGGTCGCCCATGAGTCCGGCGCGTTCGCCGGCCAGCATGACCGTGCTCATCGCCGCCGTTGCGAGTGCCCCGCCGGCGGCCCCCTTGACCGCCTCGCTGATGAGAGTTCGCGTCATGACGCTCCGGCTGCCCGGGGGCGCCGCCGGGAAACGCCCGCGCGGTCAGGCGGGGAGGGGTCCCGCGCGGTCAGGCGGGGAGGGGTGCGGTGCTCTCGCGGACGACCAGCTCGGTGGCCAGCTCCACCCGCCGCGTCTCGGGCACCTCGCCGCGCCCCATGCCGAGCACCGTGCGGGTGGCCAGGGCCGCCATCTCCTGCAGCGGCTGGCGGACCGTGGTCAGCGGCGGCCAGGCCGACTTGGCCAGCGGCAGGTCGTCGAAGCCGACCACGCTGAGGTCCTCGGGCACGCGCAGGCCCCGCTGGCGGGCCGCCTCGAACACGCCGAACGCCTGCAGGTCGCTGCCCGCGAAGATCGCGGTGGGCGGGTCGTCGAGCGACAGCAGCGCGTGGCCGTGGTCGTGGCCCGAGTCGACGAGGAACGTGCCACGCCGGATGAGCTCCGGCTCGACCGGGATGCCGACCGTGGCCAGGGCGGCCCGGTAGCCGTCGATCCTGGCCTGGCTGCACAGCATGTCGGCGGGGCCGCTGATCATGGCGATGCGCCGGTGGCCCAGCTCGATGAGGTGGCGGGTGGCGGCCAGTCCGCCGTTCCAGTTGGTGGCGCCCACCGACACGACGCCGGCGGCCGGCTCGCCCTCCGGGTCGACCACGACGAACGGCAGGGAGCGGGCGATGAGCTGGTCCTGGACGCCCGCCGACAGCTTGGAGGCGACGATCACCACGCCGTCGGTGCGCCGGCCGGCCAGGCGTTCGAGCCAGTCGCGGCCGGGGCCGGCGTGGGTGTGCAGGACGGAGATGACGAGGCTGGCCGCGGCCTCGTGGGCGGCGCTCTCGGCCCCCCGGACGATCTCCATGGCCCAGGGTGACTCGATCTCGGCGAACACCAGGTCCACCAGCCCGGCCGGGGTGTCTGCCTGGCTGGCGCGCCGCTGGTAGCCGCGCTCCCGCAGCAGCCGCTCGACCCGGTGACGGGTCTCCGGCGCGACCTCGGGACGACCGTTGATGACCTTGGAGACCGTGGGGACCGAGACCCCCGCCTCTTCGGCTATCAGGGCGATCGTGACCCGCCTCTTCGCTGGCATGGTCGGCAGTGTACCGAAACTTTCGGCGTGGAAACGCTCCCATCACCGCTATTGACGCGTAACAAGCTGTTTACCTATGCTCCAGGCAACGAAAGTATCGGGGGGTTTCACGAAAGTTTCGACCCTGAGGGAGCCCCTATGAAACGCAGTCTCGCGGTGATCGCCACAGCCGTGCTCGTCACCGGTTGCGGCGGAGGCGGCGACGGGAGCGCCGCGCCGGAGTCGAGCAACGCGGGCGCGCCGGCGAAGGTGACGCTGGAGCTGTGGCACCTGTCGACCACCGAACCCATGAAGACCATCATGGCCACCTGGGCCAAGGAGTTCGAGACCAGGCACCCCCACGTCACCATCAAGGCCACGGTGCTGGAGAACGAGGCCTACAAGGCGAAGCTGACCACGCTCACCCAGTCGGGCAAGGCGCCGGACGTCTTCGCCACCTGGGGCGGCGGCGTGCTCCGGCAGCAGATCGACGCCGGTCTGGTCAAAGACATCACCGCCGACGTGGCGCCGGCCCTCGACGGCTTCACCAAGGCGGCGCTCACCGCGTACCAGTTCGACGGCAAGACCTACGGGCTGCCGATCGACATCGGCATGGTCGGCTTCTGGTACAACAAGAAGCTCTTCGCCAAGGCCGGCATCACGCGGCCGCCCGGCACCTGGACCGAGTTCCTCGACGCCGTCGGCAAGCTCAAGGCGTCCGGCACCACCCCCATCGCGCTGGCCGGCAAGGAGAAGTGGCCCGGCCACTACTACTGGGCCTACCTCGCCATGCGCATCGGCGGCCTGCCCGCCCTGCAGCAGGCCGCGGTCGACAAGAGCTTCGCCACCCCCGACTTCGTCGCCGCCGGCACGCAGCTCAAGGCCCTGGTGGACCTGCAGCCGTTCCAGAAGGGCTTCCTCGGCGCCGGCTACTCCACGCCCGACGGCCAGTCCGCCAGCGTGTCCAACGGCAAGGCCGCCATGGAGCTGATGGGCCAGTGGGCCCCGGCCGTGCAGCAGTCGTCGGGCAAGGGCCTCGGCGACGACCTCGGCTTCTTCCCGTTCCCGGCCGTCGAAGGCGGCAAGGGCACGGTCACGGAGGCGTTCGGCGGTGGCGGCGGGCTGGCCGTCGGCGCCGACGCGCCCGCCGAGGCGGTGGAGTTCCTCAGGTACGTCACCCAGAAGGACGTGCACGCCAAAAGCGTCGAGGCGGGCGGCACCCTGCCCGTGCTGAAGGGTGAGGAGAGCGCGGTCAAGGACCCGAACCTCAAGATCGTGGCCGACTCCCTGGCCGCCGCCACCGGCTACCAGCTCTACCTGGACCAGGCCTACCCGCCGGCCGTCGGCGCCGAGGTCAACGACAGCGTGGCCCAGCTCATCGCCGGGACCAGGACCCCGCAACAGGTCACCGAGGCCATCACGGAAGTGGCCAAGAGCGAATGACGACGCTGACCCGCGGGCCGGAGGCGCCCGCGCTTCCGGCCCGCGAGCGGCCCGCTCCCCGGCGGCGGCTGTGGCTGACCGTCACCCTGTTCGTGGCGCCCGCCCTGGCGCTGTTCCTGCTGCTGGTGGTCGCGCCCATCGTGATCGCCGGCTACGCCAGCGTGTTCAAGTGGAACGGCTTCGGCGGCCTGCCCACGGACTTCGTCGGCTTCGACAACTTCACCCGCCTGTTCGGGACCGAGCTGTTCCGGCAGGACCTGTGGCACCTGGCCGTCCTCGTCGTCTTCTCGCTGGTGGTGCAGCTCCCGTTCTCGCTGGCCATCGCCATGCTGCTGAACCAGCGCCTCCGCGGGCGGACGATCTACCGGCTGGTGTTCTTCGCCCCGTACGTGCTGTCCGAGGTCATCACGGGCGTGCTGTTCTCGCTGATCCTCTCGCCCGAGTCCGGGCTGGCCAACCAGCTCCTGGGCGTGGCCGGGCTGGAATCGGCCTGGCTGTCCGACCCGGACACGGTGATGCCGTCGCTCTTCCTCGTCATGACGTGGAAGTACTTCGGCTTCCACATGATGATCTACCTGGCCGGGCGGCAGGGCATCCCGAACGAGCTGATCGAGGCCGCCCAGATCGACGGCGCCACCCCGTGGAAGGTGTTCCGCCACGTCACGTTGCCGCTGCTCGGGCCGACCATCCGCATCAGCGTCTTCCTGTCCGTCATCTACACGATCCAGCTCTTCGACCTGGTGTGGATCCTGACCGAGGGCGGCCCGTCGCACGCCTCGGAGACCATGGCCGTGACGATGATGGAGTTCGGCTTCGGGCGCAACCAGGTGGGCTACGCCAGCGCCATCAGCGTCGTGATGTTCGCGCTGAGCCTCGTCTTCGCGCTGTTCTACCAGCGCTTCGTGATGCGCCGCGACCTTGCGGGCGCCACCACCTCCATGGGAGACCACCGCAGATGAGACGGACTCTTCCCCTGCACGCGATCGCCTGGATCATCGGCGCGTTCATCCTCGTCCCCGTCGGCTACGCCCTCCTCGGCGGTTTCAAGAGCACCGACGAGCTGTCCACCAACCCGTTCGGCCTGCCCGACCCGTGGCAGACCGGCAACTACACCGACGTGCTCGGCTCCGGGGCGTTCTGGCGGCAGCTCTGGAACAGCACGTTCATCGCGCTGACCGGCACGGTCATCGTGGTCGGGCTGTCGGCCATGGCGGCGTTCGTCTTCGCGCGCTTCGCCTTCCGGGGCCGCGAGGCGCTGTTCACCGTCTTCACGATGGGGCTGATGTTCCCGTTCGCGGTGGCCATCCTGCCGATCTTCGTCCTGCTGCGCACGTTCGGGCTGATCGACAACCCGCTGGGCGTGATCCTCACGCAGGCCGCGTTCGGGCTGCCGCTGACCATCATCATCCTGCGCGGCTTCTTCCGCGGCATCCCCGGCGAGGTGGAGGAGGCGGCCACCATCGACGGCTGCACGCCGTTCGGGTTCTTCTGGCGCATCCTGCTGCCGATGGCCCGCCCCGCGCTCGCCACCGTCTCCGTCCTCGCCATCGTCGGGAGCTGGAACAACTTCATGCTGCCCCTGGTGGTCTTCAGCGACGAGTCCGCCTGGACGCTGCCGCTCGGCGTCCAGCAGTTCCAGGGCCAGTACGCCTCCGACACGGCCCGGGTGCTCGCCTACCTCGTCCTCGCCATGGTGCCCGCGCTCGGCTTCTACGCCGTCGCCGAACGCCACCTCATCGGAGGACTCACCGCAGGAGCGACGAAAGGGTGATCCATGCTGCACGTGTCCGGGACGCGGCTGCTCACGTCCGACGGCGAGCCGGTACGGCTACGCGGCGTCGGCCTCGGGGGCTGGCTCAACATGGAGAACTTCATCACCGGCCACCCCGCCGACGAGAGCTCGATGCGCGCCGCCGTGCGCGACGTGCTCGGCGAGGACCGCGCGGAGCTGTTCTTCGACCGGCTGCTGACCTCCTTCTTCACCGAGGACGACGCCGCCCTGCTCGCCGGGCTGGGCATGAACTGCGTGCGCATCCCGGTCAACTACCACCACTTCGAGTCCGACGAGCGCCCCTTCGAGATCATCGAGCACGGCTTCCGCCACCTCGACCGCGTCATCGACCTGCTCGGCGCGCACGGCGTCCACACCGTCATCGACCTGCACGCCCTGCCCGGCTCGCAGAACCAGCACTGGCACTCCGACAACCCCACCCACGTGGCCGCGTTCTGGCGGCACCGCCACTTCCAGGACCGGGTCGTGAACCTGTGGGAGGCCATCGCCGACCGCTACCGCGACCATCCCTGGGTGGCCGGCTACAACCCGGTCAACGAGCCGGGCGACCCGTCCGGGAAGGTGGTGGGCCCGTTCTACGACCGGCTGGTCAAGGCGGTGCGCGCCGCCGACCCGCGGCACGTGCTGTTCCTCGACGGCAACACCTACGCCACCGACTTCACGGTCTTCCGCGAGGTGTACGAGAACACGGTGTTCGTCTGCCACGACTACGCCCTGGCCGGGTTCGCCCACGGCGGGCCCTACCCCGGCTACACGCGGGGCTCCTGGTGTGACCGGGGCCAACTGGAGGAGGCGTTCGCCAGGCGCTCACGCTTCCAGCGCGAGACGGGCACCCCGCTGTGGGTGGGCGAGTTCGGGCCCGTCTACACCGGCGACCCGGCCGTGGACGAGCAGCGCTACCGCATCCTGCGCGACCAGTTGGAGATCTACGACGCCCACGACGCCGGGTGGTCGCTGTGGACCTACAAGGACGTCGGCCTGCAGGGGCTGGTGTGCGCGGCCGGGCCGTACCTGGACAGGTTCGGGCCGTTCATCGCCAAGAAGCGGCGGCTCGGCGTGGACCGGTGGGGCTCGACGATGGAGGAGACGGCGGAGGTGCTGGCGCCGCTGCACCGGTTGCTCGCCGAGGAGGCGCCCGGCTGGGAGCCGTACCCGTGGGGCGCCCGCTACCAGACCGACGACCTGGTCAGGCACATCCTGCTCGCGCAGGCGCTGCTGCCGGAGTACGCGGGGCTGTTCGGGGGGCTCGACGACGACGAGCTGGTCGCGCTGGCCGACTCGTTCCTGCTGCGGCGGTGCGTACGCCGCGAGCCGCTGCTCGACCTGCTGGCCGCCAACCTGCGCGGCGCGCGCTAGACCGGATCGGGGGCCGGGGTGAACAGGCGGCGCACCCCGGCCGCGATCCAGATCGTCGCCAGCGCGGCGTAGGAGCTCAGCAGGGCGCCGGACATCTCGCCGAGCGCCGCCGACACGGTGGCGGCCACGGCGAGCAGGCCCGCCCAGCCGTACAGGACCCGGCGGCCGGCCGGCGAACCGGTGTGGGCGGCCTCCTGCACGGGGGTGACCAGCGCCATGACCGCCGCCCCAGCCGTGCCGACCGGCTCGCCCGCGACCGCGATGCCGAGCGTGAGCAGCGCCGCGCCCGCCGCGAGGAGGCCGCAGCACAGCCCGGCCACCCGGCTCTCGCCCGCCTCGAACAACAGCGTGGTCGCCTTGCCGCGCGTCAGGCGCAGCGTGGTGAACGCCTCCGCCACCCACGCCGCCCAGTGCAGCAGCGCGATGAGCACGAACACGGCGATGAGCGGCGGCGCGACCGGCAGCAGGAACACCATCCGCCACCCGCCGAAGAACCGGCCACGCAGCGCCTCCAACCGGCGGTAGAGCGGGTTGCGCTGTTTCAGCGCCGCCACCAGCAGGTCCCGGGCCTGGCCGAAGCCCGGGTCGAGGCGGAGCACCTCGCGGAAGGAGCCGGCCGCCTCCGCCGGCCGGCGCGCCGCCAGCGCCGCCCGCCCGTACACCAGGTGCGCCAGCGCGCTCTCCGGGCTCAGCCGGACGGCCTGGGCCGCGGCGTCCCGGGCGGCGGCGGCCTGGCCGAGCCCGGTGAGGGCCAGCGCCAGCAGGCTGACCAGGTCGGAGTCCTCCGGGTCGAGCTCCAGCCCGCGCCGGGCCGCGCCGGCGGCCAGGGACCACTCGCCGCGGTCCAGGTGGATGCGGGCGAGCACCTCCCAGATGGGCGCGTACGACAGGTTGAGGTCCAGCGCCGTGCGCAGCGCCGTGATCGCCTCGTCGTGCCGGCCGGCCCGGAAGAGCGCCTGGCCGGCGACGTAGTGGCCGAACCAGGAGTCGGGGGCGAGCCGCACCGCCTCGCCCGCCTCCGCCACCGCCTCCTGGCCGCGGCGCTGCTCGGTCAGCGCGACGGCGAGGAAGGCGTGCGCCAGCGCGTTCTGCGGCTCCTGGACGAGCACGCCACGCAGCTCGCGTTCGGCGTCGGCGGGCCGGCGCAGTTGCAGCAGCGTCCGGGCCCGCTCGATCGGCGCCGCCGCTGTCACCATTTCCCGCCCTTGATCCACGGCATCAGCTCGTCCCACGCCCCGGACTCGTTGGCGTGCAGCACGTAGTTTCGCGCGGTGGCCAGCCACTCCCGCACCGACGTCGGCCGGACCGTCTGTGCCGCCGCCAGCAGGTCGGGCGTGGACATGGGCAGCGGCCGCCCGGCGCTGATCGACTGGTGCAGCTTCGCCTCGACCGCGCGGTCCACGACGCCCTTCAGGTCCGCGCCGACGAACTGCTCGGTGACCCGGGCCACCGCGTCGAAGTCCATCTCGGCCAGCGGCTTGTCGCGGCACAGGATGCGCAGGATCGCGGCGCGGGCGGCGGTGTCGGGCGGCGGCACGAAGACGAGCTGGTCGAAGCGGCCGGGGCGGCGGAAGGCCACGTCGATGTACCAGGGGGCGTTGGTGGCCGCCAGCACGAGCACGCCCTCGTTGGCGTGCTCGTCCACGCCGTCCAGCTCGGCCAGGAACTGGTTGACGAGCTGGCGGGTGTGCGCCTGGCGCATGTCGGAGCGGCGCGCGGCGAGCGCGTCCACCTCGTCGAAGAACAGCACGCACGGCCGGTTGCGCCGGGCCATCTCGAACGTGGCGCGCAGGTTGCGCTCGCTGGAGCCGACGTACATGTCGAGGATGTCGGCCAGGCCCACGTTGACGAACGACGCGCCCAGCTCGCCGGCGGCGGCCCTGGCCAGGTGGGTCTTGCCGGCTCCGGGCGGGCCGTACAGCAGGACGCCGCCGCCGGAGCGCTTGCCGTACGCGGCGAACAGCTCGGGCTGCTGGACGGGCAGCAGCAGCTTGACCCGCAGCGACTCCTTGACCGCCTCCATGCCGGCCACGTCGGCGAAGGTGACCGGCGGGCGCTCGACCTCGGCGGTGCTCTGGTCCACTCCGGGCGGCGCGTGGACCGGCTGCGGCGGGGCGTAGGGCTGGTACGGCTGCCCGTACGGCCGGCCGTGGCCGTACGGCTGGGCGTGGTCGGGCTGCCCGGGGGCCGGAGGCTGCGCGGGGGGCGGGGGCGGGGCGAGGCGGGCGGCCAGGTCGGGGTCGGCGAGCGACGGGTCGCGGGAGACGGCGTCGCGGTAGCGGTACGCCGCCCCGGTGCCGTCTCCCTCGCCGAGCAGCGCCCGCGCGGCGATCACGCCCATCCGCGGCGGGTAGCCCGGCGCGGCGAGGAACGGCTCCAGCGCCGACAGGGCGGCCCCGAAGGCGCTCTGTCGGACGAACGCCTCCGCCAGTCCGGCGCTGATGTCGGGGTCCTTGGGGGCGAGCAGCAGCGCGGCGCGGTATTCGGCCTCGGCCTCGGCGAGGTATCCCTGCGCCAGAAGCTGGGCGGCGAGGTGCCGGCGCAGCGGGAGGTTGTCCGGAGAGAAGCGCGCCGCCTCACGGAGCGCTTGGAGGCCGGCGTCGTCGGGCACGGGCCGTCCCTTCTGTCACGATGGTCCCTACAAATCACGTAAGGCTACCGAAAGGGCCGGCCCGGCGACGTCCGCGCACGCCCCTACCCGGGCCGCGAGCCCTCCGAGATCTCCAGGACGTACTCGGTGACGCGGCGGCCGTGCGAGCCGTAGGCCGGGGCGTCGGCCGGGTCGGGCACGGCCTCCTCCAGCACCACGTGCCCCTCCCGGCGGGCGGCGGCCCGGGCCAGCGACAGCAGCAGGAAATGGTTCTCCACGTCCACGAACATCGGCCGGCGCTCACCGCCGGGCCCGGCGGTGCCGAAGCGGGCGAAGAAGCGCCGCGGGATGCCGTGCCGCCGCAGCCAGCGGGCCGTACGCAGCACGAATCCGGCGTCGCTCTCTCCGTCGGCCGGGATGGGCAGCTCGGCGGCCACCGTCCGCCAGCCGGCGCGGGCCAGCACCACCGAGCCGACCCGCAACCGCGGCCTGGCGAGCACCACGTCGGCGGCGCTCCCGCCGAGCCCCCACGGCGACGGCATCGCGGCGGGCGGCTCGCCGAACACCCGCACCAGGAACGACCAGGCCGGCGGGAGCACCCGCTCCCCGGTCATGCCGAGGTGGACGGGGAGCACGGGCGCGCCGTCCGCGTCGGTCAGCGCCAGGCGCTGGGTCGCCGCGTCGTAGGAGACGCGCAGCTCGGTCAGCGCCGGACCCGGCCGGTCGGTGACGGTGAACGGGTAGTCCACGGGGGTGGCGGCGGCCGGACGCAGGTTGAGGTGGTCGCCGAAGCTGCCCAGGCACTCGGCCACCGGCCGGCGCCCGCCCCCCTCGGCGTCGAGCGCCCCGCCGGTGGCCAGGCCGGCGCGGGCCAGCAGGTAGCGGGTGCGCCCGGTGCCGCGGCCGTAACCGGTGGTCACGGCGTTCAGCACGAACTCCGGCCCCGGCATCAGGTGCCCGTAGCAGGTGACGGAGCCGGGCGGGCGGACGAACGCCGGCCAGGAGGCGGCGAGCTTGTCCACCACGTCCGGGTCGGCGGTGACCACGCCCCGGCCGTCCACCGGCCCGCCGTACAGGGCGTCCCAGGTCTCGCGGCGCAGCGCTGCCAGGCGGCGCGCCGCCGGCCCGCCGATCGCGCCCGGCCCGCCCGCTCCCGGCCCGTCCGCCGCGCCGCCCTGGCCCGGGCCGCGGTCGAGCAGCGTCCGCAGCTCCGGCGAGGCGAGCGCGTCACGGTAGAAGCGCGGGAACGGCACGGACGCGCCGGCCCCGTGCCGTTCCAGGAAGTGCTCGGCGGCGGCCAGCTTGACCAGCAGGTCGGGGTCGAACACGGCCACCAGGCGGCGCACGGTGTCGAGGTCGCGCAGCACCGGCCGCCACGCCGCCCGCCCGCAGACGACGGGCGGCTCGGGCGACACGGCGGTCTCCAGGCGCACGCTCGCGTCCGCCAGCCGCGCCCTGCCGCCGCCGGGCACCGGCTCGGCCGTGGCCGCCGCGTCCCCGTTCCGTCCCGAAGTGGCCCCGGCCGGGCTCTTCCCGCCGGGCCCGGCCCCCGGGCCCCTGCCGCCCACTCCCGCCTTGTCGCCGAGGCGGGCCAGCAGCCAGCCGGCCACGTGCCGGATGCGTTCGCCGTACGTCGCCTGGACGGCCTCGCGCAGCGCCGTGGGCAGCCACGGCCGGTCGGGCGAGTCGCCCGGCAGCACCTCCTCGGCCCAGGCGGCGAGGTCGGCCAGCGGGTCCAGCGCCTGGTCGGCGAACGGCCGGCGCCGCTCCAGCACGCCGACCTCCAGCAGCCGCTCCACCAGGCCCGGAACGGCGACGGCCCGTTCGAGCGCGCCGACGGTCGGGGCCGTCGTCCCGCGCAACCAGGCGAACACCCCGGTCAGCGTGGGCTCCGCTGGCAGCCGGGTCAGCGTCTCCCGCTCCCCCGCCCCCAGGAACCACAGCCACCCGTCCTCCTGCCACAGGCTCGGGTTGACGCGGACCTCGACCGCCTCCCGCAGGCCCGGCCGCCGGGACAGCGCCTCCCAGACCCGCCAGACCGTGCCCAGCTCGATCTCGGCCACCGCCTTCCAGCGCAGCCGCCCCGCGGGCGTCTCCGCCGGACCGTCGTCCTCCCAGCGGCCCAGACCGCTGATCACGAACGCGGCGTGCGGGCTGGTCGTGGCGGCGGCCCGCGCCACCTGCCTGGCCAGCCGGGCGAGCGCCGGCACCTTCGGCACCGCGTCGGGCGCGGCGAGCCAGCTCTCCAGCCGCGCCGACAGGACCGGCCCGCAACAGGCCAGCCCGCGCAGGAACGCGTCGTCGCCCGCCAGCCTGCGCAGCGTCTCCACCTTGCCCGCCAGCTCGGCGGCCAGCAGATCGGCCAGGCCGTCCTCCGGCTCGCCCTCCAGTTCGAGGAGCTCGTCCACCAGCTCCCAGGTGCGCGCGAAGCGCAGCTCTTCCAGCCCGCCGGCCGGCAGTCCCGCCACCCGTACGCCGAAGGTCCCATCCTGCCGACAGTCCATCGCGCTCCCCCTGTACGGACTCCTGGCGTCACTTTCCTCGGCGACCCGCCAGCCGCGAACGCTGCACACCGCACCTTTACCTGTTATGCGCGGTGAAATAGGTCGCCATAGACGTCCGCCCCTCGGTCCCGGCGGCGGACGCCCACCTGACAGCGCACCCGACAGCCGGCACGACAGGCGTCACCTTGCGCATTCGTTCCGCCACCATGGGCAACTCTTGTGTCTCGCCACCACCAAGGGCCGCCATGCCCGACGAGCCCTCCACGGGTGAGCTCGCACGATCGCCTTGACGGACGCGTTCAGCAGGTGCGGTTCTTCCAGCAGGCCAAGAGATGACCGGACCGGGCTGTCGGCTTCGAGATGCCGGCGCGGGTGCGGCTCCCACACGCGGATCGCGATCGGCGCCATCGTGTCGGCCGGGGCGTCCGGGTCGTGGGCGGGGATCTTCAGGAGGTCGCCGTCGATCTCGGCTTCGAGGTAGCTGCCGCGCGGCGTCAGCTCCAGGTTCTCCCCTTGAGCTACTTCCAATGCTCGGCGCAGTTCCGCAACCTCACGGCGCCGAGCACCTCGTTCTTCCTCCAGCTTGCGCGCGAGCACTCCCACGGCGGCCGAAGATGAGGCGGCGGGCTCGTCTTCTGCGGCCGAGGGGCGCGATATGCCGCGGGACTCCTCATCACCACGTGAATGGGAACGCCCGCGTTGATCAAGCCGGTTGCCCGGGTGTGCCGGTTGCGGTGCGTCTGGGAAATGTGAACCGGCCGGCCCATGCTGTCGGTGACGTTCAGCCGCTGGGTGAGCTCTCGAAGCAGTGACTGGTAGGTCTCGGCTGGGTAGGGATGCCGGCCGAGCCGGTTGCCCCGCGTGCGCAGGAACAGGTAGCGCGGCAGGGCTTCGGCGCCGCTCCTCCGATCGTTGAGCATTTGACGTGCGACTCCTTGCTGCGCGCGGAGGATGGCCACGATCTCGGCATCGACGGGGATGGTGGCGGGCTGCGCCCCGGCGGGACCATGGCCGGCTATGACCAGACGCAGCGCCGCTGCCTGGTGGCCGGCCCTCATCCCGAGGGACAGTCATGAATCGGGCGTCTCAGCAGCGCGCTCCTTCCCGCACCGGCAGGAGCGGCAGGCCGGCCGCGTACCGCCGCAACAAACCGGCCGTCGGGGTGTCCGCCGTCGCGACGACGTCCGGAGTGCCCTCCGCGACCACCGCACCCCCGTCCGGACCAGCCCCCGGCCCCAGGTCGATCACCCAGTCCGCGGACGCGGCGACGGGGATGTCATGCTCGGCCACGACCACGGTGTTGCCCGAGTCGATCAACACATCGAGCGCATCCACCACGCGCTGGATGTCAGACGGGTGCAGGCCCGACACGGGCTCGTCGAGAATGACGAGCCCGGCCTTGCGGCTCGCTGCACCGCGCTGGATCGCGGACGCCAGCTTCAGCCGCTGCGCCTCGCCGCCGGACAGCTCGGTGGCACTTTGGCCGAGTTGGAGATAGCCAAGCCCGACCTGGTTCAGGGCTCCCAGGGTCTCCGCGAGCTGCCGGGGCTCGGAGAACCGCTCCATGGCCTCGGCGACGGTCAGCTCGAGCACCTGGTCGATGGCCAGCCCCTGATACCTGATCTCCAAGGCCTCCGGCTTGTAGCGCCTGCCCTCGCACGCGTCGCAGACCACCCACACATCCGGCAGAAAGTGCATGTCGACCAGCTTCCGGCCATAGCCGGTGCAGGTCTCGCAGCGGCCACCGCCTGCGGTGTTGAAGCTGAACCAGGAGGCATTGACCCCGTGCCTGCGCGCCAGGGGTGTCTCGGCGAACAGCCTGCGGACAATGTCGAATGCCTTGCTGTACGTGGCCGGGTTGGACCGCGGTGTCCGCCCGAGCGGTTCTTGATCGACGACGGCGACCCAACCGAACCCTTCGAGGCCGGTCACCTTGCGCACCGTGTCGGTCGCCGTTCCGTTGAGGGCGGCCTCCGCGCTCGCCCCAAGCGCGCCGAGCAGGGTGCTCTTGCCGCTGCCGCTCACCCCGGTCAGGCAGGTGAGCCGACCGACGGGGAAACGCACGAGGTCCGCTGTCACGTTGTGCGCGTGCAGGCCGTGCAGTTCCACCCAGCCGGTGTCGTCCGGGGCCGGGCGGCGGGTCCGGCGCAGCCGCGAGCCCTCGCCGGAAAGATGGCGCCCGGTCAGCGACGTCGGGTGGGCGGCCACGTCAGCGGGAGGACCCGACACCAGAACCTCACCGCCGAGGCGGCCCGCGCCAGGCCCCATATCGATCACCCAGTCGGCCCGGGCGATCAGCTCAGGGTCGTGCTCGACAAGGAGCACCGTGTTGCCGGCCGCACGCACTTCCAGGGCGATGTCGAGCAGGTGCGCCTTGTCCGCCGGATGCAGCCCGGTCCCCGGCTCGTCAAGGACGAAGATGATGCCGCTCAGTTCGGTACTGAGCTGCGCGGCGAGCCGGGTCCGCTGCAACTCACCCCCGGACAGCGTCGCCGCGCTCCTGGACAGCTGGAGATGGGCCAGGCCGAGCCGGTCAAGGATCGCGAGCCTGCGACCCAGATCCTGCAGCAGTGGCTCACCCACCTCGCGCTCCCGGACGCCCAGGTCATCCGCCACACGTTGCGCCCAGCCGCGCACCTCCCGTACTTCCACCTGGAGCAGCTCGGGGTACGTCAGTCCACCGATCCGCACGGACCTGGCCACCTGGTCGTACCCGCTGCCGCCGCAGGTGCCGCAGGGCTGCTTGCGCATGTACGGCAGGTAACGCTGCTTGGCACTGGAGGTCTGGGCGTTCACGAACACCCGCTCCACCTCGGCGAGCGCGCCCCGTAGCGGCTGGCTCAAGGTGTAGGTCACAGCGACCGTTTCCTTCTTGTTCGACATGTCGACGGTCGCCTCGATCTTCTCGTCACCCGTGCCGTACAGCACACAGTGACGGAACTCCTCAGGCAGCGACTGCCACGGCCGACCGAGGTCCACGCCCCGCTTGTCGGCGAGTGCCGGTACGAACGCGTGCTCCCCCGACCGCCACTTCGCGTACCAGGGTGACGCCCCCTCGAAGAGCGGAAGCTCCGGGTGGGTGATGATCAGGTCCTCTTGCGCCTGCCAGCGTCCGCCCACCCCGTGGCAGTCCGCACAGCTCCCTTCCGGCGTGTTGCGGTCGAAGTGAGCGGTCGTCAGATGCCCGTCTCCGCTCTCCGCCGCCGGGCCCGCGCCGATGGTCGGAAGGCGCGAGTACAGCAGTCCCAGGTGCCCATCGATGCCGGTGATCGTCGCGACCGTGGAGCGGGGGTTGCGGTTCAGGCGGCGCTGGTCGACCGCGAGCGTCGCGCCGAGTCCCAGGATGCGGTCGACCTTCGGGCGATTGCGCTGGGTGATGTACTGCCGTACGAACGGCGAAAGCCCCTCCAGATATCGCAGTTGGGCCTCGTTGTGCAGGGTGTCGATGGCCAGCGAGGTTTTGCCGCTGCCGCTCACGCCGGTGAAGGCGACGAGTTGCCCCTTGGGGATGCTCACCGACACGTCCCGCAGATTGTTGGTACGAGCCCCCACCACGTCGATGGTCTCGCACCCCATACTCGCGACATCCCGTACGAATGTTGTCAACCTGGGTCCACCCTTTCGCAACACAGCGCTTGGGCGGCCCGCCGCCCAAGCCGAACGAATCGATCACGCCACACCACGGCGGTCGCTCATCACCCCAATGGCGCTGAGCGACCGCTTCAGCAGGTCCTGCAGCACGTGGCCGGTCCCGAAGCGGCACGTGCCGCGGACAGATCACGAACGGGACACCTCCGTGAGCTTGGCGATGTCGGGGGCGAAGACGCTCATCCAGTGCGGATGCAGCCGGTAGTAGACCACTTCGTTGTCCCAGTCGAAGAGGTCGTCGCCGTAGAAGTTCTTGAAGTAGGCGAGCAGGTCCGGCCAGTCGGCGGCCGGCTCGCCGCCCGGCGGGTTGAGGATTTCCACCGTGCCGTGCGTGAACACGCCCAGGTCCTCACCGCGCATGTGCGCGACACTGGCGGCGGGGCGGGCAGCCAGATGGCGGGCCTTGGCAGCTGTGCGCGCCGTGCCGAAGTGCCACTTCCCGTACAGGAAGTGCCCGTCCACCCCGCTGATCCGCGGTTCGCCCTTCGCCGTCACGGTGGACAGCGCCAGGGTGCACATGCCAGTGAGGACCCTGGTGAGCTCCTCCGCGGTCAGTGTGCTCTCGGTCGTGATGATCGAGCGGAGATGCGAGGTGGAACGGGAGAGAGAAGCATCCAGCAAAGCCTGCAGCTCCTGGAGAGCTTCTCGTGTTTCGAGCATGGCGATCCTTGTCTGTCCGTAGGGCTCGGTCGGCGTCCTCCATCGGCGCCGACCAGCGACCATGCTCACCCAAAAACCCGACATCCTGTGTCATGGTTTCTTCGGTTACGCGAACACTCGGGATCAGCACCCGGAGGCGACGCGTCCGCCCTCTTGGTGCGGGACGAACCGCGTTCAGGTCGCCTCGACGACCAGTCGCTCGCGCGGAAGTCCGCGGGATCAGCCAGGCCGTACGTCGTGGTCGCGCCCGGCATCAGAGCGGCGATGTCCACGGCGACCGGGTCGTCGGCGTTGGCCACGGCCCGCCTGCGGCGCGGTGCCCGGCGCGGGGACGCACGCGTGACGTCAGGCTCGGTGGCGGGCGCGGGAGGCGGCGGCGTGGGCGCGGTTGGCGCACCGGGTCGAGCAGAACTGCCGTCGCCCCGGCCTGCTGCGGTCGACGAAGGCGTCCCGGCACGGCGTGGCGGCGCACAGCCGCAGCCGCTCCCAGTCGCCCGCGCCGGCGATGGCCAGCAGTTCGCGGACGGCCCGCACGGCCAGCCGGTCGGCCGGCGGCGCGTTCCCGGCGGCGGCGAGCCGCAGTTCCGGCAGGCCGTCCACCACCGCGACCACCGCCCGCGCCGGTAGTTCCGCCGCCCATGCGGCGAGGGCTCGCGCCCGTTCGCCGGGCTCGGCGGCGAGCACGGCCCGTAGCCGCGACCGGACGGCGCGGACGGCGGCCAGGTCGCTCTCCCCCACTTCCGTCGCGGCTTCCTCCAGTTCGTCGCAGAAGCGCCGGAGCGCCGCCACGTCGGGCAGCCGCTCGGGCTCGTCCAGGTAGGCGTCCCAGGTGTTGGCCAGGTCCAGCGTCACGAGACCGAACTGTGCGAAGTGCCCCATGGCCTCCCTTTCGTGTTACCGTCAGGACTATGACCACTATAATCACTGACGCCAAGCTTGCCGTCCTCGACGCCCCGTCGAACCTGGGGCTGCGGCCCCCCGCGCCCGGCACGGTGCCCGGTTGCTACAAGGCCCCCTGGGCGTTGCGCGACGCCGGGCTGCTCGGCCGGATCGGCGCCGAGGACGTGGGCGTGGTGGTGCCGCCGCGTTACGTGGCCACCTGGGAGCCGGGCGACGGGGTGCGCAACGGCCCGGCCATCGCCGCGTACACCCGCAAGCTGGCCACCCGGATCACGGCGCTGCGCGACTCCGGCCGTTTCCCGGTCGTGCTGGGCGGCGACTGCTCGATCCTGCTCGGCTCGGCCCTGGCCCTGCGCCGGGCAGGACGCTACGGCGTGGCCTACCTGGACGCCCACTCCGACTTCCGGCACCTGGGCAACTCGCCGCACGTCGGCGCGGCGGCCGGCGAGGACCTGGCGCTGGCCACCGGACGCGGTGACGACTACCTGACCGACATCGACGGGCTGCGCCCGTACGTGCGCGAGGAGGACGTCATCGTGCTCGGCATCCGCGACGAGGAGGATCTCGGCGACTTCGCGGGCACGGCCATCACCTCCGTGCCCGCCGACGCCATCAACGACGACACGGCGAACGACGCAGCGAGCGACGCGGTGGCCGCCGCGGTGGAGGCGGCACGGAAGGTGCTGGTGCGGGACGAACTGGACGGGTTCTGGATCCACGTCGACGCGGACGTGCTGGATCCGTCGGTGCTGCGGGCGGTCGACTCGCCCACGCCAGGCGGGCTCGACGCCGACCGGATGGTGCGGCTGCTGCGCGGTCTGCTGCGCCTGCCGGGGGCCGCCGGGCTGCAGGTCACCATCCTCGATCCCGACCTCGACGAGGACGGCTCGCAGGCGGCCGCGCTCGTGGACATCCTGGCGGCGGCCCTGACCCGCTGAGCGGGCCGGCATGGGCACGGGTCACGTCCACGGATGTGGTGTATGAGTGGTCTGTTCGGCCAGTACCGCGCCGACGAGGCGGATGATGGCGGGACGGTGGCAGTGGGTCGGAACCTGGGTTACTCCCTGCCCGTGTGGACCTGGCTCGCCGGCGGTGGCGTGATCGTGTAGCGGCTGCCCCAACCCTTGTAGACGGTCTCGTTGTGGATCTCGTCGCCCTCCGTGCTCATCCCGGGCCAATGTGCTTCCGCCAGGTAGGTCGTCACCAACCTGCTGGGCAGGTTGTCGGAGCCCAGCGTGAGCGTGTAGTGGATGAGCTCGTCGCTCTCCTTGCGCACCAGGCTCGCCCGGGCCCAAGGGGAGACCTTCCAGAGCTGTCCGAAGGTGACGGTCCCCGTGTACATCCGGCCCGACCGTTTTCCCGCGGATATCAGCGCCTTGAGCGTCCCCGGCTCGGTGGCGTGGACGGGCTGGCTGAACGCGCCGCTGAACCCGACCGGCAGCCACTTGTTGGTCTTGAGCCAAGGCTTGCCCTTGGGCCCTCTCTCCGCGAACGGGCCGCCCTTCCGGTAGGAGACCTTTCCCACGGTGATGACGCGTTCATCGACGAAGACGACGGACTTCCCGTACTCCTTGGCGGCCTTGACGGAGACGTCGGAGGCGGCGAGCCCCGACTTGCCGAACTGGAGCGTTCCCCAGCGGCTCATGACCTTGGTCTTGCCCGAAAGCTGCACGTAGGAGGTGACGTCGGTGAACGTCACGCCCTTGCCAGCGGTGATCCGGCTCTTCAGCGCCGAGACCGGATCGGAGGAGGCGACGGCGGCCTGGGCGGGGGTGGCGATGGAGACGCCGGCCAGAAGTACGGCGACGACCTGCTTCATGGAGAGATCCTTCGATCGGCGGCAGTGCCAGCCGATTCTGCCGCGCAGTGATCACGATGCCGTCTCGGTGACGCGCAGCGGCTCGATGGGCACGGGCGGGTCAGAGGTTCAGGACGGCGGTCGGGTCGGCGACGACGCGCTGGATGACGAGGCCGGCGGCGCCCAGGACGGCGGCGTCCGCGCCGGCCTGCGAGGCCACCAGGCGGGGCGGCGTCCGCCGCATCTGCCCCAGCCGCGCCGACAGCACGTCGCCGACCGGCCGTTCGAGCCACGGGAACAGCAGCCCGAACGAGCCCCCCAGCACGATCATGCCGGGGTCGAGCAGGTGGACGGCCGAGGTGAGGGCGGTGCCGAGCGCCAGGCCGGCCTCCTCGCAGGCCGCCCGGGCCACCGGGTCGCCCGCCTCCAGCAGCCCGGCCAGTCCTTCGAGGGAGGGCGCCTGGGCCGACATCCCGGCCGCCGCGCCGGGCAGCGCGGCGACCCGGCCGCTCAGCGGTGCGACCGCGCCGAGCAGCGCGTCCTGCCCCGCGTACACCTCCAGGCAGCCCCGCCCGCCGCACCGGCACCCGGGCCCGTCGGGCATGACGACGACGTGTCCCAGCTCTCCCGCCTGGCCGTTCGTGCCGCGGAACAGCGCTCCGTCCACCACCAGGCCGGCGCCGATGCCGATCTCTCCCGAGACGTAGAGGAAGTCGGTCGCCCCGGAGCCGAACCACAGCTCGCCGAGCGCCGCGAGGTTGGCCTCGTTGTCCACCTCGAACGGCAGGTCGAGCAGGTCCAGCAGGCCGGTCACCCGCACGTCGCGCCAGCCGAGGTGCGGGGCGTTGCGGAGCAGCCCGGCCTCGACCGGTCCGGGTACGGCCAGCGCCGCGCCGGTGACGCGCAGCCCCAGCGCTTCGGCCTCGGACACCGCCCAGCGGGCCAGGTCGCGCAGTTCGTACAGGATCGTCTCGGGGCGGGAGTTGCGGTTGTCGGCCGGCCGTGTGCGGCGGACCCGCACGGCGCGGGTGAGGTCCACGACGCAGGCGGCGAGGTAGTCGACGTTGATCTCCAGCCCGAGCGTGGCCACGCGGTGCCCGGACAGGGCGACGGCGACGCCGGGCCGGCCGCGTTCGCCGTCGCGCACCGCGCCGGTCTCGATGACGGCGCCCGCCTCCAGCAGGTCGGACACCAGCTTCGACACGGTCGTCTTGGTCAGCCCGGTCAGGTCCGCGAGCGCTGCCCTGGTGAGCGGCCCGGACCTGCGGATCTCCCCGAGCACGACGGCGAGGTTACGGGCACGCATGGAATCGTGCCGCACGCCTCTTGACGTGTTCACACCCGCCTCCGAGGATTATGTACAGATTGTGGACTAATAGTAGAGCCGCTGGAGGGCCGATGGCCGCATTCACTCCGACTCCCGACGACCGCTTCACCTTCGGCCTGTGGACGGTGGGCTGGCAGGCGCGCGACCCCTTCGGCGACGCCACCCGGCCGCCGCTCGACCCGGTGGAGAGCGTGCACCGCCTGGCCGAGCTGGGCGCCTACGGAGTCACCTTCCACGACGACGACCTGCTCGCCGTCGAGCCCGACCGCGACCGGGCCGTCGCGGCGTTCCGCAAGGCGCTGGACGAGACCGGGATGAAGGTCCCGATGGCCACCACCAACCTGTTCACCCACCCGGTGTTCAAGGACGGCGCGTTCACCAGCAACGACCGCGACGTGCGGCGCCACGCGATCCGCAAGGTCATGCGCAACCTCGACCTGGCGGCGTCGCTGGGCGCGCGGACGTACGTGTGCTGGGGCGGCCGCGAGGGCGCCGAGTCCGACGCCGCCAAGGACGTGCGCGCCGCGCTCGCCCGCTACAAGGAGGCGCTCGACCTGCTCAGCCAGTACGTCCTGGACCAGGGGTACGACCTCAGGTTCGCCCTGGAGCCCAAGCCGAACGAGCCGCGCGGCGACATCCTGCTGCCCACGATCGGGCACGCCCTGGCGTTCATCAACGAGCTGGAACACCCGGAAATGGTAGGGCTCAACCCCGAGGTGGGGCACGAGCAGATGGCCGGGCTGAACTTCGTGCACGGCATCGCGCAGGCGCTCTGGCACGGCAAGCTCTTCCACATCGACCTCAACGGCCAGCACGGGCCGAAGTACGACCAGGACCTGGTGTTCGGGCACGGCGACGTGAAGAGCGCGTTCTTCCTGGTGGACCTGCTGGAGCACGGCGGCTACGACGGGCCGAGACACTTCGACTACAAGCCGCTGCGCACCGAGGACCCCGAGGACGTGTGGGTGTCGGCGGCGGCCAACATGCGCACCTACCTGATCCTGAAGGACAAGGCGCGCGCCTTCCGGGCCGACCCCGAGGTGCAGGACGCGCTGCGCGCCTCGCGGGTGGACGAGCTGGCCGTGCCGACGCTCGCGCCGGGCGAGACGCTGGCCGACCTCGCCGCCGACGACTTCGATCCCGACGTGGCCGCCGAGCGCGGCTTCCACTTCACCCGGCTCAACCAGCTCGCGATCGAGCACCTGCTCGGCGTCCGGAACCAGGAGGGATAGTGGTGCAACCGCTCAGCGTCCAGCTCTACACCGTCAGGGACGCGTTAGCCGCCGACCGGGACGGCGTGCTGCGCCGCATCGCCGGACTCGGCTACGGCGCCGTCGAACCGTACGACCCGATGACCGACCCCAAGGGCTTCCGCCAGGTGGCCGACGACCTGGGGCTGACCGTCTCCAGCACGCACGCCTACGCGCTGCTGAGCCGGGAGCCGCAGGAGGTGTTCGAGGCGATCGCCACGATCGGCACCGACCTCGTGATCATCCCGGGCGGCATCGCGGAGGAGGAGTTCACCACCCGCGACGGGCTGGCGCGGGTGGCCGACCGGCTCAACGGCCTGGCCGCGCAGGCCGCCGCCCACGGCATGCGGCTGGGCTACCACAACCACTGGTGGGAGATCGAGCCGCGGATCGACGGCCGGCACGCCCTGGAGGCGCTGGCCGACCTGCTGGAGCCGGAGGTGTTCCTGGAGGTGGACACCTACTGGGCGCAGGTGGGCGGGGCCGACGTGCCCGCCCTGCTGCGCGGGCTCGCCGACCGGGTGCTGGCCCTGCACGTCAAGGACGGGCCCGGCGTCAAGGGCGAGCCGCACACGGCCGTGGGCGGCGGCGTCATGCCGGTGCCCGCCATCCTCGCCGCCGCGCCCGGCGCGTGGCGGATCGTCGAGCTGGACACCTGCGCGGGCGACGTCTTCGAGGCGCTCGCGGACAGCCGCTCCTACCTGTCCTCGCTGGGGGTCTCATGACGTCCGGGACGGGCCCGGTGGGCGTGGCGCTCGTCGGCGCCGGAGTGATCAGCGGCCAGTACCTGCGGCACCTCACGGCGTTCCCGGACGTGCGGGTGCTGGCCGTGGCCGACCTCGACGAGGCGCGCGCCGCCGCCGTGGCCGAGGAGTACGGCGTCCCCGTCTCCGGCGGCCTGGACACCGTGCTGGCACTGCCCGAGGTGGAGATCGTCGTCAACCTCACCGTCCCGTCGGCGCACGCCGCGGTGGCGCTGGCCGCCTTACGGGCGGGCAAACACGTGTACGGCGAGAAGCCGCTGGCCCTGGACATGGACGAGGCGGCCAAGGTGCTGGCGGAGGCGGACAACCGGGGGCTGCGCGTCGGCAACGCCCCCGACACCTTCCTCGGCGCCGGCATCCAGTCCACGATCAGAGCCGTACGGTCAGGCCTGATCGGCACCCCGGTCGCGGTCACGGCCGCCACCCAGGGCATGGGCCCGGAGTCGTGGCACCCCACCCCCGAGTTCTTCTACCAGCGGGGGGCGGGGCCGCTGTTCGACCTCGGCCCGTACTACCTGACCGCGCTCGTCGCGCTGCTCGGCCCGGCCGCCCGCGTGTCGGCGAGCACCCGACGGGCCCGCGAGCACCGGGTGGTCGGCTCGGGGCCGAAGGCGGGCACGGTCTTCCCTGTGGACGTGCCGACCCACGTCAACGCGCTCATCGACTTCGCGGACGGCCCGACCGCCGGGGCCACGTTCAGCTTCGACTCGCCGGTCAGCAAGAGGCTGATCGAGGTCATCGGCACCGAAGGAGCCCTGTCGCTGCCCGATCCCAACACCTTCGACGGCCCACTGCTGGCCCGGGGCCTGCATGACCTCGACTGGCGGGAGCTGCCGCTGGAGGGCACGACGGCGGGGCGCGGCATCGGCGTGCTCGACATGGCCCGCGCGATCCGGGCCGACGTCCCGCACCGGGCGTCGGGCGCGCTCGCGCTGCACGTCCTGGAGATCATGGCGGCGGTGACGGAGTCGGGCGAGCGGGGCGAGTTCCGCGGGCTCGGCTCCGGATCGCCGGTGCCCGACCCGCTGCCAGTGGACTGGGACCCGTACGCGGCCACGCTCACCTGACGGCCCCTGGATGGGCAGGCGCTCGCCCCCTGCCCACCCAGGCTCGACCACTGGTCGTGCCGGATCCGCCGGCAACGGCTCTCGGCCACAACTCGTACATTCATGTATCGAGGTCCGAGAAGAGCGATCAGCAGCGCGCGGAGGACATTCCATGGATCACCACAGCAAGCACTCCGTCAGCGTGGCGGGTGTGATCATCGATGGTCAGGGCCGGGCGCTGCTCACTCAACGCCGCGACAACGACTCCTGGGAGGCTCCGGGCGGGGTGCTGGAACGCGAGGAGGACATCAGAAGCGGTCTGCTGCGAGAGGTTCGCGAAGAGACCGGCCTGGACGTGGAGCCCGTCGTCCTGACCGGCGTCTACAAGAACATGGCCCACGGCATCGTCGCCCTGGTCTTCCGCTGCGAGGCCATCGGCGGTCGACTCACCACAACTGATGAAGCTCGCGCTTTTCGCTGGGTCACCGCGGATGAGGTTCGGGATCTCGCGTCCGAGGCGTTCGCCGTCCGGGTCCTGGACGCCCTGCACCACGACGGGACACCGGCGGTCCGCAGTCACGACGGCTTCCGCCTGCTGGAAACGCCGGAGATACGGCGTCAGCCGCGGAACGTGTAGGGGGTGGTGCTGGTGCGGCCGACGGCGTTGACGGCCGTGACGGTGATCCACGGGTGGGCCGGGTCGAGGCCGGCGGCGGTGAACGGCGCCCAGGCCGTCTCCAGGCCGCCCGGCGCGGCGGCCGGCTCGTGCCGTTCCTGGGCCGCCGTGACGGTCGTCGCCAGGCCGCCGGGCTGCCGGTAGGAGATGCGCAGCGCGCCGCCCCGCAGGTGGTGGCCCCGCACCTGGATGCCGTCGCGCCCGTCCACGTGGCCGCGGGTGGCGCGCACAACGAGCGGATCGTGCCAGGCCGCCGCGATGCTCTCGCCCAGCGAGGGGCTGTCCCAGTCGTCGCGGCAGACGACGAACGGCTCCCAGCGATAGGCGATGATCTTGGCTGCGTGTCCGCCCACGGCCATGATCTGGCTGTCCACCCGGGCCTTGGAGGTGCGGCCGCGCAGCGGACGCGGGTCGGTCCTGGAGCACTCGCCGGCCACGGGGGTGGGCTCGAACAGCTCGACGTTCACCCACAGTTCCACGCCCGGCACCGGACGGCCCGCCACCGCCTCGACGTAGTCGCGGGTCGAGCCCAGGTACGCCTGCCGGTTGGTCACCGCGCCCACGACCGGCTCCAGGCGGGGCTCCACCGGGGCTTCGGCCTGGTCGGGGCCGTACACGGGCACCTTGCCGGCGCCCCGCCCGTCCTGGATGGCGATGGCCATGGGGGCGCCCGCCCGGGTGGCGGCGATCTCGGCGAACCCCACGCCCGCCTCGGCGGGCGGGAAGCCGCGCCCCCGGCGGGCGTCCCAGTAGGGGCTGACCACGATCGTCCGGCCGGGCAGCGCGGCGGCGGCCACCGCGTGCTGCGCGCGGTACAGGGCCAGCACCTCGTCGTCGTCGGCCCGGTCCCGCATGGCCAGTTCGAACGACTGGTACACCCCGGCGAGCGCGGACGAGGCCCCGTGCCGGTGCCGGTAGTCGTCCAGCACCCGGCGGGTGAAGGTGTTCACCACGTCGAGGTGGGCCAGGTGGGGCAGCCACGGCTTGGCGGGGTCCTGCGGCGCGGTCGGCAGCCCGGGGTAGACCCTCATGCCGTGGCCGGCCGCCTCGGCCAGCAGGTTGCCGATGCCGTCGCCGTCCGAGACGGCGAGGACCAGGTCGAACGGCCCGGCGGCGCAGGAGGCGCCCAGCAGGATCCGGTAGTAGGAGCGCCCGCCGCTCTCGATGCGCCGGTCGAGGCCGGGACAGCGCAGCAGACCCGGTCCGAAGTGCTCGGGGGCGACGTAGGTGAAGGCGCGGCGGATCTCCTTGCCCGGCGCGGCGTCGCGGGCGGCCAGGTAGCAGGGCCTGCCCCCGTCGAGGCAGCCGGCGAAGGCGGGGTCGGCCTGGCCGGTGCGCGCGTCGAACAGCCGTCCGGCCTCGTCCGCCCGGACCGCCGTGAGCCGCGAACCGAACGTGACGACCGTGTCGCCACCGAGCCGGCGGATCGCCGAGACGACCTCGCGCGTCTCGCACCGGTCGGGCCGCGGGTTGATCCAGTAGCCGGTGATCGGGTAGACCGCCGCGACGCGAGCGTCACGCGCCGGGCAGCCGGAGGCGTCGACGACCCGCACCGCCTCGGGAACCGCGGCCACCACGAGCGCGGCGAGGGCGAGCAGCACGCGCGGGACGAGCCCGGCCCGTAACGTCACCTCCGCCCGGCCCCGTCCACCACCACCACACCGACCACTCTAGTTGACGACCTTGTCCAACTTGCGGCGACGGCGAGTCAGCTTGCCTCGCGGAGCGGTTGAAACTGGACGTTGAGCCGTACTTCGAGCGCTTCGGCGAGACGTTCCAGCATGGGGATGGTCGGCATGGTGCCTCCCGCCTCGAAGCGAGCGACCGCGGGCTGCTTGAGGCCGGCCCGCTCGGCCAGTTCGGCCTGCGTGAGCCCGAGTTCCTCGCGGCGCTGCCGTACCGCCTCTCCAAGCTCGAACCGCAGACGAGCGGCCTCGTATGCGGCTCCGGCGCCGGGACGACTCATGATCTCGGCACGCTTGTCGGCCCACGCCTTGCGCTCGGCCATGGCCTCACTCCTCATCTGCCGTGTGCGCCTCGGCGATACACCGCTCCATCGCCCGTACCGCCCGTTCGATCTCACTGACCTCGCGCATCCGCTGCTTCTTGAACACAGTGAGCAGGATGACCCTCCTACCCGATGCGATCCAGTAGGTGATGCGCACCGCCTCGCGAGAGAGATGGAAGCGGAGTTCCCGCAGTTTGCCGTGCAATTGCCTGGTGTACGGCTCACCGAGCAGCACACCCCGCTCCGCCAAGAGATCAACGTAGAAGACGGCCGTCTCCTGATCGTCCCGACTGAGCGAGTCGAACCACTCGTCAACCCCGGGCTCCAGTTCCACCTCTCCCCAAGTAATAACACGAACGTTATACGGCGAGCAAGTGGGCCGTCCTGCGAATACAGCATCAGGTCATCCTGGTGCAGCCGTTGACGGATGCAGGTCACCCAGGACGTGGCGCTCCGACGGGTGTCGTCGGCGTGCACGCGACCGTCCCTCGGTACGGTGACCGGGCGAGGACGTCGGCGGAGAGGCGGCAGATGAGCGAGCACCCCCTGTGGCCCGGCCTGGACGAGGCGCGGATCACCGCGTTCCCCGTGGCGGTGCCGCCCCGCGCGGCAGCCGGTCGCACGCCCGCGTGCCCGGCCCCGGCCGTGCTGGTGCTGCCCGGCGGTGGGTACGCCCGCCTGGCCGACCATGAGGGGGCGCCCGTGGCGCGGTGGCTGAACTCGCTCGGCGTCGCCGCCTTCGTGGTGCGCTACCGCGTCGCGCCGCACCGCCACCCGGTGCCGCTGCTCGACGCCGCCAGGGCCGTGCGCTGGGTCAGGCACCACGCGGCCGGGTACGGCGTGGACCCGCTGCGGGTCGGGGTGCTCGGGTTCTCGGCGGGCGGGCACCTGGCGGGGCTGCTCGCCACCGAGACGGGGCCCATGCTGCCGGAGGGCCCGCACGACGAGGTCGACGCGGGCGATCCCCGGCCTGGCCTGGCGGTGCTGTGCTATCCGGTCGTCACACTGACCGGCCCGGCCGCGCACCAGGGCTCGGTCACCAACCTCCTCGGTCCGGGCGGGGACAGGCCGGCTGGGGACGGGCCGGGCGGGGACGGGCCGAGCGGGGATGCCGCGGCCCTGTCGATCGAGCGGAGGGTGGGCCCGGCCACCCCGCCGATGTTCCTGTGGCACACCGCCGACGACGCCTCCGTGCCGGTGGACAACACGCTCATGCTGGCGGGCGCGCTGGCCCGCCACGGTGTGCCCGTGGAGGCGCACGTGTACCCCAGCGGCGTCCACGGTCTCGGGCTGGCCGAGGCCCAGCCCGGGGCCGGCGACTGGACCCGGCGGTGCGCCGCCTTCCTCCGGGCGCGCGGCTGGAGCTGACGGGTCAGACCTTGGTGATGCGGACCGCGTCGGCGATGACGTATCCGGCCGCCGACGTCCAGCGGCTCACGCCGACCACGTTGTACGTCCCCGCGTCGAGGGTGAACGTCCCGAGGGACCGCCAGGCGCCCCCGCCCGTCCGCTGGTCCACGGTGACCGTCCGGCTCCCTCCGCTCGCCGCGACCACGTACGGGGTGGCGCTGTTGTAACCGGCGTTGGCCGGGTACCAGACCTCGACCCGGTAGCTGCCCGCGCTCGGGATCGCCGCCCGGAACCAGGCCGGGTCGCTGGCCGAGACGGGCTCGGCGAAGCGGTAGTCGGTGCCGTGGAGCTGGCTGGAGTAGGTGGAGGTGCCCCAGGACGACCCGGCGGTGAAGCCGGCTCCGGCGTTGTCGACGACGACGCTGAACGCGCCGCCGCCGGAGCCAGGCACGGACCTGCCGGTGCTCGGGCCGCTCTCCTGGTGGGTGCGGCCGAGCGCCGTCACGTAGTAGGTGTAGGCGGCCGTGGTGGCGGCCGTGGTGTCGGTGAACGTGGTCTTCCGGGTGGTGGCGAGGAGGTTGCGGGCGTCGGCGAAGGCGCACGGGTCGGCGGCGGTGGGCGTGCCGTCCACCCGGTAGACGGCGTACGCCGTCGCCTGGCCCTGCCAGGTCAGCGCGACGCCGCCGGGCCCGCGGGTGGCGGAGCCGAGCACGGGGGCGGCCGGGGCGGCTGCGGTGCCGCGGGCCGGCAGAAGAGCCGGTCTGGTGTAGTGGGCGGCGGCCAGCGTGGCGAAGGCGTTGATCCGGTTGGCCTTGACGTCCTTGGCGCTGAAGTGGATGTCGCCGGACACCTCGGGGTGGCGCCGGTTGACGTGCAGGTGGTCGCTCAGCTCGGCGGGGTCCTGCCAGGCCGCGTCCTGACCGGAGGCTCCTGCCCGGTAGGCGGCCTGGCCGATGACGAGTTGCACGCCGGTGCCTCGCACGGTCTGCGCCCACCAGGCGGTGAGCACGGAGTAGTCGGCCGCGGTGTGCCCGATGTGCCAGTAGATCTGGGGGGCCACGTAGTCGACCCAGCCCTGCTTGACCCACCGTCTGGTGTCGGCGTAGATCGCGTCGTAGGACTGCAGCCCGGAGGTGTCCGAGCCGAGCGGGTCGGTGGCGGCGTTGCGCCAGATGCCGAACGGGCTGACGCCGAAGGCGACGTGTGGCTTGGCCTGGTGGATGCGCTGGTCCAGCTCCTGGATGAGGCGGTTGACGTTGTCGCGCCGCCAGTCGTGGACGTTGGTGAAGCCGCCGCCGTGCTCGTTGTAGGCGGCGCTGTCGGGGATGGTCTGGCCGCTGACCGGATAGGGGTAGAAGTAGTCGTCGAGATGCACGCCGTCGAGGTCGTAGCGGGTGACGGCGTCCATGATGGCGTCCTGGATGAAGGCGCGGACGGCGGGGAGGCCGGGGTTGTAGTAGAGCTTGCCGCCGTAGGCGAAGCGCCAGGAGGGGTTGCGGCGCGCCGGGTGGCTCGTGAGGAGGCTGCTCACGTCGTCGTGGTTGGCCACCCGGTACGGGTTGAACCAGGCGTGCAGCTCCAGGTTGCGGGCGTGGGCCTCGGCGACCATGAAGGCGAGCGGGTCGTAGCCGGGGTTGCCGCCCTGCGTCCCGGTGAGCCACTGCGACCACGGTTCGTGCGGCGACGGCCAGAAGGCGTCGGCCGTCGGCCTGACCTGCACGACGACGGCGTTCATGCGCCTGGTCACGGCGAGGTCGAGCCAGGCGCGGAACTCGGCCTGCTGGGCGGAGGCGGTGAGCCCGGTGCGGCTCGGCCAGTCGATGTTGGCCACGGAGGAGATCCACATCGCGCGGAGCTGCCGCTTGGGGGTGGCGGGGTCGGTGGCGCAGGCCGCCGCGGCGGCGGTGGGGAGGGGCGCTACGGGGGCGACGGCGCCGAGCAGTGCGAGGGTGAGGACGACCAGGAGGGGCCGCAGGGGGGTCACGACGAGAAGTTTCAGTTGCGGCTCGGGCAACGTCAATAGTTTTCACCCCAAGAGGCTGGAGCCCCAGGACGCCGCCTGACCACCCCTCTGACAACCCTCCGGCGCGGGCGAAAAGTTTCTTCTAACTCTTCGGTAATGTCAATTATCGACATATGTCATGTATGTCCCTTACTGTGCGACCGTTGCCCCCCAACGAGGAGCCCCCCATGAGGTTCGCCCGCACGCGATTAGTCGCTCTCGTCACCTCCGCCCTCACCGCCCTCCTCCTCATCGTCGGCCAGCCCGCCACCGCCCAGCCCCTCCAGCGGGCCGCCGACCTGCCGGCCGCCTTCGACCGCGCCGCGGCCCAGCACGACGTGCCGCGCGACCTGCTCGTCGCGCTCGCCTATGCCGAGACCCACCTCGACGGCCACGGCGGCGAGCCCAGCGCCAGCGGCGGCTACGGCGTCATGCACCTGGTCAGCAACCCCACCACCAAGGCCCTGGAGAAGGCCGCCGAACTCACCAAGCTGCCCGTCGACAAGCTCAAGGCCGACGACGCCGCCAACATCCTCGGCGGCGCGGCGGTGCTGCGCGCCCACGCCGACGAGCTGGGCCTCGACGAGGCCGCCCGCAAGGACGCCGGCCGCTGGTACCAGGCCGTGGCCAGGTACGGCAACGCCTCCTCCCCCGAACTGGCCCGGCTGTACGCCGACGCCGTCTACGAACTGCTCGGCCTCGGCCTCGACGCGCGCGGCGTGACCGTCAAGCCACAAGAGGTCACCGCCGACCGCGGCGACCTCGCGGGCGCCCGCGACCTGACCGCCCAGGCGGCCGTGGCCAGCCCCGACTACCCCGACGCCGCCTGGGTGGCGGCCAACTCCGGCAACTACACCGCCTCCAACCGCGAGTCGTCCTACGCCATCGACCGGGTCATCATCCACGTCACCCAGGGCTCGTACGCCGGCACCATCTCCTGGTTCCAGAACCCCAGCGCCAACGTCTCCGCCCACTACGTCGTCAAGTCGTCCAACGGCGCCATCACCCAGATGGTGCGCGACAAGGACATCGCCTGGCACGCGGGCAACTGGACCTACAACACCCGCTCCATCGGCATCGAGCACGAGGGCTGGGTCAGCGACGCCTCCTGGTTCACCGACGCCATGTACCGCGCCTCGGCCGCCCTGACCCGCGCCATCTGCAACAAGTACGGCATCCCCAAGGACCGCAGCCACATCATCGGCCACAACCAGGTCCCCGGCGCCACCCACACCGACCCGGGCCCGCACTGGAACTGGACCACGTACATGAACTACGTGACCGGCAGCACGGGCACCCCGTCGTGGACCACCACCGTGGACAACGCCACGTCCGGCCAGTTCACCGCCAGTGCCAACTGGGGCACCTCCGCCTACTCCACCGACCGGCACGGCGCCGACTACCGGTTCGCGAACCCGGTCGAGGCCAGCGACCCGGCCTGGTTCTCCGCCACCATCCCCAGCACGGGCACCTACCGGGTGGACGTCTGGTACCCGGCCGACCCCGGCTACAACAGCTCGGCCCCGTACATCGTGGCGACGTCCGGCGGCAACCAGACCGTCTACGTCGACCAGCGCTCGGGCGGCGGCGCCTGGCGCACGATCGGAACGTTCTCGCTCAGCGCGGGAACGAAGAACGTGGTGGGCGTCAGCCGGTGGACCTCGGGCACCGGCTACGTCATCGCGGACGCGGTGCGCATCAGCCGCGTGTGAGACTCGTCCGGCCCGCGCCCGTTTGCCACCTCCTGGACGGGCGCGGGCCGTACGGTCCGCCCGGCACGGTGTGCCGGGCCCACCTGTCGGTCCCATCTCCTAAGCTGCGGTTCCGTACCCGGAGGATGGGATGTCTGCGGTGGACGCCTCGGTCGAGCAGTTGGTCTACGTCCGCGACGACGGCTACACCGTCGCGCGGATGAGCGCCGACAGCGGTCCGGGGTTCGTCGCCTCCGGGCGGGTGCTGGCCGGGATCCAGCCCGGTGAGACGCTCCGGCTGACCGGCGCGTGGGGCGAGCACCACCGCCACGGCAGCAGGTTCCAGGTCACGGCGTGCGAGCGGATCGTCCCGTCCACCGTGCGCGCCATCCAGCTCTACCTCGGCTCCGGCCTGATCCGCGGCATCGGGCCGCGGCTCGCCCACGCCATCGTCAGCCACTTCGGCGAGCAGACGCTGACCGTCATCGACACCCGGCCCGAGCGGCTCACCGAGGTCGTCAACATCGGCCCCGGGCGGCAGGCGCAGATCGTCGAGGCGTGGAAGGAGCAGAAGGAGATCGCCGCGCTGATGGTGGTCCTGCAGGGCTACGGCATCAGCCCCCTGCTCGCCGCCAAGATCTACCAGGTGTACGGCCCCGACTCGGCCGGCGTCCTGGCCGCCGACCCCTACCAGCTCATCGGGCGGGTGCGCGGCGTCGCCTTCCACACGGCCGACCGGATCGCGCTGCAGTCGGGGGTGTCCGAGCGCAGCCCGCAGCGGATCAAGGCGGCCGTCCTCGACCGACTGGAGAGCGCGGCCGTGCGCGGCGGCCACTGCCACCTGTCGATGACGGCGCTGGTCACGCAGACCGCCGAGCTGCTGGAGCTCGACCACGACCTGGTGCGCCCGATGATCGACGCGCTCACCGCCGAGCGGCGGGTCGTCGTGGAAGCCGAGGCCGAGCCCGAGCAGGTGGTCGTCTACGCCAAGGAGCTGCACGCCCGCGAGGTCAAGCTGGCCGGCGAGCTGACGCGGCTGTGGCAGGCCCGCTCAACGCTGCCGCTGCGCCCGTTCCAGGAGGACCCCGGGCTGCACGACGACCAGCGAGCCGCGGTGACCATGGCTCTGACCAGCACCGTCTCGATCCTCACCGGCGGGCCCGGCTGCGGCAAGAGCCACACCGTGCGGGTGATCGCGGCGACGGCACGGGCGATGGGCGGCACCGTCACGCTGGCCGCACCCACCGGCAAAGCCGCGAAGCGCCTGTCGGAGCTGACCGGGCTGCCCGCGATGACCGTCCACCGCATGCTGGCCCACCAGCCCGACCCCGACGCCCTGTTCGACCAGGCGCCTGCGCAGGCCGACCTGATCGTCGTGGACGAGGTGTCCATGCTCGACCTGCACCTGGCCACCCGGCTGTGCTCGGCGATCCCGTCCGGCAGCCACCTGCTGCTGGTCGGCGACAGCGACCAGCTCCCCAGCATCGGCCCCGGCAGCGTGCTGGCCGACCTGCTGCGCGTCGAGGACATCCCGCGCGTCCGGCTCACCCACGTCTTCCGGCAGGCCGAGGGTAGCGGCATCGTCGCGGCCGCGCACCGCGTCCGCGCCGGCGAGCTGCCGCGGCTGCCCGGCGGCGGCGGGTTCTGGTTCGAGGAGCTGGACGACCCGGCCGCCGTGGCCGAGCGCGTCGTCCACCTGGCCACCGAGGCCATCCCGCGCAAGCAGGGCGTGGAGCCGGGCCAGGTGCAGGTGCTCTGCCCGATGCGCAAGGGCGCCGCCGGCACCGCCGAGGTCGGCCGCATGATCCAGGACCGCCTCAACCCGGCCCGCGACGGCGTCCCCGAGCACTGGGCGGGGTCCTCCGTCTTCCGTGTCGGCGACCGCGTCATGCCGATCCGCAACAACTACGACAAGGGCGTCTTCAACGGCGAAACCGGCACCGTCACCCGTCTCCTGCCGGAAGACCGCCTGCTGGAGGTCCGCATCGACGACGGAGACGACGACGGCGACACGGTCACCTACGGCTTCGACGAGCTCGACGACCTCACCCACGCCTACGCCATCAGCGTGCACCGCTCGCAGGGCAGCGAATACCCGTTCGTGGTGGCGCCGATCGTGGCCGAGGCGGGCGGCGTCATGCTGCGCCGCCGCCTCCTCTACACCCTGGTCACCCGGGCCCGCTCCTGGGTGGTGCTGGTCGGGGCGCGCGAGGCCCTCGAACTCGCCGTCCACCGGCTCGGCCGGCGTCGCAACACCGGCCTCACCCGCCGGCTCGCCCTCGGCGTCACCCCGGAGTGAGGATCAGCGGTAGCCGGTGACGTCGGCCGGCTTGCCGGCGTCCTGGACCTCCACCACGTATCTCCAGGCGTCGGGCCGCGAACCGTCCACGTCGGTGAACCCGTACACCTTCGCGAGCTGCCCCGACGACAGTGACTGCCCGCTCCACCGCATGACGTCGGGGTCGGCCGCCAGGGCGGCCACCGCCCGGCCGGTGAACCGGGGCGACTCGGAGATGGCGAAGTGCGGCTCGGTCTTGGTGGCGTCGCGCCAGTTGTCCTCCCGCACCTGGTAGATGTCCAGCATCATCTCCGAGCGCAGCCACCCCGGCGTCAGTGCCACCGCCGCGCAGCCGCGTTCCCTCAGTTCGTGGGCCTGCGCGAACGCCAGCCTGATCACGGCGGTCTTGGCCAGGTCGTAGAAGAAGGAGACCCGGTAGTTCGCGTCGTTGTACTCCTTGGTCCCGTCGGTCATCTCGACCACCAGGCCGCCGGGGTCGCGCATCAGCAGGGGCAGCGCGTGGTGGCTGGTGATGATGTGGGTGTCGATGGCGAGGCGGAGGAGCCGCATGCCCTTGTCGAGGCTCTGCTCCCACAGCGGTGTGTCCCACTCGGCGAAGGGGTCGCCGCCCCACACGTCGTTGACGAGGAGGTCGAGCCGGCCGTGGTCGCGGTCGATCCGTTCGACGAGGGCGCGCACCTGGTCGCTGTCCAGATGGTCCACCTGGACGGCGATGCCGTGCCCGCCCGCCCGGTCCACCAGTTCGGCGGTCTCCTCGATGGTCTCCGGCCGCCCGTACTCGGAACGCTCCCGCCGGGTGGTCCGGCCGGTGACGTAGACCGTGGCCCCGGCGGCTCCCAGCTCGACCGCGATACCCCGTCCCGCGCCGCGCGTGCCCCCCGCGACCAGCGCGACCTTGCCCTTCAGCGATGCATTCATGTCGCTCATGAGGCGATCCTGGCAGGAAAACCCGACAAGGAGTGTCATCTTTTCCGGGCGGCGCGGTGGCCGATTCCCAGCGGTGGCCGATTCCTACAAGACCGGGGCGCGGCGGCGGGGAGACGATGAGGGCATGACCATCGACCTCACCGCGGCGGCCGCCTTCATGGCCACCCACGCGCGCCCGCTGGACCGCCGCCGCTTCGACCTGTTGACGCACTCCCGCACGCCCGGTCGGCCGGCCGGCGAGGGGGGAGCCGTGCGGGGGGCGCTGGCGGCGCTCGACGGCTACCGCAACGCCGACGGCGGCTACGGCTGGGGCCTGGAACCCGACCTGCGCTCCCCGGAGAGTCAGCCCGGGGCGGCGGCGCACGCCTTCGAGGTGTTCGAGGACGTCGCCCCGGCCACCTCGGCGCACGCGGTGGAGCTGTGCGACTGGCTGGACGCGGTCTCCCTGCCCGACGGCGGCCTGCCGTTCGCGCTGCCCGTGACCGCCGCCGCCGGGTGCGCCCCCTGGTGGCTCGCCGCCGACCCGGCCACGTCGTCGCTGCAGATCACCGCCGTCACGGCCGCCGCGGCGCACCGCGTCGCCGCGCACGACCCGGCCGTGGCCGCCCACCCCTGGCTCGACCGTGCCACCCGCTACTGCCTCTCCGCCATCGAGGCCGTCGACGAGAAGCCGCACGCGTACGTGCTCGCCTTCGCGCTGCGGTTCCTGGACGCGGTGCACGGCACCCGCCCCGAGGCGGCCGGCCTGGCCGCCCACCTGGGCGAGCACGTGCCGTCCGACGGCCGGCTGCGTGTCGGGGGCGGCACCGAGGAGGAGACGCTGCACCCGCTGGACCTCGTCTTCGCACCGGGCGGCCCCAGCTCCTCGCTGCTGTCGCCGGAGGCGGTCGCGGCCGATCTGGACCGGCTGGCCGGCATGCAGGAGCCCGACGGCGGCTGGACGGTCGACTACGCCACCGTCTCGCCGGCGGGCGCCCTGGACTGGCGTGGCCACGCCACCGTCCGCGCCCTGCAGACCCTGCACCGGTTCGGGCGGCTCTGAGCCGGCCGTCTCCTACTGCTCCGCCGGCTCCAGGAGGTGCCAGGGGAGGGTGACGGGGGTGGTGGGGCGGGTCCCGGCGAGGAGAGGCCCCAGGAGGGCGGGGAGGGCGGGCGGGACGAGGGCATCGGCTGTCCGGCGCAGATCGGCGAGCGGCCACCAGCGGTAGGTGTCGAACAGGGACCGTTCGAGCTGTTCCATGCCTGAGATGTCCACGACCGCCTCCGGAACGCGGACGAAGAAGTAGGAGTCGCGCGCGAAGTAGAGCGTGCCCTCGGCGCTGGTCCAGTGGCCGGAGCTGACGGCGACCACCGGGCCGAACGCCGCCGGCGGCAGGGTGATCCCGGTCTCCTCCAGCAGTTCCCGGGCAGCGGCGGCGGGCAGCGGCTCGCCGGGGCGGACCCCGCCTCCTGGGGTGAACCACGCGTGGCGGGGGTTCTTCAGCTGGCTGAGGCCGCGGAACAGCAGGACGCGGTCCTGGGCGTCCGCGAGCAGGATGCGAGCGGACGGGCGCGGGGTCGCCTCCGGGCGGGGAGTCACTGCGGGCATGGCAGGGATCATAGGCCGCGCGCCCCCGCCGATCGGGGCGGGTCGGGCGAAGCCCTCCTGGGGTGGCAAGATCTCCACCGGGGACATCGGGAACGAGCTCGGGGGAACGCCGTGTCAGCACTCCCTTCGGCGGCGCCGGGGTGGCGCTCGCGCGCCCTGGCGTGGTGGGTGACCGCCTTCGTGGTCGCGGCGGCGCGGTTCGGGTGGCCGTATCTCGCCGCGGTCGTGCCGGGCGGGCGGGGCGGCGGCGGGTGCGCGTGGTTCGCGGGTGAGACGCCCGAGCCGTGGAAGTGGGAGCTGTCCGGTCTCGTCGCCGAGGTGCAGACGCTGGTGGCGATGGGGCTGGCGGTCGTGGTGGGGCTGGGCGCGTGGCTGGTGGCGTGCCGGGGAGAGCGGGCCGCGGCCCGGATCTGGGCGGCGCTCGCCGTCGTGGGGGTGGTCGCGGCCGACTACGCGCTGCTGGTCGTGCGGCTCCGGCTCGGCTGGACGCCCGAGGCGGCGGACTGCACGGTGGCCCCGGAGGCGGCCCACGCGGTGTCGGCGGCGCAGCTCGCCTGGACGTTCGCGCCTGCGGTGCTGGCCATGGCAGGGGCGTGGGCGGCGGGACGGCCGCCCGCGGTGCCGGCCATGGCGTGGGCGGCGGGACGGCCGCCCGCGGAGCGGTCGTTCCGGGCGTCGTGGTGGCCCGTCCCGGCGGCCGCCGTCCTGGGTGTCCTCACGCTGCTGGTCGCGAGCGGCACGCTGCGGCTGCCGCCGGGGGAGCCGCGGCAGTCGCTCGCGCCTGACGGCACCCCCAGGCACGCGCTGGTGATCACCGGGGACCGGCTGGGCGTGCTGGACCTGGTCGAGGGCGGCGAGCCGAGGCTGCTCCCCGCCCCGGACCCGGCGTTCTTCCAGTACACCGCCGTCGCCCGCGACACGCGGCCCGGCGGCTACCTCGCCGCGGTCAGCACGGCGGGCGACGGCGCGTTCGGCGGCCGGTCGTCGCGCCTCTACCGGATCGTCATGGACGGGGACGGCGGCGCGGCCATCGGGGAGCGGGTCGGCGGCGACCTGGCGGGGGTGGTGCTCGATCTGGCCATCTCCCATCGGGGGCAGATCGCCTACAGCCGCGCCGTGGCGGTGCCCGGCGACACCCTGCGGGTGGCCACCACGTTCGTCGGGCTGGTCGCGCCCCGCCGCGAGTGGTCGGCGGCCGGCGCGCACGGCGCGGGACGCGGGAACGCCGGGCCGCTGGGGCTGCACTGGCGGGACGCGGGGACGCTGGTGTTCCACACCGCGAGCGGGAGCGGACAGGTGAGGGCGCTCGACGTGACGCGACCCGGCTCCGACCTGCTGGCCGCCGATGAGCTGCACGCCCTGGCGGGCGGCGGCGACGGGCTGGCCCTGAGCGTCCCGGACGGGGTCGTGCGGGACGGCGCGCTGGCCGTCTCGTGGGCGGCCGCCGATGCGTGGAACGACCACCGGATCACGGTCGTCGAGCCGTCGAGGCGGGACAGCCGGGTGCACCGACGGGTGTTCGCCTCCGGCCAGGCCACGTTGCAGACCTTCACGCTCGACCGGTCGGGCCGTCACCTGCTGGTGTCGCTGGTCACCGAGCGCCCTCGGGGGGCGGCGTACGAGCTCGTCCGGGTGGATCTGGGGTCGCCGGAGTCGCGTCGGTGGCGCGTCTGGCAGGGCGAGAGCCCGCTGCCGGCACTCGCCTGGTAGGTCGTTTCCTGCCTCTTCGTGGCAGATCATCCTCGTTGCGGCTCGCGACGGCTTGCCAACCCGTGGCAAAAATATTAGGTTAGCCTTACCTAAGCTACGAGCTGTGCCCGCGCCTGGACCGCCGCTGTCGCATACCGCAAGGGGAACCGTGCCTCCTCCGCCCACCGGACCATCGCCCGCTCCCCCCTTACCCGAGATCCTGACACCGACGCCTGTCGCCGTCGCGTCACCCCAGAGGCAGAACCTCATGACGATCCAGCTCCCGCCCTCCGCCGCCCCGCGCTCCGCCTACCCGGTGGCCGCGCTGCCCGCCGAGCTGCGCAGGCTGCTCCGCTACCTCGCCAAGGCCGGGCCGCCCGTCTCGGCCTACGTCTACGACGGAGCCGTCGCCGCCGAGCGGGCCCGCGAGCTGCGCGCCGCGCTGCCGGACTGGGCCGCCGTCTACTACGCGGTCAAGGCCAACTCCTTCCCCGGCGTCGTCGCCGCCCTGGCCCCGCACGTGGACGGGTTCGAGGTGGCGTCCAAGGCCGAACTGGAGCTCGCCCTGCGCGCCCGCCCCGCCGACGACGGCCCGCCCGCCGTCGTCGCCGCCGGCCCGGCCAAGTCCGTCCCCGTGCTGACCGCGCTGGTCCGCGAACGGGTGGAGGCCATCAACGCCGAGAGCCTGCTGGAGCTCCACCGCATCAGCCAGATCGCGGTCAGCGAAGGCGTGACGGCCCGGGTGGCGCTGCGGGTCAACCCCGCCGCGATCCCCGTGACCGGCTCCCTGCACATGGGCGGGGTCCCGTCGCAGTTCGGCGTCGCCGAGCCGGACGTGCCCGGCTTGCTGCGCGCGGCCCGGCGCCTGCCCGGTCTCGACCTGGTCGGATTCCACGTGCACGCGGCCTCCGGCAACCTCGACGCCGACGCCCACGCCGACTACCTGCGCTGGTGCGTCGAGTGGAGCGCCCGCACGGCCCGCGAGCACGGGATCCACCTGCGCCACATCGACATCGGCGGCGGCATCGGCGTCGCCTTCGAGGGCGAGAAACCGTTCGACGTGGCCCGCTTCGGCGAGCTGGCCGCCCAGGTCGAGCCGCCCGCCGGCGCCAAGGTCGTCCTGGAGCCCGGCAGGTTCCTGGTCGCCGACTGCGGCTGGTACGCCGCCGAGGTCACCGACGTCAAGACCTCGTACGGCAAGCACTTCGTGGTGCTGCGCGGCGGCATCAACCACTTCCAGCTCCCCACCTCGTGGGACATCGTGCACAACATGGCGGTGCTGCCGATCGAGCACTGGCCCGCCGGATGCCCGCGCCCGGCCGCCGAGAACACCGAGGTCACCGTCGTCGGCGAACTGTGCACGCCGGAGGACACCCTGCTGCGCGACGTGCGGGTGGACCGCGTCCGCGCGGGCGACCTCGTCGTGTTCCCGTACGCGGGCTCCTACGGCTGGGAGTTCGCCATGCACCGCTTCCTGGGCCACCCCGTGGCCGAACGCCACCTGCTCTGACCCACCCGCCCGGACGTCACCCGTCGCGGGCGAAACGCACCGCACCTCACCAGGCCGCGTACCTCCTGACGCCCTACGGAGCTCATTCATGACCACATACCCGACCGACCTGGTCACCGTCGAACCCGACGCCGTCCTGCGCCGGCAGCGCGACCGGGAGTCCTCGGCGCGCACCTACGCCCGCTCCTTCCCGATCGTCCCGGTACGAGGGGACGGCATGGTGATCGAGGGCGCCGACGGCCGCCGCTACCTCGACTGCCTGTCCGGCGCGGGCACGCTGGCCCTCGGCCACAACCATCCGGTCGTGCTGGAGGCGATCCGGCGCACCGTGGACAGCGGAGCCCCGCTGCACGTCCTCGACCTGGCGACGCCGGAGAAGGACGAGTTCACCGACGCGCTGTTCGCCACCCTGCCCGCCGGTTTCGCCGACCGGGCGCGGATCCACTTCTGCGGGCCCGCCGGGACCGACGCCGTGGAGGCGGCGCTGAAGCTCATGCAGACCGCGACCGGCCGCCACGGGCTGCTGGCGTTCACCGGCGCCTACCACGGCATGACTACGGGGGCGCTGGCCGCCACCGCGAACGTCGCGGTCAAGGAGCCCGTCGCCGGGATCGCCGCGGACGTGACGCGCCTGCCGTACCCGTACCCGTACCGCTGCCCGTTCGGCGTCGGCGGCGAGCGCGGCGCCGAGCTGTCGGCCGCCTACACCGAGCGGCTGCTCGACGACCCGGCGGGCGGCGTCGTCCCGCCGGCCGCGATGATCCTCGAAGCGGTGCAGGGCGAGGGCGGCGCGGTGCCGGCCCCGGACGGGTGGCTGCGCCAGATGCGCCGCATCACCGCCGAGCGGGAGATCCCGCTGATCGTCGACGAGGTGCAGACGGGCGTGGGACGGACCGGGACGTTCTGGGCGGTCGAGCACAGCGGGATCGTGCCGGACGCGATGGTGCTGTCCAAGGCCATCGGCGGCAGCCTGCCCCTGGCCGTCCTCGTCTACCACGAGGACTACGACGGCTGGCTGCCCGGCGCGCACACGGGAACGTTCCGCGGCAACACCCTGGCCATGGCGGCCGGTGCGGCCACGCTGCGCCACGTCGCGAGCGAGGACCTGGCCGGGCGGGCCGCCACGGTGGGGGCCCGGATGAAGGCGCGGCTCGACGCGCTGCGCGCCGAGCTGCCCGTGATCGGCGACGTCCGGGGGCGCGGGCTGATGCTCGGTGTGGAGCTGGTGGACCCGGAGGGCGCGCCCGACTCGTGCGGAGCGCACCCGGCCGCGCCGCGCACGGCCGCCGACGTGCGCGCGGCCTGCCTGAAGCGCGGGCTCATCGTGGAGCTGGGCGGCCGCTACGACGCGACCGTACGACTGCTGCCGCCCCTGGTGATCACCGACGAGCAGGCGGAGGCGGTCCTCGACCGGCTGGCCGACGCCGTCGCCGAGGTCACCGCGTCGCGCCCGGCCGGGCGGCGGTCATGACGTACGGCCCGAACGAGGCCGAGCCGGACGGCACCGGCCCGAACGGCGCCGGGCCGCGCACGGCCGGCGTGCTGACCGCTCCCCCGGAGCCCGCCCGGTCCGCGGTGGGAACCGGGACCGCGGGGAACGCTGACCGCGTGAAAGACGAGCGCCTGAACGACGAGCACGTGAACGACGAGCGCGTGAACGACGAGCGCGAACAGGCCCCCACGCAGCAGGACCCCGCCCGGCGCGCGTGGAGTGCCACCGCGCCGGCGGGCGGCGTGGCCGGTGCGGCGGCTCTGGCGCCCGCCGTGAGCACCGTTCTCGCCGCCCTCGCCGCAGGGGCGGAGCGGCGGGGCGGCCCCGTGCCGGCCGGCACGCCCGAGGAGCTGGCGGCCGACGTCGGCCGGGCGCTGGCGGCCGACGGCGACGACCCGCTGCGGGAGCTGACCGCGCTGCTGGCGTACGGCAGCGCCGACCCGGCCGACCCGGCGTGCGCCGCGCACCTGCACTGCCCGCCGCTCGCCGTCGCGGTCGCCGCCGACCTGGCTGTGTCGGCGCTCAACCCGTCGCTGGACTCCTGGGACCAGGCCCCCGCCGCGACCGAGTTGGAGACGCTGCTGCTGCGCGAGCTGGCCGCGCTCGTCGGCTACCCCGGCGGGGCCGCCGGGGTCGTCACCTCGGGCGGCACCGAGTCCAACCTCATGGGCCTGATGCTGGCCCGCGACCAGGTCCTCGGCCGGGTGTCCGGGCGGCCGGTCCAGCTCGGCGGCGTGCCGGCCGGCGGACCGCGGCCGCGCATCTTCGCCTCCGCCGCCGCGCACTTCTCGGTCCGCCGCTCGGCGGCCCTGCTCGGCCTGGGCGAGGACGCCGTCGTGTCCGTCCCGGTGGACCGGAACCTGCGGATGGACCCCGACGCGCTGGCCGGGGCGCTGCGCGCGTGCGCCGGACGCGGCGAGCTGCCGGTCGCCGTGGTGGCCACGGCCGGCACCACCGACACCGGGGCGATCGACCCGCTGGAGCGGTGCGCGGCGCTGGCCGCCGAACACGGCGCCTGGCTGCACGTGGACGCCGCCTACGGGGGCGGCGCGCTGCTGTCGGACCGGCTCGCGCCGCTCGTGGCGGGCATCGAGCTGGCCGACTCGGTCTCCCTGGACTGGCACAAGCTCGGCTGGCAGCCCGTCGCCGCCGGGGTGTTCCTGGTGCGCCGGGAGGAGACGTACGAGTCGCTGGCCCGCCGTGCCGCCTACCTGAACCCGGCGGACGACGAGGAGGCCGGCTACCCGAGCCTGCTGGGCCGCTCGCTGCGGACGACCCGCCGCGCCGACGCGTTCAAGATCGCGGTCACGTTGCGGGCGCTGGGGCGCGCCGGGCTGGGGCGCCTGGTGGACGCCTGCCATGACCTGGCCCGCGCCGGGGCGGCGGCGGTGCGCGCCCACCCGCGGCTGGAGCTGCACGCCGACCCGGTCCTGACGGCGTTCCTGTTCCGGTACGTGCCCGCCGACCCGGCCGCTGCCGACCTGGTGAACGCCCGGCTGCGGCGCCGCCTGCTGCGCGCGGGCCGGGCGGTGGTGGGCCGCACCGAGCTGCCGGGCGACGGCCCCGGCCGGGTCCGGCTCAAGCTCACCCTGCTCAACCCGCACACGACCGCGGACCAGGTCGAACGGCTCCTGCACGCGGTCGCGGCGGCCGGCCAGGCCGAGGAGGACGCGCTGTGAACATCCCCGACGGCGCGGCGGACCCGCTGGACCTGCCCGATCCGGGGCGGGCCGGCGAGGCGGCCGCCGTGGAGACGCTGCTGCGCGCCTACGTGCGGGAGACCGCGACGCCGGTGCCGCCGCCGGGCACGGACCTGCTGCTGGACTTCCCCGCCAGCGGGGTCCGGCTGCGGGTCCCGGTGCGCTACCGGTCGGCGACCGGCTGGCACCGCTTCGGCGAGCCCCGTGTGACCGGCAGCTCAGGCGAACGGGCGGGCGAACGGGCGGGCGAACCGACGGACGAACGGGCGGACGAACGGGCGGACGAACGGGCGGACGAACGGGCGCGCGCGAGAACGGGCGAGCGGGTGGCGGACGCGGCGCTGGTGGCGGCCGCGGCGGTGCGGGAGACCGTGGTGCGCCGGGACCTGCCCGCGCACCTCGGGTCCGACGCCGCCGCCCGGGTGCTGAACTCCGCCCGCCGCACCGCCGCGCACCTGGCCGCGCGGCGCGCGGAGGGGCCCGGCGGGCGCGGGCCGACCCCGTTCCTCGACGTCGAGCAGGCGCTGCTGCTCGGGCACCCGTTCCATCCGGCGCCGAAGAGCCGCGAGGAGGCGTCCGACGGGGAGCTGGCCGACTACTCGCCCGAGCTGCGCGGCTCGTTCGCGCTGCACTGGTTCGCCGCGGACCCGGCCGTCGTGGCGGGCGAGAGCGCCGACGGGCGGACCCCGGCCGAGCTGGGCCGCGACCTCGCGCCGGAGCTGGACCTGCCGGACGGCATGGTGCCGCTGCCCGCCCACCCGTGGCAGGCCCGCGAGGTGCTGCGCCGCCCCGAGGTGGCCGCCCTGGTGGAGGCGGGGCTGCTGCGGCCGCTCGGCCCGGCCGGCCCGGCCTGGCATCCCACGTCGTCGGTGCGGACCGTGCACCGGCCCGGCGCCGACGTGATGCTCAAGCTGTCGCTCGGCATGCGGATCACCAACTCTCGGCGCAACAACCTGCGCTCCGAAATGCGCCTCGGCGTCCAGGCGGCCCGGCTGCTGGCGGCCGGGCCCGCGCGGTGGCTGCGCGCCGAGCACCCGGACTTCGCGATCCTGCGCGACCTCGCGTGGATCTCGGCCGGCACCGGCGGCGAGACGGGTCTGGAGACGGCCATCCGCGACAACCCGTTCCGGGGCGGCGGACGCGAGGGCCTGTGCGTGGCCGGGCTGCTGGCCGAACGCACCGGCCCCGGCGACGGCTCCCCGCCCCCGCACCGGGCGCTGCTGTCGGCCGCCCTGGACCGGACGGTCCGGGCGCGCGGCCTGCCGCCCGGCGAGGCCGCGGCGCTCTGGCTGACCCGCTACCTCGACGTGCTCGCCGTTCCCCTGATCCGGCTGCAGGCCCGGTACGGCGTCGCCCTCGAACCCCACCACCAGAACACCCTGGTCGCGCTGGACGGCGACGGCCTGCCGAGCGCCGGCTGGTACCGCGACAGCCAGGGCTACTACGTGGCCGCCTCCCGCGCCGCCGAGCTGGACCGGCTGCTGCCCGGCCTGGCCGACGGCCTCGACCTCGTCTTCGACGACGCGTTCGTGGACGAGCGGGTCGCCTACTACCTGGGCGTCAACAACCTGCTCGGCCTGGTCGGCGCGTTCGGCGCGCTGGGCCTGGCCGATGAGGGCGACCTGCTGCGCGTGCTGCGGGCCGCGCTGGAGCGGCTGCGCGCCGCCGAACCCGGCGCCAAGGGCCTGCTCGGCCTGCTGCTGGACGCCCCGGCCCTGCCCTGCAAGGGCAACTACCTGACCTGCGTGGACGGCCGCGACGAGCTCGTCGGCGACGTCCACACCCAGTCCGTCTACATCGAGCTTCCCAACCCACTCACGGAGGTGGAGCGGTGACCGCCCGCTATGACCTGGTCGGCGTCGGCATAGGTCCCTTCAACCTGTCCCTGGCCGCGCTGTCGGACGGCGTCCCGGGGCTGCGCTCCCTCTTCCTGGACGCCCGGCCGGCCTTCTCCTGGCATCCGGGGCTGCTCATGGAGGGGACCGTGCTCCAGGTGCCGTTCCTGGCCGACCTGGTGACGATGGCGGACCCGACGAGCCCCTGGTCGTACCTCAACTACATCCGCAGCCACGACCGGATGTTCCCGTTCTTCTTCTCCGAGCGGTTCCACATCCCGCGCCGCGAGTACGACCACTACTGCCGGTGGGTCGCCGAGCGGCTGCCGTCGTGCCGGTTCGACGCCGAGGTGACGGCGCTGGAGTGGGACGAGACGGCGCAGGCGTTCGCGGTGACGTACCGGTCGGCCGCCGGAGCCGTGACGCGGGTGTTCGCCGGCCAGGTGGTGCTGGGGGTCGGCACGGCGCCCGTCGTGCCGGAGCCGCTGCTGCCCCTGCTCACCGAGGAGAACGCCGGCCGGGTGCTGCACAGCGCCGACTACCGCACCCACCGCGACCGGCTGGCCGCCGCCGCCGACGTGACCGTGGTCGGGGCGGGCCAGTCGGGCGCCGAGGTGGTGCTCGACCTGCTGCGCCGCCAGGACGGCGACGGGCGTGGCGGGCCGTACGTGCGCTGGCTGGCCCGCACCCCCGCGTTCGCGCCGATGGAGTACTCCAAGCTCGGCCTGGAGCACTTCACCCCCGACTACATCGGCTACTTCCGTGGCCTGCCCGAGGACCGGCGCGAGCGGCTGGTCCGCGAGCAGTGGCAGCTCTACAAGGGCGTCAGCGCCGAGACGCTCGGCGACATCCACGACGAGCTGTACGAGCGGACCATCGGCGGCGCCGAGCCGCGGGCCGCGCTGCACCCCGGCGTGGAGGTGGTGTCGGCCAGCGCGGGCGGCGACGGTTACGCGCTGACCTGCCGGCATCGCGAGCAGGAGGCGTTCTTCCAGGTGCGCACGTCCGCCGTGGTGCTGGCCACCGGGTACGCCGCAGCCCGGCCCGCGTTCCTGGAGCCGCTGGCCGACCTGGTGGACTGGGACGGCCGGGGCCGCTACCAGGTGGACGGCTGCTACCGGGTGGCGCTGGACCCGCGCGTGTCGGGCTCGCTGTACGTTCAGAACGCCGAGCTGCACACCCACGGCGTCGGCGCGCCCGATCTGACGCTGGGCGCGTGGCGGGCGGCGACCATCCTGAACGCGGTGGCGGGCCGCACGGTGCTGCGGGTGCCGGAGCGGGCGGCGTGGACGACGTTCGGCGCGCCCCGGCTGCCCGGCCACCAGCAGCGGGCCGTCCCGGCGGAGGCCGCCGAGGGCTCGCTGCGGTGACCACGGACGTCACCGCCGGCGAGGTCACGGCGGAGGCCGGGCGGCCCGCCCGGCACGCCAGGGTGGTGCTGATCTCGGTGATCGGGTTGCACCTGGTGGCCGAGACGGCGCTGACGCCGTTCCTGCCGCAGCTCTTCGAGCGGCTGTACGGCATCACCGATCCGGGGGCGACCGGCGGCTACCTGTGGATCTGCCGGATCGTCGGCCTGGCCGCGCTGCCGCTGTGGGGCCTGGCGGCGCGGCGGTGGCCGCTGCACCGGCTGGTGCTGGCCGGGCTGTGCGGCTCGGCCGTGTTCGACCTGCTGCTCGGGCTGGCTCCGAGCCACACGGCCTACACCGTGCTGTCGGGGGCCGTCGTGGCGACCAACAGCGCCCTGCTGCTGGCCTACCCGGCGTTCATCGCCGAGCACGACGGGGCCGGGCAGCCGGACGGGGAGCGGGCCCGGCTGGCCGGGATCTGCTCGATCGTCGTCGTGTTCCACCTGTCCACGGTGGTGGCGACGGTCGTCGGCGCCGGGGTGCTGGCGCTGCCGGAGCCGCGCGTGGGCATCTCCGCGTTCGCCGTCCTGGACGTGGCGCTGGCCGTGCTGACCTACCGCGTCCTCGGCCGCCGGTCGGCCGCCCGCACGGTGCCGGCCGCGGTGCCGGCCGCGGTGCCGGCCGCGGTGCGGGCGCCCCGCCGGGGCGTCAGGTTCGCGGTGCTCGCCCAGGCGGCGCTGATCGGGGTGGCGTTCGACTTCTCGGTGAACGTGGCCCGGCCGTTCTTCACCGAGTTCGCCGACGGGCTGGGCGGCGGCCCGGCCGGGTCGGCGGTGCTGTTCTTCCTGCCGAGCGTGGCCGCGCTGGCCGTGCTGCCCGCGGTGCGCCGCTGCCACGGCCTGCTCGGCGACCGGCTGCTGCCGGTCGCCCTGGCGGCCGGGGCGGCCGGGCTCGCCTGGCAGGCGCTGTCGTCGTCCGTGGCCGGGCTGGCCGGCGGGCGGCTGCTGTTCGGCGCGGGGCTGGGCCTGGCCCAGGTCGCGGTGGAGCTGTGGGCGTTCCGGGCCACCGGCACGGCGGGGCCGGCGTTCACCGCCGTCGAGACGGTCCGCTCGGCCGGGCTGCTCGCCGCGCCGCTGGTCGCCGCGACGGCGGTCGCGCACGACCTGGCCCTGCCGATCGCCGTCGCCGCGGCCGTCCAGGTGTTCGCCCTGGCCCTGTCCGCGCGTCGCGCCGGCGCCGTTCCCGTCCAGCCCGCACTGTCCTACTCCAAGGAGATCTGATGACCCCCCCTGACCGCGACGCCTGGCAGCAGGCGGGCCGCCGGCTGCTCGCCAAGGCCGTCGAGGAGTTCGCCTACGAGGAGCTCCTCGTGCCCGTGCCCGACGGCGGCTCCGGCCGTCCGGACGCCTACCGGCTGGAGCTGGGCGAGGCGTGCTGGACGTTCCGGGCGGCCCGCGGCACGTTCGGCACCTGGCGCCTGGTGGACGGCACGCTGCGCAGGCTGCCCGAGCCGGCCGGCGGCGAGGAGGCGGGGCCGGAGCTGCTGCTGTTGGACGCCCGCGAGGTGCTCGGCTGGGACGGCCCCACCACGGCGGAGGCGCTGCGCGAGCTGACCGCCACCCGCCGGGCCGAAGCCGAGCTGATCTCCCGCGCCCTGCCCGCCGCCCGGCTCGCCGACCTGGACCACCTCGACCTGGAGGCCCACCAGGACGGCCACCCGTGCATGCTGCTGAACAAGGGCCGGCTCGGCTTCGCCGGCTCCGACGCCGCCCGCTACGCCCCCGAGGCGGGCGGCGAGGTGCGGCTGCTGTGGGCGGCCGTGCACGGCTCGCTCGCCGACTACTCCGGCGTGCCCGGCCTGGACGCCGCGACGCTGCTGGCCGAGGAGCTGGACGACGAGACGCGCAAGCGGTTCGCCGTCGCGCTGGAGGACGCCTGCGCCGCCACCGGCCTGGACCCGGACGGGTTCGCCTGGCTGCCCGTGCACCCCTTCCACTGGGACGAGGCCGTCGCGACGCTGTTCGCCCCGTACCTGGCCGACGGCCGGATCGTGCCGCTCGGCGAGGGCCCCGACCGGTACCGGCCGCTGCAGTCGATCCGCACGCTGGCCAACCTCGACCGTCCGGAGCGGCGCAACGTCAAGGTGCCGCTGCTCATCCGCAACACGCTGGTGTGGCGGGGCCTGTCCACCGAGCCGACCAGGGCCGCGCCCGACGTGACCGCCTGGCTGCACGCCGTCCGCGCCGCCGACCCGTACCTGCGCGACGAGCTGCGCTTCCACCCGCTCGGCGAGGTGGCCGCCGTCGCGGTGCGCCACCCGCTCTACGACGGCGTGCGTGACGCGCCGTACCGCTATCACGAGCTGCTCGGCGCGGTGTGGCGCGAACCGGTGGCGGCGCTGCTCGGCGAGGGCGAGCGGGCGCGCACCATGGCCGCCCTGCTGAAGGTCGGGGCGGACGGCCGCGCCCTGGTGGCCGAGCTGGTCGAGCGGTCCGGGCTCGCGCCGCGCGCCTGGCTGGCCCGTTTCCTGGCGGCGCTGCTGCCGGGGCTGCTGCACTACCTCTACCGGTACGGCGTGGCGTACTGCCCGCACGGCGAGAACACCGTCGTCCTCTACGACGCCGCCGAGGTGCCCGTCGGCATCGCGGTCAAGGACTTCGCCGAGGACGTCAACCTGCTGCCGGAGGACCTGCCCGAGTACGCGAACCTGTCGGAGCGGGCCCGCGGGGTGCTGTTGCGCTGGCCCGCGCGGGACCTGGCGCACTCGCTGCTCAGCGCGGTCTTCGCGGGGCACTTCCGGTTCTTCGCGCCGCTGGCCGAGCGGCACCTCGGCGTGCCCGAGGCGGAGTTCTGGGCGCTGGTCCGCGCCGAGATCGACCGCTACCACGCCCGCTTCCCCGACCTGGCCGGCCGGTCGGAGGCGTTCGGCCTGTACGCGCCGCGATTCGACCGGGTGGCGCTGAACCGGGAGCAGCTCCTCGGCGGCGGCTTCCACGACCGGGCCGAACGGGACGAGGGCTTCGACGTCGTCCACGGCACGGTCGCCAACCCGCTCGCCGCGCAGAAGGAGGAGGACCGATGACGGCGCTCGACTACGAGGAGCTGCGCCACCGGGCGGAGGAGGTCATCGTCGGCGTCCCCGACGTGCAGGGCCGCCTGCAGGGCAGCCGCCTGTCGGTGCCGTACTTCCTGGAGGAGGTGGCGCGGCAGGGCTTCGGCGCGTGCGTCTACCTGCTGGCGTCCGACGTGGAGATGGGGACCGGGCCCGGGTACGCCATCGACGCCTGGAACTCCGGTTTCGGCGACTTCGTGCTGCGGCCCGACCCGGCGACGCTGCGCCCGCTGCCGTGGGACCCCGGGACCGCGCTCGTCCTCGCCGACGCCGTCTGGCCCGGCGGCGAACCCGTCGAGGTGGCCCCGCGCCACATCCTGCGCGCCCAGCTCGACCGGCTCGCCGAACGCGGCCTGACCGCGTTCGCCGGCACCGAGCTGGAGTTCCTGGTGTTCCGCGACACCTACCGCGACGCCTGGGAGCGCCGCTACCACGGCCTGGAGACCGCCACCCGCTACAACGTGGACTACTCGCTGCAGGGGCTGGCCGACATCGAGCCCGTCGTGCGGCGGATCCGCCGCGAGATGGTCCGGGCCGGGCTGCCGATGGAGACGGCCCGCGGGGAGTGCCACGCCGGCCAGTACGAGATCGTCTTCCGCTACGACGAGGCGATGGCCACCTGCGACAAGCACGTCCTGTTCAAGAACGGCGCCAAGCAGATCGCCGCCCAGGAGGGGGTGGCGCTGACGTTCATGCCGAAGTTCGACGAGGGTGAGGGCAACTCCTGCCATGTCCACCTGTCGCTGCGCGGCGCGGACGGCACGGCGGTGTTCGCCGACGAGACGGCCGGCGACGGCATGTCGGAGCTGATGCGGCACTTCGTGGCCGGCCAGCTCGCCTGCCTGCCCGAGCTGACGCTGCTGATGGCCCCGAACGTCAACTCCTACAAGCGGCTGCGGCCCGGCGCGTTCGCGCCCACCGGCATCACGTGGGGCAGGGACAACCGCACCTGCCCGATCCGCGTGGTCGGGGCGGGCGCGTCGCTGCGGATCGAGCACCGGGTGCCCGGCGGCGACGCCAACCCCTACCTGGCCGTCGCGGCCGTCGTCGCCGCCGGCCTGCACGGGATCGAGAACCGGCTGCCGCTGCCGGCTCCCCACGCGGCCAACGCCCTGGCCGACCCGTCGGTGCCCCGCCTGCCGGCGACGCTGGCCGAGGCGCTGCGCCTGTGGGAGGGCGGCGAGCTGGCGGCCAAGGTGTTCGGCGACGCGGTGGTGCGCCACTACGCGCGGGCGGCGCGGGCGGAGCTGGAGGCGTTCGAGACGGCGGTCACCGACTGGGAGCGGATGCGCGGCTTCGAACGCCTGTGACGGGGGTCGTCACGCGCCGACGGGTGTCCTGCCGGGCCGGCGGGCGAAGGCGGGCGCTCGCTCCGGCCGGAACCCGATGCCGATCAGGTGGGCCGTGACCGACCGGATGGCCGGCACCCGCCGGGTGACGACCGCGGCCGCCCTGGGCGGCCCGGCGCGCCGGCCATCGATCGTCGGCCGTACCAGTGCCCGGTGCATCAGCCGCTGGATGGCCTGCACCAGCACGGTGGGCAGCAGCCGCCGGCGGCGCACCCTGGCCAGGTCGGCGGACGTGACGCGCCCGCGCAGCAGCGGCCCGGCGAGCAGGCGGGCGGTGGCGACGGCGTCCTGCACGGCGAGGTTGATGCCGACGCCGCCGATGGGCGACATGGCGTGCGCGGCGTCGCCGATGCACAGCGCGCCGTTGACGTGCCAGCGCGGCAGCAGGTTGAGCCGGACGTCGAGGTGTTTGACGTCGTCCATGGACCGGATCTCGCCGACCCGGTCGGCGAGGCGCGGCAGCACCGTCCTGATCCGCTCGCGGAACGCCTCCACCCCTTCGGCCCGCAGCCGCGCGTCGAGGCCCTTGGCCGCCAGGTAGGCGATCTGGAAGTAGTCCTCCCGTGGGATGACGGCCGCGAAGTGCCCGCGGCTCATGCCGGGCATGAGGGCTCCGGCCTGCTCGTCGCGGGCGCGGGGCAGCCGCAGCCACCAGGCGTCCATGGGCACCGGGTACTCGCGGGGGCGCAGGCCGGCCCGCCGGCGGACGACGGACCAGCGGCCGTCGCAGCCGACGACGAGGTCGGCGCGCAGCTCGCCGGTCGTGCCGTCGGGGTGGCGGTAGCGGACGCCCGTCACCCGCCCGGACTCGCCGACCAGGTCGGTGACCTCGGTGTCCATCCGCAGGTGGAAGCGCGGCTCGGCGCGTCCGGCCGCGGCCAGCAGGTTGAGCAGGTCCCACTGCGGCACCATCGCGATGTACGGGTGCGTGGTGCGCAGCCTGCGGAAGTCGGCCACCACCACCCGCCCGCCGCCCTCGGTGGGGAAGGCGGCCTCGTAGAGCCGGCTCTGCGGCAGCTCGGCGAACCTCTCGCCGAGGCCCAGCTCGTCGAGCAGCAGCAGCGTGGACGGGTGCACGGTGTCGCCGCGGAAGTCGCGCAGGAAGTCGCCGTGCTTCTCCAGCACGGTCACCTCGACGCCGGCGCGGGCCAGCAGCAGGCCCAGCACCATCCCCGCCGGCCCGCCGCCCACGACGGCGCACGTGGTGTGTCCGGTCATCGGCACCACCTTTTTTCATCACCTGTTGAATAACCTCAGCATCGCTCGCCCCCGCCCTCCCGTCAAGCGCGAGTGGACGGCTGCCCGCGTCGGAGATCCCGCCCGTCAGGACTCCCGGCGCGGCCTCCGGAACTCGACGACGTCCTCACCCCGACCGGGAAAAATCATGATCAGCAGGTGCTGCGGGGTCCAGGCGTCGTAGTCGGGCTCGCGGTAGTGCACCCGGACCCGGTAGTGCCCCTTGCCGCGGAACGCCAGGCCGGCCAGGCCCTCACCGGCCATCGGGTCCATCAGCTCGATCGACCCCGACGTGCTCTCGTAGCCCACCTCGACCACGCTGTCCCAGCCCTTCACCTCCACCGGAGGCCGGCGACGGTAGGTCTCGGCGGTCAGGCAGATCTCGAAGTCGGAGTGGCTGAGCACGATCAGGTGCCCGGGACGGGCCGCCACCAGCCCGTTGTCCTGGGCCTTGGCCAGCAGCCCGAGGTCGTAGGGGTCGTACTCCGGCTCCGCCGGATTCCACTCCACCGACTCAAGCACGCCGTAGTCGGTGCGCGTCCGCTCCCTGACGACCCGCAGCGGCCTGACCCGCGGGCGGTGCCGCGCACGGTCGCAGACCCGCTGGGCGGCGGCCTCCTCCGCCCGCCACTCGGCCGCCTCACGCTCCGCCTCCCGCCGGACCACCGCCGCGGCGGCGGGGCAGATCGGGGCGAGCAGCCCGCTGTCACCACCGGACGGCCGGTAGGCCGCGCACCGCGCCCGGCCGTAGGCCAGCGCCAGATGGTCGCCCACCACGGTGAAACGGCCATTCCGGCGCAGCCCGCACAGGAAGGCCAGGCCGCCCACCCGCTCCCCCGACCGGTACGGGTCCCCGCAGCGGTCCAGCGACGTGATCGGACCGGCGGCCAGGTCCGCCACCGGGACCTGCGCGAGCAGCCCGACCACCGCCACCCCCGCCACCCATCGCCGGAACGGCCGGGAACGCAGCAGCCGGCGCACCCGATGCCGCGGGATCCGCACCGCCGCCAGCACGCAGAACGCCGCCACGATGGGCGCGACGTCGGTGTCCAGGAAGAACCGCGCGCCCTCCCAGCCGCCCCAGCTCTCCAGACAGCTCCGGTCCAGCGCCAGGTCCACCGCGAGCCCGGCCGGGCCGAGCCCGTGCAGCAGCAGGATGGCGCCGGCAGCCACCCGGGCCGCGACCCGCCCGGCACGCGGCCGTCCCCGCCGGGTCGCCAGCCAGTGCGCGCCGAGGGCCAGCACCACCAGCGGCGCCGCGCCGTACCAGAACGGCGGCACCCACTGGGCGGCCTCCCAGAGCAGCCGGGTGGCCTGGAAGCCCACCTCACGCCCGGGGCAGAAGGAGAACACCCAGGACGCGATGATGAACGAGCTCCGGTCCAGGGACAGCGCGTAACCCACCCCGGCGCCGGAGATGGAGAGCGCGACCGCCCACCATAATCGCGATCTTGTCGACATGGCCCCACACCGTAGCGGCCCCCGCCGACATCCCGGCCGGATCAGACGTCGTAGTCCACCGTGACGGTCTCCGACACGGGATAGGACTGGCAGGTGAGGACGAACCCGGCGGCCACCTCGGCCGGTTCGAGCGCGAAGTTGCGCCGCATCTCCACCTCGCCCTCCACGACGTGGGCGCGGCACGTCCCGCACACGCCGCCCCGGCACGCGAACGGAAGGTCGGGCCGCACCAGCTGGGCCCCTTCCAGGATCGGCACCCCCTCGGGCATCTTCGCCGTCGTGACCCGGCCGTCCAGCATCACGGTCACCTCGCTGCCGGTGGCCGGGCCGGCGCGGCGCACCAGGGCGGGCGGCGGCTCGTCCACGTAGAACAGCTCGTGGTGCACCCGCCCGGCCGGCACGCCGAGGCCGGCCAGGACCTGCCGGGCGGCGGTGACCATGCCGTACGGGCCGCACAGCCACCAGTGGTCCACCTCCGCGACGGGCGTGAGCGCCGGGAGCAGCAGGCGCAGCCGCTCCGCGTCCAGCCGGCCGGTGAACAGCTCCGCCTCGCGCGGCTCCCGCGACAGCACGTGGTACAGCTCGAACCGGGCGGAATGCCTGTCCTTCAGGTCGGCCAGCTCGTCGGCGAACATCACGCTGCCGGCCGTCCGGTTGCCGTACAGCAGCGTCACCCGGCTCGCCGGGTCGTCCAGCGCGGAGGACGCGATCGACACGACCGGGGTGATGCCGGATCCCGCCGCGACCAGCACGTGGTGGCCGGGCCGGCTCAGGTCCGGCGTGAACGCGCCGGCGGGCGGCAGGACCTCCACCTCGTCGCCCGCCGCCAGCTCGCGCACCAGCCAGGTGGAGAACAGCCCGTCCGGGATCTCCCGCACGCCGATCCGCGGCTGGGTCCCCGCGCGGGCGCAGATCGAGTACGACCTGCGCTCCTCCCGCCCGTCCACCACCCGGCGCAGCGTGAGCCACTGGCCGGGCCGGAAGGCGTAGCGGCCCGCCAGCTCGCCGGGCACGTCGAAGGTGATGGCCGCGGCGTCGTCGCAGAGCCGCTCCACCCGGGCCACCCGCAGTGACGCGAAGCCCGCGCGAGCCTGATCCTCCTGCTGGGCGATGGTCACGGTCAGATCTCCTTGACATGCTCGAACGGCTCGGCGCAGGCCCGGCAGCGCCACAGCGCCTTGCACGCCGTCGCGCCGAACCGGGACAGCTCGTCCGTCTCGGCCGACCCGCAGCGCGGGCAGCGCACCCGGCGGCGCGACGGGCCGAGCGTGAGCGGCACGGGCCCGGCGGCGCGGGACGGTGCGGGCCCGGGCGGCGCGATGCCGGCCTCGGCCAGCTTCCGGCGGCCGGCCGCGGTGATCCAGTCGGTCGTCCACGGCGGCGACAGGCGGGTACGGACCTCCACCCGGGCGAAGCCCGCCGTGCGCAGGCTCGCCGTGAGGTCGGCGCGGATGGCCGCCATCGCCGGGCACCCGCTGTAGGTGGGCGTGATCGTGACGACGACCCGGCCGTCACCGTCCGTCTCGACCTCGCGCAGGATGCCGAGGTCGGCCAGGGTGAGCAGCGGCAGCTCGGGATCGGCCACCCGCTCGGCGACCTCACGGGCCACCGCACGCCCGGCGTCCTGCCCCGCCGCGCGCGCCGTCCCGCGTCCCGTCACCATGTCCCCCCCGGGAGCGCCCGCGCCACGCTCTGCATCACGGACAGCACCTCGTCCAGCTCCACCCCATGAAGCCCGTCCCGGCCGCCCGCCTCGACCGCCACGGCGGCCGGGCGGGCCAGGCGGGCCGCGTCGAGCACCTGGTCGAGGACGGCGTCGAACTCGGCGCGCAACTCCGAGGGGTCCACCGCCACCCCGGCCCGCGCCAGCCGCAGCTCCACCTCGTGCGGCACGAACAGCTCGGCCACCAGCGGCCAGACCGCCGCCAGCCCCTCCCGCATCCGGTCCCGCGAGTACGCCGTGCCGTCGCCGAGCCGCACCACCCAGCCGGCCGCGTAGTCACGGTGGTAGGTGACCTCCTTGACCCCCTTGGCCGCCACCGCCGCCAGCACCGGGTCACGCGAGCCGGCCAGCCGGTCGAGCAGCGCGAGCCGCCACACGGCGAAGACGAGCAGCCTCGCCATGGACCGGGCGAAGTCGCCGTTGGCCGCCTCGGCGAGCCGGACGTTGCGGAAGCCCGGCGCGTCACGCAGGAACGCGAGGTCGTCCTCGCTCCGCCCGCCGCCGTCGGCCTGTCCGGCCCGGGCGAGCAGCAGCCGCGCCTGGCCGAGCAGGTCGAGGGCGATGTTGGCGAGCGCCACCTCCTCCTCCAACTCGGGCGCGCGGGTGCACCACTCCTGCAGCCGGTGCGACATGACGAGCGCGTCGTCGCCGAGCATGAGGCAGTACGCGGCCAGGTCGCCGCCGTCCACCCCGGCGGGCACGGTGGTGTCGACGCCGGCCAGCGGGTCGGCGAACCCGGTGCCGAACGCCCACCGGGCGTCGCCCTCGCCGCTGAGTGCCTCGTAGGGGTTGTCGTCGGACATCGCGGCCTCACATGTGCGGGACGTCGTCGGGGATCTCGTAGAAGGTGGGGTGGCGGTAGACCTTGTCGCCGCTCGGCGCGAAGAACGGGTCCTTCTCGTCGGGGCTGGAGGCGGTGATGTGGTCGGAGCGCACCACCCAGATGCTCACGCCCTCGTTGCGCCGGGTGTAGAGGTCACGGGCGTGGCGCAGCGCCGTCTCGTCGTCGGGCGCCCGCAGCGAGCCGACGTGCACGTGGTTGAGCCCGCGCTTGCCGCGGACGAACACCTCGTACAGCGGCCACGACGCCCGCACCCCGCCACTCACCCCGCCGCCCGCGCCGCCGTTCATGCCGCCGTTCATGCCGCCGCCCCGCTCCGCGCCGCCTGCTTGGCGGCGTGCGCCGCGGCGGCCTCGCGCACCCAGGCGCCGTCGTCGTGCGCCGCCCGCCGGACCGCGATCCGCTGGGCGTTGCACGGGCCGTCGCCGCTGATCACACGCTTGAACTCGGCCCAGTCGACCTCGCCGAAGTCGTGGTGGCCGCGTTCGGCGTTCCAGCGCAGGTCGGGGTCGGGCAGCCGGACGCCGAGGGCCTCGGCCTGCGGCACGGTCATGTCCACGAACCGCTGCCGCAGCTCGTCGTTGCTGTGCCGTTTGACCTTCCACGCCATGGACCGGGCGCTGTTGGGCGAGTCGTGGTCCGGCGGCCCGAACATCATCAGCGACGGCCACCACCAGCGGTCCACCGCGTCCTGCACCATGGCCCGCTGCTCGGGCGTGCCTCGCATCATCGTCATCAGCAGCTCGTAGCCCTGCCGCTGGTGGAACGACTCCTCCTTGCAGATGCGGATCATCGCCCGCGCGTACGGGCCGTACGAGCTGCGGCACAGCGGCACCTGATTGCAGATGGCCGCGCCGTCCACGAGCCAGCCGATCACACCCACGTCGGCGAAGCTCAGCGTCGGGTAGTTGAAGATCGAGGAGTACTTCTGCCTGCCGTCGATGAGCATCGCCGTCAGCTCGTCGCGGTCGGCGCCGAGGGTCTCCGCCGCCGAGTACAGATACAGGCCGTGCCCGGCCTCGTCCTGGACCTTCGCCAGCAGGATGGCCTTGCGCCGCAGGGACGGCGCCCGGGTGATCCACTCGCCTTCCGGCTGCATCCCGATGATCTCCGAGTGGGCGTGCTGGGAGATCTGGCGGACCAGCGTCCGGCGGTAGCCGTCGGGCATCCAGTCACGCGGCTCGATCCGCTGCTCCCGGGCTATGGTCCGGTCGAAGTGCTCTTCGAGCCGGCTGGTGTCGTCGGCCGCGCTCATCTGGCATCACCGTTTCCCTACCGACCATTCGTTCAGTATTAGTGTGCGTCGGAAGCGCCCGCCCAGGCAAGTCCGGGCGGGCGCCGGCGCCGCTACGGGACGCGCTTGGCGACGAGCGTCAGCACGTCGTACCTGGCCACCGAGGAGCCGTCCTGCTTCGTCACGTCGGCGTCCCAGCGGACCTCGCCGTACTCCGCGCCCTCACGCGGATCGATCTGCTTGGCGGTGAGCGTGACGGTCAGCTCGTCGCCGGGGTAGACCGGGGTGAGGAAGCGGAGGTTCTCCAGGCCGTAGTTGGCGAGCACCGGCCCCGGGTCGGGCTGCACGAACAGGCCGGCCGCCAGCGACACGACGAGGTAGCCGTGGGCCACCCGGCCGTCGAAGAACGGGTTGGCCCGGGCCGCCTCCTCGTCCATGTGGGCGTAGAAGGTGTCGCCGGTGAACTCCGCGAAGTGCTCCACGTCGGCGAGGCTGACCGGGCGCGGCCCGGCGACGACGGTGTCGCCCGGCCGCAGGTCCTCCAGGTGCTTGCGGAACGGGTGCACGTCCGTGACGGACCTGCCCGCGCCCGGCACCCACCGCCCGGCGACCCGCGCCAGCATGTCGGGGCTGCCCTGGACGGCGGTGCGCTGCATGTGGTGCAGCACGCCCCTGACGCCGCCCAGCTCCTCACCCCCGCCGGCCCGGCCGGGGCCGCCGTGCACCAGCATCGGCAGCGGCGAGCCGTGCCCCGTCGACTCCTTGGCCGCCTCGGGGTCGAGCACCAGCAGGCGGCCGTGCCAGGGGGCGGCGCCGAGCACCACCTCGCGGGCGAAGTCCGCGTCGCCGGTGACCACCGAGCCGACCAGGCTGCCCTGGCCGCGGGCGGCCAGCTCGACCGCCTCGGCGGCGGAGGCGTACGGCAGCAGCGAGCTGACCGGCCCGAACGCCTCGACCTCGTGCGGCTCGGCCAGCCCGGCGTCGTCCACCCGCAGCAGGACCGGCGAGACGAACGCGCCCCGTTCCGGGTCGGCGTCCACCACCTCGACCCGTTCGGCGTCGCCGTACACCGTCGTGCCGGCCTGCATGAGCGCCTTGAGCGAGCGCCGGACCTCCTCGCGCTGCCCGAGGCTGGCCAGCGCGCCCATGCGCACGTCGGGGTTGGCGGGGTTGCCGACCGTCACCCGGGCCAGCCGGGCGGCCGCCGCCTCGGCGACGGCGTCCATCAGGTGGGCGGGCACGAAGGCCCGGCGGATCGCGGTGCACTTCTGCCCCGCCTTGACCGTCATCTCGGTCACGAGCTGCTTGACGAACAGCTCGAACACCTCGCCGCCCGGCGTGGCGTCCGGGCCGAGGACGGAGCAGTTGAGCGAGTCGGCCTCGGCGTTGAAGCGGACCGAGCGGCCGATGATCGACGGGTGGGTGCGCAGCTTCTGCGCCGTGGCCGCCGAGCCGGTGAAGAACACCAGGTCCTGCTCGGTGAGGTGGTCGAGCAGGTCGCCCGGCCCGCCGCAGGCGAGCTGCAGCGACCCCTCCGGCAGGATGCCCGACTCGACGATCAGCTCGACCAGCCGGGCGGTCAGGTAGGCGGTCTGGCTCGCCGGCTTGACCAGCGACGGCACCCCCGCGACGAACGCCGGGGCGAACTTCTCCAACGGCCCCCACACCGGGAAGTTGAACGCGTTGATCTGCACGGCGACGCCGCGTAGCGGCGTGTAGAGGTGCAGGCCGGCGAACGAGCCGCCCTTGCCCAGCGGCTCGACCGCGCCGTCGAGGTGCACCGTGCTGTTGGGCAGCTCGCGCCGCCCCTTGCCGGAGTAGGAGAACAGCACGCCGATGCCGCCGTCCACGTCGAACATCGCGTCGCCCCGCGTGGCCCCGGTGCGCGCCGACAGCTCGTACAGCTCCTCCCGGTGCTCGCGCAGGTGCGAGGCGAGCACCTTGAGCAGGGCGGCGCGCTGGTGGAACGTCAGCTCGCGCAGCGCGGGCCCGCCGACCCCGCGCCCGTACGCCAGCGCGGCCCCGAAGTCGAGGCCGGCCGTGGAGACCCGGGCGACCTCCTGCCCCGTGACCGCGTCCAGCAGCGGCGCGCCCTCGTCCCGCGGGACGTGCCACGAGCCGGCCACATAACTCCTCAGCGGTGCCATGACTGACCTCCATGTCGGTCCCGGGCGTGCCCAGGGGTGTTCGGATCAGGGCCAGGCGTAGAAGCCCTGGCCGCTCTTGCGGCCCAGCTCGCCGCGGGCCACCTTCTCGCGCAGCAGCCGCGGCGGGGCGAAGCGCTCGCCGAGCGTGCCGTGCAGGTGCTCGGCGATGGCCAGCCGCACGTCCAGGCCGACCAGGTCGGTGGAGCGCAGCGGCCCCGTCGGGTGCCGGTAGCCGAGCTCCATCGCCCGGTCGATCGACTCGGCGTCGGCGACGCCCTCCTCCAGCATGCGGATCGCCTCCAGGCCGAGCAGCACGCCGAGACGGCTGGTGGCGAACCCGGGCGAGTCCTTGACCACCACCGGGGTCTTGCCGAGCCGGGCGACCCAGCCGAGCGCGCTGTCGCGGGTCGCGCCGGAGGTCTCCGGCCCGACGACGACCTCGACCAGCAGGGAGGCGGGGACGGGGTTGAAGAAGTGCATGCCGACGAACCGGCCGGGCCGGCGCAGCGCCGCGCCCAGCTCGCCGATCGGCAGCGAACTGGTGTTGCTGGCCAGGACGGCCGTGCCGGCCACGGCGTCCTCGGCCGCGGCGAGCACCCGCGCCTTCAGCTCGACCGTCTCGGGCACCGCCTCCACGACCAGCTCGGCGTCCGCGGGCAGCTCGGCCACCCGGGTGACGAAGCGGACCCGGTCCAGCACCTCGGCCGGGTCGCCGGCGAGCCCGCCGCGCCCGGCCGCCTTGCGCAGCCCGTCCGCCACGCGCTCGCGGGCGCGCCCGGCGGCGGCGTCGTCGCTCTCCACCACCGTCACGAGCGCCCCGGCCGCGGCGAGCACCTGCGCGATGCCGGCGCCCATCCGGCCGCCGCCGACGACCCCTGCCACCGTCACGACGACCTCCCCCGCTCCGCTGTCACGACGGCCTCCCCGCTCCGCCGTCACGATCGGACCTCCCCCGCTCCAGGAACGCGGTCATCCGCTCGCGCTTGTCGGCGCTCTCCAGCAGCACGGCCTGCGCCAGGTCGTCGGCCACCGGATGGGCCCCAGGAGCGTCCAGCACCAGCTTGGTCAGCCGCAGCGCGGCCGGCGAGGACTTCGCCATCCGGTCGAGCAGGGCGTGGGCGCGCGCGGTCAGCTCCGGCCCCGGGACCACCTCGGCGACCAGCCCGAACCGCTCGGCCTCGGCGGCCGTCAGCCGCCTGCCGCCGAGCAGCACCTGCTTGGCCACCGACCGGCCCACCAGCTCGGCGAGCCGCCAGCAGGCGCCGGCCGCCGCCATGATGCCGAGCGCGGGCTCGGGGTTGCCGAAGACGGCCTCGGGCGTCGCCAGCCGGATGTCGCAGGCGTAGGCCAGCTCCGCGCCGCCGCCGAGCGCGTAGCCCGCCACGGCCGCCACGGTCGGCATCGGCAGCCGGGCGATCCGGTCGAACAGCCGGCTGTTGATGCCCTGCAGCGCCTCGTCGCGGCCGCGGTCGAGCAGCTCGGCGATGTCGGCCCCGGCGGCGAAGACGTCGCCCGCCCCGGCGAGCAGCAGGGGGCGGGGGCGGCGTTCGAGCTCCGCGCACACCTCGTGCAGCTCTCCGACCATGGCCAGATTGATCGCGTTGCGCGTCTGGGGACGGTTGAGCGTCACGGCCAACCGGTCCGGCCGCTCGTCCACGAGCAGCGTCTCGAACTCGCTCATCACCCCTATTATTAACCGTCCATTCGGTCGGTTTTCAAGGCCGGTGCCGACCCGCGAACTCGGCTGGGATACTCGTACCGTGCCACCCACCCGAACCACTCCCGCCCGGCGCGGCCGCCCCGGCTACGACCTGGAGTCGCTGCTGTCCGTCGCGGTCAAGGTGTTCAACGAGCGTGGCTACGAGGCCACCAGCATGGAGGACCTCTCCCGCAAGCTCGGCATCACCAAGTCGGCGATCTACCACCACGTGGCGAGCAAGGACGAGTTGCTGCGCATCGCGATGGACCGGGCGCTCGACGGGCTGTTCGAGGTGGCCGCCGAGACCGCCGCTCTGGACGGCCGGGCCATCGACCGCCTGGAGCTCCTGGTCAGGGGCAGCGTGCGCGTGCTGGTCGACCGGCTCCCGTTCGTCACCCTGCTGCTGCGCGTCCGCGGCAACACCACGGCCGAGCGGGCGGCCCTGGCCCGGCGCCGCGAGTTCGACCGGCTGGTGACGGAGCTCGTGCTGCAGGCGGAGGCGGAGGGCGACATCCGCCCCGACGTGGACCCGGCGGTGACCGCCCGCCTGCTGTTCGGCCTGGTCAACTCCCTGACGGAGTGGTACCGGCCGCGTGGCGGCATGGGCGCCGACGCCCTCGCCGACGCCGTCTGCAAGGTCGCCTTCGACGGCCTGCGCCAGCCCGCCATCGGTCACGGCGCCACCGTGACCGGCGCGGAACCCGCCGGGCGGGGCGGGGACGAGCCCGCCTGAGGACGGCCGGCGGGTCTCGGGCATCGTCAGGGCGATGCGCCCCCGGACCGGCCGCGGAAGGCCCGGCGGTAGGCCGTGGGGGTGGTGGACGCGTCGCGCGACAGGCGCGCTCGGAGGTTCGCCGCCGTGCCGAGACCGGAGCGTCGGGCGACCTCCTCCACAGGCAGGTCCGTCTGTTCCAGCAGCCGCCGTGCTTCGAGGACGCGCTGGGTGATGAGCCAGCGGTGCGGAGCGGTTCCGGTCTCGGCGGTGAAGCGCCGGGCGAACGTCCGAGGTGACCAGCCCGCCTGGCGGGCGAGGTCGGCGACCGTGAGGGGTTCGGCGAGGTGTCGCAGCGCCCAGGCGCACACTGCCGCCATCCCGTCGCCGCTCGCGGGCAGCGGACGTTCGAGGAACTGCGCCTGCCCGCCCTCCCGGTGCGGGGCGACGACCAGGCGCCGCGCGACGCGGATCGCGGCTTCGGCGCCGTGATCCATGCGTACGAGGTGGAGACAGAGATCGATGCCGGCCGCGAAGCCGGCGCTGGTGAGCGTGCGCCCGCCGTCGGCGTACAGCATGTCGGGGTCGACGTCGACGTCGGGGTAACGTGCGGCGAGTTCGGGGGCGTCCATCCAGTGCGTGGTCGCCGTTCGGCCGTCGAGCAGGCCCGCCGCGGCCAGCGCGAAGGCCCCGGTGCACACCGAGACCATCCGGCCGCCGCGGGCGGAGGTGGCGCGCAGCGCCTCCAGGACCGGGCGGCTCGGCTCCGCCAACGGCGCGTAGCCCGGCACGACCACGGTGTCGGCGGTCTCAAGGGCCTCAAGCCCGAGTGACACGTGTACGTCGAAGCCGGTGGTGGAGGGCACGCGCCCCGGCGTCTCGGCGCAGACGGCGAAGGAGTATCCCGCTCCGCTGAAGACCTCCGCCGGGATGGCCAGGTCGAAGGCCACCACCGCGGGCAGGGCCAGGGCGACGACAGTGTGCATGGCAGGATTGTTGCGTAACGCGGCATTCCTGTCACTCGTCATGACTTTTCCCCTACAGGAGGATCGATGCGGTTGATCCTCAAGGGCAGGGAGAAGGCCATGATCTTCCTCGACGCACGCTCCTTCACCGCCGAGCGAGCATGGGGTGCCGTCGACATCACGGAGATGGACACCGCGACCGTGCGGCTGCACTGGACCGACGAGCCGTACATCTGGCACGTGAACGACGGGCCCGAGGTCTTCGCCGTTCTGGACGGCGCCGTCGACATGCACTACCGGCAGCACGGTGAGGTCCGCGTCGAACGGCTCGCCCCCGGACGCGTCTGCTTCGCCGAACCTGGCGACGAACATGTCGCGCATCCCGCACCCGAAGCACGCATCCTGGTGATCGAACGCAAGGGCAGCGTCTAGACCCGCACGTTCCATCCTGGCCGGGTCGGGTGGCCTGGCAGGCAGGAGTCACTGTCGTTCAGGATATTGACGACCTGTCGGGCGAGGCGGTCAATCTGGTGATTGTGACCCGGCAACCGACCACCTTCTGACCGTGGGTGACGCATCCGCGGTCACCCAGCCGTACCTGACCCTGTTCCGGAACGTTCCGGCTGCGGACTTCGAGCTCTGCCGCGTCTGCCACTCGCGGCCGAGCGAACGCCACGCCGGCAACGGGCCGTACGAGGTGTGCGCGAGCTGCGCCCGCACCACCGGCGGGGTCTTCCGGCACACGCCGCACGTGGTGCCGATCTCGTTGTGCGCCCGCCGGGGCGGCGGCACGCAGCTGTACGACCTCGTCGCCCGGCACCGCGTCCCGGCGTCCCCGCCGGGCGGGCCGGACCGGTCCACGTTCCTCGCCGCCACGCTCGCCCGGTTCCACCGCGCCCACCGCGCCTGCCTGACGCGGGCGGCCGGAGGGGAGTTCACGCTGGTCACCACGGTCCCCGGGACGCGCGTCGACCGGCCCGTCGAGGCGTTCCACCCCATGCCGCGCGTCGTCGGCATGGTCGGCGACCTGACAGGCCTGCACCGGCCCGTCCTGCTGCCCGGCGACAGCGAGAGCGCCCTGGCCCGCCTGGCCCGGCGCGAGTCCGACGAGCGGGCCTTCCACGTCATCGGCGGGGTCGGCGGCGCGCGGGTGCTGCTGGTGGACGACCTGTTCGTCTCCGGCGCACGGACGCAGAGCGCCGCCGCCGCGCTGTTCAGGGCGGGCGCGGCGGCGGTGGTGGCGCTGGTGGTGGCCAGGCTGGTGGATCCGGCGTCCAGCGCCACCAGCGCCCGCCTCTGGGCGCGGGCCTCGGCGGAGCGGTTCGACTTCGAGCGCTGCTGCCTGTGCGGCCCGGCCGCCGGCATCCTCGGCCGGCCCGCCTGACCACGCCCGATGCGGTCGCGCCGGGTGCGTTAGCCTCGGACTGCCCGCCACGCGCATCCGCCGAGGAGCCACACATGATCTTCATTGCCGCGAAGTTCCGCGTTCTGCCCGAGCACGCCGACCGGTGGCCCGAGATCACCGCGGAGTTCACCGAGGCGACCCGGGCGGAGCCGGGCTGCCTGTGGTTCGACTGGTCGCGCAGCCTGGACGACCCGGCGGAGTACGTGCTGGTGGAGGCGTTCCGCGACGACGAGGCCGGGGCCGCCCACGTCGAGTCGGAGCACTTCCGGCAGGCCCAGCGCACGCTCCCGCCGTACCTCGCGGAGACGCCGCGGATCGTGAACGCCACCGTGCCGCAGCAGGACTGGTCGCCGCTCGGCGAGCTGGAGGTCCCCGCCGACCCCCGATAGCGGTCAGCCGCGGTCGCGGGCCGCGCCGCTGAGGACACGGTCGATGCGGGCGGCAAGCTCGACGTCCTTGGCCGTCACCCCGCCCGCGCTGTGCGTCGTCAACCGGAACCTGACGCCGTCGCCGGTGCGTTCGATCTCGGGGTGGTGGTCGAGCGCGTTCGCCTCGTTCATCACCGCCTCGCTCAGCCAGCCGTAGCTGTCGCGCGTGATGCGCACGTCCTTGACGAGCGCGTCGCCCTCCCTGCCCCAGGCTTCCAGGGCCTCCAGTGCGGTGTCGACGTCGGCGTCCGTGAGGCGCTCAGCCATGATCTCCCCCCCCTGGGTTCGCTGTACGGTCCACGGGGAGGGCTACCACCGGTACGCCCTTTCACACCCGGCCGCCCGCCGTTCCGGCACTTTCACGGAGCGGAGCTCGTGGCGGGCCGTCCCGCGCGTAGGTAGAAGAGCAGGGGCGGCAGCTCGCCCTCGGCCTCGACGTCGAACCCGGCGCGCGGGACGAGGTCGCCCAGCAGGTCACGCGGGCTGTGCCGGTGGGCGGGGCCGGCCAGCGCGCCCAGCAGCCCGGCGGCCCAGCGGTTGGCGGGCCTCCGGAACTCCACCACGAGCAGCCGCCCCCCAGGCCGCAGCACCCGGAACATCTCCCGCACCGCGGCCCCGCGCTCCCCCTCGGGCATGTGGTGCACGGCCAGGCTGGTCACCACCACGTCGAACGACTCGTCGGCCAGGTCCAGCGCCTGCCCCACCCCGACCGCGTACGAGCAGTTCGCCGGCGCCCGCCGGCGGGCGTGCTCGACCATCGAAGGGGCCGGGTCGACGCCCACCACCTGCCCCGCCGGGCCGATCAGCGGGGCGAGCACGCGGGTCAGGTAGCCGGTGCCGCAGCCCACGTCGAGCACCCGGTCCCCCGGCCGCGCCCCGGACAGCGCGGCCAGCCGGGTGAACACCTCCCGCCGCCGTCCGGCGAACGCGAGCGACGCGAGGACGTCGTACGCGCGGGGGTGGTTGATCGTGCTCCCCGCGTGCTCCTGACGGGAGTGGTCATGCAGGTTCCCCAGGCCCATCGCGGGCCTCCTTCCGTGAACAGCCTGGCGTGGCCCGGTCGTGGGGGTCATCTGTCATGTCCCCCCGCAGCGCCCCGCCGAACGCGTCACCGGTCGCCGCAGGAGTCCGGGTCGAGGTGCAGGTCGAGGTGCAGGTCGAACCCGTCGGCGGCGAGTTCGGTCAGGAAGGCCACGGGATCGACAAGCTGCTCGATGTGCCGGACGCCCGCCGGCAGCGCGGGCAGGTCGCGGAGGAGCAGGGCGGCGGCGCGCCCGGTGGCGCGGCTCTGCAGCCGTCCGGAGAAGGCGGCCCGGGCGGTGCCGAGACGGACGGTCACGGCGAACCCGTCTCCGCCGAGGTGGACCTTCCCCAGCGCACCGAGGAGCAGGTCGCGTACCCGGGGCCGGCGGAGCAGCCGGGCCACGGCGGGCCGGCCGGCCGCGGCGAGCAGCACGGTGGTCAGCCGGGAGTCCAGGCACAGCCCCGTGGTCGCGGCGCCCACGCCGAGAGTGCGCGGCAGCGTGTACTGGTCGGAGAAGGGGAACCGGTGGACGGTGCGCCGGCCGTACGGCGCGGGGAAGTCCATCGTCCACGAGCCGCCGAGCCGGCCCAGCCCGTCCACGGTCCAGGCGAGCGCCGCCGGGCCGTGCCGTTCACCGGAGCCGAGCAGCACCCCGATGCGCAGGTCGCCGCCTGGCGAGCGCTCCGCGCAGACGCGGGCCAGCAGGTTGGTGATCCCCGGGACGAGGCCGACGCTGAGCGCGGCCGTCGCGCCCTGTCCGGCGGCCAGGCCGTCCAGCTCCTCGATCTCGGCGAGCACGTGCGGGGAGGCCGACACGTCCACGTAGCCGATGCCCCGCTCCAGGCACGCGCGGGCGACCCGGGCGTTGTCGATCTCGGCGCACATGAGCACGGCGTCGACTCCGTCCAGCGCTCCGGCCAGGTCGGCGGGGTCGGCGGCGTCCACCCGCAGCGCGGTGGTCCCCGGCACGGGGCGGGCCCGGCCGGGGTCGCGCCCGGCCACGATCACTTTCGTGCCGGGGCGCCGGGTGAGCGCGGCGGCGGCCTCGCGGCCCACCGTGCCGTACCCGCCGAGGATCAGAACCGTGCTCATGTCCGGCCTCTCCCGCCGAGCCCGGCAGCGCTCGGAGTTTTTGTAGTCATACCCCAAGAATGTTTTCGTAGTGGCGCTATAGTCAAGTCGTGAGCGAGAATCCACGACGCCCGGCCGGCGGACGGGAGGACGGGCGCGCCGCCCGCGCCCGCGCCACCCGCGCCCGCATCACCGCGGCCGCCACCGACCTGTTCACCACGACCGGCTACACCACGACGAGCATCACCGCCATCGCCGCCGAGGCCGGGGTCAGCGAGCAGACCGTCTACTACGCCTTCGGTACCAAACGGGCCATCCTCACCACCGCCCTCGACCTGGCCGTCGCCGGCGACGACGAACCGGTCCCCACGATGGAGCGGCCGTGGTTCCGCGACACGCTCGCCGACCCCGATCCGCTCGGCCAGATCCGCCGCCAGGTCGCCGCGGCCGGAGACATCTACCTCCGCGCCGCGCCGCTCCTCGACGTCGTGCGCAGCGCCGCGACCACGGACCCCGACCTCGCCGAGGTCTGGGCCACCAACGTCCAGCAGCGCCTCACCGTGCACCGCGTCCTCACCGACGCCCTCGCCGACAAGACCCCCCTGCGCGACGGCCTCACCCCCGACGCCGCCGCCGACATCGCCCTCGCGACCCTCTCCCCCGAGACCTACAACCTGCTGGTGAGCAACCGGGGATGGGAGCACTCACGCTGGCGGTCCTGGGCCACGGACGCGCTCACCCGCCTGCTCACCACCCTGAACCCCTCGTCCGGTCGCGACACGGACGCCCACGCGGCACAATGATCGGGTGCCGGAGGGCATCCAGACCGAGCGCATGCCGGTCGCCGTGCGAGCCGCCAGGTTCCTCATGACCCTCCAGGTCGCCTTCGCCCTCGTGGCGCTCGCCATCATGATCGGCACCGTGGCCGCCGATCCCGACGTCCCGACCCTCCTGCTGCTCCTCTACAACGCCACGATCACGGCGCTGCTGGGACGGCTGGTGTCGCGCTGGCCGTCGCGACACGGCGCCGTCCGCTGGGGCGCCGTCGCCCTGGAGGTGATCGCGGGCGGCGGGTACGTGGCCACGGCCGCGATCGACGGCGGTCTCGGCCGGCTCGCGTTGTTCGCCCCGGGCGCCGCCCTCCCCCTCGCGGTGGTCGTCGCGCTGCTGACGCCTCCGGCGGCGCGCTGGTTCGACCGCCAGCCCGGACCCGGTCATCGCAGCGGACGCCGTAACCGCTCCGTAAGCCCCGGGCGCGGGATTCCATGATGGCCTTGAGGCATGAAGCTGCTCATCGTGCTGACCGCCGCCCTGGGTGTCCCGGCGCTCGCCCTCGCGATGTACCTCTTCCAGCCCTGGCGCCTGGTCACCACCCAGACGGTGAACGAGGCGCCGCCCACGGTCGCGTCGGCCCCGGCCGCCCGGCCGCAGGAGCCGGCGAGCGCGACCCCGCAGCCGATCGAGGAGCTGGCGTCGGGGACGTTCGTCAGCCACGAGCACGCGACCACGGGCACGGCGAGGCTGCTGCGACTCCCGGACGGGTCGCGCGTCCTGCGCGTGGAGAACCTGAAGACCTCGGACGGGCCCGACCTGCGCGTCTGGCTCAGCGACCAGCCCGTCACGAAGAGCTGGGTCAACTTCGACGACGGACGCCACCTCGAACTCGGGCACCTGAAGGGCAACAGGGGCAACGCCAACTACGCCGTCCCGGCCGACGCCGACATCGGCACGCTGACCAGCGTCACCATCTGGTGCAGGCGCTTCAGCGTCTCGTTCGGCGCCGCCGCGTTGACGACGCCGTGACCGGCGCGGGAAGCCGTCCCCATGTCGAGCCGGGGAGGCCGGAGACGAGGCCGGGTTCTCGTCATGCCGGTCGAGCCGGGTTCTCGGGCTGTCACTTCGGCCCGGCCGGTCCGGCCCCGGCCGGCCACCGGGCCGGCCTGACCGGGGCCGGACCGAAGTGCGGAACGCTCAGCCGGAGAAGATCGCGCTGTGCAGGTCCACGGGGTTGGCGGCGTCGCCGGTGGACACGCCGTACACCGCGGTGAAGGCGCTGCCGACCGAGACTAGGCCGGTGTAGTCACCGAGCAGGCGTCCCACGCTCGTCGCCGGGACCTTCCGCGTGTCGAACGGCCCCTCGATGTGCTGTTCGCGCCACGCCCCGGGCTGCGTGCAGTCGCTCGCGCAGGTGACGGCCCACAGGTCCGTGGGCAGGGTGGCGGGGTCGGGCGTGTTGTTGCGGAAGTCGTAGTAGGTGACCGCCACGGTGCCCGTCCGGGACATGGCGACGACCGGCACGGCGGCCGAGCCGGTGGGCGTCTTGTCCAGGCGGATCGGGCTGGACCACGTCTTCCCGCCGTTCGCCGACCGCGAGTAGGCCACGTGGAAGGTGCCGTCGGATTCCTGGCTCTGCCAGACGGCGCTGACGACCCGGGTGCCCGGCTGGGTGGCCAGCAGCGGCAGGGCGGCGTTGCGCACCGGGTCACCCGAGTTGTCCGGGTCCGGGATGCGGGGGCCCACCGCGAGCGGGGCCGGGACGTTCAAGGTCGGCTCCGACCAGGTGCGGCCGCCGTCGGTCGAACGGATGACCTGGGTGGAGCCGTCGGTGGTCGTCTCGTGGTGCATGCCGATCAGCAGCGTCCCGTCCGGGAGCGGCACCAGCTGGGTGCCGATGACGCCGCTGTTGGTGGGCACGTCGTACACCTTGCTCGTGGTCCAGGTGCGCCCGTCGTCGGTCGACTTCGCCAGGTAGATCGGCTGCACCCAGTTCGGCGTCGTGCTGGTCGACTGGTCGTCGATGCGGTCCCACACCGCGTAGACCACGCCCGGCCGGTACGGGTCCGCGGTCACCGACGGGCGGTCGTTGAAGAACCGCGGGTTGTCGTCCCGCTGCAGGGTGACGGGCGCGTCCCAGGTCCGGCCGCCGTCGCCGGAACGGGCCACCAGGATGGCGGTCACGTCGCCGGCGCGGGACATCGACAGCGACGCGGCCACCGCCGCACCCGACGGGGTGACCGTGACCCAATGGTCCGTCGTGACGTCGTAGTCACCGCCGTTGGCGCTCGTGCCGCCGTTGCACCGGGAGAAGGCGGGCTGGTTCTTGGACTGCTGCCAGGTCAGGCCGTAGTCGTCCGACACGGCGGCGACCGCGCCGTTGCTGCCGTACCGGTTCCAGCGGTCCTGCTGGAACACCGTGACGAGGCGCTGCGGGCGCTTGGGGTCCCGCGCCAGCATGGGCAGGACCTCGGTGTTCGGGTTCAGGGTGTAGCCCTCGGCCGGGGGAAGCCCGCACCCGGCGGGCAGCGGGCTGATGCCCGAGACCGGCCGCACGACGGCAGGTCGGGGTGCCGCGGCGTCGTCCGCGGCGGCGTCCACGGCGGCGGGCTGCGCGACGGTGCAGGCGAACAGGGTGGCCGCTGCGGCTAACAGTGCCCTGGAGCGTCGGATCACGAGCTGGTCCTCATCTTCGTCGTGTCAAGGGGACGTCACCGTCTCGCCGGGTCGGCGTGGCCTCCTCCGGCAGTCGGCGAACGACGCTGGGAACATTACAGCCGCAAGATCAGATTCGTCTGCCCGTTGCCGGCAAAGCCGTCGATCACGGCTCCGACCTGCGACGAAGCCACGACCGCGGAGCTGACCTTCCCCTCGACGGGGCAACCGGCGGGTAGTCAGCGCAAGCGCTTTCCGTGACGTCCGAAGGTCGCCGCCGACGGCGGTCGCCCGGTCAGGTCAGCAGCCGGAAGTCGCGCGAGTCGCGCAGCGGACCGAGATCGGGCATGAGGCGGCGCAGGCGGCCGCCGGCGATGACGGGGTCAGCGGCCACGACTGCCCGACAGGTGTGCCAGCAACATGTCCAGCGGCCGCGGCACGCGATCGGGATCGAGCGCCGCGACGAGCGCGCCGGAGTAGCGGATCTTGCGGCCGCTGCCCGCTCCCATGAACCGGCGCAACTGGTCGTGCGTGGCGCTCCCGCGCCATGCGGGTTGCTTCTGGAGCGTGCGGAAGGAGCCGAGCTCGCCCTCGGCGTCGACGACGCGCTCCACCGCGGCGGTGCCGAGGGCACGGATCAGCTCGTCCTCCAGGTCGGCCACGCACACGAAGAACCCGAGCGCCTCCAGATCGCCTCGACCGAGCTCGGATCCGAGGCCGGCGCGCTCAAGACTCCTCCGGAAGTCGCCTTCCTCCCCGACGTCGCACAGACCGGCCAGCCGGAGATCGCGGCCGCGGGGGCCGAACCTGCCGACGTACGTCCCGATGTTCGTGGCACCGCCCATCGCCACCAGGGAGATGCCCTCGGCCGCCAGGTCCCGGCCCCGACGCTCGGCCAACGCCTCGATCGCCGCCCTGTCGCTGGCTCCCTCGACCAGGACCACGGTATGCGTGTCGCTCACCTGCCCAGCCTCGCACCCAACCCGGACAGCTTTCATCCCCTTTTCCGCTCATGTCGTCGCCCGGCCGTCCCCGCCGCGCCCCACGCCGATGGCAAGGGCAGCCACCCCCGGCATGAGGAACTGAGTGGTCGTGAGTTCCCGGTAGAGCGAGTCCGATCCGACCAACTCGCCATGGCTGCCGACGGCTCGCACCCGTCCGCCCTCCATGACCACGATGCGGTCGGCGTTGGTGACCGTGGACAGGCGGTGGGCGATGACCAGGACCGTCGTCTCCCGCGCCACCTCGGCGATCACCTCACGCAGCCGTAGCTCGTTGACCGCGTCCAGTTGGGAGGTGGCCTCGTCCAGAAGGAGCAACCGGGGCTTGCGCAGCAACGCCCTGGCGATCGCCACCCGCTGGCGTTCGCCGCCGGACAACAGCACACCGCGGTGGCCGACGGCGGTGTCCAGCCCCTCGGGCAGGCGGGCGACGAGGTCGTCCAAGCGTGTACGGGCGAGCGCGGCGCGCAGTTCGTCTTCGGTGGCCTCAGGAGCGGCGAACAGCAGGTTCTCCCGGAGCGTCCCGGCCAGGACGGGGGCATCCTGCTCGACGTAGCCGAAGGCAGCGCGCAGTTCGTCCAGCGGCCAGTCGCGGATGTCGCGGTCGCCGACGGTGATAACGCCGCTCTGGTGCTCGTAGAACCGTTCCAGCAGGGCGAACACGGTGGACTTGCCCGCTCCTGAGGGGCCGACCAAGGCGGTCAGGCCACCAGGGGGCACCTCGAACGTGGTGCGGTCGTGCACGACCGGACGGTCCTCGCCGTACTGGAAAGTGACGTCGGAGAAGGCGACGCCCAGAGGCTCCGCCTGGAGGGGGCGGGCCGAGCCGAGGCGTTCTGCCGGGAGGTCCTGGACCTCACGGATGCGTTTGAGCGCGGCCAGGCCGTTCTGGACCAGGACCGCGCTCTGGACGAGCTGGCCGATCGGCATGACCATGAAGAACAGGTAGAGAAAGAACGCGACGAGTTCGGCGACGGTCATGGCGCCCGAGGCCACCCGGACACCGCCGATCGCGAATACGGCCACGAACGCCCCCTGGAAGGCGACCCAGGTGGACACCCCCGCCAGCGAACCCCAGACCGCGACCTGGACGCCCCGGTCGCGGGCCCGCCCGGCGGCCGCTTCCACGAGTGCGATCTCACGGTCCTCGACGCCGCTGGCCTTGACGGTTCGGTAGGCCTGCAGCGCACGGTCCAACACCGCGCCCATCTCCCCGACCGCTTCCTGCGCCTGGAACTGCGCTCGTCGGATCTTGGGCATGAGGAGGCGCACCATGCTGCCGACCACGATCATCACCAGCAGGGTGACCAGGAACAGGGTGACGTCCTTGAGCAACATCGCGACGATCGCACCGACCAGCATGAACGATGAGCCGACCGACTCGATCAGGCCGTTGGTCAGGACCGTTCGCAACAACGTGGTGTCACTGGTCACCCTGGACAGCAGATCACCCGGTTTGAGCCGGTCCACATCGGCCACCCTGAGCCGCAGCATGCGACCGACCAGCTTGCGGCGTGCGTCATAGACGATGCCCTCACCGGTCCGCTCCATCAGGTAGGACCCGAACGCCATGACCGCCACACCGACAGTTGTGGCGACCGACAGCCCGATCAGTGGGCCGGCCATCGACCGGCCGGAGCCGAAGGCGTTGACGATGTACTCCGCTGACTGCGGTATGACCAGCGTCGCGCTGTTGCCCACCACCGACAGCAACCCGCCGATCAGCAGGATCTTGCGATGCGGCCTCAGGTAGGCCAGCAGTTCCCGCATGGGGGTTCTCATGGGGGTCCTCTCCACCGGCTCGATCGTGCCTTCCGGTCGGTCTTGTGACATGGCATCCCTTTCACCCACCCGCGCCGCTGTGACAGCCCGCTGGAGGGCAGGAGGATCAGTCGGGCGGGCCGAGCATGGTGAGGATCACCATGGCTTCGTCGTCCCCGAAAGCGTCCGCCACGGCGCGATGCGCCTCCTCAAGCCGGGTGCGGACCTGTGCGGCGCGCGGACTCGCCCGCAGGGCCGGATCTCCGAATATCGCGCCAGCGGTGTTGATGGCCGCGATCTGCTGATCGGAAAGGTCAGGATGGGAATGCGCGTAGTGTGCGAGATGGTCTCTCATGACAGCGGCCTTCTCCGCGGCGGAGAGCTGTGAATAGATCATCCGCCGATAGGAGACCGGATACACCACGATGTCGTCATACGTTCGGGGAAGACGGTGCCTGTTCGCGTCAAGCCAGACGCGCATCTCCATGACTTCGGGGTCGACGCCGGCGCGCCCCTTTCCCATGAGCAGTCGGGAGACCTCCAGCAATCCGGCCAACCCCGCCATCAGGCTGCCGTCGGCTCGCGCGTCGTCCTCCACCCGATCGAGACCGCCGAGGGCCCGGAGAAGGCGTATCGAACCTCGTGCCCCGATCCTGCGGCAGAGCATGGTCATGAGAGGCAGGCCCGTCCAGACGCGGATCCCGGCTGCGGAGACCGTGAACAGCAGGGGCCTCCACGGGCAGTGGCGCCCCAGAGCCTTCTCGCACCAGGTCTTCACCTCGCCGCTGGAGAGCGGCATGGTGTCCACCCTTCCGTCGCAGGACCGCGCGACAGCACCCGCCACCCTGCGACATCGAGCGCAGTAGTCATCGAATGCGAGTACCCACCTCGCCGATCCCTCGGCCATCATGTCCCACCCGATCTCCATACGATCGTGAGGTATACGACGAGGAATGCTCGCCGTATACCTCACGATCTCGTCTCGCCTCGTGAACTACTGATGGTCGCTATCAGCAGAACGGATGCCAGCAGTCCTTGTTCGCGTCGACCTCCTCGTAGTTCCGCACACCGAAGATTCCGGTCTCGACAGCGAACTCGCCCAGGTCGGTGACGGTGGGCGTCTCATAGCGCTTGTCCATCGATCTCACCTCCTCCCGATGTGATTTCCGCCCGATCAGGCGGTCGGCCTTCATCGGCCGATCCCGACGGGGTCTCACCCGCCGGAAGTCTTCGGTCTCGGTGGGCCGGCCTGGTGATTCACCGGAGGCCCCACAGCGAGAAGCCGTACGAAGTCCGTGCTGTCGAGATGCTCGCCGACCATCTCGCCGTCCGCCTCGACCCAGGCGTGCGCGAGAAAGGGGGGCGATCTCAGGACGCCGACGCACCACGTCGCCCGAGCGCCGCGCATCCGGGCGAGCAGCACCACGGCCAGGGAGCGCGGCAGGCAGGCCTCAACGCCACGGAGACGGACGCTGGCAGCGAGCAGACATGTCCGTGCTCGGGCGACCTCGTCATGCCGCGCCGGCCGTGCCATCCTCCCGAGGAGCCCGAGAAGCATACGGATGCGTTTGGGAGGCAGTCGTGCCACCAGCAGGGCGAGGCCCTCGGCGACCCGCACGGCGGTCCACGTCCTGGCCGTCACCGGTCGATCCCATTCGCCGCTCAAGGCCATCATCGGAGCAGCCCTTTCTCACCCAAAACCTTGATCAGTGCGAGAACGTCGTTTCTTGCGCGGTCTTTGCCGACATCGAAGCGCTCGGCCAGGTTCCGGACCGCGTCCTCGACGCCGAGTCCGGCGTCGAGACTTCCGATGATGACGCCGCTCGTGGCGTCGAGATGGAAATACTTGCCCTTGCGCTCATCGAGCAACACGATTCCGTAATCTGTTGTCGCGTACGAAACATCGGCATGGAACGAGAACATGGGAGTCTCCAGTCCGGCGCGCCGGGGTCAGCAGGCGGAGTGAGCCGACGCCGCTTTCGACGAGAATGTTCGTTGCGCCCGCATAAACGCGGCGCAGTTGATGGTCGCGTCGAGTGTGGCGTCGCGCTCGCGATGCAGCGTGGGGCGGCAAAGGTCGCGGAAAAGTTGCATGTCGACCAGTCCGGTCGACGGCAGCGGCGAATCCTCGCACAATTCCAAAATGTCGTCCCAATGGTTGACCAGCCCTCGCGCGGCCTGCGACCCGCCCGTTTCGAATCCCTTTCTCGCCAAGAACTCCGCCGGCAGCAGACCGCGCATGGCCAGCTTCATGAGAGGCTTCAGCTCTGTGGGCATCGGGCGCTCCGCCAGACGGACGGAGAAGCATGCCTCAAGGACACGGTCGTCGAAGAACGGGGATTCCAGCGCGACCTGCTGGGCGGCACCGATCTGTTGGGCGCCGCGCAGGATGCGGCTGCCGTCGAGCATCATCGCGTACTGGCCGTGCAGGGCCCGGCTGGGCCCCAAGGGCTCCACGGTGCTCGCCAGCTCACGGAGACGACCCGTTATGGCCTCCCCGGCATCACGCGTCAACCAGCGGGGAAGCGAGATGCGCATGTCCCAGTCCAGGGACCGGACCGTCTTCTTGAATTCCGCCTGGCGCAGCGTGCGTACCTGGTCGCCCAGCCATGCGCCGTAAGGGCGGTTGTCGAGCAGGCCCCTGACCGTGTCACCTATCGGCCATGCCTCCAGTTGTTGGAACATGCGCACTCTCCGCCACGCCGACAGGGGATTCGACCGGAACAGCGTGTGGCTGGCGGACGGGAGCGGGTGCAGCAGGTGGTCACCACCGTCCCCCGTGATGTACGCGCGGGCGCCACGACTTCGCGCGTTGGCCACGTAGCCCTCCTGCCGCGGACCGGCGAGGAACATCTGCGTCGGCTCGTCCAACCGGTAGGAAGTGGACAACAAGCCGCCGAAGAACTCGGGCTGGTCGTCCCACGAATAGATGTGGTGTTTCACATCCGGCATCACTCGGAGCGCTATCCGAGCATAGGTGAGATCGTTTCTTCCCCCGGGGTCGTCGTTGTAGCCCGTGTGCGCCACGATCTCGGCTGGCCCCTGTGCCGCGAGATAGCACAAGGGCGTTGAGTCGAGCCCGCCGGAAAGGTCGCAGTGCACCACGCCGCCGGAACGCGTACGCACCGCCATGGCGTCGGTCAGCTCCTGCAGCAGCCGGGCGGCTCCGACTGATCGGGACATCTCCGCGGCCGGCTGTTCCCACCAGCGTCTCTCATGGGCGGTACGTCCATCACGGTCCACCGTCAGGCACGAACCGGGCGTCACCCCCGTCACCCCTCGCCACAGCGGCTGCTCGCCGAGAGGGTGCGGAAGCTGACGCAGCAGCCTGATCCCGAGATTGGCTTCGTCATAGGAGAAGCAGCCCAGGTCGGCCAGCACGTCGGCGCGGTCCGACGCGACGACGAAGCCGTCGATCACCGCATGATGAACGCGCCGGAAACCCGAGGCGGAGCCCTGCGCCCGCAGTCGTCCGGCAAAAGAGCCGAGAAGATGGAAGCTGCCGGACAGCCGGAAACTCAACGCGTCCAACTGCTCCACCACCGCGGCCTGGTCCACGACGCGGTCCAGCGTCTCCGGCGTCGCCGAGGAGAAGCCGATGACCGCCAACCGGTCACCTTTGCCGACAAGGGTGGAGCTCGTCACGAGCTCTCCTGGCATCCTGCCGACGATCCACGGCCGACCGGACGCGTGCTCCAGAATCGGGTGCGCGCCGGGCCCGAGCTTTGCCGTGATTGATTCTGTGCCCTCCCGGTCCGGGAGCATGACGAAATACCAGCCAACTGCTTCGTGCATCTCGCTACCCTTCATGGATTTACTTATCCGGAACAGGGCGATTCATCGGCCCAAGGGTTGTCGACTGCTCCGCGAGCAGAATCCTCCCTCCGGCCGCCGCGCCGGCGGCTTCCTTGACAATGACGAGACTACGAACGCGTCCTATCGCCCGCCTATCGAAACCAGTCGTCCATGAGCCCGTGCCGCCCTCCGCCGGAGATCCGCCGGCCGATGCATGAATATCCACCGGTTCTCGGCTGGTGGGGCAGCGAGATCCGGAACAGGCATCGGTCACCCTCAATACCGCCCCGGTCGCGTCCCCCGGTGCTGTTCGAAGCGTGGTGCTCGCTCTCACCCGGCGGCTCCGCGAACACGATGGGGCGTGCCCCCCACACGAACTCGGTAGGGCGGGAAATGCGCCGCCGGCCGGCAGAGGCCATGAGAGTGGCGAGGTCGCCGCCGGGGGTCGTCCCCTGCGGGCACGGAGTGCGTGTGCGGCCGGCCGCCTGGCGGTATCCGGGCCCGGGTCGCGGGCCGACGCGTCTGGGTCGGGCGGGTGACGCTCTTGCTCGACGAGCGCGAGGCGTTTGCGACTGAACACGCTCACCCCCATGCGAGCTCGACGGTCTCCGCCGACGGTCAGTCCAACGCCGACATCGCACGCGGTCTGACTTATCGCCGAGGAGACCGTGAGGTCCCACGTGGGGCCGGTTCTTGGAGAACTTCACTTACGCGACAGAACCCGGCAGTGGTGCCGGCCTATAAGGGCGGACCAGTAGGGGCCGGTCCTCCCCCACAGAGATGAAGCGGAGCGGCCGATTTCGCCCCTGAGGAGGATTCGCCTACGCCGAACTCCCTGCTACCGTCCTCGGCATGCTGAGATTATCGATGGCGGACATGGTCGCCCGCGCCCTCTCTCGGGAGTCCGAATTACGGGGGCTTTCACAGCTCGTGGGGAATGGCGACGTGTGCTTGGATATCGGCGCCGCATACGGGATGTACACCTTTCCTCTCGCCCGCCTGGTGGGGCGTACCGGGCAGGTGCACAGCTTCGAGCCGCTGCGTCTCCCCTACCAGATCTTGGAGTCGGCACGGCGGGCCACAAGGGCCGACCAGGTGATCGCCACCAACGCCGCACTCGGTCCCGCCAACGGACGACAGAAGCTCCGCTTGCCGTACCGGTTCGGACTCCTGCCCAACCACGGTTGGGCGCACCTCCAGACGGGGCTGCGCGGTCCGGACAAATCCGCCGGCAAGACATTGGAGGTGCCCGTGCATTCCATCGACCACATCTGCGAGACCCGCGAGCTCTCGCGGGTGACCTTCATGAAGGTGGACGTGGAAGGGTTCGAATCGGCGGTGCTGAAAGGCGGCCTCAACACGATCGAGCGACACCGGCCCAGTCTCCTGTTGGAGATCGAGGACCGTCATCTCAAGAAGTACGGCATGGTCGCGAGCGATGTGACGGAGCCGTTGCTGACGTTGGGATACCGCATGTACACCTGGCAACGCGACCGATGGCTAAAGACCGACGAGATCAGTGTCAGGCGACGCAATTACCTGTTCAGCAGTCGCGACCTCTGATCCTCGAACGACAACTTCCCGCACCTGTCGCTCAAGGTCCGGGATTGCCGCCGGACCAGTGACCCCGAAACCAGGAAAGTGATGGCCGTTCGCCGTTGATGGGATGAGCGGGTCCTTCTACCGATGGACCCCGTCAACTTGTGCAACGGCCCGACAGCGACGATGTCTCGACGCGGCAGACCGTGAACCTTCCGGAAGGGCAGAAGGACAACGTGGACCGAGGAGCTTCGCCGATAAGGGTGGCCCTGATCGACGATCATCCCGTGGTGCTCCAGGGCATCGAATCGTGGTACGCCACATCCGAGGAGCGGATCACGGTGACCGCGAGAGGGTCAGACGTCTCGACCGCCATGACAGAGCCGGGGTCCGCGGCGGACGTGGTGGTCTTCGACCTGCAGCTCGCCCACGGCGCACCTGCGTACGCCCAGCTCGAAGAGCTGAGCGCGCACGGAAGGCAGGTCATCGTCTACAGCATGTACGAGAGCCAGGCGGTGGCCTTGATGTGCCTTGAGCTGGGAGCCTTCACCTATCTGACCAAGACGGAGGGAGAGCGGCACCTCGTCGCGGCCACGCTCGCGGCGGCCGCCGACAGACCCTACACCCCTCCGGCGCTCGCCGGGGCTTTCGGCTGCGACACGTCCGCGGACCGGCCGAACCTGAGCCGCCGCGAGATCGACGTGCTCCTGAAGTGGTTCCAGTCGGAGTCGAAGGCCATGGTCGGGGAGAGCCTCGGACTCTCGGTGCGCACGGTGAACACCTACCTGGACCGTGTCCGCATCAAGTACGCCAACGTCGGGCGTCCCGCGAAGACGAAGGCCAACCTGATCACCCGCGCCATTCAGGACGGGATCGTCTCGCTGGACGAGCTCTGAAGCTCGTAGGCGACCTCCAGCCACAGCCGTTGACCACGGTAGAGCGTACTCACGCCCACCCCCCGCACGTCAGGCCGAGGTATGTGAAGCCTCGGAGCGTCGGCCACGATGCTGACCCGGATCGAATCGTCACCGCGTACAACGGTGACCCGCGCGCTGCCCCTGGCAGCGGCGAGCACCTTGGCGACGGGCTCCGTCAACGCGCTGGCGATCCTCCAAGGGAGATTCGCCGGCGCCCCGCGTATGGCGAGTTGCGTGTCGACGCCGCTTCGTTCGGCGGCATCGATGCACGCGTGGAGTTCGTGGGCCAAGGCATCGGACGCCTGGTCACGTTCCACGAGCAACCGTCGCACCCGTGCGGCCTCGGTCGCGCAACGACGCCGCGTGGCCTCGTCCCGCGCACTGAGCGATCCGTCGGCCAGCCCGCGCAACAGCGGCACGATCGTGGTCCTGAGCTCGCGGTACCGCTTCCGCCGTTCCGCCTCCATCTGCGCGAGAACCGTCGCCTCGGTCCGTAGTCGCTCCTGGTCGCGCATGGCTCTCTTCGCCGCGGCGGCATAGTCGCGCACCTGGTTGGCCATGGCCGCGGTGGCGATCTGGAATGCGCTCACGATGAGCGCGCTGATCATCATCCCCGCTCCCTCGACTCGTGAGGGTAACCCTTTCGTCATCAACTGGAGCAGCGTGATCGCCAGGTAGCAGGCGATCACGATGGCGGTCATCGACAGTTTGCGGCCGAGGAACAGCACGACCACGAACCAGCCGACCTCCAGGTGCGTCCAATGCAAGGTGCCGAAGAACTGCTCTGCGAACAGTTCGCTGCTCGCGGTGGCCGACAGCAGCACGACACAGACAGTCCAGGCGACCCCCCAGCTTCGGGGGCGAGGGCGGCCGGCCACCTCCAAGAGCGCGTCCATGATGATGATGAGCGACAGCGATCCGAACACGACGAGCTGCACGGCGGGAAACCGGTAACTGGACAGGTTGGCCAGGAGCGCCGGGAACACCAATCCACAGTGGACGACCGCGAGGATGATCAACGCCGCGATGCGCATCCTGTCGCGGAGGTCATCGCCGATCTGGTCGTCCGGCGACTCAGACACTCGGCCACTCCAGTCGTACCTCCGTGCCACGCCCGACGCAGGAGGTGATCACCGCTCGGCCGCCGACGGCGGCCATGCGCTCGACGATGGACTTGGACAGCCCGAAGCAGTGAGGCGGTATGCGGGCGGCGTCGAAGCCGGCTCCCTCATCTGTGATCGTCACCGTGACGACTTCCTCCCTCACGTGCGCGGTGACTCGTGCCGAGTCGACGCCCGCGTGACGGACGACATTGCGCAGTGCTTCTCCGAGGCTGTTGCGCAGAGCCGAGGCAGCGGGACCCCACAGGTGCCCCAGAGCATCGTGGAACTGGGTCGTCACGCGCAGCGGGTGTCTGTCTATCTCCGCGAGCAGTTCCACCGCCAGGTGCGATTCTCCGCTCGTGACGCCTTCGGGCATCAGCCGCTTGAGGTCACTGCCGGCCATCGCGCGGAAATTCTCGGGGGGGATCTGGTCCCCGCGCGCGGCGGCCATCATCAGCGTTGCGCAGGCCGTGTCGTGGAGGGTCGCGAGATATTCGCGTCTGGCCAGCCGCTGGGCCTCCACCACCGACTGCCGACGTCGTGCCGACTCGGCCCTCAGCGCAGCGGCGTCGGCAGAGCGACATCGGTGGAGCAGGAGGCGGAACAATATCTGACACAACGCAGCCTGCACCAACAGCCAGCCCACGTTGGGGAGCGCGTACGCCCATCCATGCGCGCGATCGAGCATCGCTCCGCCGATATCCGCTGCGGCCAGGAAGAGCGAGGCCGGGAGCGCGACCAGCCACGGGTGGGCCATCTGGTATGTCACCACGACTATGCTCACGACAGCCAGGATCCAGGTGCTGCCGTGCATCGTCTGGCTGTCGGGTACGGTCACGAATTGAGTGAGGCAGAGCCCCGTCAGCACGGCGAGGTCGATGACGAAGAGCAGCCGTGGCCATCTGCGCAACAGGCCGAACGTGTAATAGGCGACACTCCAGACGACAGTCACGCCGGCGATCACCAAGACGGCCAGCATCTCTCTGCCCGACGGCATCGAGGGCACCGCCAGCACAGCGCATGAGATCACCACCACGGCACGAATCTTGTGCTGGAAGCGGTACACGAACAGGAGAAGCGCACTCTCCATCTGCCCGGGGACGGCGTCAGGCGGGTCGCCACCGGCCGGAGGCCGGTGCTCAGCTCGCCCGAGTGGTCTGACCATGATGCTTCCCCACGTCAGATGAGCCCGTACGCGGCCGCCGCAAGCCCGCAGGAGGCACAAGGCCGCACATCGGCCCCGGACGAACCCGGTCCGGCAGGCTCGTGGCCCGTCTGCCGGGCAGGGGACGCATCCTGGGCCCTCGGATGGCCGCGGTCTCGCGTGACGTGGCCAGGATGGTCCGCGTCACGCGTGCTTCGACCGACGTCGCCCGCGATAGGCACTCAGCCCGCAGACGACGGACAGAATTGTCTTTCACGACGGCAAGCGACATCGCTACCTCACGTTGTGTGCGTGAAACAAGGAGAAACGCATACCCGAACCTCGGCGCCGTGCCCACAACGGCACACCGCCGCGATATGTCCTCGTGCCGGCTTCAGCACGCCCCTTCGCAAGGCCGGGTCCGATCATACCATCCCGGCGATCTCCACCTGCCGAATTGTCGACATGCCTGCAGTACTGCATTCACGAGACTCACCGATAATTCCGGTCGACCATTCAGAACCCTTTGCGACCCACCCTCAACGGTCACCATGCGTCCTGCGCCCGTTGCGGATCGTCTGCCGATGTTCACGATTTCCACCCCTCGCGTCCCGGCCGGCCTCGACTTTCCTCGCACGGGGACGCCGGATCGTCGACATGTGGGTCGAACGACCGTCCCACCTGCATGACCCTCTCCTGTATCGTGCCGCCTGGAAGCCATACCGATCATTTTTCTGACCAGTCAACGTTGTCGCCGCTCGGGGAAAAGGAAGGCGCATGCTCAGATTCATGATCCTAGGCAGAATTCGGTGTGCAGCCGATAAGAAGCCACTCAAACTTCCACGGGGAAAGGCACGGGAGGCCCTGGCCACGCTGGTCGTGAACGCCGGCCGGATCGTTCCGACCGAGCGTCTCGTAGAGGCCATGTGGGGAAACAACCCGATCGCCACGGCCCGCGAACAGGTCTATATCAGAATCTCCCGGCTGCGAAGGAGCCTGGCTCCGTACCATCGATTCTTGGACTACACGGACGGCGGATACGTGCTGAACCTGGACGAGGATGCCGTGGACGCGAATCTCTTCGAACGGCTGTTGAAACAGGCCGACATGGCTCAGCAGGCCGGAGACCAGATCGAAGCCATCCACCTTCACCGTGAAGCAGAGGGTCTTTGGTACGGGCCGACGGCGCTGGAAGACGTCGACAGCCCCTGTCTGGCGGCCGAGGCGACCCGGCTGGACGACCTGCGTCAGATGTCGATGATGAATCGGATCGACGCCGAACTCGCGCTGGGACGGCACCACCAGATGCTCGCAGAACTCCGTCAACGGCTGGAGGAGACGCCTCTCAACGAACGATTGCGATGTCAGATGATGCTCGCCCTCTACCGGTCGGGACGACAGGACTTCGCCTTGGACCTCTACCACGAAGGGAAGAGCCTCCTGGAGGAGGAACTGGGGCAACCCCCCGGTCCTGGCCTCAGAAGACTGCACCGAAAGATCATCGATCAGCACGTGGAGCTCGACTTGGGAAGCGCGGCGCACAGCGGCGCCTCCTGATGGAGGACCCGAGATCACCCGTGTCGGTTGCGGCCCGGAAAGGGTGCCTGGAGCCCGACGGACCGAGGAGAGGAATGCGCACGAACGTGACCCCTCTTGCGGACGCGCGCCACCACCCGTTCAGGCGGTTTCGTGCGCGAATCGACGCCCCACCCGCCTCCGATCGTGATCGGTCGAGGCCAGGGGAAACGTCGCCCGCCTGATCATCTCCTCGCGGTCGAGGCCGAGGCGGACGCTCGCCGTACCATCTCGGAGATCCAGACGGGCGCGAACGGGGACGTGCAGTTCGGTGGAGTCGGGTAGTCCTTGAGCACCTGCAGCCGTTCACCGATGGCGATGGCACGGGCACGGTGCTCGGCGTGCTCGATCCCGATCTGCGCCAGGCAGTGGTTCATCGCCCACTGCAGGCGATCCGGGGCGCCTTTCATCTCGGCCTCGATGACGTCGAGCAGTCCCGCGAGGTCGAGGCCCTCGGGCCTCCTGGCCACGCGTTCGGTGGTCAGCGCCCATCCGGCGCTCGCGACCACCGGATCCGGATCGGCGAACCAGGCCAGACGCAGCTCTTCTGCGTGCGGGCTCTTCTTGACCACGTAGTTCACGAGCCAGTCATGCACCTTGGGCGTACGCGCCTCGCGCACCATGACGTCCAGCTCGTCACGCTCGAACGCCTTCGGGCGGCAGATCAGGATCGCCAGCAACCTCGCTGCGATGTCACCCGTCTCCCAGAGCCGGCGCGCGAGCTCCTGCTGCGTCTTCAGCCGCTTCGCGAGCGCGCGCAGCTTGCCGAGGTTCACACCGTGATCGTCACCGTGCTTCCTGTTCACCTCGCGTATCTTCGGGTCTTCGAGCGCGGCCAGCTCGGCCATCACCTCGGCTACGGTCGTCTCGGTCACCTCAAGCCTCCTGCCATCATCCGAGTCGCTCACGCGGCGGAGGGCATCCGGTGGTCGCCCACGTCGGTCCGCCGCTCGCCCGTGGGTCGAACGTACCGGGCCAGCGCACTCACCGGCGGTTTCGCTCGGTTTCACGCTGTCACCGATCCGGCCCGCAACCCTCAACCGCTGACGAGACATGGCAGACCAAAATCCCGAAAGGGGCGCGAAAGTTGCGTTTCAGATGGTCACTGGAGACTTCGTTCCCTTCCATGCGATGGAAGGTCGTCCGCCGCAGGTAACGATCACTACGATGGCCGCCATGGTGCGCGAACGGAAGTGGCGGGCCTGGCTGTTATGGCTGTCGATGGTGCTCGCGCCGGTCGCGGTGTCGGTGGCCGCCAACCAAGTCCTCAACGACGGTGTGTGGAGCGGCCCTTGGCTCGCCGGCACCATCGTGGCGGCGGTGGCGGCCGGTCTGATCGTCGAACGGGCGGGGCGCGTGCTCGCCCCCGCCGCCGGGACCGTCACCGAGACCATGCGGGAGCTCGCCAAGCTGGTCCACCACCGGTGGAGCGATGAGGTGGTGACGCGTTCTCTGGGCGATCCGCCCATCCCGGTCTCCTGGCACATAACCCGCCGAACCAAGCTCATGGATCATCCGCACCTGATCGCCGACCGTGAGCCGGCGGTGTCGGGCCGATCGGACGACATCGCGGCGCTCGCCGTCGCCTTCCGCGCGCTGCGCCGTCGCCGCCTGGTCATCACCGGAGGCCCTGGTACCGGCAAAACCACGCTGGCCATCCAATTGATGCTGGAACTGATCCGCACGCGTGGTGACGACGAGCCGGTCCCGGTACTCCTGCCCGTCGCCGACTGGGACATCGAAGCCCGTCCACGCTTTCAGGACTGGGTGGCCGAGCGGGTGCGCACCGATTACGCCGCCTTGCGCACGCCGGGCAACCAGCAGGACGGCGCCGACCTTCTGGCGGCCCGCGGCTCGATTCTGGCCATTCTCGACGGCCTCGACGAGCTGCCGGAGCCCGCCCGCGCCAAGGTGATCGAAAAACTGTCCGACACGCTCATGGAACGCGATCAATTGATCATCACGTCGCGTACCACCGAGTACGACAACGCGGTCACCGCCGCACGGCGCCCGCTCAAGGCCGCCGCCGTCATCGCGCCGAAGGCCCTGCACCGCGACGTCGTGGCGGACTACCTGAGCACCGCTCTGCCCGCGCTTTCGGCGTCTTCGGCGTGGACCAAGGTCTTGCGCGCCCTCAGGGAGGGCGCCGCGCCGGCTCTGGCCGAGGTCACCTCCACCGCCTTGGGCCTGTGGCTGGTCCGGGCCGTCTACATCGACCAGCCGGACGCCGACCCGGCTCCGCTGGCGACCGAGTACGCCGACGACGCGCGGGCCCTGCGAGCCCACCTGCTCGACAATGTCCTTGGTGCGCTGCTGAAGGCACGCACCACGATCCGGCCCACGGCATGGGACCCGGCCGGCATCACCCAATGGACGAAGCTGCTGGCACGCCTGCAGGCCGAATCAGGCGGTCCTGATCTGGCCTGGTGGCGGCTGGCCGACCAGGCGCTGCCCGCCTCCCGAACACAGCGCGCGCTCGCCCGTACCTGGATCGGCGCCCTGAGCGGCCTGGCGTTCGCACTTCCCGCCGCGCTGACCGCCATGCTGACCTATGGGCCGGTCTTCGGCTCGGCCTTCGGCCTCTTCTTCGGCCTGTCCGCGGTGCACGCCGCCAGCACCCCCGACTTCGCTCCGCTGCGCGTACGGCAACGGCTGCGGGACTTCAGCCGCGGTCTGCTGTCCGACGTACGGATGATCTTCATCATCATGCCGGCCGGCCTCGGACTGCCGGCAGTGGCCTACAACGCGTGGGCGCACGGCTGGAAGATGAGCCTGGCCACTCTGATCTCAGTGCTCGGCATCGGCTGGGTGACCGTGCGGGTGTCGCGACAGCAGGGCAAGAAGCCCGCCCGACCAGACGAGAACCGGCTCCCGCCGTTCACCGCCGCCCTCACTCCGCAGTCCACCTGGCGGGTCAACCGAAGCCTCGTGGGGCTACAGGTGATGAACGCACTGCTCCTGGGAGCGGTCGTCGGCTTCTCGGTCGATTTCATGAACGAGGCGTCCATCGTGCCGCCGAACCCGTCCGCGGCCGTGGACGCGGGGATGGGCATCATCTGCGGCACAGCATTCGGCCTGGTGAACAAACGCCAGCACATGTGGCTGATGTCCACCGTCGCCCTGGCACACCTCGGGCCGTCAGGACGGCTGCCGTTCCGCTTGATGCGCTTCCTGGACGATCTGCACCACCTGGGCGTCCTGCGGACCGTGGGCCCCTTCTACCAGTTCCGCCACGCCGAACTACAAGATCATCTCAGTGCCGCCAAGGCGCCCGGTCGCCCCCGCTGACCGGCGAAGACTGAAGCTCCTCGCCTTCTGTGGCCCTGAGACGCCGGCCTCGACGACTCACGGCTGACCGTCCCTCGTGATCCGACGTCTGGCGTGGTCCACAACTGGTCCACGAGCAGTGAGCGTCAACGAGAACGGGCGGGACTCCGTGAGACTGGAGACCCGCCCGCTTCTATGTCGTTCACCCTGGTCAGCGGCCGGAACCGCCGGTCAGGATCATGTGCCCCCTGTAGGATTCGAACCTACGCACCCGGCTCCGGAGGCCGGTGCTCTATCCCCTGAGCTAAGGGGGCCGAACGTGTGACAAGGCTACCAGCATCCGGGCACCACTCCGCACACGATAAACCTCTGATCACACCTCGGGGAAAGCCGCATGTCATCGCGCCGCTACGGGTAGCTTGGCGGCCGTGGGCGACGTGCTGGGCAAGGTGCTGGTGGTGGACGATGACGAGGTCATCCGCCAACTGATCGCGGTGAACCTGAGCCTGGAAGGGTTCGAGGTCGTGACGGCCACCGACGGCGAGGACTGCCTTGAGCGGGTGCTGGACGTCATGCCGGACGTGATCACGCTCGACGTGATGATGCCGCGCCTCGACGGGTGGGAGACGGCGCAGCGGCTGCGCGACGGTGAGGCGACCAGGCACATCAAGGTCATGCTGATCACCGCGCGGGCGCAGGACGATGACAGGCGGCGCGGGATGGGCATCGGGGTGGACGCCTACCTGACCAAGCCGTTCGACCCGGCGGAGCTGATCGAGGCGGTCGGGGAGCTGGCCGCGGCGGCACGGGGAACGGGTAGGGGCCCGGGTCGGTGAGGACGTCCTCCCGCCAGGCGGCGTGATCTCGACCGGCACGCCTCGCCGTCGGCTTGGGCCGGCGCGCCCGTGGTGGCCGGGTTCGCCGATCCCGTGCACCGCGTACCGTCTCGCCACAGGGCCGCTGAGGCCCGAGTGGTCGCCGTTTTCGCCCGCCCAGTGGCTCTGACGCGGTGGGACGCCCGCCCCTAGCCTCGGGCCACGACACCACCACCTCGCGGCGGGAGACGACTACGTGATCACCATCGGCGGACTGCTGCCGTCCGACAGGGCCGCCTGGGAGGAGCTGTTCCGCGGGTACATCGCCTTCTACGGCCGGACCGAGCCGGACGAGATGTACGCGCGGGCCTGGCAGGAGTTCGGGGACGGCACGCGGCTGCACGCGCTCGGCGCCAGGCTGGACGGCAGGCTCGTGGGCATCGCCCACTTCTTCACCCACCCCAGCACCTCCGCACCCGGCGCCGACCTGTGCTACTTGCAGGATCTGTTCACCGCCCCCGACGCGCGGGGCGGCGGCGTGGGCCGCGCGCTCATCTCCGCCGTGACGGGCTGGGCGCGGGAGCGCGGGTGTGGGCGCCTCTACTGGCACACCCACGAGTCGAACGCCACGGCCCGCCGCCTGTACGACCAGGTCGCCGAGAACCGCGGGTTCATCAAGTACGACATCGACCTCGCCTAGTACTCCAGCCGTAGATCGTGATCTTGTTGCTGGAGTGCGGTGGAGAGGGGGCAGCGGTCAGTCGTCGGGGTCTACTCCCTCCTCTGTCCAGCGGCACGGAGGGCTTCTCCTACCTCGCTGAGCTTCACGGAGGACAACACGCCCGCCCGCTCGGTCAGGTCGTCCCGGGCCACGGTGGTCAGCCATGTGCACGGAGTAAAGCCTGGACGCGGGAACGCGAACCGCAGCACGCCTTCGAAGGGCAGTCCTTCCGGGGCTCCTACGGCCACTTCAACGCCCAGGCCGCTGATGTCGACGCCCGCTGGCGCAACGACCTGCATCGCCTGAAACCCGGATGACTGCTCGTCCGAGAGCAGCACGACCGGGCGTCGCTCATCGAAGTCGACCCACCAGACTTCACCGCGTTGCATGTGTCCTCCTGGCACGAGACGGCGGGCGAACGCTGCGTGCCCCGTGCGGGACACGGAAGGGATGGGGCCCCGTCTTCGCACGTCGTGACCGAGGGTCGGTGAAGACGGGCGCGGCCACCGTGGGTCATCGGTGTGTGAAGACTGAAGATCATGCGGTGGCCGCGAGTCACAGCGTAGACCCTGCCCGCCGGCAGGAGGCGTGCGAGGTCAGTCGAGGAGGCCGCGCTGGCGGGCGGTGGCCGCCGCCTGGGTGCGGGTGGAGGCGTCGAGTTTGCCGAGGATGTTGGACACGTGGACGCTGACCGTCTTCTGGGCGATGAACAGCCGCTCGGCGATCTCGCGGTTGGTCAGCCCTTCGGCCACCAACCGCAGCACCTCCACCTCCCGGGCCGTCAGCCCGCCGTCGCCGGAGCCGGAACCGCCGCCGGAACCGCCAGGACCGCCGGTGCCGGTGCCGGTGCCGGTGAAACGGGCCCGGCGGCCGAACTCCGTCAGCGCGTGGTCGAGGGGCGCCGCCCGCAGCTTGCCCGCTGCCTCGGTGGCCAGCGCCCACTCGGTGTGGGCGGCGTCGCGGTCGCCGGCGGTGAGGAGCGCCTCGGCCAGGCGCCAGCGGGCGCGGGCCGTCTCGTAGACGAACCCGTAGTCGAACGCCTCCACGACGCGCCGCCACAGCGCCGGGTCGAGGCGGCCGTGGACGCGGTGCCACTCGGCCTCGACGCGCAACGCCCAGGCCCGGCCTTCGGGGCCCAGCTCGCCGCGCTGCCCGACGGGCCCCTCGTCCACGGCGAGCCGGGCCTTGGCGAGCAGGTCGTCGGCGTCGGCCACCACGCCGAGGTCGCCGAGGGCCCACAGGCCTATCGCGGCGATGCGCAGGATGCCCGGGTCGCCGGGCTGCAGCGCGTCGATCACGGCTCGGACGTGGGAGAGCGCCAGCTCGGGGTCGCCCCGCCAGAGCGCGTGCTCGGCGGCCAGGCCCCGGGACATGTAGGCCACGAGTGCGTCGGACCAGAACGGCCGCACCCATTCCAGGCGCTGGTCGACGCCGGGCAGCCCGCGCGCGACCTCGACGAACAGCGCGAACGACGACAGGACCGCCTCGGGGCTGGTGCCGACGCGGGCGCCGAAGGTGGCGGCGACCGCCTCGGCCTGGTCCCAGTCGCCGGCCACGTAGTGGATGAGCAGGCGGAGGAACCGCAGGTCGGTGCCGTAGGTGCTCCATCTGAGCCCGTTGGCGAAGGCGAGCTCGATGCCCGCGTCGACGATCTCGGCCGCCTGGTCGAGGTGGCCCTGGTCGTAGTGGATGCGGGCGTGGTGGAAGCGGGCGCGCAGGTCCATGGCGAGGTTGCCGGTGCCGACGGCGACGGCGGCGGCGGCGAGGTCGCGGGCCCGGACGGGGTCGCCCTGGACCTCGGCGTGCAGGGCCAGGCTGAGCAGGGCGCCGACCTCGGCGTCGCGGGCGTCGGCCGCCCTGGCGGTCTCCAGGGCGCGGCGGGCGAGCCCCTCGCCCTCGGCGTGGCGGGGGCTCCAGGAGAGCGTGCGGGCGTGGGTGGCCAGGGCGCGGGCCAGCGCGGCCTGGTCGGTGGCCGTGGCGACGGCGTGTTCGGCGGCGGCGATGGCGCCTTCCTGGTCGTCCGCCTCGAACAGGTAGTAGGCCAGCCGTTCGCTGACCTCGCAGGTCTGGGGCAGGTCGCGGAGCTGGGCGACCGCGCGGTGCAGGTCGCCGCTGTCGGCGGCGGCCACGGCGCTGCGGAAGGCGAGCACGGCCCGGCTCTCGCCGGCCAGCGTCTCGGGGTCGGCCACCCGCTCCCACAGGCCGAGCGCCTGGTCGTAGTGGCGGTGCGCCTCGGCGGGCGCGCCGAGGCGCTCGGCCTGCCGGCCTGCCTCGGCGGAGGCGGCCAGGGCGCCGGCGAGGTCGTGGCCGGCGAGGTGGTGGTGGGCCAGCTCGGCGGGCGAGGTGAGCAGCCGCGTGAACGCGGCGTGCAGCCGGGTGCGCTCGCCGGGGAGCAGGTCGGTGTAGACGGCCTCCTGCAGGAGGGCGTGGCGGAAGGCGTAGCCGTAGCCGTCGACGCGCAGCAGGCCGCGCGAGACGATCTCGCGGACCGCCTCCTCGAACTCGGCCAGCGGCAGGCCCGACACCTCGCGCAGCAGCTCGTCCTCGACCCGCCGCCCGGCCACGGCGGCGGCCCGCAGCACCCGCTGCCCCGGCTCGGACAGCACTTCGACGCGGGACAGCAGCAGGCTGGCCAGGCCGTCGGGCAGGCTGTCGCCCTCGGTGAGGGCGGCGAAGAGCTCCTCGGCGTAGAAGGGGTTGCCGTCGGCGCGGCCGACGATCTCTCCGAGGTCCTGCGCCGCGACATCCCCCAATGTCGCCACATAGTCAGACATGTCGCCGGGGTGCAGCGGCCCCAGCTCCACGGCGGTCACCGCGGGCAGGCGCTTCAGCTCGGCCAGCACCGGCCGCAGCGGATGGCGGCGGTGCAGGTCGTCGGTGCGGTAGGTGCCGACCACGCAGACCCGCTCGGTCTGCACCATGCGGCTGAGGAAGACGAGCAGGTCTCGGGTCGAGCGGTCGGCCCAGTGCAGGTCCTCGATGACGAAGAGCACCGGCTGGATCTCGCCGAGCAGCCCGAGCAGCGAGCCGAACAGCCGCTGCTGGGTCAGCCCCGCCGACGGGGCGCTCTCCACGCCCGGCAGGAGCTGGCCGAGCAGCGGATGGGCGGCCGCCGCCTCGCGCACCGCCGGCTGCGCGCCGCGCAGCGCGTCGGCCAGGGGGAGGTAGGGCAGCGCGTCGCCCAGCTCGGCGCACTGGCCGGTCAGCACGTGGAAGCCGCGCTCGCGGGCCAGCGCGACCAGCTCCCCCGCCAGCCGGGTCTTGCCGATGCCGGCGTCGCCGCCGACCAGCGCGACCCCGGCGGTGCCCTCGCCGGCCGCCTCCAGCACGCGCACGAGTCGTGCCAGCTCAGCAGCGCGCCCGACGAGAAGACCCTTCACGCCAGCCACTATGCCATGCCCCGCCGACACGCGATTGGCCCAGGAAACCGCCCCCCCATTGGACCCCAGATGAGGACCAAACCCTCTCTAAGCTGATATTTCGTGATCTCTTGGTCCGTGTTCCTCGTGTTCGTGGGCGCCTCGCTGGCCCTCGTGCTGCTGCCCGGCCCCAACCACCTCTACATCACCGCGCGCGGCCTCGCCCAGGGCCGGGCGGCCGCGCTGGCCAGCGCGTTCGGGGTCGAGACGGGCACGCTCGTGCACATCGCGGCCGCCGCCGCCGGACTCTCGTACGTGATCTCCACCTCGGCGACCCTGTTCGGGATCGTCAAGTGGGCGGGCGTCGCCTACCTCGTCTACCTCGGCGTCCGCGCCTTCACCGGCAAGGACGGAGCCGCCGGCGAGGCGCTGAAACCGCAGCCGCTGCGCAAGGTGTTCCTCGAAGGCGTGCTCGTCAACGTCCTGAACCCCAAGGTGACGCTGTTCTTCCTGGCGCTGCTGCCGCAGTTCGTGGACCCGGCCGCCGGGTCGCCGGCGCTGCAGATCGTGCTGCTCGGGGTGACGCTGCTGCTGCTCGGCCTGCTGTCGGACATCGTGTACGCGTTCACGGCAGGGGCGTTGGGCGGCCGCCTGGCCGGGCGGGCCAGGGCGCTGCGCTACTTCAGCGGCGTGGTGTACCTGGGGCTGGGCGTGGCGACGGCGTTCACCGGGAGAAAATGACCGCATGGGGCCGAGGAAGCAGCAGGAGATCTTCGACGCGACGCTGCGGCTGGTGGCGGAGCGCGGCTACGACGGGCTGACGGTCGAGGGGGTGGCCGAGCGGTCGGGCGTCAACAAGACGACGATCTACCGCTGGTGGCCGTCGAAGGCGGCCCTGCTCGGGGCGGCGCTGGTCGAGGCCGACGTGCTGGGGTTCGAGCCGCCGGACACGGGCAGCCTGCGCGGCGACCTGGTCGCGCTGGTCGAGGGCGTCGTCCGGCTGCTCACCGAGCCGCCCGCCCGGGACGTGGTGGTGGCCGCGCTCGGCGCCGCCGTACGGCATCCGGACCTGGACGCGCGCGCGTTCTTCGCCGACCGGTTCGCCCGGGAGCGGCAGATCTTCGAACGGGCGGCGCGGCGCGGCGAGCCGGCCGCCGCCGACCCGATGCTCGTGGTGGACCTGCTGGCGGGGGCGGTGTGGCTGCGGGCGGTCTTCAGGGGCCTGCCGCTGGACGACGACTTCGCGTCGCGGGCCGTCTCGGCCGTGCTCGACGGCGTACGGGCACCCGCCGCCGCCCCGTAGGACGGCGCGTCACAGGGCCAGGACGGCCGGGATGCGGTCGAGCACCGCGTGCGGCGCCAGCCCGTAGGCGTAGAAATCGACCGCTGCCGCCCCCGCCGCCTTGGCCGCGCGGACCTTGGCGGCGAGCCGGTCGGCCGAGTCGCTGTCCGGGTGGCCGGGCCGCAGCACCGCCCGCACCTCCCGGTCCTTGCCCACCGACCGCAGGTAGGCTCCCACGTCGTCGGCCACGCGCGCCGCGTCGCGGGCGTAGGCGAGCACGCCGAAGCCCGGCACCAGGTCGCCCAGCGCCACCAGGTCGACGCCGAGCTGCCAGGCGTCGTGGGCGGCGAGCCCGGGCGTCGGCAGCCCGTCGGTGCAGCCCTTCACCGCCCCGGTCGAGTCGACGAACACCAGCCTGGACCCCTCGCCCGCCACGGCCGAGGCCACCTCCGACACCAGCGTCGTCACGGTCTCGGACCGGGCGCGGGCGTAGGCCACCACGTCGGGGCCGGCGTAGGCGGTCAGCGCGGCGCGGGTCACCTCGCCCTGCGCCGGAGCGTCGCCGTCGAGCACCCGCCCGACGATGCCGGCGCACTCCTCGCGCGCCATCTCGGCGTCCACGCCCAGGTCGGCGGCGCGGGTCATGCAGTGGTCGCAGAAGCACAGGCCCAACAGGTAGGCGTCCATCGGCCCGAGCGGCACGAACGACCGCTCCGGCCGGAACGGGCCGAAGTGCAGCGACTCGGCCACCACGCTGTCGACGCCGAGCCGGGCCACCGAGCGGGCCAGCGCCACGGCGTAGGCGCGGACGTCGGGGTGGGCGGGGCACAGGTCGGCGGGCGCCCCGCGGTCGCCGAAACAGTCGCGCACGGTCACGTCGGGATGCCTGGCACCGAGCGTGGCGTTGACCAGGAACACGGCCCACCCGTGCAACGCGAGCCCACGCTCGGCGCAGGCGTCGCGCAACCCGTCGAACACGTCGGCGTGCCCCGTGGCGGGCCTGAGCCGCAGCCCGGCGAACAGGTCGGCCGGCGGGGCGAAGTGGGCCGCGTCGTGGCGGACGGTCAGCCGGGACAGCCCGTGCGGGGTGACGTCGCGGGTGGCGTGGTGCACGGCTCCGACGGTGACACCCGCGACGCCGTACCCCCTGATCCTGTCGAGCACCCGCTCGACTCCCTCACCGCGCAGGTCCTCGGCGAAGACGTACACCGAACTGTCCACGAAGCGACCCTACAGTCCCGATCTAGAAGCGGGTGTGGACGGACCCGACGATCCGGTACTCGCGGTCCACCACCGGCAGCGCCCGCCACTTGTCGAACGCCGTGCACGGGTGGGAGATGCCGAACGCGAGCAGGTCGCCGGGCCGCAACCCGTCGGCGTGCACGAGCGTGTGCTGGTCCTGCATCTTCAGCACCGTGACGCCGCCGCGCTTGGGGATGGGCAGCCCCTCGTCGTAGGGGGCGTCACGCTTGCCCATGCCGACGACGGCGAGTCCCGGCTCGGGGGTGGACAGCACGTGCGCCCACACCTCCAGCGCCGGCCGCAGCTCGCCGTCCATCCGGTTGTACGGGGTGCGCTCGCGGTAGTAGCCGTCGTCGTGGGTGACGTACGCGCCGCTGCGCAGCACGATCGTGGCCTGGGTGGCGACCAGTTCCCGGCCGATCACGTCGAACCACTGGCTGCCGCCGACGGACAGGACCGGGTTCCTCACCCGCAGGTGCTCGACGGCCTCCTGCAGCACCCGCAGGTAGGAGCGGACCTCCTCCGCGGTGGTCAGAGCGCCCTCGTAGCCGGCGACGCCGGCCAGCTCGACGCCGGGCGTCTCCTGGACGCGGCGGGCCAGGGCGAGCAGGTCGTCCAGCGAGCGGCAGCCGGCCCGCCCGCCCGCGTGCCCCATCTCGACCAGCACCCGGTACGGCCGGGCGGGCTTGTGCCCGGCGAGGATGTCCACCCCGGCCGCGGAGTCGGCGAAGCTGTAGAGCTCGAAGCCGGGGTCGCGCTCGCACTCGGCGGCGATCCAGTCGAGCCCGGCGGCGTCCACGACCTGGTTGGCCAGCACGATGCGCCGGGCGCCGAACTCACGGGCCGTCATGGCCTGCCGCGGGGTGGCCACGGTCAGCCCCCACGCGCCCGCCTCCAGTTGCATGGCGGCGATCTCCGGCGACATGTGCGTCTTGACGTGCGGTGCGAGCCGCATGCCGTGGTCGCGGGCGAAGGCGGCCATGAGCGCGATGTTGTGCTCCAGGGCCTCGCGGTGCACCACCATCAGCGGGAACGACAGGCCACCGTCGAAGATCGACCGTCCGAGGCTTTGCCGCATGTCCATCTCTTCTCCCCCGATCACGAAGGGCGGAGGGCCCGGCCGGGGGTCGCCCCGGTCGGCTCGCCACCGGCCAGCACCCGTGTTCCCGACACCAGCACGTCGTCCACCCCGGTCGCCAGGGCGCGGGGAGCGGTGTACGTCGCCCGGTCGGCCACCATCGCCGGGTCGAACACCACGACGTCCGCCGCGAACCCCGGCCGCAGCAGCCCGCGGTCGGCCAGCCCGAAGCGGCGCGCCGGGTGGGAGGCCAGGTGCACGATCGCCTGCTCCCACGTCCAGTCGCCCAGCTCGCGCACATGCCGGCCGAGGAACCGGGCGAAGGCCCCGAACCCCCGCGGATGCGGATGGCCGCCGACGTAGATGCCGTCGGAGCCGCCGGTCTGGGCGGGGTGGCGGAGCATGCGGCGGACGGACTCCTCCCCCTCGGGTCCCTCGTCGGGGCGGGCGAGCACGCAGCCTGCCTCCAGGCGCGTCTCGATGAGCAGGCGGCGGCAGAACTCGGCCGGGCGGACGCCGGCCCGCTCGGCCGCCTCGACCACGCCGAGCCCTTCGGCCCAGGCGAGACCCGGCGCGTGGGAGATCGTCAGCCGCGGCCACGTCTCCTCCAGGCCGGGCCACCAGGCGTCGAGCTCGCCGGAGGCGAGCATCTCCAGCGCCCGGTCCGGCTCGGCGCCGGGGACGTCGGGCGGCAGCACGACCATCGCCAGGATGGTGCTGCCGCGCAGGTAGGGGTAGGTGTCGAAGGTCAGGTCGACGTCGCGGCCGAGCGCCTCCTCCACCAGCGGCAGCAGCACGCCGGCCGGCCCGTGCAGGTGGGAGACGTGGACGGCCGCGCCGGACCGGACCCCGATCTCGGCCGCCTCCGTCATGCCGGCCGCGGCGCCGTCGCCGTAGGCGCGCATGTGGGTCACGTACGGCAGGCCGGCGAGCGCGAGCGGCTCGCAGAGCGCGGCCAGCTCCGCCGCCGAGGCGTAGCGGCCGGGCAGGTACTCCAGGCCGCTCGACAGGCCCACGGCGCCGTCCACCAGGCCCCGTTCGACGTGGGCGCGCATGCGGGCGAGGTCGTCCGGCGCGGCGGCGCCGGGGGACGGGCCCATGACGTCGTAGCGGACGGTCCCGTGCGGGACGAGGTAGGCGGTGTTGACCGCGACGGCCCGGTCGTAGCAGTCGAGCAGTGCCCCCACCGTCAGCGGCCCGTCGATCGGGGGCGCGCCGTTGACGGCCGCGAAGTAGCGGGAGGCGTAGGCGACGGTGGCGGCCGAGCCGGGGGCGAAGGACAGCCCGTCCTGGCCGAGCACGAAGGTGGTCACCCCCTGGCGCAGCGCCGCCTGCTGCACCATCGGGTCGAACACGGCGGCGTCGCCGTGCGCGTGGCAGTCGACGAACCCGGGCGCCACCAACCGTCCGTCCGCGTCGATCACGGTGCCGGCCCGGGCGCCGTCGAGCCGGCCCACCGCCGCGACGCGGTCGCCGCTGACGGCCAGGTCGGCCCGGTACGGCGGGGCGCCGGTGCCGTCGAGCACCCGGCCCCCGCTGATGATCACGTCGAATGCCACCCAAGGATTAAACCCGATCGAGCGCCCGTTCGGGCCCGATGCCGGCGGCCCGCCGCCGCGCCGGATGCGAAGGCCGCGGGGCCCGGCTTCACGGCGGCGGCACTCTGGAGCGCGGCCATCGCGATGGGCTGATACCTACCTGACCACATCACGGCGGATGCACCACCCTCTCCAGCGCGATCCCGGTCACCGTCCTAGTCTGGTGCGGCCCCCGCGGACACGCACGGACCTTCCCCGACCTACGAGGAGCCCACCGTATGAGCGACGAGTCGACGACGATCGACCTCACGACGCTGCTGCGCACGCTGCAGGTCTTCCCCGAACACCTGCCCGCCTTCGACGTCGACCGGGCGCCGGACCATCCGGTGCGGCTGTTCGTCGAGTGGCTCACGCAAGCCGTGGACGACAAGGTCAGCTCGCCGCACGCCATGAGCCTGGCCACCGCCGACGCCGCAGGCCGCCCGTCGACGCGTGTGCTGATCTGCAAGAACGTGGACGACGAAGGCCGCTGGTACTTCGCCACCAGCGCCACCAGCGCCAAAGGCCGCGACCTGGCCGCCAACCCGCACGCCGCGCTGACCTTCTACTGGCCGCAGGTCGGCCGGCAGATCCGCGTCCGCGGGCCCGTCGCCTCCGCCGGACCCGAGGCCGGAGCCGCGGACTTCCTGGCCCGGCCCGAGGGCTCACGCGCCGAAGCGCTCATCGGCCGCCAGTCCCAGCCCCTGGACGACCCCGCCGACCTCGACGAGGCGTTCCGCCGGGCCAAGGCCGCGATCGAAGCCGACCCCGGCCTGGTGTCCCCGACGTGGACGCTGTACGCCCTCACCGCCCACGAGGTCGAGTTCTGGCAGGCCGACCACGACCGCCGGCACACCCGCCTGTGCTACCGGCGTGACGGGCAGGCGTGGTCGCGTCAGCGGCTGTGGCCCTGACCTCCGGTACCTACCTGCTCGCTCAGGTTGCCGAAGGCGATCTTCCGGGCGAGGCGGTGGCGCGATTCCCGCACGGCAGCTGCATGCGGGCGGCTTCCTCCGGCGGCGACCGCCACCGCAGCCGCCCCCCGCTCGGGCCTGAGCGTGGCTTCGGCCGCGGACGTGCCGCTATCGTGCCCTTTGCGATGGGAGACACCACGAGGCTCGCAGGCCGCTACCGGCTGCTGAACCCCCTGGGCGGGGGCTCCGTGCGGCTGGCCTTCGACGAGACGGCGCACCGCGACGTCGCGGTGCGCGAGCTGCGGCTGCCGCCCGAGTCGCGCGACGCCGCGGTGCGTGACGCCCGGCTGGCGGCCGGGCTGCGGCATCCATGCGTCGTCCCGGTGCTCGACGTGGTGGTCGAGGGCGGCGTTCCGTGGCTGGTGATGGAGTTCGTCTCGGGCGCCGCGCTGGAGCGGACCGTGGCGGCGCGCGGGCCGCTGCCGCCCCTGCAGGCCGCCAGGGTGGGGGTGGGCGTGCTGGCCGCCGTGCTCACCGCGCACGCCGCCGGGCTCGTGCACGGGCGGGTCAACCCGGGCAACGTGCTGCTGACCACGACGGGACGGGCGCTGCTGACGGGTTTCGGGCTGCCTCAGGCGGGGCTGCGGCCCTCGGCCGACCTGTGGTCGCTGGCGGCCACCCTGCACTTCGCCGTCGAGGGCCGGCCGCCCGGCTCCGTGCCGGCCGCGGGCACCGACCCGCTGCGGGCGCTGGTCAGGGCCATGCTCGATCCGCTGGGGCCGCCGCCGGTCGAGACGGTGGCGGAGACGCTCGACCGGCTCGCGGTGGAGCGTTCCCTGGACGAGGTGCTCGCCGTGTCGGGGCCGTTGTCGCCGGCGCGGGCGGCCGCCGTCGGGCTGGCCGTTCTGGACCAGTTGGCCGCCGCGCACGCCCGTGGGGAGCGCCACGGCGCCGTCCACCCGTCCAGCGTCCTCGTCCCCGACGTCCTTCCCGCCGGCGAAGCTGGCCCTCGGGGTGCGGCGGGCCCCGCGGGTGCGGCGGCGTGGCTGGTGCCGGCGCGGGTGGCGGGTCCGGCCGCGCCCGCCTTCCGGGCCCCCGAGGGGGTGCCGAGCCCGGCGGCCGACCTGTGGGCGCTCGGGGCGACGCTGTTCGCCGCCGTGGAAGGCCACCCGCCCGCTCCGGGAGCGCCACTCACGAGGGCCGGGGCGCTGGCTCCCGTGCTGTTCCGGCTGCTGTCGGGCGACCCCGCCCGGCGCGGCGACCCCGCCGGCCTCCGCGAGGACCTGCGCGCGGTCGCCGTCCCGGCCTGACCGCCAGGTCCCGGTTTTGCGATACATCGCGAACGGAACCGCGACGGTGCTCCCACTCGTTGGACGGGGGACGCACAATGTGGGAGAGGCGGGGCGTGCGCTCCGCGTTGGAGGAAGAGGATGTCGCCAGTCCAGAAGTACGCCATCGGCGCCGGCGCCGCGGTGCTGCTGTCCTTGATCTTCTTGCCGGGATGGGTCACCCTGCTGGTCGTCCTCGGCGTGGTCGCCGCCCCGGTGGTCGGGTACATGATGCTGGACCCGTCGCAGCGGGCGCGGCTCAAGCGGGCCCGCAAGCGCGGCATCGGCCACTGAGCCCGGTGCGGCGGCGGCGCGGCGGGCGGCTCAGGCGCCCGCCGCCGCCAGCTCCGCCCGCACCTTCTGGGTCACCCGGTGCTCCACGAAGAACGACAGGAACGGCACGGTGCCGCCGAGCATGATGCCCAGCATGTACGGCCAGGACCAGCGCCCCTTCATGCCGAGGTTCATCACGGCGACCAGGTAGACCATGTAGAAGAAGCCGTGGATGGGCGCGGTGATCTTCGACAGGTCCGGGTTGCCGAAGCCGTACCTGAGCACCATCGCCACGCAGAGGACGAGCAGCATCACGCCGACGATGTAGGCGAGCACCCGGAAGGGTTTGAGAGCCGATTCCACCGATTAACCTTCCAGCACCATCTGAGGTGATTGACGACGGTCCCGATCCGCGCGAACGCCGTCGCGCACGAAGTGGAACCACATGAACACGGCGAACCCGGCGAAAATCCACCAGTTGGCGGCGTAGGCCAGGTTACGCCAGGTCAGAGTGCCGCCGACGACCGGCGGTGAGACCCGCACCGGGGTGAGCCCGCCCGAGGCCTCCTGGGCGACCACGTAGCCGGCGCGGACCTGCTCGCCGTTCCACAGGTTGAGCAGCTCGCCCGTGGACACGGTCTGCACCTGCCCCTCGGGCAGCCCCTCGGCCCGCCGCTGCACGCTGTCGGTGCCCTGCTGCGGGCGCAGCCTCCCGGACAGCGCGACCCTGCCCTCGGGCACAACGGTGGCCGGATCGCCGGCCTCGGCCACCCAGCCCCGGACGACCGGCAGCAGCGTGCCGTCGTCGAGCCGGAGCGGTGTGAGCACCCAGTAGCCCTTGCCGCGGGCGACGTTGCCGCCGGGCGCGTCGACGTCGGGCACCCGGTCGGCGACCAGGAGCTGACGCTGCGCGTCGTAGACGCCCTCGGCGGTGACCCGGCGTCCCACCGCCTCGCCCCCGAGTTGGGCGCCGACGGGGGCGAGCGCGGTGACCGCGACGGGCGCGGGGTCGGCGGACGCCTGCGGCCTGCCGGAGTCCTGGAAGACGCCGAGCTGCCAGCGGCCGAGCAGGATGAAGGCGATGACGACCCCGATCGTCAGCAGATGCAGCCCCAGCATGCGGGGTGAGAGCAGGGTCCTCAACATGCTTCAAAGCTATCCGGCGACCCGGCCGGTCCCCTAATCAGCCCACCTGCCGATCACGGTAAAAGGCGCATATGTCGCAGGCGATCCCGCTAGGCTGCTCCTCATGTCTGAGCACATCGATCCCGCGGGCAACACCCAGGCGTTCCGCGCGTTCGCGCAGGGGGCCGAGCAGGAACCGGCGCCCAAGAAGTCGCCCCTCGTCCCGATCATCGCCGTCGTCGCCGCCCTCGTGGTCATCGGCCTGGCGGTCTTCGTGGTCCTCCGCTGACGGCGTTCCCCCACAGCGGTCCCTGACGGCGCCGACGGTCGAGGCCCTCGGCGCTTTCGGCGTGCCCGGGGGCAGGCGGGGCCATACCGTCACCGGCTCGGCCTGACCACCATGGCGCTGCCGCCGCCGCGCCGGGTGGGCTCGGCCACGGCCTGGACCCTGGTCCGGCTCAGGAACTCAAGCGCGGTGGCCGCCCCGAGCTCCGGCGCCACCGCGAAGGCGTGCCCGCGGGCCTCCAGCTCGGCCCGATGGGCGTCGAGGAACGCCTGCTCGGCCTGGGTCTGGGCGCTGTTGCGCTGGGAGGCGCGGGGCGCGGCCAGCGCCTCGGGCAGGCTCATACCCCACTCGTAACGGTTCATCAGGATCTGCAGCACAGTCGTGATGATCGTCGCGCCGCCGGGCGAACCGACGGCGAGCACCGGCCGGCCGTCGTCGAAGACGATCGTCGGCGCCATCGACGAGCGCGGCCGCTTGCCGGGGCCGGGCAGGTTGGGGTCGCCGGGGGCGGGGCCGAAGGTGAAGTCGGTCAGCTCGTTGTTCAGCAGGAAGCCGCGCCCGGGGACCACGATGCCGTTGCCGCCGGTGGACTCGATCGTCAGGTTGTAGGCGACGACGTTGCCCCACCGGTCGGCCACGACCAGGTGCGTGGTCTCCGGCCCCTCGGCCGCGGTCGGCGTGGCCGTGCCGGTCGGGCGCTCGCACGGCCCGTAGCGGCCGTCGGGGTCGCCGGGCGCGGCCGGATGCGCCATGGCGCGGTCGCCGACGAGGCAGGCGCGTTCCTTGGCGAAGCCGTCGGACAGCAGCTCCTTCAGCGGCACGCGCGGCACGTCGGCGACGTACCTGTTGCGGTCGGCGAAGGCCAGGCGGGACGCCTCCAGGTATTCGTGCAGGCCCGCCTGGGGCAGCGCGCCGAGGATGTTGAGCGCCTCCCCCACGGTCGAGCCGCCGGAGGACGGGGGCGCCATGCCGTACACCCGGAGCCCCTGGTAGTCGACACGGGTCGGCTCGCGCAGCGGCGCCCGGTAGGCGCGCAGGTCGGACAGCTCCATCAGGCCGGGCCTGACCTTGCGGGTCGCCCCGGGCGTGACCGGCGGGCGCTTGACCGTGGCGACGATCTCGCGGCCGAGCTGCCCGCCGTACAGCCAGCCGGGTCCGCGTCCGGCGAGCTCCCGGTAGGTGGCGGCCAGCTCGGGGTTCCTGAAGACGGAGCCGACGGCGGGCGGCGCCCCGCCCGGCAGGTACAGCTTCGCGGTGGAGGTGAAGTCCTTGAACCTCGCCTCGTTCTGCTTCGTCTGGTCCACGAACGTCTGGTCGACCACGAACCCCTCGGCCGCCACCTTGATGGCGGGCTGCAGAGCCTGCCGCAGCGAGATCGTGCCGAACCTGCGCAGGGCCACGTCCCACTGCGCGACCGCGCCGGGCACGCCCGCCGACAGGCCGCTGGTGACACCCTCCTCGAACGGGACGCCCTCGAACGAGGTGGACGTCATGGCCTTCGGCGCGGTCTCGCGGCCGTCGATGGTGTGCACCTCGCGGTCGCGGGCGTCGTAGTAGACGATGAAGCCGCCGCCCGCCAGGCCGGCCGAGTACGGCTCGGTGACGCCTAGCACGGCGCCGGCGGCGACTGCGGCGTCGATGGCGTTGCCGCCCTTCTTGAGCACGGCGATCGCGGCCTTGCTGGCATCGAGGTCGACGGTGGCGACAGCGCCTCCGTACCCCTCGGCGACAGGGACCTTCCGCGGCGCCCACCGGCCGTCGCCGTCCGCCGCGGCGGCGGCGGCGGACGTGACGGTGGCGGGCGTGACGGTGGCGGCCAGCGTGACGAGGACTGCTGCGGGAACGAGCACACGGCGCATGGTGTCCACCCTGACTCAGGTACGCCGATTGCGGTAGGGCCCCCTGCTACGCACGGCTGACGCGGGCGCCGGGCGGATGCCCTACCGTGGGCGGCGTGCGGGCTAAGTCAGGCTATGACCTGGTTCTGGCGGTGAGCGTCGCCGTCGCGCAGATCGTGCTGTCCATGGGGGCCGCGTACGGGCAGAGCAGCCGGGAGGAGCTGGATGCACCGGCGTTCGCGCTGCTGACGGCGGGGCCGGCCGCGCTGGCGTTCCGCCGGAGACGTCCCGTTGTCGCATCGGCCGTCGCCCTGCTGGTGACGTACGTGTACACGTGGCTCGACTACCCCCTCGGACCGGTCTACCTGGCCCCGGTCATCGTGCTGTCCACCCTGGTCCTGGACGGGCGGCGGCGGGCGGCGTGGGTGCTGGCGGCGGTCACCTGGGCGGTGTTCCTCGCCTACGGCGCCGTGGGCGACGGCGGGGCGCCCGCCGGCATCTTCCACGACCTGGCCATCACCGCGTTCATCCTGCTCGTCATGGTGGTGGCGGAGCTGGCCTCGATCGTCCGCGAGCGGCGCGCGCAGCAGCAGCGCGCGGTCGCGGAGGAGATGCGGCGCCAGGCCAGCGAGGAACGGCTGACCATGGCCCAGGAGTTGCACGACGTGCTCGCGCACAACATCTCGCTCATCCACGTCCAGGCCGCGACCGCGCTGCACCTCATCGACGACCATCCCGAGCAGGCCCGCACCGCCCTCGCCACCATCAAGGGCGCCTCCAAGGATGTGCTCGGCGAGATGCGCTCCGTCCTGAACGTCCTGCGCGACGGCGCCCCCCGCTCCCCCACGGCCGGCCTCGACCGGCTCGACGAGCTGGCCGAGCGCTGCGGCCTCGACGTGACGCTGGACCGCCAGGCCTCCCGGCCGTTGTCCCCCCAGGTGGAGCGGGCCGCCTACCGCATCGTCCAGGAATCGCTCACCAACGCCGCCCGGCACGCCCCCGGCGCCAAGGTGCGGGTCCTGCTGGCGTACGGGCCGCGCGAGCTGGCCGTCCAGGTCACCGACACCGGCCCGACGACGCCGGCCGTCCTGGCCGGGCAGGGCGGCGGCAACGGCATCCCCGGCATGCGCGAACGCGCCTCCGCCCTGGGCGGCACGCTGCTCGCCGGGCCGGTGGGCGCCGGGTTCCAGGTGTCGGCCCGGCTGCCCCTCCCCGAGGAGACCACATGATCAACGTCCTGCTGGCCGACGACCAGGCCCTGGTCCGCGCGGGTTTCCGCGCCCTGCTCGACGCCCAGCCCGACATGACCGTGGTCGCCGAGGCGGGCGACGGCGCCGAGGCGGTGCGCCTGTCCCGCGAGCTGGAACCGCACGTGGTGCTCATGGACATCCGCATGCCCGGCACCGACGGCCTCACCGCGACCCGGCAGATGCCCGACGGGCCGCGCGTCATCATCCTGACCACGTTCGAGCTCGACGAGTACGTCTTCGAGGCGCTGCGCGGCGGCGCCAGCGGCTTCCTCGTCAAGGACACCGAGCCGGCCGAGCTCATCCAGGCGGTCCGCGTGGTGGCGGCCGGCGAGGCCCTGCTGTCCCCGAGCGTGACCCGCCGGCTCATCGCCGAGTACGCCTCCCGCGCCAAGGAGCCCCTGGAGGCCGGCCGCCTGGCGCAGCTCACCGAGCGCGAGCGCGAGGTGCTGACCCTGGTCGGCGCGGGCCTGACCAACGACGAGATCGCGGCCCGGCTCTTCATGTCACCGGCCACGGCCAAGACCCACGTGAGCCGGGCCATGGCCAAGCTGCACGCCCGCGACCGCGCCCAGCTCGTCGTCTTCGCCTACGAGTCGGGCCTCGTCCGCCCCGGCTGGCACTGACGAACCGCTAACCAAATTCCAGTTAGCCTAAGCGGATTCTGGCTAAGTGGCCGATCTACGTGCGGTCGCCGCCGAGGCAGGCGCCCATCTCGTGGACCTCGACGGCATGTACGGAGTCGGGCAGGCCTGACGGCGGTGCGCGGGAAACCCGTTGAGCGGCGGCGGAAGGCGCTGGGAGGCTGGCGGCATGGGACGTTCGTTCGAGGCTCTGGTCGCGGAGGCGCAGGCCGCGCCGGTCAACGGGTGGGACTTCTCCTGGCTCGACGGCCGCGCGAGCGAGGAGCGCCCGTCGTGGGGCTACGCGCGGCTGCTCGGCGACCGGATGGCCGGCGCGACGGCCGCTCTCGACATCCAGACCGGCGGCGGGGAGATCCTGGCCGGCCTGCCGAGGCTGGCGCCGGTGACGGTCGCCACCGAGTCGTGGCCGCCCAACCTCAGGCTGGCGGCGGCCCGGCTGCGAGCGCAGGGGGCGGCGGTCGTGGCCGACGACGAGGAGCCTCGCCTACCGTTCCGTACGGGCGCGTTCGACCTGGTGACGAGCCGGCACCCGGTGGAGACGTGGTGGGCGGAGATCGCCCGCGTGCTGCGGCCCGGCGGCGTCTACTTCTCCCAGCAGGTGGGGCCGCGCAGCGTGTTCGAGCTGGCCGAGTTCTTCCTGGGCCCGCTCGACGGCTCCGCCCGCGACCCGGAGCGGGCCAGGGCCGAGGCCGAGGCGGCCGGGCTCACCGTGACCGACCTGCGGGCCGAGCGGCTGCGGATGGAGTTCCACGACGTCGGCGCGGTGATCTACTTCCTGCGCAAGGTGATCTGGATCGTGCCGGGCTTCTCCGTCGGCCGCCACCTCCGGCGGCTGTGCGACCTGCACCAGCTCATCGAGGCCAGAGGTCCGTTCGTGGCCCACTCCAGCAGGTTCCTCATCGAGGCGCGGGCCTGACGGGCAGCACCGGACCGGCGCCGAACGCGTCCACGCAGAGCTGGACGAACCATCCCAGGCCCGGCAGCAGGAGCAGCCAGCCGCACAGGGCCCAGCCGAGGTGGACGTGGGTCAGCGCGCGGGCGAGTGCCGCCACACCCTCGGCCGTGCCGCCGCCGGCCGTCTCGTAGGTGATTCGGGTCAGCTCCCGGGGGTGGTCCTGCGCGGCGGCGATCCGCAGCGCGACGGGCGAGCGCCGCTCGAACCAGCGCCCCACGGCGGCGCACCGCCCGCATCCGGCGCGGACGTACAGGGTGGCGGGCAGGGTGGCGGGCAGGGTGGCGGGCAGGGTGGCGGGCGGCGTCACGGGGCGCAGGCGGGGCAGCCACGGCCGGACCGCCCGCCGGTAGGCGTGCCACTCCGCGCCGAAGCGGCCGGCCAGTTGCTCGCCCTCGTGCCAGGCCGCCAGGCCCGCCCCGTAGGCGAACGAGATCCCCGCGGCGGCCAGGAAGACCGGGTCGAGCGTGGCCAGCACCAGGTAGCCGGCGGTCATCGCCACCTGCATCGGGTTGCGCACGTACGCGTACGGCCCGCCGGTCACCAGCCGCCGCGGCGGATCGTACGGCAGCGGCGTGCCCCCGCCGCGCACCGCGAACTCGCGGACGGCGGCCAGGCCGAGCACCGTCGGCACGGCCAGCACCTGCGCGACGACGGCGAGCATCCAGGCCGGCTGCCGCCACACCTCCGTCACGAGCACCGGCAGCGCCAGCCCGAACCCGCCCGCGAGCAGCACCTGGACGCCGGCCCGGGCCGGCAGCGCCTGTCCGGCCCGCGTCCACCGCGCCACGAGCAGGCCGGGGACGAGGGAACAGGCGACGGCCAGCGACTCCCCGGCGAGCCAGCCGGGGCCGAGCACGACCACCGGCTCGGCGAGCGGCATCAGCGCGAGGTCCAGCCAGGCGAGCACGGCGGCGGTCAGCGGCACGGGGGCCCGCGGCGCGGCCAGGGCGGGGACCGCGCCCCACAGCAGTGCCCAGCCGAGCAGCAGGTCCACCGGCATCCCGTGGGCGACGCCGCCCCGCGCGTGGAAGCTCCACCATCCCGTCTCAAGCGCCAGCGCGTTCACCGCGGCGAGGGTGAGCAGGTTCCAGCCGGTGGCCAGCAGCGCGGCGGCGACGCCTCGCTCGCCCGGCCGGCGCGCCGCCGCCGCGACCACCACGGCGAGCAGGGGGATCATCAGCGCCACCCCTCTGATCAGCGCGGCGCTCATCGGGTGAACGTCTCCGCGAGGTATCCGGCCGCCTGGCCGGCTCCGTACGCCTGGATCGGCCCGAAGTACCAGGCGGGGTCGAACGTCCTGCGGTAGCGCAGCGAGACCGTCAGCTCGGCGTCCGTCCAGGCGAACCGGGCCTCGCGCAGCTCCAGCCAGCGCGCCAGCGTGGTGTCCGCCACCACCTCGAACACCACCGATCCGGGCGCGCGCTGCTTGACCCGCAGCGTCATGGAGCGGGGCTCCGGGCGGGCGCCGATGCCGAGCGACCGGCGCGGGGTGAAGGTGATGTGCCGGACCGCGCCCACCTGGAGCCCCTGGCCCTCGGCCGTCACGGGTACGGGGAAGCCGGCCCGCAGGAACGCCGACCGGAACGGCCCGAACGGCGGCGCTCCGGCCAGCGCCCGCTCGACCTCCGCCGCCCCGGCGGTGGCGCGGACGGCGCTGACGGTGGTGTCACGGGGCAGCGAGGTCGCCTCCGTGGCCCCTTCGGACACCATGACGACAAGCAGCGGTGCGATGAGCAGGTGGGCTCCTCGGCCGTTCTGCCGTGTCCGCGTCCAGTCGATGAGCAGTCCGAAGGCGAGGCCGAGCAGGTAGAACAGCGGGGCGGCCACGACGAGGCAGACGACGCCCTCCCCCAGCAGCGGCCCGGACAGCGCGAGCCCGATGGTGATCACGGCCATGATCAGGCCGGTGGCGCTCTTCGGCCGGGCGGTCAGCGCCACGGTGATCGCGATGACGGCCGGGATGCCCACGTAGAACGCCGCCGTCTGCTCCAGTTGGCCGGCGTGCAGCACCCGGTAGGCGAGGAACGCCGCGAACAGGGCCGCCAGCACGGCCGCGAGCAGGCGGCGGGCCCGGCGCTGGTGGCGGGGATCGGGTTCGGTGGTCATGCGCACCTCTTGATCGATCGGTTTAATCACTTGATTAAACCGTATGCTTAGCCTGATCCGATCGACAAGGGGCGGACGACCATGACGAAGCAGGCGGGGACGGAGACGCGCGAGCGGCTGATCGAGGCGGCCGCCGAGACGCTGCGCACGGAGGGCTACGCCGGCACCAGCGCACGGACCATCGCCCGGGCGGCCGGGGTCAACTCAGCGCTGGTCTTCTACCACTTCGGCGGCGTGGACCCGCTGCTGCTCGCGGCGCTCGACCGCTCCTCCGAACAGCGGATGGCCACCTACCGGCAGGCCGTGGCCGGCGCCCGCACGCTGGAGGAACTCGTGGCCGTCGCCACCGAGATCTACCGCGCCGACCTGGAGGGCGGACACATCACGCTCTTCTCCGAGCTGGTGGGCGCCGGCATCGCCCGGCCCGAGCTGCGCGCGGAGATCGTCAAACGCTCGGAGCCGTGGATCGACTTCGTCGAACAGACCCTCGACCGGGTCATCGGCGGCTCGCCGCTGGCCAAGCTGCTGCCGCCGCGCGACCTGGCCTACGCCGCGATCACGTACTACCTGGGCGTCAACCTGTTCACCCACCTCGACGCCGACCGCTCGCGCACCGAGGCGCTGTTCACGCTGGCCGAACGGCTCGCGCCGCGGGCCAAGCTGCTCACGATGCGGCTGCCGCGGCGTCGCGGCGAGACGACTGCGACATGAACGGCACCGCGGGGTGAAGAGACTGTAACTGGTCGTATCCGGTCGGCCCCGTTACGTTTCCGCGTGAGGACGTCTCTGGAGAGGTCCGCTTCGGAGCGGGGGTCGAGGATGCGGCGCATCAGGCAAGGCGGCTGTGAGGGGTGCCGGCGTGACCGGCCGGAGCCCGCCCGGTGAGCGCGTCGGGGGTGGCCGGGCTGCTGGCCACCGGCCTGGCCGCCGGGTTCGTGGCCGGCAGCGCCTCGTGCACGGCGGTGCAGGGCGGCCTGCTCGCGGGGCTGGCGCGCGGGCGCGGCGGGCGGGAGGCCGGCGGGCGGCGGTGGGCGGTCGGCTGGTTCCTGGCCGGGCGGCTGGCCGCGTACACGGCCGCGGGGGCGCTGCTCGGGCTGGCCGGCGAGGCGGTCACGCTCGGCCCCACGACGCGGGCGGCGCTGCTCGTGGCGGCGGGCGTCCTGGTCGTCGCGTTCGCCGTCCGGCTGCTGCGCAGCTCGGACGCGAGCCACACGGACACGAGCCACACGGACACGAGCCACACGGACACGAGCCACACGGACACCGACTGCACACACACCGACCGCATGGACGCCGGTGGCGCGGACGCCGGGTGCGCGCGGGAGGGCGGGTGCGCGCGGGAGGGCGGAGCCACGGCGCGGCTGGGGGCGTGGCTGGGCGCGCGGCCCACCGGCCCCGCGCTGCTGGGAGCGGCGACCGTGCTGGTGCCGTGCGGGGTGACGCTGAGCATGGAGATGGTCGCCGTCACCAGCCACTCGGCGGTCGGCGGCGCGGCGGTGCTGGCGGGGTTCGTGGTCGGCGGCTCGCCGGCGTTCGCCCTGCTGGGATACGCGCTGCGGCGGCTGTCGCGGACCCGCGTCGCCCGGCTGTCGGGCGTCGCCGCCCTCGCGGCCGGGCTGTGGACGGCGGGCGCGGGGCTCAACCTGGGCGGCTGGCTGCCGCGCTCCACCCCACCGGCCGCCGCCGTCACCGGGCCGGGCTCCGCGCTGCCGCCCGCCGTCACGATCTGGGCGCTGCGCGACGGCTACCGGCCCGGCTACGCGCGGCTGCCGGCGGGCGTGCCCGTCGAGATCGACTTCCGGCCGGTCGAGCGGGGGTGCACCGGCACGGTCACCATCGCCGGGCGGGACGTCGCCCTGCCCGCCACGGTCCGGCTGCCCCCGCAGCCGCCCGGCACCCTCAGGTACGTCTGCGGCATGGGCATGTACACCGGCTTTCTCAACTTCTCCTAGCCTCTCGGCGATTACGCTCCGCGTCCACGCGTTCACATGCCACTCTGTGCGCATGGCGTGGTGGCAAGGTGAGGTGGCGGCGGCGACCGTTCCGGCGCCACGGGTCGGCGACGAACCCGAGCTGCTGGCGGCCGCGCAGGCCGGTGACCCGCAGGCGGCGCACCGGCTCGGCCGGTTGTGCGCGCAGCGGGGCGACCGTTCGGGGGCCCGGCGCTGGTGGGAGCGGGCGGCGCTGGCCGGCAACGTCGACAGCGCCTTCAACCTCGGCATCTGGCACGAGAAGCACGGCACCCTGGAGGAGTCCGTCTCCTGGTACGAGCGGGCGGCCGGCACCGGCGACACCGAGGCGGCGGTCAACCTCGCCACGCTGCTGCTGGAGCAGCGCGGCGACCCGGCGACCGCGCGGGGCTGGTTCGAGAGCGCGGCGCGCGCCGGGTCCCGGGTCGCGGCCCGCAGGCTGGCGCTGATGTGCGAGGACGCGGGCGAGACACCCGTGGCGCGCGAGTGGCATCGCCGGGCGGCCGCGGACGGCGACACCTCCTCCGCCCACGACCTCGGCTTCCTGGCGTACTCGGCCGGCGAGGAGGAGGAGACCGTGCGCTGGTGGGAGTGCGCCACCCGCGGCGGGCACGTCGAGGCGGCCTACCATCTCGGTCTGCTGCTGCAGGCCGGCCGCGATCCCGAGAGCGCCGAGACGTACTTCCGGCTGGCCGCCAGGAGCGAGCATCCCGGCGCCGCCTCGCAGCTCGGCGGCATCGCGCTCGCCCATGCCGACCTGCGCACGGCCCGCGCCTGGTTCGAGCGGGCGGCCGGCGCGGGGCGGCTGGCCGACCAGCGGATGGCCGGGTTCGTCTGCGTGGAGCTGGGCGACGCGACGGGGGCCAGTCACTGGTTCGGCCGGGCGGCTGCCAGTGGCGACCCGGAGGCGATGTTCAACTTCGGGCTGCTCATCATCGCCGAGTACGGCGACCTGGCCAGGGGCCGGCACTGGTTCCGGCTGGCGGCGCTCGGCGGTCACCACCGGGCCGCCGTCGAGCTGGGCGGTCTGCTCAGCGCGGCCGGGGAGCACGCCGAGGCGCAGCGGTGGCTCACCGACCCGCCGCCGCCCGGCTGGGACCGGGCCGCCGAGCCGGAGCTGGCCGCGCGGGCCGAGCTGGCCGCGGCCGCGACCGGCCGCCGGGGCGGTGTCGCGCTGGCCGTGCCCGAGCTGGCGGAGCTGCTCGGCACCTGGGACCTGGTGACCCGGCCGCTGCACGACCACGCCGACGTCGTCGGCTGGCTGGTCGAACGCAGCGGCCTGCACGCGAGCGCGGTCGAGTACCTCGCCTCGGTGCGAGGGACGCTGATCAGGCCGGGCAACTCGCCGTGGCCCAGCCCGGGCGAGATCGACCACGTCCTGGCCACCGCCCGTGAGCTGCGCCGACGTCTGGGCGTCCGTTAGGGCAGCGGGTCAGGCGGCGAGGATGTCGGCCACCGGCGTGACCGGCAGGCCCAGCGCCTGCCCGACCGGCACGTTGGTGAGCAGCCCGCCGTGCGTGTTGAGGCCGCCCGCGAGCCCGGCGTCCGCCCGCAGCGCGTCGCGCCAGCCCAGGTCGGCCAGCTTGACCGCGTACGGCAGTGTCGCGTTCGTCAGCGCGTACGTGGAGGTGTTGGCCACCGAGCCCGGCATGTTCGCCACGCAGTAGAAGACCGAGCCGTGCACCGTGTAGGTCGGGTCGGCGTGCGTGGTGGGACGCGAGTCCTCGAAGCAGCCGCCCTGGTCGATGGCGATGTCGACGAGCACCGAGCCCGGCTTCATGCGCGAGACCAGCTCGTTGGAGACCAGCGTGGGCGCCTTGGCGCCGGGGATGAGCACCGCGCCGATCACGAGGTCGGCCTGGAGGACCTCCCGCTCGATCGCGTAGGAGGTGGACACCAGCGTCTTGAGCCGGCCCTGGTAGACGGCGTCGATGAAGCGCAGCCGGTCGACGTTGGTGTCGAGGACGGTCACGTCGGCGCCCATGCCGACGGCGATCTGCGCCGCGTTGAGGCCGGACACGCCGCCGCCGATGACGACCACCTTGGCCGGCGCCACGCCGGGCACGCCGCCCGGCAGGACGCCGCGCCCGCCGTTGAACCGCATCAGGTTGTACGCCCCGACCTGCGGCGCCAGTCGGCCTGCCACCTCCGACATGGGCGCGAGCAGCGGCAGCGCGTTGCCCACCTGGACGGTCTCGTAGGCGATGCCCGTCGTCCTCGCGCCGAGCAGCGCCTCGGTGCACGGGCGGGAGGCCGCCAGGTGCAGGTAGGTGAACAGGACGAGCCCCTCGCGCAGGCGGTGGTACTCCTCCGCGATCGGCTCCTTGACCTTGAGCACCATGTCCGCCTCGCCCCACACGGCGTCGGCGCTGTCGAGGATCTTCGCGCCCGCCGAGAGGAACTCCTCGTCGGTGATGTGCGAGCCGAGGCCCGCGCCCCGCTGGACGATGACGTCGTGGCCGTGGCGCACCAGCTCGTGCACTCCCGCCGGTGTGGCGGCCACGCGGTATTCGTGGTTCTTGACCTCGGCAGGCACGCCGATCTTCATCGTTTGGGTCCTTTCGGCAACCGGTGGGGGTGTTACAGGCGAGCCCACGCTTGGGTGAGCACGGTACGGAGAATCGACCCGATCTCCTCGATCTCCTGGGGACCCGCGACCAGCGGCGGCGCCAGCTGGATGACGGGGTCGCCCCGGTCGTCGGCGCGGCAGTAGAGCCCCGCGTCGAACAGCGCCTTGGACAGGAAGCCGCGCAGCAGCCGCTCCGACTCCTCGGCGGTGAACGTCTCCTTGGTGGTCCTGTCCTTGACCAGCTCGATGCCCCAGAAGTAGCCGGCGCCGCGCACGTCGCCGACGATGGGCAGGTCGCGCAGCCCGTCGAGCGTGGCCTGGAACAGCGGCTCGTTCTTGGTGACGTGGCCGAGCAGGTCCTCGCGCTCGAAGATGTCGAGGTTGGCCAGCGCCACGGCGGCGGAGACGGGGTGGCCGCCGAAGGTGTAGCCGTGGGCGAACATCTCCTCGCCGCTCTTGAACGGCTCGAACAGCCGCTCGTGCGCGATCATGGCGCCGATGGGCGAGTAGCCGCTGGTCATGCCCTTGGCGCAGGTGATGATGTCGGGGACGTAGTCGTACTTCTCGCCGCCGAACATCGTGCCGAGGCGGCCGAAGGCGCAGATGACCTCGTCGGAGACGAGCAGCACGTCGTACTCGTCGCAGATCTCGCGCAGCCGCCGCCAGTAGCCGGCGGGCGGCGGGAAGCAGCCGCCGGCGTTCTGCACCGGCTCGGCGAAGACGGCGGCCACCGTCTCCGGGCCCTCCATCTCGATGGCGCGGGCCACCCGGTCGGCGGCCCAGACGCCGTACTCCTCGGGCGTCATGCCCTTGACGCCGGTGATCTCGTCGGCGCGGTAGTGGTTGGTGTTGGGCACGCGGATGGACCCGGGCACGAGCGGCTCGAACATCTGCTTGAACGCCGGGATGCCGGTGATCGACAGGGCGCCCTGCGGGGTGCCGTGGTAGGCGATGTGGCGGCTGACGACCTTGTGCTTGAGCGGCTTGCCGGTGAGCTTGAAGTACTGCTTGGCGAGCTTCCAGGCGGACTCGACCGCCTCGCCTCCGCCGGTGGTGAAGAACACCCGGTTGAGGTCGCCCGGCGCGAGCGCCGCGAGCCGGTCGGCCAGCTCGGCCGCCTTGGGGTGCGCGTAGGACCACAGCGGGAAGAAGGCCAGCTCCTGGGCCTGCTTGGCGGCGGCCTCGGCCAGCTCGCTGCGGCCGTGGCCCGCCTGCACCACGAACAGCCCGGCCAGGCCGTCGAGGTAGCGCTTGCCGTGGATGTCGTAGATGTAGGACCCCTCACCGCGGACGATGGTCGGGATCTCGGCCTGCTGGTAGGAGCTGTGCCTGGTGAAGTGCAACCACAGGTGGTCGTGCGCGGCCTTGAGAATGTCGGTGTCCGGCTGCGTCATGTCTATCGTCCCTCGTGTCTGGCCTTCCCCCAGTCTGCATGTTCCCCCACGGCTTTGCCAAGGAATACGTCGCGACACTATGCAAGAAATCAGGTATCCGCAGAACCGCCATGTAACGGGCACGAAATCCGCAGTAGGTTGGCCACCAGGTCATATGGCTTTCCCACCTTGCGTGGACGTCTGTGATCCAATGAGACGCTAACTACCGAGAACGACCCGGGGGACCGACCCGTGACTCCTGACCAGATCGAGAGCGCTGTCGCCGCGGCGATGCCTCAGGCCACCGAGGAACTGCGGCGGCTGGCCGCCATCCCCTCCGTGGCCTTTCCCGGCCACCCGGAGGAACCCGTCTACGCCGCCGCGGCCATGGTCGAGGACCTGCTGCGCAGCACCGGGCTGGCGCGCGTCCAGCAGGTGCCCGTCGAGGGCAGCTTCCCCGCCGTGTACGGCGAGGCGCCCGCCCCTCCCGGCGCGCCCACCGTGCTGCTCTACGCGCACTACGACGTGCAGCCCGCCGGTGACCCCGCCGCCTGGCGCACGCCGCCGTTCGAGCCCACGCTGATCGACGGCCAGCTGTACGGCCGGGGCACCGCCGACGACAAGTCGGGCATCATCTCCCACATCACGGCGCTGCGCGCCTTCCAGGGCCGGCTGCCGGTCGGCGTCAAGGTCCTCATCGAGGGCCAGGAGGAGTACGCCGGCGAGCGGCTGGAGGCGTTCGTCGAGCGGAACCCCGAGCTGCTGCGGGCCGACGCCATCGTGGTGGCCGACACCGGCAACCCGCGCGTCGGCGACCCCGCCGTGACCACCTCGCTGCGCGGCATGGCCGCGTTCACCGTCGAGGTCCGCACGCTGCGCGAGCCCGTGCACAGCGGCTCGTTCGGCGGGGCCGCACCCGACGCGCTCGCCGCGCTGATGCGCATGCTGACCTCGCTGCACGACGACAACGGCGACATCCGCGTCCCCGGCCTGCCGCGCGGAACGTTCCTGGGGCAGGGACCGTCGGAGGAGGAGTTCAGGAAGACGGCCGGGGTGCTGGACGGGGTGTCCCTGGTCGGCTCCGGCTCACTGGCCGACCGCCTGTGGTCGTCGTACGCCATCACGGTGACGGGCCTGGACGTGCCCACGGTCTCCGGGGCGATCAACGCGGTGCAGCCGCTGGCCCGGGCCCGCGTCACGGTCCGGGTCCCTCCGGCCGGCGACCCGAAGACGACGGTCAACGCCGTGGTCGAGTTCCTGCGGCAGGTGACGCCGTGGGGCGTGCAGGTCGAGTTCGGCGACTTCACGGTGGGTGCGGGGTTCCAGGCCGACTCGGGCGGCAAGGCCCGGTCGGCGCTCAACCGCGCGATGGAGCGCGCCTTCGGCCGCCCGCCGCGCGACGTCGGCGCCGGCGGCTCGATCCCGCTGGTCAGCACCCTGCTCAAGCAGTTCCCGGCGGCGGAGATCCTGCTGTTCGGCGCCGAGGACGAGGACGCCGCCATCCACGCGCCGAACGAGCGCGTCGACCTGGAGGAGCTGCGCCGCACCGCCACCGCGGAGGCGCTCTTCCTGCGCGAGCTGAGCCTCCCCTCGGCCCTCGGCGTCTGACGCCGGCCGGGCCCCGCGGGAGGCGGCTTCCCGCGGGGTCAGGCGACGGGTTCGAGGACCACGCAGCAGTTGTCCGGGCAGGGCCGCAGCCGGGGGGCGAACCGGCCGGCCGCGTCCAGGCCGTCGAGGTAGCCGCGGGCCAGGGCTGCGTTCATCGAGCAGACCAGCCCGGCGTTGACCGAGCGCATCCGCTGGAACGGGCAGTTGGTCAGCAGCACGGTCCGGCCGTCGGCCGCCGGCTCGTAGCCGAGCTGGACGAGCAGGGGCCAGAGGGCGTCGGGGCCGGACTGCTCGGCCGCCAGCCGCCGGCCCCACAGTTCGGCCGCCCGTTCGGCGGCTTGGCCGAACGTCTCGGGTGGCTCGTGTTCCTGCGCGGCCCGCAGCAGGATCTCGGCGAGCAGCTCATAGCGCCGTGGCGGCACCGAGGCGCTCAGCTCGCGCCGCGTGGCCTGGTAGCGCTGGGCGGGCCGGCCGCGGCGGCCGGTGCCGGCCGGCTCGGTGACGACGGTGACGAGGCCCGCCTGCTCGAGTTTTTCCAGGTGGAAGGTCACGAGGGTGCGCCCCATGCCGAGGGCGTGGCAGATCTCCTGCCGGGTGTGCGGCCGGGGCGCGCCGGTCAGCAACGCGTGGATGCGCGCCCGCTGCGGCTCGGCCAGCAGGCCGAGCGCTTCGAGGTCTTCCGGCAGGGCGCCCATGGCTCCACGGTAGCCGAACCCGCTATTTATGCCAATGACCGTTGACTAAAATCGGGTGGCAGCGGAATAGTGAGCACAGGAGTTGGCGAAAATCGCCGCGGCCCGGAACGCCCGCCTCCGGCCGTCGAAGGAGACCATGATGACCCTGCTGACATGGGACGAAAGCGACACCGCCGAGGCCGCCGCCCTGGACCGCACCGCCGGGGAAGCGCCGGCGATCGACCTGCCCGCGGCACAGCAGGCCGTGGCCGACCTGCTCGTCGCCCTGGGCCGCGACCCGCGGTCGGCGCATCTGCGTGACACGCCGCGGCGCGTCGCCGGCGCGTACGCCGAACTGCTGACCCCCTCCCCGTTCACGATGACGACCTTCCCCAACGACGAGAACTACGACGAGCTCGTGCTCGTCACCCGCATCGCCTTCTCCTCGCTGTGCGAGCACCACCTGCTGCCCTTCTCCGGCGTCGCCCACGTCGGCTACCTGCCGGGCGAGCGCATCGTCGGCCTGTCCAAGCTCGCCCGCGTGGTCCGGCACTTCGCCGGCGACATGCAGGTCCAGGAACGTCTCACCGTCCAGATCGCCGACTTCCTCGACGAGAGCCTGCGGCCCAGGGGCGTCGGGGTGATCCTCGACGCGGAGCACCTGTGCATGTCGCTGCGGGGCGTGCAGGCCGTCGGCTCGCGCACCGTCACCTCCCGCCTGCTCGGCGCCCTGCGCGACGACCCGCGCTCCCGGCAGGAGTTCATGGCCCTCACCACGACCGCCTCGCGCCCCCCGGCCGACTGACCCACCGCCTGCCGGGCGAAGGGCGCACGTCCTTCCGGGCAGGCCTTTCCGGGACAGGCCTTTCCGGGACGGATCTCTTCCGGGGCGGGTCTCTTCCGGGGCGGGTCTTCTCGGGGCAGGCCTTTCCGGGACGGGTCTCTCCGGGGCGGGTCTTTTCGGGCGGGTTGGACTATGGTCGGCCGTATGAGGGGGGCGTTCGGGACACCGCGCGGACCCATCACGTTCGGCGCCGTGATGGGGCTGCTCCTGCTGTCCCTGTTCCTGTCCGGCTCCCTGCCCGCCTGGCACGGCGGCGATCCCGGGCACCGGCCGGCCGGTGACTCCGCGACGTGGGTGCTCGGCGCGGGAGACGCGCGGCCGTCCAGCCTGCCGCCGCAGACCCCCAGGGCGTGGGAGCACCCCGCGCCCTCGCTGTGGGCGGCGGTGCGCGGCGCGCGGTCCGTCTCCGCCGAGACCCCGCGCCCGGCCGTGGCCCACCCCGGCGCCGACGGGATACGCCGTCCCCAGCAGTTCGCGCACCGGGCCGCCGGCTCGCGTAGTCCTCCGCTGGTCTAGCGCCACCTTCGACCTCCTGTCCCCGGCCGCCCGCGCGTCCCGAGGCCCGGCCACGCGTGCCAGGCCCGCCCGCGAGCCGCCGAGAGCTCTGCATCGCCGCGTCCCCGTGGCGCGGCCGTCCCGCAAGCGAGGAGCCGATCCCGTCATGGCCGACGTCAGATCCATCCACGATCACCTCAAGCACTACGACCGGCACCTGGCGCGGCTGGAGGAGCTGCGCCGGCTGCTGCAGGAGGAGCTCGCCGCCGCCCGTTCGGGCGCCTCGGGCGAGCACGGCCCGCTCACCGGCGGCCGGCGTGTCGCCGAGATCGAGGCCGCGCTCGCCCGCATGGACCGCGAGCGCTACGGCAGTTGCGCGAGCTGCGCGTCGTTCATCCCGTTCGACCAGCTCCTGCACGCGCCCCACCGCACCACGTGCGACGCCTGCGCCGTCCCGCCGCCGGGGAGGCCGGCCCCCGGCCGGGCGGGCGAGGCTCCACCGCGGCCGAGGGCGACTCCCCGGGCGGAGGCGGCGTCCTCGCGTACGGGAGCGACGGCATGAGCCCCCTGTACCGGCCCATGGCCGACGCCCGTGACGGCGCCCGGCCGTGCCGTTACGCGGCCCTCGACGTCGGCACGGCACGCGTCAGATCGCTGACGCCGGGCGGGCCCGCGATCGTGGACCGGCGCTCGGCCGGCGCCGCCGCACTGGTGCGGCCCGTCCGGCACGGCATGGTGGCCGAGCCGGCGGCCTGCCGGCGGCTGGTCCACGACGTCCTGCTGGACGCGCTGCCCGGCGGGCTGTGGCCGCTGGAGCGGGTGCTGGCCGGCGTGCCCGTGGCCGCGACGGCGAGCGACCGGCGGGCGCTGCGCACGGCGGTGCACGAGGCGGCCGGGTGCGAGGTGACGCTCGTGGAGGAGCCCCTGGCGGCCGCCGTCGGCGTGGGCGTGGACGTCACCGACGCCCGGCCGTGCATGGTGCTCGACGTGGGCGCGGGCATCGTGGAGGCCGTGGTGATCCGCGACGGCGCGATCACCGACGCGGTGGCGGTGCAGCTCAGCGCCACCACGCGCGAGGGCCTGCCCCGGCACGCGATGGACAGCGTCGTCGAGATGACGGCGGGGCTGTTCCGCCGGATCCCCGCGCACCAGCGTCCCACGGCGAGGGACAACGGCCTGCTCGTCACCGGCGGCGGCGCCCTTCAGGCGGAGCTGCTGCGCCTTCTGCGCGACGCGCTGCGCATGCGGGTGAGCGTGACGCCGGAGCCCGCGCACGCCACCGTCCGCGGCCTGACCCGCCTGTGCCTGCAACCCTACCTGGCCGCCCGGATCGGCCCGCCCGTCCGCTGAAGGCGGCCGGCACCGGCCGGCCGCCGCCAGCACCCCTGATATCCGTTCTGATATCGGCACGCCCTCCCCAGCGTCTTGGACAGTGCCCTGCCCGCTGTGCTGTCATGACCGCCATGCCCAGCTCGCACCCGACTCCACGTTCCAGGCCCGCTTCCAGGTGGGCGGGTGTCACGCGCCTCACCGGGGCGGCGGTGGCCGCCGGGGTGGTGGTGGCGGCGATCGCGCTGCCCGCCGTGGGCGGCGGCGGGGCGGTGTTCGTGTCGGCCGCCGAGGACCTCAACATCAAGCCGATGGAGCTCAAGGAGCCGTCTCTGGCGCAGGCCTCGACGGTGTACGACGTGCGCGGCAGGCAGATCGCCCAGTTCTACGACCAGAACCGCAGGGTCGTGCCGCTGTCGCAGGTGTCCGAGGAGATGCGGACGGCGATCGTCGCCATCGAGGACGACCGCTTCTACCAGCACGGCGCCATCGACATCGAGGGCACGATCCGCGCCCTGGCCAAGAACCTCAGCGCCGGCGGCGTCAGCCAGGGCGGCTCCAGCATCACCCAGCAGTACGTCAAGCAGGTGCTGCTCAACTCGGCGACCACCGAGGAGGGCAAGGACAAGGCGCTGGAGGCCAGCTACGCCCGCAAGCTGAACGAGTTGCGCTACGCCATGGCCGTCGAGCAGAAGTACACCAAGGACCAGATCCTGGAGAAGTACCTCAACATCGTGTACTTCGGCGACGGCGCGAACGGCGTCGAGGCGGCGGCCCGGCGGTTCTTCGGCGTCCCGGCCGCCAAGCTGAACCTGGCGCAGGCCGCCACGCTGGCCGGCGCGGTGCAGGACCCCAACCGCACCGACCCCGGCAGCGGCGGGAAGGCGCGCAAGCTGCTGCTGGAGCGGCGCAACGTGGTGCTCGACCGGATGGCCCAGCTCGGCAGGATCACGCCGGAGCAGGCCGCCGAGGCCAAGGCGGCCAAACTCGGCTACAAGGGCGTCCCGCAGCCGAACGGCTGCCAGGCCGGCCGCCACCCCTACTTCTGCGAGTACGTCCGCCACGAGCTGCTGACCAATCCGGCGTTCGGCAGGACGCAGCAGATCAGGCGGCAGCGCTTCGTCCAGGGCGGGCTGAAGATCCACACCACGCTCGACCCGAAGATGCAGGCGGCCGCGGACCAGGCGATCAAGAGGCGGGTGTTCGCCTCGGACGACGCGGTGGCGGCCGAGGCGCTGGTGCAACCGGGCACGGGAATGATCAGGGCGATGGCGGCCAGCCGTCCGTTCGGCGACTCGGCACGCAAGAAGGAGATCTCCTACAACCCGGTGGCCGACAGCAGGCACGGCGGCCTCATCGGCTTCCAGGCCGGCTCGACGTTCAAGACCTTCACCCTGATCGCGGCGCTGAAGGACGGCATGAAGCTCGACGACGGCATCACCGTCGGCAACGGCTACACCGCCCCGAGCACGTCCTCGTTCAAGAACTGCAGGGGCGAGAACATGGGCATCCCGTCGTGGACGGTCACCAACGACGAGGGCACGCCCGGCTTCAAGACGCTGAGGACCGGCACCTGGGGATCGGTGAACACCTTCTTCATGGCGCTGGAGCAGCGGGTCGGCCTGTGCGAGACGGTGGAGACGGCCAAGTCGCTGGGCATCACGCGGGCCGACGGCAAGCCGCTGCAGGAGTACGAGACGTTCACGCTCGGCATCAACGAGATGGACCCGGTGACCGTGGCCAACGCCTACGCCGCCATCGCGGCGCGCGGCAAGCTCTGCGCCCCGATGGCCGTCACCAAGGTCACCGACACCGCCACCGGCAGGACCGACACGTACGAGCCGTCGTGCAGGCAGGTGCTGGACGCCGAGGTGGCCGACGCCACGGCCGAGGTGCTGACCGGGGTGTTCACCAACGGGACGATGCGCTCGGTGGGCGGCATCGGACGCCCGGCCGCGGGCAAGACCGGCACCACGGACGGGTACGCCACGGCGTGGTTCGCCGGATTCACCCCGGACCTGGCGGGCGCGGTCAGCATCGGCGACCCGCGCGGCTCGCAGCGCTACAAGCTCAGCGGCGTCACCATCGGCGGCCGGTACTTCGGCGCGGTCGCCGGCGCCACGCTGCCGGGCCCCATCTGGAAGGACACGATGACGGCGGCGCTGAAGGGCGCGCCGGTGAAGGAGTTCACCCCGGTCAACACGTCGAGGTTCGGGGGGTGCGGCGAGAGTTGCGCGCCCGTCCGGGAGGAGCCGGACGAGCCGGACAGCGAGGAGCCGGAGACCCTGCAGGACGAGCTCCAGCTCGACGACCAGCTCGACGGCGGCCAACTCGACGGCGGCCAGCTCGACGGCGGCCAGCTCGACGGCGGCCGGCTTGGCGAGGACGACTAGCCGGGCCGGCCGAGCGGACGGCCTACGACTGGCCGGGCCAGCCGAGGAGACGGGCGCCGAGGGTGGCCGTCTCCAGCGCGTGGCGCTGGATCGGGTGGTCCAGGTCGTACCCGGTGAGCGCGCGGACCCGGTCCAGCCGGTAGGTCACGGTGCGCACGCCGACGTGTAGCCGCCTGGCCGCCTCGGTGGCCACCCCGCCACCGGCGAAGTACGCGAACAGCGTGTCCAGCAGCACGCCGGGCCCGCCGCGCCGGGCGCGCAGCGGGCCGAGGACCGTCTCCACCAGTTCGGTGATCGCGGCGTTGTCCCGCAGGAGCACCTGGAGCACGAGCAGTTCGGCGGCGTGCAGCACCCGCTCCGACAGTTCCAGGCGGCGGCCGAAGGTGACCACGCCGCGGGCCTCCTCGTAGGAGCGCACGATCCCGGCCGGGCCCCGGTGGGCGCGGCCGACGCCGATCCGCAGCGCCGGGTCATCGCCCGCCAGTTCCTCGGTGTGGGTGACGAACGCCCGGGTCACGCCTTCGGCGTGGTCGGCGGTGACGCAGACGAGCAGCCCCTCCTTGGTCGCGACGAGCAGGTCGCGCACCCCGAACCGGGACAGCAGGGCGGCCTCCACGTGCCGCGCGACCGGCCCGCCGTCGTAGAACGGGCGCCCGCCCTCCGCCACGCACACGATGTGCCCTCCGGCGGGGCGCAGCCCGAAGCGTTCGGCCCGTTCGGCGAGGGTGCCCGCGTCGAGCCGGCCGTGGAGCAGGTCGTCGATGAACTCCCGCCGCAGCCCTTCCTCACGGCGGATCACCAGGCGCTGGGCCGTCTCGTACCCCTCCACCAGGGCGAGGGCGGACCGGTCGGCGGCCTTGAAGACGGCCTGGCCGGCGGAGCGCAGCCGGGCCACCCGCCCGGCTCGGGCGATGCCGGGCAGGTCGGGCCAGGCCAGCCAGGTGGCGCTGAGGTGCACGTCGATGACGGCGCGCAGCGGCAGGCCGGCCCGGGCCGCCGCCTCGCCGCTCGCGCGCATGCGGGCCAGCGCCGCGGCGTCGAGGCCCCGTCCGGTGAGGCTGACCTCGGCGAGCAGGGCGAGGTACGCGGGCAACCACTCGGCCCGCACTCCCCCGGCGTCGGCCGCGGCCCGCGCCACCACCTCGGCGATGTCCAGCCCGGCACCCCCCGGCTCGGCGGCCTCCGGCCCCGCCGCTCCAGGTCCCGCCGCCTCCTGCCCCGCCGCCTGCGGTGCGGCGGTGTGCCGGGGCTCGGCGGCGTCGCGGGAGCCCTCTCCTTGCCGGTGACCAGCCATGGTCCCAGGCTGGCACGTTCCCGCGGCCGTGACCAACCAGGCTGCCGGGCGGGCGCGGGTCAGCTCCGGTCCGCCGGGGACTCCTGGTAGACGTCGGGGATGTTGTCCTGGTCGCGGTCGGCGGTCTCGATCTCGTGGATGCGCCGGTACGCCCGGTCACGCAGGCGCAGGATGACCGCGGCGATCAGCGCGGCGATCAGCGAACCAGTCAGCACGGCCATCTTCACGTGCGAGTCCCGTTCGGTGCCGGCGCCGAAGGCCAGCTCTCCGATGAGCAGCGACACCGTGAAGCCGATGCCGGCCAGAACGGCCAGGCCCAGCACGTCCACCCAGGCGAGCCCGCCGTCCAGGCTGGCCCGGGTGAAGCGGCCCACCAGCCAGGTCGCCGCCATGATCCCGATCGGCTTGCCGACGACCAGTCCGACGACGATGCCGACGGCGACGGGGTCGCTCAGGGCGGTGGTGAGCCCGCTGAACCCGCCGACGGTCACCCCGGCCGACAGGAACGCGAACAGGGGCACGGCGACCGCGGCCGACAGCGGCCGGAACCTGTGCTCGAAGTGCTCGGCCAGCCCCGGCCCCGCCTCGGGACCTCCCGCGCGCCCGCTGCGCAGGACCGGGACGGCGAACCCGAGCAGCACCCCGGCGACGGTGGCGTGCACCCCGGAGGCGTGCACGAGCGCCCAGACGGCGAACGCCAGGGGCAGCAGCAGCCACCAGGAGCGCACCCGGCGCTGCACCAGGGCGGTGAAGGCGGCGAGCGGCACCAGCGCGGCCAGCAGCGGGACCGGCGCCAGGTCGGCGGTGTAGAACAGGGCGATGATGACGATCGCGATGAGGTCGTCAACGACGGCGAGGGTGAGCAGGAAGGTGCGCAGCGCCGCGGGCAGGAACCTGCCCACCACCGCGAGCACGGCCAGCGCGAACGCGATGTCGGTGGCCGTGGGGATCGCCCAGCCCGCCGCGGCGCCGCCGGTGCCGCGGGTCACCAGCAGGAAGAGCGCGGCGGGCACGAGCACCCCGCCGAAGGCGGCGGCGACCGGGACGGCGGCCCGCCGCGCGTGGCGCAGGTCACCGGCGACGAACTCCCGCTTGAGCTCCAGCCCCGCCACGAAGAAGAAGATCGCCAGCAGCCCGTCGGCGGCCCAGGTCGCCAGGTCGAGGTTCAGGTGCAGCGCCGCCGGGCCGACGGTGACGCCGCGCAGCGCCTCGTACCCGGCCGACCAGGGGGAGTTCGCCCAGATCAACGCCGCCGCCGCGCCGACCAGCAGCAGCGCGCCGCCGATGGTCTCCTTGCGGAGGATGTCGGCGATGCGGCCGGCCTCGGCCCACGAGCCCCGGTCGAACAGGGTGCGACGGACACCATTGATCATGAACACGCTCCGGAAAGTCACAGGAATGGATCCCCAGCCTGCCAAACCGCCGCCCACCGCCACAACGTGGCCGGCGCGCAGTGTTCCGGCGGCTTGCTTGCCGGTCTCCGGCAAGGTCAGCCCTACCCCCTCGGGGGGTGGCCCATGTGTGTGGCCGGCTCGCCACCGGATACGTTGCCGTTCATGACCGACAACCGGATTCCCCCGCCTCTGTCCGGCGACGAGCGCACGGTGTTGACCAACTGGCTCGAATGGCATCGCGGCACGCTCGCCGTCAAGTGCGCCGGCCTGACGGAGGAGCAGCTCCGCCTGCGCAGCGCCCCGCCGTCGTCCATGTCCCTGCTCGGCCTGGTCCGGCACATGGCGCACGTGGAACGGGCCTGGTTCCGGCAGATCCTCGACGACGAGGACGTGCCCCGGCTGTGGGGCAAGGACGAACGCGTCGACGCCGACTTCGACGACGTGGACACCGCCTCGGCCGAGGAGGCGTTCGCCACCTGGCAGGCGGAGATCGAGCACGCGCGGAAGCTGTCGGCCGCGCTGCCGCTGGACGCCGTGGGCAGGCGGCAGCGCCACGGGCAGGACTGCACCCACCGGTGGGTCCTCGTGCACCTGATCGAGGAGTACGCGCGCCACAACGGGCACGCCGACCTGCTGCGCGAACGCATCGACGGCGTCACCGGCGAGTGACGCCGCGTCCCCGGGAACGGATCTGCCGTCGGGCGGGGAGCCATCGCCGTACGCGATGAGTTTCCGGCCGCCGGGCGGTCTGCACACGCGAACCCTTCAAGGAGGAGACATGGCGACGTTCGCGCTCATTCACGGCGGCGGAGGCAGCGCCCGCGACTGGCGCCTGGTGGAGGCCGAGCTGCGCCGCCTGGGCCACGACTCGGTGGCCGTCGACCTGCCGATCGACGACCCGTCGGCGGGGCTGGGCGACTACGCCGACACGGTGGTGAAGGCCGTCGGCGACCGGACGGACCTCGTCGTGGTGGCCCACTCGTGGGGCGGGCTCGTCGCCCCGCTGGTGTGCGACCGGGTCGAGGCCGACCGGCTGGTGCTGGTGGCGGCGATGATCCCGGCTCCCGGTGAGCCGCCGGCCGACTGGTGGGCCAACACGGGCTTCCAGGGGCCGGACATGAGCGACGAGGTCGCGGTGTTCCTGCACGACGTGCCGCCCGACCTGGCCGCCGAGATGCTGGCGGGCGGCCGCGAGCACGCCGAGAAGGCGCTGCTGGAGCCGTGGCCGCTCGGCAGGTGGCCGGACGTGCCGACGACGTTCCTGCTCTGCCGCGACGACCGGTTCTTCCCGCCCGCGTTCCTGCGCGAGATCGTCCGCGAGCGGCTGGGCGTCACGCCGGACGAGATCGACGGCGGCCACACCCCGATGCTGGCCCGCCCGGCCGAGCTGGCGGGCCGCCTCGTTAGCTACCTCTAATCACAGTTTCGCTACGTTCGCGGTGATTCGCCCTGTGAAGATGCGGCAGATCGGATGATCTTCCTGTGACGGACAAGCCACTCCACGTACGCGGCGCCGGACTCGATCGCTCGGCTGTCAACCTCGGGCGGGCCTCCGAGGCGCTGCTCTCGCTCCACGGGCTGGGCGGCGGGACGAGCAGCGACGTGTACGCGGCGTCCGGGTTGCCGCTGGGCGCCCTCGGGCTGGTCGGCGAGGCGGCGCGCCTTCGCTACAACCACGGTTTCGACGACTACCGCGCCCGCCTGATCCGGGGCGCCCGGTCCGCCTCGAACATGTCGAAGGTGGTCACCACCAACAAGGACGGCTACGCCCAGGCCGAGCACGCGGGCGTGCGCGCGATGCTGACGCTGAGGGACACCCGGGACAGTTCCCCGACTACCGTCTGCTCCAGGACAACGGCTATTCCTTCTCCACCGCCAATCCCCTGTTCGAGCCGCCCGGGTACGCCAAGGCCTGGGAGGCGAACACGCTGCTCGCCGGCGCGGGCGCCGGCGCGCTGGGAGCCCTCTACCTGGACCGCAGGCTGGCCACGGGCAACTACCTCTGGCGCTACAGCGACGACGACGGCATCCGCGCCGCCTACCGCGAGATGAACAAGGCCCGCACGGGGCGGGAGAAGGCGCAGGCCGCCGAGCACGAGGCCCGCGCCGTCCGGTCGAAGGCCGCCCTGCAGAGCAGCCGCACCGCCGCGATGCTCAAGGTCGCCGCGGGCCTGTCGTTCACCGCGGCCATGGGGGCGATGCTGTGGGCGTCCGCCGTGATCCGCAACGACGAGGTCCTGGACAACCATGTCGACTACTGGGCCAACATGGCGAGGGATCTGGACGACCTCTTCGGGGCCGGCGACCCCACGGGCAGGGAGGCCCTGGCCGCCGCCTGGGCGGGCGAGGCGATGGAGGCAGCCGACAAGAAGCTGCGCGCCTTCATGACCGCCGGCATCCAGCTCACCGACCTCGCCGTCGCGCACGCCTACGACCTGGCGCAGGCGGTGGAGACCCTCAACTACGTGCACGACCTGGCCTTCGCGCTGACCGTGGCGGAGGTCATGTGGTTGCTGTGCGCCCGCCTGAGCTACACGATCAACCCGGTGGGCGCCCTGGGCCTGCAGGAGATGATCGGACGCAAGCTGACCACGACCATCATGGTCCTGCACACCACGCTCGTCGGGGTGATGGGCGCGGTGCTGTACGCGGGGATGGACGGGCAGCCGCAGCCCTTCCGGCCGGAGGGCGTCCCGGCGCAGGACTTCCCCATGGTCGAGGTCTAGCGGCAACGCCGTTCAGATCGCGAACCCCCACATCTGGTGCCGTCGGCAGCGTGATCGCAAGGCCGGCGTTCGCCTGACGAGGCCGACCGGACCTACTTCCGGCAAGCACCGCGTGCACGGGAAGTGACCAGCGGTCCGCTGCCAGGGGATGAGAGAACGTTCCGTGGACCGAACTTCTGCCGCTCTATGATCATCGAACAGAGCATGAAGAAGATCGCGGTTTTCACCGTCCTGCCGATGCTGTCCGCCGCTTTCGTGGTCGCGGGGGCCGCAGGCCCTGCAGGCGCCACTGTCGGCAAGGGCTCCTGCCCGACGCCCACCAAGGCCGACGTGGCTCGCGCCGCCGCGGACACGGTGGACGAGCCGGCCAGGGGCTCCGACGACGCTCTCGACGGAGTGCGCGTCAAGTACATCCCGAAGGGCTTCCTCGCCGGCCAGGTCAGGGTGGAGCCGAAACAGTACGCCTACCAGTGGCTGGGTCAGGGGTACACCCCCGACAAGTACCGCAACCTGTGGGTGCGGATCACCTGCGACCCCTCGCTGGTGAAGCTCGCCGACCTGCGCAAACCCTCCTTCGACTCGGGCGAGTTCGTCAAGTCGAAGAAGGGGAAGGTCGGCGGGCGTACGGTGCTCGTGCGGATCCCGCACAAAGAGTTCCGCGAGTTCCGCGACGTCGCCTGGGTGGAGCGCAAGGGCGTCGTCGTCACCGTGACGGTCTCCCAGCCACTCTTCGCCGACCTCGACAAGATCGTCAAGGGGATCCGGGTCAAGTAGCCCTGCCGGCGGCCTGGAGTCAGCGCACCGGCAGGTCGTAGACGCGGCGGACGCTGCTGCCTGACCTGCTCACGTCGGTGCCGTAGACGTGCACCGAGAGGCCGACCTCGGCGCTGATGTTGCGCACCCGATGGATGTCGCCGGGCGGCGCGAACCCGCTGACGTCGCCGGGCCGGTTGTCGGCCCGGCCGATCTCCACCAGGTGGTCGCCCATGTCGCGGTAGAGGGTCTCGTGCTCGATGCCGCTGATGACGCCGAACGCGCACCACGCCAGGTGGTCGTGGACGGCCGTCTCCTGGCCGGGCCGCCAGACGACGGCCACGACGGAGAAGTCCTCCTGGGCGTGCAGGATGTGGGAGACGTATCCCTCGGGGGAGCCGGCGCGTTCCTGCGGGGTGAGCGGGTCGAGCGTGTGCAGGCGCTCGCGGAGCAGTCCCGCTACGGCGTGGGCGGCGGCTCGGCCGCCGAGCCCGCGCCCGGTGATGGCGGCGATGCCCGCGACGAGGTCGTCGAGGCCGGGTCGCACCGTGGCCAATTCCATGGTATCCCCCTAGGGAAAGACGTTAATGCCTCTACCCCCTCCACGGTGCTACGGAACAACCGATAGGTCCAACAGATGTTTTGTGGCTCACTCATAGGTAGGGTTGATGAATGCTGGACGTCGTACGCCTGCGGGTCCTCGTCGCCGTCGCCCGCCGGGGTTCGCTGACCGCCGCGGCACGGGACCTGCACTACTCGCAGCCCTCGGTCAGCCATCACCTGGCCCGCCTCGAAGCCGAGACCGGCGCCAAGCTCGTCCAGCGCGCCGGGCGCGGCATCCGGCTCACCGAGGCCGGGCGGCTGCTCGCCGATCGGGCCGTCGACATCATCGCCCGCCTCGACGCCACCGCCGAGGAGCTGGCCGCCCACGTCGGGCTGCGCTCGGGCCGGGTGCGCCTGGCGGCCTTCCCGTCGGCGATCGGCACCTTCACCCCGGCGGCCGCCGCACGGCTGGCGCGCACCCACCCCGGGCTGCGGCTGGACCTCACCGAGACAGAGCCGCCGGAGGCGCTGCGGCTGCTGCGCTCCGGCCGGGTCGACGTGGCGGTGATCTTCCGGTACGACGACACGGCGCCCGAGGACACCGGCATCTCGATGATCCACCTGCTCGACGACCCGAGCTACCTGGTCACCCCGGCGGGCGGGCCGGCGGGCGGGCTGGCGGCGCACGCGGACGCCGCCTGGATCGCGGGCTGTGACCGGTGCCGCAGCCACCTGCTCGACATGTGCGCCAAGGCCGGGTTCACCCCGCGACTGTCGTTCACCAGCGACGACATCGTGGCCGTCCAGGCGCTGGTCGCCGCCGGCATGGGCGTGACGCTGCTGCCGGGACTGGCCCTGCGCGCGCACCGCCACCCCGGGGTGACCACCACCGAGATCCCCGGCTCGACCAGGCACGTCCACGCCGCCGTGTACGGCGAGCCGCCCCACCCACCGGCCGTCCAGACCCTGCTCGCCGCGCTGCGGAAAAGCCTTTGACGGCCATGTGACGATGGCCTCATGCCTGACCTCGCGACGCTCTCGCTCTTCGCGGCGGCCACCCTCGCCCTGCTCGTGGTGCCCGGGCCCGCCGTGCTGTTCATCGTCACCCGCAGCGTCGCCCAGGGCAGGTCCGCCGGGCTGGTCTCCGTGCTCGGCGTGCACGCGGGCTCGCTGGTGCACGTCGCCGCCGCCGCGCTCGGCATCAGCGCGCTGCTGGCCGCCTCGGCGACCGCGTTCACCGTGGTCAAGTGGGTGGGCGTCGCCTACCTGGTCTGGCTCGGAACGCGCAAGCTGCTGCGGCGGGGCGACACCGGGGAGACGGTCGAGGTCGGGGAGCACTCACGGCGGCGCATGTTCGCGGAGGGGTTCGTCGTCAACGTGCTCAACCCGAAGACCGCGATCTTCTTCCTGGCGTTCCTGCCGCAGTTCACCGACCCCTCGGCCGGTCCCGTCGCGGCGCAGATCCTGGTGCTCGGCGTGGTCTGGATCGTGCTCGGCATGGCCTCCGACGGCACCTACGCCATGCTCGCCTCGGTGCTGGCCGGGCGGATCCGCGGCTCCGCGCGTGCCCGCCGCCGCCTCGACGTCGGCAGCGGCGTCGTCTACCTGGGCCTGGCCGCCTGGCTCACCGGCGAGAAGGCCTGACGGCGGGTCTCAGGAGCCTGCGGCCTCGACCGTCTGCCGGGCCCACCGGTAGTCCGCCTTGCCCGCCGGCGAGCGGACGACCTCCTCGACGAACGCGTACGTGCGCGGCACCTTGTAGCCCGACAGCAGCCGCCGGCAGTGCTCGTCCAGCTCGTCTGCGGTGACCCCGGCGCCGGGCCGGGGCTCCACCACGGCCGCCACCCTGCTCCCCCACCGGTCGTCGGGCACCCCGGTGACGACCGCGTCGAACACCGCCGGATGCCCCTTCAGCACGGCCTCCACCTCCTCGGGGAAGACCTTCTCCCCGCCGGTGTTGATGCACTGCGAGCCGCGGCCGAAGACGTTGACCGTGCCGTCGGTGTCGACGGTCGCCAGGTCACCGGTCAGCAGCCATCGCGTGCCGTCCTCGCCGGTGACGAACGTGGCGGCGGTCTTACCGGGATCGTTGTAGTAGCCGAACGCGATCCGCCCCGCCTTGGCCACGGTGCCGAGCTGCCCGGAGCCCGGCTCGACCGGCCGCAGCTTCTCGTCGAGGACCGTGAGCCGCGCCGTGGCGTTCGGCTGGTAGCGCAGCCCCGTCTCGGGCGAGGAGCCGGCCACCCCCGAAGCGGTGAAGCCGGACTCGGTGCTGCCGAAGTTGTCGAGGATCATGACGTGGGGCAGCAGCTCCTGGAGCCGGTCGCGGACGGACCCGGTCAGGATGGCGCCGGTGGAGCTGATCACGCCCAGCGACGACACGTCGTGGCCGCCGCGCGCCAGCTCGTCGGCGAGCGGCCGGGCCATGGCGTCGCCGGTGATGTTCATCGTGAACACCTTCTCCCGCGCGACCGTCCGCCACACCTCGGCCGCGTCGAACCTGCGGACGTACACCATGGTCGCGCCCATCCACCAGGCGATGAACGTGGCCATCTGCGCCGCCCCGTGCATCAGCGGCGGCACCGCCATCATCACCAGCGGCCCGGACCCGGCCGCCGCGTCGATCACCTCCCGCGGGGTGGCGCGCGGCTCGCCGTACGGATTGCCGCCGCCGAAGGCCATGAACAGGTCCTCGACGTGCCACATCGCGCCCTTCGGCATGCCGGTCGTGCCGCCGGTGTAGATGATGTAGACGTCCTGCCCGGAGCGCGGCGCGAAGCCGCGCTCGTCCTTGCCGCTCTCCAGCGCCATCCAGTACGGCACCGCCCCGGGGATCACCGAGTTGCCGCCCACGGCGACCAGGTGCCGCAGCAGCGGCGCCTCCCCTGCCACGGCGGCCACCCGGCCGTCGAACTCCACGTCGTAGAGCAGGGCCCGGATGTCGGAGTCGCGGTAGAGGTAGAGCAGCTCGGCCTCGACGTACCGGTAGTTCACGTTGATCGGCACGGCGCGGATCTTCAGGGCGGCCAGCAGCCCGGCGACGTAGCCGATGCCGTTGTAGAGCTGCAGGCCGACGTGCTGGCCCGGCTCCACCCCGCGGTCGAGCAGGTAGTGCGCGAGCCGGTTCGCTTCGGCGTCCAGCTCGGCGTAGGTGCGCCGCTCGTCGCCGCAGACGACGGCCACCCGGTCCCCGATCGTGTCGGCCAGCCCCTCGAACAGGTCCGCGTGGTTGAACTCCATCAGAGCCTCCCGAGGGGACCGGCGGCTTCAGCCGCCGGGGGAATCGGGAGCGGGAGGGCCGTCAAGGCCCGAGCGTGCCGTGACCTGCCGGGTCTGCGCATCACGGGTCTCCTTCCGGTTTCTGTCGGTGCCTGCCGGTACCGTGGTCGCGTCGTTACCGAGCGTGGGAGGTGGGTGTGCGCAGGTCGGCGGAGCTGAAGCACATCCGCGCCGACGATCCAGATGGTCAGGGCCGGTGGTCGTTCTCTTCCCAGCAGGCCACGCTGCGACGGCTGGACAAGGCGTTCCGGGCGTTCTTCGACCGGGTCAAGGCCGGGCGCGCGCCGGGGTTCCCGCGTTTCAAGGGGCGGGGCTGGTTCGACATGGTGGAATGGCCGAAGGACGGTGACGGCTGCCGGTGGGATTCCCAGCCCGAGCATCCGGCCGCCACGTTCGTGCGCCTTCAGGGCGTCGGCCACGTCCGGGTGCACCAGCACCGGGCCGTGAAGGGCCGGGTCAAGACGATCGCCGTCAAGCGCGAGGGCTCGCGCTGGTACGTGGTGCTGTCGTGTGACGAGGTGCCCGCGCAGCCGCTGCCTGCCACGGGTGTGGTCGCGGGGATCGACCTGGGTGTCGCCTCGCTGGTCACGACCAGCGACGGTCACCACATCGACAACCAGCGGCACCTGGCCGCCTGCGCCGGCCGTCTGGCATCGGCCCAGCGCGATCTCGCCCGGACCAAGCGCGGGTCCAAGCGCCGCCGTAAGGCGGCCGCCCGGGTGGCGGCGCTGCACGCCAAGGTCCGCCGCCAGCGGATCGACCACGCGCACAAGACCGCGCTCGCCCTGGTCCGTGGCTACGACGTGATCGTGCACGAGGACCTGCGGATCACCCACATGACACGTTCGGCGTCCGGCACGATCGACGCGCCCGGCCGTAACGTCGCCGCCAAGTCCGGGCTCAACCGTTCGATTCTCGACGCGGGTTGGGGGGTGTTCCTGACGATCCTCGCGCACAAGGCTGAAAGCGCCGGTCGAGAGCTGATCGCAGTCGATCCCCGCAACACCTCCCGCACCTGCGCCCGCTGCGGGCACGTGGCGAAGGACAACCGCCTCACCCAGGCCGCGTTCGCCTGCACGACGTGCGGGCACACCGCGCACGCCGACGTGAACGCGGCGACCAACATCCTGAGGGCAGGGCTTGCCCCTCGCCAGGCTGCCCAAGCGGCTTAGCGAGAAGCCGCTCCCTTCAGGGAGCGGAGGAGTCACCAGGGCCTCTCCCGTCCGACGATCCACATCGCGAAGAACTGGGCTCCGCCGCCGTAGGCGTGGCCGAGCGCCAGCCGGGCGCCGTCCACCTGGTGCTCCCCCGCCGTCCCGCGCACCTGCAGCGCCGCCTCGGCGAACCTGATCAGGCCTGACGCGCCGATCGGGTTGCTGGACAGCACACCGCCGGAGGCGTTCCACGGGATGTCGCCGTCGAGCGCCGTGGCGCCGGACTCGGTGAGCTTCCAGCCCTCCCCCTCCGCGGCGAAGCCGAGGTTCTCCAGCCACATCGGCTCGTACCAGGAGAAGGGCACGTACACCTCGGCCACGTCGATCTGCCGCCGCGGGTCGGTGACGCCGGCCTGCCGGTAGACGTCGGCGGCGCAGTCCTTGCCGGCCTGCGGGTTGACCGTGTCGCGGCCGGCCCGGAAGATCGGCTCGGAACGCATGGCGGCGCCGTGGATCCACGCGGGCGTGCCGGTGACCCCCGACTCCGACGACAGCACCATGGCGCAGGCGCCGTCGCTGGACGGGCAGGTCTCCAGGTAGCGGATCGGCTCCCACAGCATCGGCGTCGCCTCGACCATGGCCCGGTCGATCCCGGGGATCTTGAGGTGGGCGTAGGGGTTGCGCAGCGCGTTGCGCCGGTCCTTGACCGCGACGAGCGTGCCAATGTGGCCGGGCGCGCCGGTGCGGCGCATGTACTCGCGGATGTGCGGCGCGAAGTAGCCGCCCGCGCCGACCACGAGGGAGGTGTTGAACGGCAGGTGGGTGGACAGCGCCCAGGTGGCGTTGGACTCCGACTGCTTCTCGAACGCCACGACCAGCACCCGGTCGTGCACGCCGCCCTGGATCAGGCTGGCGCCGACCAGGGCGGTGGACCCGCCGACGCTGCCGGCGGTGTGCACCCGCATCATCGGCTTGCCGGCCGCGCCGAGCGCGTCGGCCAGGTACGCCTCCGGCATCATGACGCCCTCGAACAGGTCGGGCGCCTTGCCGATGACGACGGCGTCGATGTCCCTGAACGTCAGCCCGGCGTCCTCCAGGGCGCGCAGCGCCGCCTCGCGCACCAGCCCGGCGATCGACACGTCGCGGCGCTTGGTCGTGTAGTGCGTCTGGCCGACGCCGATGACCGCACAGCGGTGGCCCATCATGCCTCCAGGACGGTGACGAGGTTGTGCTGCAGGCAGGGGCCGCTCGTGGCGTGGCCGACGACCCGCGAGGCGGTGCCGTCGTGGACGCGCCGGGCCGCCTCGCCGAGCCGGATGAGGCCGGTGGCCATGACGGGGTTGGCGGCGAGCGGGCCGCCGGACGGGTTGACGACCGTGCTGCCGGGCAGCTCCAGCGCGCGGCGCAGGACGATCTCCTCGTGCGCGAACTGCGTGTGCAGCTCGGCCACGTCGATCGGGCCCTTGCCGGCCCCCGCGGCTCGTGCGGCCTCGGCCGCGGAGGCCGACCGGGCGAGATCCCGCATACCCGGGTAGTGGGGTTCGATGCGATGCGCGATGCCTCTGATGTAGGCGGGACGTTCGCACAGCCGCGTGGCGAGGTCGCCGGCGGCGAGCACCACCGCGGCGGCGCCGTCGGTGATCGGCGCGATGTCGCAGGTCCGCAGCGGTTCGACCGCGGGGGCGTCGGGGATCTCCGCCGGCAGGTCGAGCGCGTACGGGTTGGCCCGGCCGTCGGCCCGGCTGCGGCGGACGATCTCGTCCAGCTCGGCCCGGTCCGCCCCGAGGGCGGCGGCCTGCAGCGCGGCGACGGAGAGCTGGTCCAGGCCCAGGGGCTCCAGGTAGTACGGGTCGAGCTGGAGCGTCATGATCGTGCGCAGGTCGCCGAGGGACGACTTGCCGAAGCCGTAGACGAGGGCCGAGTCGACGTCGCCGTGCTGGAGCCGGACCCACGCCTCGTACAGGGCCCAGGCGGCGTCCATCTCCACGTGGCTCTCCGAGATCGGCGGCCAGGCGCCGAGCGCGTCGAGCGCCGAGACGAACGAGAACGGCGCCCCGGCGAGGTAGTCGCAGCTCCCCGAGCAGGTGAAGCCGAACCTGCGCAGGCCGGTGCGGTCCTTGACCTCGTTGATCACGGGGAGGATCAGCTCGGGCTCGGACAGGCCGGTGTCGTGGCCGGTGTGGCGGGTCTGGGCGAAGGCGACGATCGCCACGTCTCTCATCACAACTCCGCGTCGGGTTCGCCGGTGGGGGTGAACCACCGGACGTTCGCCATGGACAGCGTCCGCTCGCTCTCCGGCAGCCACGCGGCGCGCACGCGCATGCCCTGCCGCACCTCGTGCGCGGGCACCCCGCCGACCAGCGCGATCATGGGGATGTCGGCGCCGTCGAGCAGGATGTAAGCCGAGACGAAGGGCACCTCGGGGGCGCGCGGGTCGGGCAGGTTGTTGATGGCGAACGTGGTGATGGTGCCGGTGTCGGGCAGCTCGACCCGGTCCTCGATGGCGTCGCCGCATTCGGGGCAGGAGGCCCGGTAGGGCACGTACACCTTGGCGCAGGTGGCGCACCGGCCGCCGAGGAAGACGCCGCGCCGGACTCCTTCGAGGAAGACCCGCAGCGCGCCGCCGGCCTGGATGCGGTACTCCGGTGCGACGGGCGAGACGATCCGCGTCACCTCGGGCGCGAAGTGGGACAGGTCGGTGATGTGGCCGGTGCGGTCCTGCCGCCAGACCGGCCAGACGCGGGCGCCGGGCCGCAGCGCCTTGGGGTCGCCGGCGTCCACGGCGTGCACGAGTGCGGTGTCGGCGCCGTCGAGCCTGATCAGGGCCCAGGCGAACGGCCGGTCGAGCGGGTGGCCGGGGCGCGGCTCGGGCACCCAGGCCGACGCGGTGACCGTGCCGGCCGGGCCGACCTCGACGTAGGTGTCGCTCACGGGATCGCCGGTGGCCGGGTCGTACTCCAGGGGCGGCACGAGCACCCGGCCCTCGGCGGTCCGCACGCCGACGAGGCGGCCGGCGCGCAGCTCGGTGAGGAACCTGCCGATCACCGGCCCGGTCGTGCGGGTGTAGCCGCCGGGGAACTCCAGCACGTGCCGGGCGGCCGGCGGCTCGTCCGGCTCGGGTGGGGGCATGGGGCGACCTCCCGTGCGGTCAGATGGCACGCTCGCGTCCCTCCCAGTACGGGGCGCGCAGCTTGCGTTTGAGCAGCTTGCCGTTGGGCTCGCGGGGCATCTCGGCGATGAAGTCGATCGTCTTGGGCCACTTCATGCGGGCCAGCCGCCCCTCCAGCGAGGCGAGGATCTCGGCGGCCAGCGCGGGTCCCGGCTCGGCATCGGGGGCGGGCTCGACCACGGCCTTGATCTGCTCGCCCCACTCCTCGTCGGGGATGCCGAAGACGGCCACGTCCGCGACCTTGGGGTGGACCATGATCTCGTTCTCGATCTCGGCGGGGTAGATGTTGGTCCCGCCCGAAATGATCATGTCGGCCTTGCGGTCGCACAGGTAGAGGAAGCCGTCGTCGTCGAGGTAGCCGATGTCGCCGACGGTGAAGTGGTCCTTGAGCCGGTTGGCCTCGGTCTTGGCGGGGTCGCCCTTGTACTCGAAGCTGACGCCCGCCATCTTCATGTAGATCGTCCCGGGGGTTCCGGGCGGCACCGGCTCGCCCTGCTCGTCCACGACGAGCAGTTCGCTGATCGGCCAGGCCCTGCCGACGGTGCCGGGGTGGGCCTTCCAGTCCTCGGGGGTGGCGAGGGTGCCGCCGCCCTCGGTGGCCGCGTAGTACTCGTAGACGCAGTCGCCCCACCAGTCGAGCATCGCCCGCTTGACCGGAACCGGGCAGGGGGCGGCGGCGTGGATCATCCATCGCAGCGACGACAGGTCGTACCTGCCCCGGATCTCCTCCGGAAGGGCGAGCAGGCGCTTGAAGTGGGTGGGAACGAGGTGCGAGTTGGTGATCCGGTGGCGTTCGCAGAGCCGCAGCGTCTCCTCGGCGTCCCACTTGTCCATGTAGACGAGGGTGTGGCCCATGTGCAGGGCCGTGCCGCCGAACTGGGTGACGGCGGTGTGGTAGTTGGGCGAGGTGACGAGGTGGGCGTTGGGCCGCCCCGGTGTGATGCCGAACAGGCCGAGCAGGAACGTCATCAGCTCGGCGCCGTCGTCGGGGTCGAGCCCGCTGAGCGGGCGTCTGACGCCCTTGGGTTTTCCGGTGGTGCCCGAGGTGTAGTGCATGGCGGCGCCGGCCGTGCGGTCGGCGGGCGCGGTGTCCGGCCGCCCGTCCGTCAGGTCGCCGACCGGGCGGAAGCCCGGGATGTCCCCGGGTACGGCGAAGCGGCGCTCCGGCGCGACGGCCTCGGCTCCACGCGTTCCCTCGGCGGCGTACCTGGGGTGCGCGAAGAACGCCTTTGCCTCGCTGTCGGCGACGATGTAGGCGATCTCGGGCCCGGTCAGGTGCCAGTTGATCGGCGTGTAGTACCAGCCGGCCTGCATGGCGGCGAGGTAGAGCACGAGCCCGTCGGCGCCGTTGGGCATGAGGCCGCAGATGCCGTCGCCGGGGCGCAGGCCCAGTTCGCGCAGCCCGTGCACGAGCCGGTTGCAGCGGGCGAGCAGGTCGCCGGCCCGGTGCTCCGTGCCGTCGGGGTCCACGGCGGCGGTCCAGTCCGGATCGGCCTGCGCCAGTCTCCAGAATCCGAGCGTGCCCATGGCGGCTCCTCGTCGGCAGCCGCGTCACCGGCCTGCCCAGGAAGGGGGAAACAAGAACAAGTTCTTATTTGCCTGGGCAGCGTAACCCGGCGGCGAAGACCTGAGCAAGCGCTTGATTGCAGGTTTCGCCGGACTCCGCCGCGAGTACAATCCCTGCCTAGCAAGCGCTTGATACACGTTCCTGTGGAGGCGTCCGTGGAGCTCCTGCCGATCAGCACCCCCCACTGCCGAGTCGAACGCGACGGCCACGTCGTGGTCGTCACCATGAACCGTCCCGAGGCCCGCAACGCGCTCTCCTCCGACATGCTGGTCGGCCTCGCCTCCGCCTGGGCGTACGTGTCGGCCGAGCACGACGTCCGGGTGGCCGTGCTGACCGGCGCGCAGGGCACGTTCTGCGCGGGCGCCGACCTGAAGGCCATGGGCCAGCCGTCCGACGACCCCGAGGTGCAGGCCCGCGCCGCCCGCATCCCCGACTTCCACTGGAAGGGCCTGCTGCGCGAGGACCTGCCGACCAAGCCGATCGTCTGCGCCGTGGAGGGCCACGCGGTGGCCGGCGGCACCGAGTTGCTCGTCGGCACAGACCTGCGGATCGTGGCCGAGTCGGCCACGCTGGGGCTGTTCGAGGCCAAACGCGCACTGTTCCCCATGGGCGGCAGCGCCGTCCGGCTGCCCCGGCAGATCCCGTACTGCCACGCCATGGACCTCCTGCTCACCGGCCGCGCCGTCACGGCCGCCGAGGCGCTGTCGATGGGCCTGGTCAACCGGGTGGTGGCCGACGGCCGGGCGCTCGCCGTGGCCCTGGAGGTCGCCGCCGACGTGGCCGCCTCGGGGCCGCTCGCCGTCCAGGCCATCCTGCGCACCTACCGCGACACGCTCGGCCTGCCGGAGCCGGAGGCGCTCAAGGTCTCCGACGACCTCGGCTGGCCGGTGATCGGCTCCGCCGACGCCCGCGAGGGCACCCGCGCCTTCAAGGAGAAGCGCCCCGCCACCTACGAGGGCCGCTGACGCGCGGCCCAGAAAGACACATGCCGATACTCTGGTGGCGTGAAGGTCATCACGCGACAGGACCTCCGCGACGACTCCGCTGCCGTGATGGACCAGGTCGAAGCGGGCGAGACTTTCCGCATCACCCGGAACGGGGTCGAGGTGGCGGAGCTCCGCCCGCTGCCGCGCCGCCGCCGGCTCGGCGCCGAAGAGCTCGTGGCGAAGCATCGACAGCTCCCGCGCGTCGACTACGCCGCCATGCGCCACGAGGCGGACGACCTCTTCAGCGACGAGGACGTCATCGGGGACGATCCTTGGGAGCGACGCCGTGTCGAAGCGGCGCTCCCAAGCCGTGATCCCGGGTGAGGGTCAGGTGTCCGTGACGCGGCCGAGGCGCTCCAGGGCCTCGGTGTACTCCGCCACGAGGGTGTACATGACGTCGCGGGTGGAGCGCACCTGGTTGGTGATGCCGATGATCTGCCCGGCCGGGAAGGTGGCGAGTTCGGTCGCGTCGGAGCGGCCGATGCGGCGCAGGGCGTCGGACACCAGCATGAACTGCAGCGGCATCGGCAGCGTCCCCGGCGACTCCTCCGACTCCCAGGCGTCGGTCCACTCGTTCCTGAGCAGCCGGGCCGGCTTGCCGGTCCAGCTCCGGGAGCGGACCGTGTCACGGGAGGTGGCCTGCAGGATGCGGCGCTTGGCCATCTCGGGCGTGTCGGCCTCCTCGACCGTCAGCCAGAGGGAGCCCGTCCAGACGCCCTCGGCGCCCAGCGCCATGCCGGCGGCCATCTGGCGGCCGTTGCCGATGCCCCCGGCGGCGAGCACCGGCACGTCCACGGCATCGACGACCTGCGGGATGAGCACCATGGTGGTGATCTCACCCGTGTGCCCGCCGGCCTCGGTGCCCTGGGCGACCACGACGTCCACGCCCACCTCGACCTGCTTGAGCGCGTGGCGGGGGGTGGAGGCCAGCGCGGCGACCCGCACGCCATGGGCGTGGGCCAGGTCGACCACGTCGGCCGGGGGCGGGCCGAGCGCGTTGGCGAGCAGCGCGATGGGATGCCGGAGCGCCACCTCCACCTGGGGGCGGGCTGTGGCGTCGGTCCAGCCGAGCAGGACCTTGCCCGCGTCGGCGTCGGAGGACAGCGGCGGCACGCCGTGCGAGGCCAGCAGGTCCGCCACGAAGCGCCGGTGCCCCTCGGGGATCATCGCCTGCAACCGGCCGACCAGCTCGTCGGCCGCGAACTCGGCCCCCTCATAGGAGGCGGGCATGACCACGTCGACGCCGTAGGGCCGGCCGTCGACGTGGTCGTCGATCCACTTGAGCTCCATCTCGAGCTCTTCGGGGGTGAAGTAGAGCGCGCCGAGCACGCCCATCCCGCCGGCGCGGCTGACCGCGGCGACCACGTCGCGGCAGTGGCTGAACGCGAAGATGGGCAGCTCGATTCCGAACATGTCCGTGACACGGGTCCGCATGGCCTGACAATACGTCGCCTTAACGACGAACTGCAACGCGTTCTACTCTAGAACCTTTTGTCGGTACCGACCAGTAACATAGAATAAGAACGCGTTCTAGTTACCGACCGTGATGATCGCCGGGCACGCAAGAGGGCCCGCACGGGGGCGGGCCCTCGGGAGCGTGCAGACGCCGCCGGTCAGGCGGGGTTGCGGCGGCCCAGCAGGACGCCGAGCAGCACCAGGGCGACGCCCACGACGAGCAGCACGAGCGGGATGACGTTCGTCAGCAGGTTGATCTGACTCCTGCCCTCCTGCGCCGAGGTGACCAGCTCGTCCACGGTCTTGTCGGTCATCTTGGCGGTGGCGACGAAGGCCGGCGAGCGCTCGACCCCGTCCTGGGTCTTCAGCACCTCGTGCCGCTGCTGCTCCTGCTTGACCGGCGCGCCGGTGACCGGCTCGATCCAGTAGGTGACCTTGCCGTCGTACCACCGGTCCACCTGCACGTCACCGGTGTCGTCCAGGCCCAGCACGGCGGCCGGCGCGGTCAGGGTCTGGGTCCTGGTGGGCGGCACGGTCTGCTCGAAGACGTAGACGGGCAGGCCGTTCACGGAGTCCTCACGGACGAACTGCGCGTCGAACGCCTTCTGCGCCGTGGAGTTGAAGACCTTGTAGGTCTTCTTCTCGGTGCCGAAGGGGAACTTGTAGATCTGGCCCTCCAGCGTCACCGGGGCCTTGCCGACGTTGACGCCGCAGCAGTTCAGGCCCTCACCGGTGTACTTGTCGAAGGCGCTGCGCCGCTCGCTCAGGTCGATCTGGCGCCGGCCGTTGGTCACGTCGTTGACCACGGTGGCCTCGTCCCAGACCACCCGGCTGGAGTCGGCCTCCTTCACGTCACCGCGGGTGGTGACGATGATGTCCAGGTCGGCGGTCAGCACCTTGAGGTCCTGACGCGAGAAGTACTGGGCCCCCTTGGCCTCCAGGCGCGTGATGCCGAACTGGTCCGCCGGCGCGGAGATGATCTTCTCTGCCGCCCAGAACTTCAGCAGCGGCGCCAGCGCGATGAAGAAGGCGCCGACTCCGATGAGGACGAGCGTGGAGATACGACCCATCAAAGGCCTCCGCGATCCTAGAACCTGTTGTCGTCTTGCCGATACGTCCGCGCTCAAAGTATGACAGTGAGTGACATGCGTCACCGGCCGGTACGGAGCCGCAATCAAATTGATAGAAACAGGTTCTATCGTGACTTCCCTATGAAAGCGTCGAATATGTCCAGGCGCGCGGACCTGGCGCGGTCCGTCCGGCTGTTCCGGGCGTTCCGCTCCGAGCAGAGCGACGGCCACGGGTACTACACGACCCTCGCGGCCGACACCGCCGCCCTGCTGAGGCAGTACGCGGACCTCGCCGACCGGCTCGTGCTCGACGTGGGCGGCGGTCCCGGCTACTTCGCGACGGAGTTCCGCCGCCACGGTGCGCGGTGCCTGTGCGTGGACGTGGACGCCGGCGAGCTGGCCGGTCAGGGCGCGCCCGGCGGCGGCCTGCTGGGCAGCGCCCTCGACCTGCCGCTCCGCGACTCCTCCGTGGACGTCTGCTTCTCCTCGAACGTGCTGGAGCACGTGCCCGACCCGTGGCGGATGGCGGCGGAGATGGTCCGGGTGACCAGGCCCGGCGGGCTGGTCTTCCTCGCGTACACCAACTGGCTCTCCCCCTGGGGCGGACACGAGACGTCGCCCTGGCACTATCTGGGCGGCCACCGAGCCGCCCAGAAATATCAGGAAAAGTACGGCAAGCCACCCAAGAACCACTACGGGCGGAGCCTCTACCCGGTCTCCGTCGCCGACGGCCTGCGCTGGGCGAGAGCCGAGCCGCAGGTGGAGCTGGTCGACGCCTTCCCCCGCTACCTGCCCTGGTGGTACCGCCCGATGCTCAAGGTCCCGATCGTCAGGGAGTTCGCCACATGGAACCTGGTCCTGGTCCTGAGAAAGCGCACGCCCCCGAACCCACCCCCGCCGACGAGCCCCGGCCCGTCGAGCCCCGGCCCGTCGAGCCCGCCCCGCTGACGGAACCGGCCCGCCGGGACACCGCCCTCGACGGCATCCGCGCCCTCGCCGCCCTCGGCGTCTGGGTGCTGCACGTCGCCGGCAACACCGGCGTGATGTACCGCGACGGCATGTTCGCCTGGATGACGACGCGACTGGGCATCGCCGTGCCGATCTTCTTCCTGCTGTCCGGCCTGCTGCTCTACCGCCCGTGGGCCAAGGCCGTCCTGCTGGACACCCCGGCGCCCCGGCCGGGCCACTACCTGTGGCGCCGGGTGCTCCGGGTGATGCCGGCCTACTGGGTCGTGACCGTCCTCGCCCTGGCGGTGTGGAGCTGGAGCGCGCTCGACTGGGCCGACTGGCTGACCTGGCCGCTCCTGCTGCAGAACTACTTCGAGCAGGGCCGGGCCCCCGAGGGCCTGTACCAGATGTGGACGATGCCGATCGAGATGGCGTTCTACGTGGCGCTGCCGGCGCTGGCCTGGCTGCTGCACCGCTGGACGCGCCGGGGCGGACCCGCGACGAACCGGCCGCTGCGGCTGCTGGCCGGCATCGCCGTGCTCCCGGTCGTCTCGGTGCTCAGCGTGGTCCTCACGCACACGCTGGAGCAGCCGCAGCTCGCCCTGTGGCTGCCGCACCACCTCATCTACTTCGCCGCCGGGATGGCGATGGCGGTGCTGTCGGTGTGGATCAAGGAGAGCAAGGCGGTGGACGCGCTCGCGCCGCAGCTCCTCGTCCTGGCGCTGCTGCTGTACGTGGTGCTGAGCACCGAGCTGGCCGGGCCGCGCACGCTCACGCTGCCCAGCATGGGCCAGTCGCTGTGGCGGATGGCGCTGGAGGCGGCGGTGGCCGTCCTCGTGGTCGCCCCGTTCGCGCTGGCCTCCCGCCGCGACTCGCTGCGTCACCGCGTGCTCGGCAACCCGGTCACCGCCTACCTGGGCCGCATCTCCTACAGCTTCTTCCTGTGGCACGCCCCGGTGATCACCATGTACTACAAGGCGACCGGCACCCAGGCGTTCAGCGGCGACTTCGTGAAGGTGGCGATCCTCACCTTCGCCGGCACGATGCTGGTCAGCGTGGCCAGCTACCACCTCATCGAGGAGAACGCGCTGCGGCTCACCGGGCGCTGGTCAGCACCGGCTCCGCCTCCCGAAGCTCCGGCGTCTCGTCCGGCGGCTCCGGTTCGGTGACGAGCTGGGCGAACAGCACGCCCATCGCGGCGCAGGCGAGGAGCTGCGGGATGTGGTCGGCCAGCGGCTCCACGTCGGTCGCGTAGTCCCGCACCGCCATGGCCAGCGCCAGCGACGCCGTCGCCCCGGCGAACAGCCCGGCGGCCACCCAGTGGCCCACCAGCCACGGCGTGGCCCGCCGGGCGGCCGGCGCGCGGCCCCGCAGCCACAGGGCGGCCACCACGGCCGCGAGCACGACCGCCATGCCGGGCCAGCCCGCGACCCAGCCGCCGAACGCCAGCCCCGCCGCGATCACGTACGGCACCCGCCAGCGCGACAGGCGGGAGGCGGCGGCGGGTGCCGTCTCCAGCACGTGCTCGGGCCGCGGCCCGCGCATGACCAGCGACAGCACGGCGAGCAGCGCGATCCCGGCCAGCCCGAGCCCCAGGCCGAGCCGGTAGGGCCGGTCCGGCGCGTACTCCAGCCGCACCGTCCCCGAGGTGCCGGCGGGCAGCTCCCAGGCCTGCTTCCAGCCGTCGATCCGGGCGGGCCGCAGCGTCCGGCCGTCGATGGTGGCCCGCCAGCCGGCGTTGTGGTTCTCGTTGACGACGAGGAACGAGTCCTTCGGCGCGTTGACCCGCACCTCACGCAGGGACGGCGTCCAGGCGCCGGCGGCGGCGCCGCCCTCGACGGAGGCCGGCTGCTCGGGCAGCTTGCCGACGACGAGGTTCGTGACGCCCCACGGGTCCCAGCCGGCGGCGCGCACGCGGTTGTCGCCCGCCGTCAGGGCCGCCCGCGAGCAGCCGGTGAACCGCACCGGCCGCTGTTCGAGCAGGTCCGCGTAGGTGCCGTTGACCCGGGTCGGCACGGTCCTGCCGTTGATCTGCAGGTTCGGCCCGCGCCCGCAGCCCAGCCGGAACGGGATGCCCTCGGGCCGGCTCGCCGGGCTGACGCCGGGGATGATCAGCTCGGTGACCTGCAGGCGCCGCGAGGCCGGGTAGAAGCGCAGCGTGAGCCGGCTCGTGGTGACGGGTTTGAACGTGAGGAAGCCCCGCTCGTCCACCCGCCCGCTGCGCAGCACGCCCTTGTCGGCCGCCACGATCATGTCGAGCGGCTGCCGGTCGCCGCCGGGGCGGGCGACCTGGATGCGCGAGACCGTGCGCTTGCCCTTCCAGCGCAGGGTGAGCGTGGGGTCGCCGTCGTTGGGCGAGGGGATCCAGGTGGTGGCCGCGTCGGCGTCGAACGCCGACCGCGGCGCGACCACCGCGTCCTTGCTGACCTGCGACGACCCCTCCACCCGGGTGAGGTCGTCGCTGAGGCGGGTGTAGCGGTCGACCAGCGCGGCGTCGCGCAGCACGGCGGTGCCGCGCACCTCGGCCGAGCGCTTGCCGTCGGCGGTGAAGGTCCGGTCGAAGCCGGCGCCCTCCTCGTCGGGCCGGGCGAGCAGCGGGTTGCAGATCCACCGGTCGCGGTTGCGCATGCACTGCGGGCGGCCGTCCAGCCCGCGGTCCATCACGAAGACCGCGCCGCCCTCACCGGGCATCCTGATCGTCCGGCCCGGCAGCACACCCGGGATGGTGATCTCGCTGATGCCGACGCGCTGCACGAAGCTCCAGCTCTTGCCGTACGTCTCGACGACCTCGATGCGCAGCCAGCTCGTCGGGCCCTGCGGGGCACGCAGCCACTGCGGGTCGTTGGTCTGCCGCACGTCCTGCACCAGGCGGCCGGCGGCGGTCTCCACGGCCACCCGTCTGATCGACTGGCCGAGCAGCACGTTGTTGGTGAAGACGACCTGGAGGCGGGGGATCTGCCGCTCCTGCGGCAGGTCGACCCGGAGCCACTCGCCCTGGGGGCGGGTCCAGCCGCCGCTCTCCCAGCCGGTCTCGTAGTCGCCGTCCATGGCCGCCCACGGGCCGCGGCCGGGCGTGCTGAGCCCGGCGACGGCGTCGGCGTCGGCGACCGAGGAGGAGGCGGTGATGGCGGAGATGCCCTCGTACTCGGCGGTGGCGGCCTCGTCCAGCCATCCCTCGTCCAGCAGGTCCAGCTCCCTGACGCCGGTGAAGTCGGCCCGCCGGTCAGCCGGCAGGGTGGGCGTCCAGTTCGTCCGGATCTCACCGAACTGCCGCTCGCGTAGCCGCAACCCGTCCGACACCACGGCCGGGACCTCGTGCTTGGCGGCGTCGTCGTTTACCAGGACGGGGCCGGTGCCGAGCAGGCCGAGGTCACCCATGGTGAGCAGCGAGTCGGGGCCGCCGCGCACGCGCAGCGCCTCGCCCGCCGGCTGCACGCCGACCAGCTCGGCGGCGCCCGTCACCTCGTACAGCTCCAGCGCCGGGAACGGCCAGTCGACGGACTCGACGACGTCGTCGGTGAAGGCGTCGCCCACCTCGCCGCCGAACGAGCGGACCCGGGTGATGCCGGGCGACTCGCGCAGCGCCTCGTGGATCCTGGTCGGCCAGGCGCCCTGCAGGTGGGCGCGCATGAGGTCGTTGCGTACGAGCAGGTAGTGCACGCCCATGCGGCGCAGCACCTCGGTCAGCCCGGCCGAGCCGTGGCCCGCGGTGAGCCGCTGGTCGACGGCGTCGAGCAGCCGGGTCATGCCGACGGACCCGGCGGCCGTGACCTGCCGGGTGGTCCAGCGGGCCCGGAACATCGGCTGCATCGGGTCGTCCATCGGCCGGCCCCACAGGTACTCGCCGAACTTGGCGCCGGGCACGACGAGCACGCCCTCGTCGCCGGCGTTCTCGTTGACCCAGGCCGCCGCCTCCCGCCAGTAGAGCGGCACCTCCTTGAACCCGCCGGGCGCGGCCAGCCCCTGGTTGAAGACCGGCAGCACCAGCCCGGCGAACGACACCAGGGCAACCGCCCGCACCGGCACCCGGATCCGCCCGGCGACCGCGGCCAGCAGGTGGGCCAGCCCGAGTGCCAGCGGCAGCCGCACCAGCGGGTCGAACTTGCGCAGGTTGCGCAGCGGCGCGAGCGGCCCGTCGAGCAACCAGCGGACCGGCTCGGCGACGATCGGCTCCAGCGCGCTGACGTGCCCGGCGACCAGCGCGGCCACGCCCACGAGGAACAGCCCGGCGAGGAAGCCCTTGGCGGGCAGGTCGCGGCGGGCCAGCCCGGCCAGCCCGAGGGCGGCGAGCAGCCCGGTGACGACGACCATGCCGGCGGCGGTCGCGATGGCGTAGCCGGGCGGCTGCTCGGCCACGCCGCCGACGGTCAGGTAGCGGACCCAGTCGGACGCGCCGCGCAGCACGTTGGTCAGCGAGGTGACCTGCGTGGTGGTGGAGGCGGTCTCGGTGTAGGGCAGGAAGGAGAAGGCGTAGCGGCCGACGAGCAGCAGCGGCAGCCACCAGAAGAGGGTGGCCACGCCGACGGCGCCGGTCCACCAGCCCAGCATCCGCCAGCGCGGCACCGGTCTCGGCCGGGTGAGGATGTAGATCACGGGGGCGACGAGGACGGCCAGCACCGCCACCGCGTTCACGCCGCCGCACAGGGCCACGGCCAGTCCCGACCTGATCGCGCCGCGGGCCCGCTGGCCGGTCTCGGCCGCGGTGAGCAGCGGGACGAGGATCCACGGCAGCATCGCGGCGGGCAGCCACTCGATCGAGATCTCGCCGAGGATGGACAGCGCGCGCGGGGCCAGCGCGTACGCCAGAGCGCCGACGATCCGGGTGCCGGGCGTGCCGACGCCGAGCTGCCTGGCCAGCCGCTCGACGCCGAGGAACGCCACGCACAGCAGCAGCGTGAGCCAGAGCCGCTGCGTCACCCACGGCGCGACGCCCAGCAGGTCGCCCAGGGCGAAGAACGGGCCCATCGGGAACAGGTAGCCGGCGGCCTGGTTCTGGAGCTGGCCGAAGTGCTGCAGGTCCCACAGGTGGGCGGCGCGTTCCAGCCAGCCGACCGGGTTCAGCGCCAGGTCGATCTTGGTGTCGCCGATGACGCTGCCCGGCTCGGTGGTGAACGACAGGACGGCGAAACCGAGACAGCAGATCGCCAACCAGAGCCGATGCCGTACCTTCTCGTTCACCGCTCCTCCCAGGCGGGCGGGGTCCGTCCCTGCATGAGGGCGGCCATGCGTGCTGCGCTGCGGTCCCAGCGGAACCGGGCCGCCCAGGCGCGGCACCGCGCGGCGTAGTCGGCGCGGCGCCCGTCGTGCAGTTCGTCGTGCAGTTCGTCGAGGGCCGCGGCGATGCCCTTGGCCAGGTTGACCGCCGCGTCGGCGCCCTCGGGCACGAGCCAGCCGGTCTCTCCGTGCCGTACGGCGTCGCGCAGGCCGTCCACGTCGAAGGCGACCGTGGGGACGCCCAGCGCGGCGGCCTCCAGCACGCACAGCCCCCAGCCCTCGCCCTGCGAGGCGGTCACCTGCAGCCAGGCGGAGGCGATGAGGCGTTCCTTGTCCCGCTCGGACAGGTAGCCGTGCAGCGTGACGCCCTCGGGCAGCCTGGCACGCAGCGCCGCCTCCTCCGGGCCGCGGCCGACGACGTCCACGGTGAGGCCGGGCCAGCGCCGCCGCAGCTCGGGCACGGCGTCGAGCAGCAGGCCGACCCGCTTGTGCGCGACGAGCCTGCCGACGCAGACCAGCCGGGGGGCCGGGTCCTGCGGGGGCGGCGCGGGCGGTCGGGTGACCGGGGTCACGCCGTTGGGGATGATGTGGACGGGCCCGGTCCAGCCGAGCCGCTCGCGCATGGCGGTCACGGTCGAGGGCGACACGGCCACGCTGTCGTGCCGCCGGTAGGTGCGGCGCGCGGCCGGCCCCTCCAGGAACCTGCCGACCGCCGCCAGCCAGCGCGGCAGGTGCACGCCGAACTGCCGGTCGTGCACGTGGTGCACGACGCAGATCACCCGGGTACGGCGGGGCAGCACCCACGGGGTGAAGAACGGGATGCCGTTCTGGCAGTCGAGCACCACGTCGAAGAGGTCACGCCGGAGCAGCAGCCACAGCAGCACGCGGCCGTAGACGGTGAAGGCGCCGCCCATCCGGGCGATGCGGACCCCGTCGATCCGCTCGGCGGCCCGCTGCCCGGGTGCGCGGGCGGTGACGAAGCAGACCCGGTGGCCCGCCGCGGCGAGGCGGCGGGCCATCTCCCAGGCGTACGTCTCGGCGCCGCCCGCGGCCGGATGCCATGGATCACGCCAATTGACGACGGCGACGTTCACGGATATCCGACGGGGTCGAGCGGCGGCTCCCAGGTGGGCCGCGCGGCGGTGCGCGGCTCGGTGCGCAGCGTCAGCCAGATCCTGCCGAGCTCCAGCAGGATGCCGGCGCTGTGCCTGGCCGGTGAGAAGCGCGAGCCCGGCATGTCGCGCCACTGCACCGGGATCTCGTGGGCCTTCGCGCCGTGTGCGGCGCACCGGGCGAGCAGTTCGACGTCGAACGCGAAGCCGGGGGTGCGCAGCCGGGCGGCCACCTCGCGGGCGAGTGGGCCGTCGAAGAACTTGAACCCGCACTGCGTGTCGCTGACCCCGCGCACCAGCACCTTGGCGAGCGAGCGGAAGCCGACGGCGCCCAGCTCGCGGACGCGGCTGTGCCGGTTCTCCACGTCGGAGAAGGCGTGCGCGCGTGAGCCGACGACCACGCGCTCACCGGTGAGCAGCAGGCCGAAGGCGACGTCGATCGCGCCGAGGTCGGTGGCCATGTCGGCGTCGCAGAAGCCGACGAAGGGCGCGCGGGTCTGCAGCAGCCCGGCGCGGACGGCGGCGCCCTTGCCGGGGACCGGGCAGGCGACCAGGCGGACCGGCACCGGTCCCCGCGGCCACGTCCTGACGATCTCGGCGGTGGCGTCCGTGCTGTTGTTGTCGACGACGGTGACGGCGGTCGGGAACGGCATGCGGGCAAGCTTCGCGCACAGCTGCAGGAGCCCCCCGGGGAGTCGTCCTTCCTCGTTGTACGCGGGAATGACGATCTCGAGCAGTGGTCGTCGGCTCGTCCTCTCGTCCCCTTGGAGGGAGGGCGGCATGGCGGCTGGTTCTACCGGTCGCCGTAGTTGTAGAGCGGCTGGTTGACCGGCGTCGCCGTGGCACCCGTGAAGGAGACGGTCGTGACGGTCGCCACGAGTGCTGCGACGGCGACGCCTATGATCGCCGCCACGAGGATCTTGATCACGGGGGGTTCCTCCTCAGGCACTGCGCATATCGGGGGCGGTACACCAACCTAGAACCAATTCTTGCTACTCGGAAGTAGCTAAACGAAATCTTAATAAACTCACTGTTCAATAGCCGGTTTCGGGCGCACTGCCAGCCACGGGGCCATCGAAACGATACAACCGCAGGTCAGAGCCGTTGACGATGATCCGGGCGCGATTCAGCCACGCCGCGATTGAGGACAGCTCGGCCGGGGTACCGGCGTCCACGACGACGTACCGGAAGCCCTGTGCGGGCAGGGCTTCCGAGGATCTTTCTAGTACACGTTCTACCGTGCGTGCCCGCTCGTCCTCGCTCGGCACGACCATCGTCCCGACCCGTACGGTGTCATTGGCCACCACGTCCCGGCCGGGCACGGCGAAGAACCGCTGGGCCGGGTCGAGCACCGCCCGGCCGCCGTTCCAGGGGAAGCGGCGGTAGGACTCGAACGGCAGGACCAGGACGTCACCGGGCTCCCCGTCGCGCCGGATCGCCTCCCGGGCGGCCGTCCAGTCACGGGGGTAGCGGACCGCCTCCAGCGCGCCCGCCGCGCCCCACGCCAGGGTCGGCAGCACGGCCAGCGGCACCAGCGCCATGACGCCCGCCCAGCGCGCACCTCTCCCGCGCACGCCCACCCAGCGCGCACCTCTCCCGCGCACGCCCACCCAGCGCGCACCTCTCCCGCGCACGCCCGCCGCCTGGGCGGCGGCGGTCAGCAGGCCGAGGCCGACTGCCACCAGCAGCGCCAGCGGGGCGACGAACTGCTGGCCGTCCCGGAACACCGCGAACCCGCCCCACACCCCGATCAGCCGGGCGAGCGCGGCCCGTCCCGGCTCGGTGACGCCGAGGCACGCGATCGCGAACCCGGCCGCCGCCGCCACCGCCAGCCCCACCCGGTACGGCAGCCGCGAGCCCGCGAGGCAGGCGAAGCCGGCGATCCCGGCCACCGCCAGCACCAGCCGGGCCACCGCCCCCGCCACGGTCTCGTACCCGGCGGGGACCGCATGGGCGTTCCAGATCCCGCCCAGGGACAGCAGGCTGCCCACCGTCCCGAACGGCGTGTCGGCCCGGGCGGCGAACGCCTCCACCCCCACCCGGTCGCCCGTCACGGTCCCCGGCCGCAGCAGCGCGGGCACCAGCCACGGCAGGCTGAACGCCGCCAGCACCGCCGTCACCCGGACGGCCCACGCGCGGGACCGGCCGAGTGCCACCGGCAGGGCCGCCAGGGCGGTCACCGTCATGGCGGCGAACCCGCCCACCGCCGCCGGCAGCATGGCCAGGGCCGTGCGCCCCGGCCGGAGTCCCGCGCCCGCCGCGGCCACCACCCACGGCAGCCCGGCGTACCCCAGCAGCAGCGCCCACTGCCCCATCAGCAGCCGCTCGGCCACGTACGGGTTCCATACGTAGAACGTCCCGGCGACGAGCCGGGGCGCGAGGCCGGGGGCGGGCACGAGCAGCGCGGCCCCCGAGCAGCCCAGCACGAACACGCCGAGCAGGATCGCCTTCTGCACGAGCTCGCCGGGCAGCACGGACGACAGGGCCGTCACGACGGCGTCGCTGGGGACCACCCGCGGCGCGCCCCCCGACAGCCCGAAGGTGAACCGGGAGAACGCCGGGTCCGGCACGAACACCATGTCCTGCACGAGGACGAACCCCCACCCCAGCGCCGGCCCGAGCGCCAGGCAGCCCAGAGCCAGGCCGAGCAGCGCGGCGGCCGTCCCGGTTCGGGGCGGGATGCGGAACATCCCGCTATGACATCACAACCACACAACGGGCATTCCGCATGAATGCCCATCTAGCTAGCCTTCCGGACATAGGGGGGCGGGTCGGGGCGGCGACGAGCGGGGAGACGGTGGAAACGCGTCCGAGAGAGCGCGGGGAGATCGTGCTGGCGGCGGCCATCGTGATGATCGTCGTCCAGCTCGCCTGGAAGTTCGACCTGGTACGGCGGACGTACTTCCGCCAGGACGACTTCACCTTCATCGCCCGGGGCCTGGAGCAGCAGCTTTCCTGGGACTACCTCATGCGCGTCGACTACGGCCACCTCATGCCGGGGCCGTTCGCGATCCACTGGGCGATGGGGCGGCTCGGCGTCTACAACGACGTGCTGGCGCACGCCGTCACGATCGGACTGCAGGCCGCGGCCGGGCTGGCGCTGCTGCGACTGCTCAAGCTGCTGTTCGGGGCGCGACCGGCCATCCTGGCGCCCTTGGCGCTCTACCTGCTGACGCCGCTGACGATCTCGTCGCTGTCCTGGTGGGCCGTGGTCATCGAGACGCTGCCGTTCCAGGTCGCGCTGCCGATGGCGCTCGGCTCGCAGGTGCGCTACGCCAGGACCGGCAGGTTCCGGCACGCCCTCGCCACGGCCGGGTGGGCGGTCCTCGGCATGGTCTTCTACGTCAAGGCGCCGTTCATCCTGGTGCTCGCGTTCGTGCTCACGCTGGGATGGCTGCCGCGCGCCCGGCGCCGGCCCGCGTGGCTGCTCTACCTCGCCGTGATCGCGGTCTACGCGGCGGTCTTCTTCCGGCAGCTCTTCACCTCGGTGCAGCTCACCAACGACACGGTACGCCCCGCGCTGCCCGACCCGGCGGTCGCGGCGAGCTTCGCCTGGAAGCTGCTGAGCGGCTCGTTCGTGCCCGCGGCGCTCGGCGGGCCGTGGCGGTGGCATCCGATCACCGACGACTACGCCATCGCCGCCACTCCCCCGGCGCCGATGTGGGCCGCGCTGGGCGTCGCGGCCGTCGCCGTCGCGGCGTCGCTGGCCTACCGGCGGCGGGCCTGGCTGGCGTGGCTGACGCTGCTGGCCTACCTCGTGCTGGCGGACGTGGTGCCCGTCATGATCGGGCGTGTCGTGCAACTCGGCCCCGACCTCGGCGGCATGGAGCTGAGGTACGTCTCCTCCACCGCCGTCGTGCTGGCGGTGGTCGTCGGGCTCGCGTTCATCCCCGTGCAGGGCGAGGAGCGGCCCTGGCGGCGGCCCCCGCCCCGGCTCCGGCACGCCTGGATCCCGGTCGCGGCGGCGGTCGCGGCCGGCTCGGTGTGGTCGGTGGCCGCCTACACCCGCCTGCCGCTCGGCCAGCACGTCAGGAGCTACGTCGAGACCGGCCGGGTGGCCCTCCAGCGCGCCCCGGCGGGCACGGTCATCCTCGACACCCACGTTCCGGCCAGGGTGGTCGAGCCGCAGTTCTTCTACGACTACGCGCGCGTCTCCCGGGTCCTCGGCCCGCTCGCGGCGGACCGGCCGGACGGGCAGGTGACCTGGACCAGGCGGCTGACCGGCCCGCTGCCCAACCCGCTGGTCTTCGACCCGGAGGGCCGCCTGCGCCCGGTGAGCGTCGAGGGCCTGACGATCCCGCAGCGGGGCGGCTGCACACCGGTCTCGGGCCGGGAGGCGCGCTTCCCGCTGCCGCTGCCGATGCCCCGCGGCGAGTGGACGGTGCAGATCGGCTACCTCAACCCGGCGGCCACCCGCCTCGCCGTGCGGCTGGGCGACGCCGAGGAGACCGTCCCGGCGGGCAAGGACTTCGGCTGGACGTTCGCCACGGTCACCGGCAGCGGCACCGAGGTGGCCGTCCGCGCGGTGGACGGCGGCGCGGCGTGCGTCGGCGAGATCAGGGTCGGCGTCCCGCGCCCCGCCCGGCACGGCACGCCCACCCCGCTCCAGCCGGTCGCGGCCGCCCACCGGTGAGACCCCCGCCCGTGAACCCCGCCCGTGGGAGGCCGGGCGCCCGGCGCCCGGCCTCCGCCGCTCATCTGCCCGGCTCGGGGTCCCGGGGCAGGCCCAGCATGCGCTCGCCGATGATGTTGAGCTGCACCTCGGTCGTGCCGCCGTAGATGGTCATCGCCCGGGTGGCCAGCACGGCCCGGTTCCAGTAGCCCGCGTCGCCCAGCGACATGTCGGCCGCCACCACCGCCGACGCGCCCAGCAGCGAGACGGCCGTCTCGGAGACGTGCTGGGCGTGCGAGGTGGACAGCAGCTTGCGCACCGAGGCGTCGGCGCCCGGCTCCGCCCCGGCGAGCTGCTTGAGGGTGACCCGCAGCGACAGCGCGTTGATCGAGTGGGCCTCGCAGATGACCTCCGCCACCTGGTGCTCCTCGACGGGGGTCAGCTCCCGCCCGAGCCGGCCGATCAGCCCGAGCAGGTCGGGCACCGACGCGCCGGTGCCGCCGGAGCCGGACGACAGCGACACCCGCTCGTTCGACAGCGTGTTGCGCGCCACCTTCCAGCCCTGGCCGACCTCGCCGACGACCAGCTCGTCCGGCACGAAGACGTCGTCCAGGAAGACCTCGTTGAACAGGTTCTCGCCGGTCATCTCGGTCAGCGGCCGGACCGTCACGCCCGGCGCCTTCATGTCCACGAGGAAGTACGTGATGCCCTCGTGCTTGGAGCCCTCGGCGGAGTCGCGGGCGATGCAGATGCCCCACTCGGCGACGTGGGCGACGGAGGTCCAGATCTTCTGGCCGTTCAGCCGCCAGCCGCCCTCGACCTTCTCGGCCTTCATCTGCAGCGAGGCCAGGTCGGAGCCGGCGCCCGGCTCGGAGAAGAGCTGGCACCAGATCAGCTCGCCGCTGAGCGTCTTGGGCAGGAACCGTTCCTGCTGCTCGGGGGTGCCGTACGAGACGACGGACGGCACCACCCACGCCCCGATGATCATGGCGGGGAGCTTGACCCGGGCGGCCTTCAGCTCCTGCGCGATCAGCACCTGCTCCAGGGGCGAGGCGGCGCGACCCCAGGGTCTGGGCAGGTGCGGCATGACGAAGCCGCGCGCCGCGAGCGCCCGCTTCTGCTCCACGCCCGCCAGCTCCCCGATCTCGGCGAGCTCGGCGCGGATGGACTCGCGCAGCGGCGCGGCGTCCTCGGGCAGGTCGATCTCCATCTCGCGGGTGACGCCGCGCAGCGCCAGCGCGGTGACGGTGGCCGCCCACCCGGCGGCCGGGCCGAGCAGGGCGCGCAGCGTCAGCGCGCGGCGGTAGTAGAGGTGGACGTCGTGCTCGAAGGTGTAGCCGATGCCGCCGAAGGTCTGGATGGCGTCCTTGGCGCACCGCACGGCCGCGTCGGGGGCCATCACGGCGGCGACGGCGGCGGCGTACTCCAGCTCGGCGCCCTCGGCGCGGGTGGCGTCCCAGACGGTGGCGCGGGCCTGCTCCAGCGCGACCAGCATCCGCGACAGCTTGTGCTTGATCCCCTGGAACTGGCCGATCGGGCGGCCGAACTGGACGCGCACCTTGGCGTACTCGGCGGCCGAGCGCACGCACCACGACGCCAGCCCCGCCGCCTCGGCCCCGAACAGGATGGCGGCCAGGTTGCGCACGCCGGAGCGCTCGACCCCCTCCAGCACCCGCTCGGCGGGCACGGTCACGCCCGCCAGCTCGACCTTCGCCGCGGACCGGGTCAGGTCGAGCGACTTGACGGCGGTGACGGTGGCGGCGGAGGCGTCGAGCGCGACCCACTCCTCGCCCTCGGCGGTGGAGACGGGCAGCACGAGCACGTCGGCCAGGGCGCCGCCCAGGACCGGCTCGGCCGTGCCCGACACGACCAGCGCGCCGTCGCCGTCGCGCGTGCCGGTGAGAGCGCCGGACAGCGCCACGGCGCCGGTGAGCGTGCCGTCGGCGAGGGCTGGCAGCAGCTCGTGCCGTTTCGAGGCGTGGACGACGGCGGCGGCCAGCACGGTCGGCACGTACGGGCCGGGCGCCATCCGCTCGGCCAGCGCCTCGATCGCGACCGCCGCCTCCAGCAGCCCGTAGCCGGACCCGCCGGCCTCCTCGGGCAGGTGCAGGCCGAGCAGCCCCTGCTCGGCGAGACTCCGCCAGAAGGGCGGGCGCTCGTCGGCGGCGGCGCGGAGCAGCTCGGCGGGGATGTTCCGCTCGGCCCAGCCGCTCACCGACTCACGCAGCGCCTCGTGCTCCTCGTTCAACCCGATCGCCATCGCTACATCCTCCAGCAGGTCCCGGTGATGCCCAGAACCATATTCTAGAGGATGCTTCTGTACTAGATGGGGCGGATCTGCGCGGCCAGGGTGTTGAGGTCCCGCCAGCGCTTCCTGCCGCTCTGCGGGATCGAGGCGAACAGCATGGCGGGCTTCGCCTTGCCCGCCTCGACCACCGAGACCAGGGCCTGCGCCACCTGCGCCCGGCCCCCGACGGTGTAGCTGACCTGGTAGCCGAGCGTCCAGCCGGCGCCCGTGGGATTGCGCTGCGACGCGGTCCAGGTGAGCCTGGCCCCCGCCGGATACTGCCGGGCCAGCGTCCAGGTGGCGGCCCGGACGGCCAGCCTGCGATAGTCGGCGTCCTTGGACGGCTTCGCCTTCGGCACGGCGCCCGGCACGAGCGCCGAGGCGATCACGGCGCCGGGCCCGTAGGCGGGATCGGGCGCCTTGCCGGCGCGCTGGGCGAGCGTGAACGGCTTGTGCGTCGCGGTCCGCCACGGCGCTCCGAGCCGGGGATAGCTGATGCCGTTCTTCGTGTCGTACACGATGCCGGCCACCACCGACGCGGTGCCCGACAGGCCCGCCAGCGCCTTCCTCGCCGGGACCGGCGGCAGGGCGGGCGCGCTCGCCGAGGGGGTGGCGGCGTCGGGCACGGTCGCGAGCCCGGCCACGTCGTGCCGGACCACGCCCTCACCCGACCCGTCGCCGGAGAAGATCGTGAACGTCAGCACCAGGGCCGCCACGGTCGTGACGGACACGCCGATCAGGTAGAGCGACTTGAGCGACACGCGCCCGAGCAGGCCCGGCCTCGGCGGCGGCGACGCGGGGACGAACGGGCGGCGCGAGACCGCCGCGCGCGGGATCACCGCCGTCTCGTCCTCGGCGACGACCTCGCGGAACGGAGTGGTGGGGGCATCGAAGGGAGGTCTCTGGTCACCGACGTCCGCCATGGGTCGAGATTACGTCACCCGGGTCGTTTCGTCGCACCCCCGCCCGCGAGCTGAGCAGTGCGAACGGCTCCCAGCCGGCGCGTCCGGCAACCTGTGGTCATCCACACCTCATCCGCGGTTCCCCGCCGTCCCGGGAGCACCCGCCGACGTGCGGCGCCGCGTGTCGTCCGCCCTGGGCCGGGAAGGTACCCGGGTATGAGGAAGATCGCCGCGGCCGTCACCGCCGCCGTCCTGCTCACCGGGTGCTCGGCGCTCCCGTCGGCCGACACCGCGTCTCCCTCGCCCGCGGGCACCCCCACCGCGACGGCCCCCACGGGCCCGGCCGCGCAGCCGCTGGAGGCGACGTTCCAGCAGGTCATCAACGACGTGCTGCCGTCGATCGTGCAGATCGACACACGGGTGGGGCTCGGGTCCGGCGTCGTGTACGACACGGCCGGGCACATCGTGACCAACGCCCACGTGGTCGGCCGGGCCACCACGATGACGGTGACCCTGGCCACCGGGGGCGAGCCGCGGTCCGCCCGGCTGGTGCGCAGCTTCGAGGCCGGCGACCTGGCCGTGATCAAGGTGGACGACCCCGACGGGCTCAAGCCGGCCAGGTTCGGCGACTCCGCCAGGCTGCGCGTCGGCCAGATGGTGCTGGCCATGGGCAACCCGCTGGGCCTGTCGGGCAGCGTGACCAACGGCATCGTCTCGGCGCTCGGCCGCACGGTGACCGAGCCGCAGACCGCCGGGTCGCCGGGCGCGACGATCGCCAATGCGATCCAGACCTCGGCCGCGATCAACCCCGGCAACAGCGGCGGCGCCCTGGTCGACCTTTCGGGCCAGGTGATCGGCATCCCCACGCTCGCCGCCACCGACCCCGAGCTGGGCGGCGGGGCGGCGCCCGGCATCGGCTTCGCCATCCCCAGCAACACCGCCACCGACATCGCCGCGCAGATCGTCCGCGACGGCAAGGTCACCAACACCCACCGGGCCGCGCTCGGCATCCGCGGCAGCACGGTGATCGGCGCCGACGGCCGGCCGATCGGCGCGGGCGTGGTCAGGGTGGAGGCGGGCGGCGGCGCGGCGAAGGCGGGCATCGAGAGCGGCGACGTGATCACGTCGGTCAACGGCGCCGACACGCCCACGATGGCCGCGCTGGCCGAGGCGCTGACCGCGGTCAAGCCCGGCGAGCAGGCCAAGGTGGAGGTGCTGCGGCGGGACGGCTCGCGGGAGACCGTCACGGTGACCCTGGGGCAGCTCCCCGGCGAGTGACCCCCGCCCCCGTCCCTGGCCCCGGCCCGTCCCTGTTTCCGGTCCCGGGCCGGCCCCGGCCGGTCACCGGGCGTCGAAGACGATCTCCACCCGGCGGTTCTTGGCGCGGTTGTCCGCCACCGGCTTGCCGTCGATCAGGTTGGGCAGCTTCGGGCGGCTCTCGCCGTACCCGCGCGCCTGGAGCGTCACGCCCGCGTCGCCGAGCAGGGTGCGCATGGCCTGTTCCACGGCCTGGGCACGGCGCTGCGACAGCGTGCGGTTGTAGGCGTCGGCGCCCTGGTCGTCGGTGTGGCCCTCGATCCGGACCACACCCCCCGCGGCCTCCGCCCGCACCTTGCCCGCCACCTGCTGCAGACGCCGCCTGGCCTCGGCCGTCAGCACCCACTTGTCCACGGCGAACAGCACGTCGCTGGTCAGCGCGACCGTCACCTCGGTCCCGCGCCGACTCTGGCTCTCGGTGCCGTCGAGCGACTCGACCTCGCCGATGATGTCCTCGACCGGCAGCACCAGGTCCTCGACGGTCCCGGACACCCCGGGTGGAGGGCTCGGCACGGGGGTGGCCGCCGCGGCGGCGGGCGGCAGCCCCAGCACCGCGGCACTCAGAGCGGTGACCAGGACGGCACTACGAGATCGGGACATCGTTGATCACGCCGATCATGGGCATCTCGACATCGACCTTGGTGACGTCCGGCGGCGGCGCGGCGAACACCGCGTACAGCGTGGAGGTCTCGCCCTTCTTCAGGAACTGCCCCTGCGTGGCGGAGCACACGCACTCGGCGTCGCTTTCGGAGCCGTTGCGCGCGACGCGGTAGCGCTTGGCGTTCACCGGGTCGATCAGCGACACGGCGTCCACCGAGAACCTGAGCGGCGCGGTGCTCATGCCGTTGTGCAGGTTGACGTTGCCGGACAGGGAGGTGACGGTCCAGTTGAGACTCATGGTCCGGCCCTGCCGCCGAAGCGCGGTGATCTCGACGCGGGCCTCGCCTGACTGCCCGCCGGCCGTCACCTTGGTCTGCCGGCTGGCGATCACCTCGCCGGCCGGCGCCGGCTCCTGCGTGGTGGCGGAGACGACCGGCTCGGGAGCCTGCGCGGTCTGCGACTGGCCGGCCGGCGGGCTGCTGTCCTGGTTCAGCCGTTCCGCGCCGCCGGCGCCCTGCTGGGCGGGCAGCATCCCACAACCGGCCAACGCGACGGCCGCGACGGCCAGCGCGATCGTCTTTCGCATCTTCTGCTCACCTTCACTGGTCAGGGGTACGAGCCCGGAGGCCCGGACTCGCGAGGCGACGCTAGCGCGGCGACCTTCAGAATCCGCATAGCGATCCAGGCATGGGCCTCCCGCACGGCGCTTCCTGACGGGGCTTCCGCACGGTTGCTCAGCCTGGCCGACCGCGACGCCGGCGCGCCTCCTGCGCCAGCCGTTCGGCCTCCGCCCGGCCATGGCCATCACCAAGGAAGTCAAACTCTCCCATAACGTCAGCAACCACCTCAACCGCCTCATCAATCTCATCGAGGTCGAGGTGTGCCGTCACCAGGACGAGCATGCCGTACGCGGCACGACGGCGGTCGCCGTGCTCCCGGTACGTCGCCACGGCCTCCCGCGCGAGCGCGGCGGCCGGCTCCGGCCGGCCCTCCGACGCGGCGACCCGGGCCAGCAGGAGCAGCGTCGCCGCCTCCGGCAGCCGGTCGCCGAGGCGCCGGTTGATGGCCAGCCGCCGCTCGGCGCACGCGCGGGCCGGCCCCAGGCGGCGGGCGTCCAGGTGCAGGCCGGCGAGGTCCAGCAGCGCCTCGGCCTCGCCACGCGGGTCGCCCAGCTCGCGGTACGCGGCCAGGCCGCGCTCCAGCAGGCCGGGATCGCGCCGCACCGCGCCCAGGGCGCGCAGCGCCTCGGCCGTGCCGCGCAGGTCACCCGCCCGCTCGAACACTCGCAGGCACCCGCTCAGGGCACGCTCGGCCGCCGCCGGCCGTTCCTCCACCAGCCCGAGCCGCAACGTGATCCTGGCCAGCTCCAGCCCCTCCACCAGGGGCTGGGCCGCCCTGAGCGCCGCCGCCGCGGCCTGCGGCCGCCCCTCGGCCCGGTGCAGATCGGCCAGCCCGCGCAGCAACAGCGCCTCCCCCTCCCGGTGGCCCGCCACCCGGGCGGCGTCGAGACCCGTCGCGGCGGTGGCGTGCCAGTCGTCGTGGTGCCCGCCCAGCTCGAACAGCGCGGTCAGGTAGAACGCCAGCCGCCAGGCCGCCTCGTGCAGGCCCGCCCGGTGGAAGTCGCCGACGGCCGCCACCAGGAACCTGCGCTCCGCGGCCAGCCACCGCGCCTCGCCGCGCAGCCTGCCCGTCTCCAGCAGGCTCTCCGCCGTACGGGCCAGGGTACGGCCGGAGCCGGGCTCGGCGGGCAGCAGCGCGGCCCGCGCCCGCCTCACCCGAGCCAGCACCTCACCCGCGACCCCCTCCAGCACCCTCCTGCGCCCGGTGTCTCCCGCACCGGCCACACGATCACGCGCCTGTCCGTACGCCGCCTCCTCGGCCAGGCGTTCGGCGGCGAAGAGCCGGGTGAGGTCGTGCCAGCCGTAGCGTTCCTGCCCGGCCTCGTCCAGGCCGCGCGACTGGAGCAGCCCCGCCTCCGCCAGCGGCTCCAGATCCGCCCCGAAGACCCACCCGGCGAAGTCGGGCGCCGACAGCGCGCCCAGCGCGCGCAGCAGCCGCCGTTCCGACTCGGCCAGCCCCTGGTAGCCGAGGGCGAGGCTGCCCCGGACGGCCAGGTCGCCGGCGCTCAGCTCGTCCAGCCTGCGCCGCTCGTCGCCGAGCCGCCCGGCCAGATGGCCGAGCGTCCACCCGGGCTTGCGGGCCAGCCGGGACCCGGCGATGCGCAGCGCCAGCGGCAGCCCGCCGCACAGGCGCGCGAGCTGCCGGGCCGCCTCCGGCTCGGCGACCACCCGTTCGCGCCCGGCCACCGCGGCCAGCAGGTCCACCGCCTCGCCCGCGCCGAGGACGCCCAGCTCGTACGCCCGCGCCCCTTCCAGCCCGGCGAGCGGCGAGCGGCTGGTCACGATCGTCAGGCTGCCCGGCCCGGTGGGCAGCAGGGGCCGTACCTGCGCCTCGGCGGTGGCGTCGTCCAGGACGACGAGCAGGCTCCGGCCGGCGGTCATCCCGCGATACAGCCTGACCCGCTCGGTGAGGCCCACCGGGACCGCCCCGTCCGGGCAGCCGAGGCAGCGGAGCAGGTCCTCCAGCACCGCTCCCGGCGCCCGGCCGCCCAGGGCGGCGTAGAGCCGCCCGCCGGGCAGGCCGAGCGTCGCGGACGCCCGGACGGCGACGGCCGACTTCCCGCAGCCGGGCGGGCCGTGCAGCACGACGACGGCGGGCGCCCCGCCGGGCCCCGCCGTGCTGGAGGCGATCCAGGCCAGCACGTCCGCCCGCCCGGTGAAGTCGGAGACGTCGGGCGGCGTCTCGTTGATCGGGGCAGCCGGCGGGGCGGCCCGCTCGGCAGCCGGCGCCCGTTCGGCCGTCAGTGCCCGCCGGTGCGCCTCCCGCAGCTCGGCGCCCGGCTCCAGCCCCAGCTCGTCCACCAGCGTCCGGCGCGCCTGCTGGTAGGCCGCGAGCGCGTCCGGCCGGCGGCCGGCCTGGCACAGCGCGTCGAGCAGCAGCGCCCAGGCGCGCTCACGCAGCGGACGGGCCGCCACGAGGGCGCGCAACTCGCCGACGACCTCCGCGCCCCTGCCGAGCCGCAGGTCCAGCTCCACCCGTTCCTCCAGGGCGGTCAGGCGCAGCTCCTCCAAAGGCACGGCGTGCAGGCGGCGCAGCGCGGCCGACTCGACGTCGGCCAGGGCGTCGCCGCGCCACAGCGCCAGCGCGGCCCGGAGGTCGTCGGCCGCCTCCGCGACGCGGCCCGCCTCCCTGGCCCGGCGCGCCCGGCCGACCAGCCGCTCGAACCGGTGACAGTCCACCTCGTCGGCCTCGACCGCCAGCAGGTAGCCGCCCGGCACGGTGACGATGCCGTCCACCAGCTTGCGCAGCGCGCTCACGTACACCCGCAGCACCGGCTCCGCCGAGGCGGGCGGCCGGTCGTCCCACAGCAGGGACATCAGCCGGTCGACCGGCACCGGCTTGCCCGCCGACAGCAGCAGGGCGGCCAGCAGCGCCCGGTGCTTGGCCGGGCCGGGCGGCGGGCCGCCCTCGATCCGCAGCGGCCCGAGCAGCCCGAACCGCACCCGCGCCTCCCGCACCGTGGCCGCCTACCCGCCGACCGGCTTGAGGTCGAACGACTCGAACCGCACCCGCACGCCCTGCCGGCCCGCCGGGGCCGCGTGCACGCCCGCCGCCCCCGGCCCCAGCGGCTCGGTCACGTCGGTGGTCTCGGCGACGAGCGCCTCGTCCAGCCACATGCGCAGCGTCGCGCCGCCCGCGTCGCGGCGGCACTCGGCCACGACCCGGCCGCCGCCCGTGCCCCGCCGCACCGGGCCGGGGCCGTGCAGCACCACCGGCCGGCCTCCCGCGACCCGCTTGACGATGGCCACCTGGTCCGTGCGGACCAGGAACTCGTACCGGCTGCCGCCGGTCCCCCCGTGGCACCACACGCCGTACTCGCCCGTGCCCCGCTCCAGCCGGGCCTTGGCGGCCACGAGGACGGGGCCCTCGGGCTCGCGCCGGGGAGCCGACTTCCACAGCCGCCATCCCGGCTCGACGGTCAGCACGTACGCCGTGCCGTCCGCCCGCGCCGTGCCCGCCTGAGAGGCGCCCACCTCCCAGCCGTCCGAGAAGTCCGCCCGGTAGGGTCCGCTCTCCGGCTCCAGCACGGCCGTGACCCCCACCGCCACCGCCGCCAGCACGGCGACCAGCCCCGCCGCCCGGACCGCCCGGACACGCCACCGCCGGGCCGTACCCCCAGGCGGAGAGTGCGGAGCAACGGTATGGACGGGCTCCCCGGCGCCCCCCGAGGACGGCACGGACGGCGGCGCCGGGTCGGCGGGCAGGGTCGGGGCGGGGCCGGTCCAGGTGCGTTCGACGACCTCCGTGGCGTGGGCGTGTGTCAGCGGGCCGCCTCCGACGAGGGCCGCCAGCAGCCGCTCCGCCGAGGGCCGCAGCCCCGGCTCCTTGGCCATGGCCCGCTCCACCAGGTCCCGCATGCCCTCGTCGAGCCCGTCCAGCGACGGCCCCTCGTTGACGATGCGGTACAGCACCTCGGCCGGCGACCCGCCCCCGAACGGCAGCCGCCCGGTGCCCGCGAACACCATCACCCCGCCCCACGCGTACACGTCGGCGGCCGGGGTGAGCGGCTCGCCGCGCACCTGCTCGGGCGCCATGAACGCGGGCGTCCCGAGGACCACCTGGCTGACCTGGCCGGCCGGTCCCGCCTCCACGAGCTGGGCGATGCCGAAGTCGATCACCCGGGGGCCGAGCGGCGACAGCAGGACGTTCGAGGGCTTGAGGTCCCGGTGGATCACCCCGGCGCCGTGGATGGCGCTGAGCGCGGTGGCGATACCGACCGCGAGCGCGTCGAGGTTCGAGCCGGCCAGCGGCCCTTGCTCCCGTACGGCCTGCGCCAGGTCTGGCCCTTTGACGTACTCGGTGACGAGGTAGGCGGTGTCACCGTCGATGCCGGCGTCCAGCACGGGAGCCGTGCAGAACCTCGCCACCCGGCGCGCCGCCGCCACCTCCCGCTCGAAGCGCCGCCGGAAGGCTGGGTCGCGGGCGAGCTCGGGGTGGATCACCTTGACCGCGGCCAGGCCGCCGGTCGGGGTGGTGGCCAGGTGCACCACGCCCATGCCGCCCCGCCCGAGCACACGCCGCAGCGTGTAGCCGCCCACGATCCGGTCCCCAGTCATCGCAGACACCATAGCCATGTCCGGACATGCCGGGCTTCACGCCCTCATCTCGGCTGCTAGACCGCATCAACGTCACCCCCCACACCCGCGCCCTCACGACCGCGCCCGAAGGCAGGCCGCCACCGTCGCGGGCCGCGATGTGAGCTTTGTCACTGAAAAGAAAAGGGTTCTCCGGAAAACGCCCTGCAATCCGGACGCGAGCCGCCGACAGCACCACGTGAAGATCACCTGCTCGACGGGCGGTGCACCGAGACGTTCGCCCTCGCCGCCCCCGCTGTTTACGGTCATGCGCCGCATTTAATAAAGCAGGGATTTTCTTTGAATTGTCAACGAATCACGCGTGGCACATGATCGACGACTTGCCCCGCACTTGTCATCGTTCTAACATCTCGTGGCGCAAGGATTTAGGAACGCCCACCGGCATCCGGTCCACGCGCTTTTCCTCCGCACCATGAGGCGACCAACAATTTCGTCTCACCACACCGAGGCCGCTGATCGCGGCAAAGATACAAGGAGGTATCCCATGCGATCGCAGCGAACCTTTGACCGTCGCAGGGCGTGGCTCGCCACGGCCGCCCTCGCCGGGCTGGTCCCGCTGTTCTCCGTCGCGCCCGCTCTGGCGACCACCTCGACCTCGACCGACCACGTCGGCGTCTACGTCCTCCGCGTCACGCCCGCCACCGGCGGGGACCCCGCCCCCGTCTCGGCCGGCACCCTGCTGTGCGGCCCCGACGGAGGCGCGCACGCCAGCCCGGCGACGGCCTGCGACCAGCTCCGTCGCGCGAACGGCATGGTGGAGCGCATCCCCGAGGACCCCGGCATGTGCACCCGGGAGTACGCCCCGGTGCACGTGACCGCCACCGGGGTCTGGAACAGGCAGTTCCGCGAGTTCACGCGGACGTATCCGAACCTCTGCACGGCGGTGCGCGCCACCGGAGGCGTCCTCTTCGCCTCCTGACGCACAGCCTTTCATGAATATGGGGCATCCCGGTCCCCACCCTCACCTGGCCGTCACATGAACACCGGATCAACGCGCGCCTGCGAGAATGGGTTTTTCTGGGATGCCCCGGAACAGAAATTCCCACAATTCACCCACCGGACACCGAATCGTCTTCCGGACGAGGAGAAGGATATTTTCGTGTTCAAGCACCTGACCGTCGCGACCATTCTCGCGGCGATCGCGGTCCTGCCGGCGACGACCGCGCAGGCCGATACGCACGCACAGCGTGCCACCAGCCATTCACCAGAAATCATCCGCTATGAAAAGACCGGCGGGTTCGCCGGAATTCAGCGCAGGGTTTCGATAGACAGGAACGGCCTGGGGCAGGTCGCCTCCGGCGAGGCCAGCGCCGCCTTCCAGCTCACCGTCGAGGAGTTCAGCCTGCTGAGGCGCAGGCTCGGCGCCGTCTCCACGTGGCACTCCTCCGCCGACGGCTGCGACATCGCGGATCACTTCACCTACACCCTGCGCTACCGGGGCCGCAGCGCGGTCCGCTGCCACACGCTGCCGCGCGACTGGGAGCCCGCCGTCGCCCAGCTCGACCAGGTCATCGACCGCCACCTCGCGCCGAGCAGGCCCCCAGCGCACGACTGATCCACGGCACAGCCGACATGCGCGCGGCCACGGCCGGGGACGGCCCGGGCGAGACTGGTCAGGAGGGGGCCAGCGCTCGCCGATCGGGGGGCCGCCCCGGGCCGTGCGGTCACCCGGCCGGCCCAGGCGCGGACCAGCGGCCCGAACGGAAGACGCCTCTTACCTGCGATGCTTCCGCAGGTAAGAGGCGGTCTGATCGTGTGAAGGTGCTTACCGCTTACGCGAACACCATGCCGCAGGTGGTGAAGCCGTATCGGATGATCTGACGCCGACGGCTAACCCGTCGCGCCGTGCGGGCGCAGCACAGCGACCACGTCCACCAGCCGTTCCAAGCCGTCGAAGTCCTTGGGATTCGCGGTGAACAACGGCAACGCATTACTCGCGGCTGTCGCGGCGATCATCAGGTCGGCGGTCCGACTTCGTGGCTGCCGGCCCTGCGCGTACACGACGGCACAGAGCTGCCCGAACATCCGGGCCGCTTCGGCGTCGTACGGCAGCGGATCACCGAACGCGGCCTCAACATGCTGGAGCACCGCGATCCTTCCCGCGCGCTTGACCGGATCATCGGTGGCGTAGGGCCCCCGCGACAACTCACCGAGTGTGACGGCGGTGATCGCCGATTCCACGGGCAGCTCGGCGGGATCGAAGAGCTTGAAGGCGGCCACGATGTTGGTGTCCAGAACGCCGCGCTCAGGCCGATTCACAGGCCGGTCCCCTCAAACGGATCACGCAGCTCGTCATCGATGATCGTGTCCAGATCAGCCCGCACCTCGTTCCAGTCGACAGCCGGGGCGGTGGCGAACACGGCCTGCGCTTCAGCCGTGGGAACGAACCGGCGACGCTTGATCGGCTTCACCTCGGCAAGTGGCTCACCGTTGAGAGTGAGGATGTATCGCTTGCCCTCACGCAGCCCGCGGGTGACGCTACCGGAGTCATTGACGAACTGGCGCACGCTCACCTCGGTCGGACGACACCTCCGAGCATCCATGACTCAATGGTACCCCTCCATGCCACGGCGTACCACGCCGACCGATCGCGCTGCACGTTCTCGAGTGGGCGAAGTCCTTCTGTGAGCTGTGCCACGCGGGCGGCCAGCGGTTCTTCAGCCGCACAAGCGTCGAAGGGAACACCCTCAAAATCATCGAGGGCCTGGAGTTCACAGAGAACCGCTGGTAGGACGTCGCGCCGATCTTGGGCGCGGCGAGCGCGGCGGTGAACATCTCCGAGAAGATCATCGCGTGGCGCCGGAAAAGAGGGCAGGCGGGCCGGATTCACCTGCAGAACGGTTCCGCCGTCGTCGATCTGTCGAGCTGTTCCGACGAGGAGATCGAGGCCTGGTTCGACAGGCTCTCGAAAGAGCGCGACACGAGGCGCTCCGACAACGATCAGGAGTCCTGAGCCCCGCAGAGGCCCAGCAGGGCTGGAGCATGCACGCCGCCGCAGGCTACAGGCTGGCGCGCTGCCTCAGAGTGCTCGTGTACTGTCCGACGTCCAGCCCTTTCCCGGCCGCCCACCCGTCATCGTGGCAGGTCGCCAGATGTCGATCGGCCGCGTCGCCGATCAGCGACACCACCGTGCCGGTCTCGCTCCTGGCCCGCATGCGCTCGACCAGTTCCAGCGCCGCCCAGAGCGCGGTGCCCGACGACGCGCCGACCGGCAGCCCGGTGACCTCGCGGATGCACCGGGCCGCCGCCACACTGGCCGCGTCGGGTACGGGGACGACCAGATCCACGAGGTCGGGCCGGAAGCCGGGCTCGACGCGCGGCCGTCCGATGCCCTCGATCCGCGAGGGCATCCCGGTGCCGTAATCGGGCACGTCAAGGGTCCATCCCGGAAAATAGGCCGAGTTCTCGGGATCCGCCACCGCGACCCGGCAGTCCTCACCATGGGATCGGATCCACTGACCGAGGGTGGCCGAGGTTGCTCCGGTGCCCGCGCCCGTCACCACCCAGTCCGGCCGTACCTGTCCGAACAACTCCTCCGCCAGGTCGTGCGGCGTGGCCCGCCCGAACTGGTCCAGGAAGTGCCCGTCGATCTCCCGTGCGGCGTTGTAGATGGCCAGCGGCGGCGTCACGAACCGGCACTCCCCGCCCAGTTCCTCGACCGGCCGCGCCCGAGCCTGGCTGCGCTCGCCCGGCATGACCACGATGTACGGCAGCCCGAGCCGCCGCGCGAACCAGGCCTGCGCCACGGCTGCGTTGCCTCCGGTCGCCTCCACCACGGTCACCCCCTCGGTGACCGACCCGTCCATCACGGCACGGCGGAACAGTGCCCTGGCGTGCCGGTGCCGCAGGCTTCTCGTCGGTTGGGCGGACTCGTCCTTCAGCAGCAGCCTGATCCCGGGCGCCGACACCGGGAAGTCGATCAGCGGGGTGGGCTCACCCGCCGCCAGCACTTCGAGCGCTCGCGTGTTCCAGTTCACCGTCCCACCATGTCAGGCGCGGCCCGAGAGATCGCGCCTGTTCGCCACGAGCGAGCCGGGCAGGGAGTCCGCGCGCTCCCCTGCGATGACCGTCGCGGTCGCCCGACCAGCCCAGGCGCAGATAAGCATCCCGAACAAGAAAACCGCCTCCTACCTGCGATGCTTTCGCAGGTAGGAGGCGGTTTGATCTTGTGGAGGTGGCGGGAATCGAACCCGCGTCCTTCAACCCCAAGACAGGGCTTCTCCGGGCGCAGCCTGCTGTGTTTTTCTCAGCCCCGGCGATCACGCAGGCGAGTCGCCGACGGGCTCAGCCACTGTTTGGTTTCCCGATCATCCCCGTGGCCGGGTCGATCGGTGGAGCCTTCTAGCGATGCCAGACACCGAGCCGAAGGCGCTCTCGGGCTGACAGAGGCTTCGCTACTTAGGCAGCGAGAGCCAGGGAGTCCTGGCTCACCTCAGCGTGCTTCTTATTGGCACTTATTGTTCGCGGTCACAGGATTAACGAGGTTATGTCCGCAGTCCTCGGCCCGCTTCACCTGGCTTGCAAGGTCAAAGTCGAAGCCAGTCACCCCCTGTGCAGTTGTCAACACGACCCCGAAGAGTCGAGCAAGACGACTGTACAACCGACAACGCCTGTGATGCCAACTTGATTCCCATGACGAAACCCCCGGGGACGCGGCTGTTCGCACACGTCCCCGGGGGCCGACCGGCAGGGTCGAGCCGGTCCGACGGCAGGACTTCCCCCGAGATGAAGTCCTGGTCTCATCGCGGTGACCGGGGCCGCAACCCCCCGAGCGGACCCGGTCACTGAGAAAGACGCCACCGGAGGTCCGGATGGTTGCTCAGCGTCACGAATATTTCACGCTGGGTCGGATCGGGCCGTACTGCGGTTTTCACGAACCGGTGCGCACCGCCGCGAAGAAGCTCCCCGCGACCGCCGCCGGGTCGTAGTTGCGGGCCAGCACGGCGATCGCCAGGTCCCCCTGCCAGCCGACGAACCACCGCTGTCTGCTGCCCTCGTCACCGGCCGGCGCGGTCACCCCGTACACGCGGCCCCGGCCCGCCTGGGCGGGGGTGCCCGCGGCGCCGGCGCGCATCATCGCCGTCAGCGCCGTGCGCACCGTCGGATCGAGGGGGACCGGCCGCACCGGCGGGGCTGCGACGGTCTCGGTCGTCGGCCCAGTCGTCTGCGGGTCGGTCACCAGCACGGGCGGCCGCCAGGTGCCCGACCCGGCCGCCGCCGCGACCAGCGCCATGGACAGCGGGCTGACCTGCACGTTCTGGCCGGCGATCGCCCTGGCCTTGTCGGCGTCGCTGCGCAGGGCGGGCAGCGCTCCGCTGAAGGACCGCAGCGGCAGCCGCCACGGCTGCCCGATGCCGAACTGCTGCTTGGCGCTGTTCGCCAGCGCGGCCGCGTCGACGCGGCGGGCGAGCGAGGCCAGGGCGGTCACACAGCCCTTGGCGAAGTTGTCCTTGAACGTCGGCGACGCCCCGCCGGCCTGCTGCGCCGCCTGCCCCGCCTCCACGAACCTGGCGCCGCCCACCGTGCGCTCGGCCGGGCACGACAGCCTCAGGTCGGTGCTGACCCCGGCCTTCACCAGCGCGTCGGCGGCCACGATGGAGAAGGCGGTGCCGGCCGGGAACTTGCCCGCCAGCGCGTCCTTCTCCTCGTTGAGACCCTTGGTGGCGACCGCGCGGATCTCGCCCGACCTCTTGTCCACCGCGACCAGCGCGCTCGTCGCGGTGCCCGTCAGCGCGGTCTCCGCCGCCGCCTGGATGCCCCGGTCGATCGTGGTCTTGACCGACTGGTTCTTGCGGCCCGGCCACTCCTTCAGCCGCGCCACCTCGTTGCCGGCCTGGTCGAGGATGACCACCCTGGTCTGCGTGGAGCCGGTCAGGTAGTCCTGGTAGGCCCGCTGCAGGCCGCTCTGCCCGACCGAGTCGCCGGCCCGCTGGGGGCCGCCGAGCTTCTGCTCGGTCTCCGGGGTGAGCGCGCTGACCCTGCCGATGAGGTCCTTGGGCGCCTCGGGCGCGAACGGCTGCGGCTGCCGCTGGACGGAGATCTGCGGGATCGCGTCGAGCTTCGCCTGCGTCGACAGGAAACGCTGGCGGCCGAACGTGGCCAGCGGCACGAACTCGCTCGGCGGCGACGACAGGATGCGGCTCAGCAGCCGGTCCTGGGCGAACCCGGTGACCGCCGACAGCCGCCTGACGACCTCCTGCGCCTGGGCGCCGAGCTGCGACGGGACGACCCCGGCCACGTAGAGCACCTGGTCGCTCTGCAGCGGCTCGCCGGAACGGTCGACCACCGGCTGGCGGGTCTTGGGTTCGAGGTCGACCGCGAACCGCTGGCCGTCCTTGAGCTGCGGGTGCAGCACGGACGGCGACCAGCGCACCTTCCACAGGCCGTCCACCACGTGCAGCGGCAGCGCCCCGTCGTACACCCAGAGCGGGTTGTTCTCGCCGAGGTCGATCTCGGCACGGAAGTCGGCGCGCGAGGTGTCGCCGTCCAGGGTGATGCTCTTGATCCGGAACCGGAACGAGGCGGCGTCGAGCTGCAGCTTGACGTCGGACAGCGCCTTGCGCACGGCCGCCTGGTCGCCGTCGGTGCGGGCGGCGGCCGTCGCGTAGTCGCCCGACTGCCAGCCCACGAGGAAGTCGCGGACGGCGTCGTGCGGCGACGACTCGTCGAAGCACCCGGTCAGCGTCGTGCACGCGACCGCCAGCGTCATCGTGGCGGTCAGGGTGCGGCGCAGGCGGCTCATCGGTTGCGGTGCCGCAGCGCCCGGGTCATCTCCCGCTTGGCCTGCTGCTCCGCCAGCGACTGACGCTTGTCCCAGTCCTTCTTACCGCGGGCGACGGCGATCTCGACCTTGGCCCGGCCGTCCTTGAAGTAGAGCAGCACCGGCACGATCGTCAGCCCGCCCTCCTTCGTCTTGGCGGCGAGCTTCTCGATCTCCTTGCGGTGCAGCAGCAGCTTGCGCTTGCGACGGGCGGCGTGGTTGGTCCACGTCCCCTGGCTGTATTCGGGGATGTGCACGTTGAACAGCCACGCTTCGCCACCGTCGATCGTGGCGTAGCCGTCGACGAGCGAGGCGCGGCCCTCCCGCAGCGACTTGACCTCGGTGCCCTGCAGCACCAGACCGGCCTCGAAGGTGTCTTCGAGGGTGTAGTCGTGCCGGGCACGCTTGTTCTGGGCGATGACTTTCCGCCCCGTCTCACGTGGCATGTCTCGACCTTACCGGCGTCCGGAGCGGCGAGCGGAACCGTGAAGAGCGACCCCGCACCGCCGGCGGAGGTTCGTCGGAAGCGCGACCATCGGCGCGGTCAGACCCTGAGGTAGCGGCGCAGCGTGACGAACGACGCCAGCACACAGATGAACACGCCGATGACCATCGTCTTTGTGATGGCCCCCGCCACTTCGTCCCAGCCGAGCGGCTGGTTGGCGAAGTGTCCCGCCAGCCCGTCGAAGAGGAAGACCTTCGACATGATCAGCATGACGGCCGCGCCCACACCGCCGATCAGGCCGGCGATCACGCCTTCCATCACGAACGGAAGCTGGATGTAGATGTTGGAGGCGCCCACCAGGCGCATGATGCCGGTCTCGCGGCGCCGGTTGAAGGCCGACAGCCGCACCGTGTTGCCGATGAGCAGTGCGGCGGCGGCCACCAGCGTGCCCGCCACGATGAGCGCGGCCGACCGGAGCGTGTCGAGCATGTCGAAGAGGCCGTTGACGATCTCGCGCTGGTCCTTCACCGACGCGACGCCCGGCAGCGCCTTCGCCGCGTCCACGATCGGCTTGTAGTTGCTGTCGGGGTCGGCCAGCTTGAGGCGGAACGACGTCGGCATGTCCTCGACCTTGGTGGTCTGCGCCATCACGTTGTCCGGGTCGAGGGTCGCCTTGAAGTTCTTGAGGGCCGTCTCCTGGTCCTCGTAGGTGACGGCCGCGACCCCGGGGATTGCCTTCAGCTTGGCGTCCAGCGCCTTGACCTGCGCGTCACTGACGCCCTTGCCGCCGCACTGCGGCATGGCGGTGTTCTTGTGGCACAGGAAGACCGAGACCTCGACCCTGTCGTACCAGTAGTCCTTCATCATGGACACCTGAGCGTTGATCAGCAGGCCGACGCCCAGCATCGCCATGCCGACCGCCACGGTGAGGACCACCGCGAGCGTCATGGTCAGGTTGCGGCGGAGGCCGATCCAGACCTCGGAGAAGATGAAATTGGCCCGCATGGTTTGCCTGCTGCTCCCTGTCAGTACGCCTGGCCGTACACGCCACGCGACTGGTCGCGGACGATCTTGCCGTCCTCCAGTTCCACGACACGTTTGCGCATGGAGTCGACGATGGCCGCGTCGTGCGTGGCCATGACGACGGTGGTGCCGGTCCTGTTGATCCGGTCGAGCACCTTCATGATGCCGATGCTCGTCGCTGGGTCGATGTTGCCCGTGGGCTCGTCGGCCAGGAGGATCATAGGCCGGTTGACGAAGGCGCGGGCCATGGCGACGCGCTGTTGCTCGCCACCGGACAGCTCGTCGGGCATCCGGTGCGCCTTGCCCTCCAGGCCGACCAGCTCGATGACCTCGGGCACCACCTTACGGATGAAGCGCCGGGGCTTGCCGATGACCTCCAGGGCGAACGCCACGTTCTCGTAGACGTTCTTGTTCGGCAGGAGCCGGAAGTCCTGGAACACGCAGCCGATGCGGCGGCGCAGGTGCGGCACCTTGAAGTTGGACAGGCGGGCCAGATCCTTGCCGGCGACGTGGATCGCGCCGGAGTCGGGCCGCTCCTCCTTGAGGATCAGCCGCAGGAAAGTGGACTTGCCGGATCCCGACGGACCGACGAGGAACACGAACTCGCCCTTGTCCACGTCCACCGAGACGTGGTCGAGCGCGGGCCGGTTCTGGTTCGCGTAGACCTTGGTGACATTATCGAAATGGATCACGAGAGCATCACGGCATGCCAGTCTAGGGGTCAGGACGGAAGCGAGGGTGGCACATGCCCACTTCCCGCCGCTCACCTATCGGGGACGCCTCGGTTTTACCGACGATCGACGTTCCGATTGGCCAGGGGACAGTCTAGGGGGAAGACTGGCATGGAACGTCCATAACGGAAACAAAACGATTGTGCGGCTACACTTGGGGCTGACATGAGTTGCCAACACCTCGTCTGCGCGCAGTGCGCCCACCCCGTCATCGAGGGCCGCTGCGCCCTCTGCCGCGCCAATCGCGAGCGGATGCACAACCACGGCTTCGCCGGGCTGCCACCCGCTCTCATCGTCCTGCTGCTGGTCGTCCTGCTGTTCGTGACCCTGGCGGTCAAGCACCTAAGCGGTCTCTGACTCCTGCCGGCGCATCCAGCGGATCTCGGCCTCGATGAAACCGTCGAGGTCGCCGTCGAGAACGGCCGTCGGGTTGCCCGCCTCCGTGCCCGTGCGCAGGTCCTTGACGATCTGGTAGGGGTGCAGCACGTAGTTGCGGATCTGCGTGCCCCATGACGTCGTCGTGGCGCCGCGCAGCTCCGACATCTTCTCCGCCTCCTCCTGACGCTTGCGCTCCAGCAGCTTGGCCTGGAGCACGGCCATGGCGGTCGCGCGGTTCTGCAGCTGGGAGCGCTCGTTCTGGCAGGAGACCACGATGTTGGTCGGCAGGTGGGTGATGCGCACGGCCGAGTCGGTCGTGTTGACGCCCTGTCCGCCGGGGCCGGAGGACCGGTAGACGTCGACCCGGATCTCGTCCTCGTTGATGTCGATGTGGTCGGTCTGCTCGACCACGGGGACGACGTCGACGCCGGCGAAGGACGTCTGGCGGCGGCCCTGGTTGTCGAACGGGCTGATGCGCACCAGGCGGTGGGTGCCGTGCTCGCCGCGCAGCGTGCCGTAGGCGTAGGGGGACTTCACCGCGAACGTGGCCGACTTGATGCCGGCCTCCTCGGCGTAGGAGGTCTCGTAGACCTCGGTCGGGTAACCCTTGCGCTCGGCCCAGCGGAGGTACATCCGCAGCAGCATCTCGGCCCAGTCGGCGGCGTCGACGCCACCGGCCTGCGAGTTGATCGTCAGCAGCGCCTCGCGCGCGTCGTACTCGCCCGACAGCAGCGTGCGGACCTCCAGCGCGCCGATGTCGGACCGCAGCGACGACAGCTCCTTGTCGGCCTCGGCCTTGGTCTCGTCGTCGCTCTCCTCGGCCGCCAGCTCGTACAGGACCGACAGGTCGTCGAGCCGGCGGACCAGGGCCTCGACCCGGTTGAGCTCGCCCTGCAGGTGGGAGAGCTTGCTGGTGACCTTCTGGGCCTGGTCGGGGTCGTCCCACAGGTCCGGGGCGGCAACCTGCTGCTCCAGATCCTCGATCTGCTTGCGCATAGCGTCGAGGTCGAGCACGTCCTGGATGCTCCGGAGCGTGCCCGCCAGCTCGTTGATCTCTTCTGCGGGATCGATGACTGCCACGTCTCCCAAGGGTACGCGACCATCGCGCGCCCGAATAACATGGCGAGGTGCGCGCATCTGGTCGGCTCAAGGCTGCGGCGCTCGCCGTCACCCTGCTGACCGGGACGGCCGGGCTCGCCGCCTGCTCGGGTTCCGCGGCGCCGGCTCCGAGTAAGGCCGCCGCCGGGAGTCCCGCTCCCACGCCCACACCGGCGCCGCCCGCCGTCACACCGGACGACGCGGCCGAGGTGTTCGCCGAGTTCGTCGCGACCGACGACCTGCTGCGCGCGGGCGGCGACCTGCGGCTGTCGCTGGAGATCACCCGCGACTCCGAGTCGCTGCTCACCACGGCCGCCTTCGCCTCCACCGGCAACCGCCCGCCCCGCTACACGTGGGGACGGCCCACCTTCTACGTGCCCCGCTTCCCGGCCGGTCAGCGGGCCGGCACGTGGTTCAGCGTGCTGGTCACCCGCGACGGCGACCTGACGCTGCTGACATTCGCCAAGGCCGCCGACTGGCGGCTCGGCTCGGCGACGCGGCTGCTGGAGGGGCAGCGGGCGCCGCAGATCGCGCTCGACGCCGACGGCTACGCGACGGCGCTGGGCGCCCAGGACGAGAGCGTCACCATCAGCCCGCACTACATGGGCCCGCTGCACGCCACGGTGGCTGAGGCGGGCGCCAGCGGCGTGACCGCCGGCCTCCTCGCGCCCGGCCCGCACACGACCGACATCGCCCAGGAGATCTCCGCGGAGCGCGACGAGGCCAAGCTCGCCGGGTTCAGCTACGACTCGATCTTCAGCGGCAACGACCACCCGGTCTACGCGCTGCGCACCTCCGACGGCGGGGCGCTGATCCAGTACTCCCTGACGCGGACCACGACCACCACGACGCGCACGGCGGAGAAGGACTTCATCCCGGTGCCCGAGCGGGCCCGCTGGGCCATCGACGAGCCGGTGCTGCGCCGCACGCTCCGGCTCTCCGAGACCCACCAGTACGCGACGGCTGTCCCGCCCTTCTCGGCCCCGGCCGCCGCCCGGGTCGTCGCCCACGACGGCGCCCTCACCCGCGCCACGGGCGAGTAGCGCCACCGGCCGGTCCAGGCCACCCGCGCGCCGGAAGGGCGCCCGCTCCGTGGGGAGGCGGCGTCCTTCCGGCGGGCCGGTGCGGGGTCAGTCCTCCGCTCGGGGCAGGTTGCTGGTGGACACCAGGGTCCTGACGGCGCGCAGGGCGACCGACAGGGTGGCGAGGTCGAAGTTGTCGCTCTCCCAGATCTCCGACAGCGTCTGCCGGGCGCGGCCGACCGCGGCCGAGTTGGCCTCGCTCCAGCGGGCCAGGCGGTCCTCCGGCGACAGGCCGGGGGTGCTGCCGGTCAGGACCTCTCGGGTGAGGGACGCGTGGGCCGCGTACAGGTCGTCGCGCAGCGCCGAGCGGGCCATGGCGTTCCAGCGGTTGTCGCGCGGCAGGGCGATGACCCGCTCGCGCAGGCGGGCGAGCTGGAGGCGGTCGGCGAGATCGAAGTAGACCTCCGCCACCTCGTTGACCGGCCGCCCCGCCACCGAGGCGATCTCCACCAGGTCGAACGTGGAGTAGGCGGGCACCATGGCCGCCACCCGCTCGGCCAGCTCCTGGGGCACGCCACGGGCGACGAAGGAGTCGCGCCGGTCCTCGAAGGCCGCGAGGTCGGGGCCGGTCAGCAGCTTCGGCAGGTGCGTGAGCAGGCCGTTCACGCCCTTGACGAAGAACCCGGCCGAGCCCGCCAGGTCGAGCGGCGGGCGGCGGTTGGTGAGCAGCCAGCGGGTGCCCCGCTCTGCGAGCTTGCGCGCCTCCAGCAGCATGGCAATCTGGGTGGCGGTGTCGACGACGTTGTCCAGCGCCTCCACCTGGCGGAAGAAGCTGGGCAGGTCGAAGACCTCCCGGGTGACGAGGTAGGCGCGCACGGTGTCGGGCGTCGAGGCGCCGGTCTCCTCGGCGAAGCGGTACATGAACGTGGTGCCCATGGAGTTGACCAGCTCGTTCACCACGCAGGTGGTGATGATCTCGCGGCGCAGCGGGTGGGCGTCCATGTAGGAGCGGAACCGTTCGCGCAGCGCCGACGGGAAGTACGACACCAGCCAGGAGGCCAGGTAGGGGTCGTCGGGCAGGTCGGAGCCGAGCAGTTCGGCGTCGGCCACGAGCTTGGTGTAGGCCAGCAGCACGGAGAACTCCGGCGCCGTCAGCCCGAGGCGGGCCTGGCGGCGCTCGGCCAGCGTCTTGTCGGACGGCAGGAACTCCAGCTCGCGGTTGACCAGTCCGTCGCGTTCGAGCCGCCGCAGGTAGCGGGCGTGGATGTGCAGCATCTCCACGGCCTGGGACCGGGCCGCGTCGAGCACCACGTTCTGGGCGTAGTTGTCGCGCAGCACGAGGTCGGCGACCTCGTCGGTCATCGAGGTGAAGACCTGGTTGCGCTGCTTGTCGGTCAGCTCGCCGTCGCGGACGACCTGGTCGAGCAGGATCTTGATGTTCACCTCGTGGTCGGAGGTGTCGACGCCGGCGGAGTTGTCGATGAAGTCGGTGTTGACCAGCCCGCCGCCGAGCGCGAACTCGATGCGGGCGAGCTGGGTGAAGCCGAGGTTGCCGCCCTCGCCGACGACCTTGCAGCGCAGCTCGCCGGCGTCGATCCGGAGCGGGTCGTTGGCCTTGTCACCGGCGTCGGCGTTGGACTCGGCGCCCGACTTCACGTAGGTGCCGATGCCGCCGTTCCACAGCAGGTCGACGGGGGCCCGCAGGATGGCGCTGATCAGGTCGTTGGGCGCCATGGAGGACACGCCGGCCGGCAGGTCGAGCGCCTCGCGCAGCTGCGGCGTGATCTGGATCGACTTGGCGGTGCGCGGGAAGACGCCGCCGCCCGCGGAGATCAGGCCGGCGTCGTAGTCGGCCCACGAGCTGCGCGGCAGCTCGAACAGGCGTTGCCGTTCGGCGTAGGAGGCGGCGGCGTCGGGGTCGGGGTCGACGAAGATGTGGCGGTGGTCGAAGGCGGCGACCAGCCGGATGTGCCGGGACAGCAGCATGCCGTTGCCGAACACGTCGCCCGACATGTCGCCGATGCCGACCACGGTGAAGTCAGTGCTCTGGACGTCCACGCCCATCGTGCGGAAGTGGTACTTGACCGACTCCCAGGCGCCGCGGGCGGTGATGCCCATGGCCTTGTGGTCGTAGCCGATGGAGCCGCCGGAGGCGAAGGCGTCGCCGAGCCAGAAGCCGTACTCCTTGGCCACGCCGTTGGCGATGTCGGAGAACGTCGCCGTGCCCTTGTCGGCGGCGACCACCAGGTAGGGGTCGTCGCCGTCGTGGCGGACCACGTCGGGCGGCGGCACGACCTTGCCGTCGACGAGGTTGTCGGTGACGTCGAGCAGTCCGGAGATGAACATCCGGTAGCAGGCCACGCCCTCCGCGAGGACCTCCTCGCGGGTGCCGGTCTCCGGCGGGCGCTTCACCACGAAACCGCCCTTGGAGCCGGTCGGCACGATGACGGTGTTCTTCACCATCTGCGCCTTGACCAGGCCGAGGACCTCCGTGCGGAAGTCCTCCATCCGGTCCGACCAGCGCAGGCCGCCCCGCGCGACCTTGCCGAACCGCAGGTGCACGCCCTCCACTCTCGGCGAGTAGACGAAGATCTCGTACTTCGGCCGGGGCAGCGGCAGCACGCTGATCGCCTGCGGGTCGAACTTCAGCGAGATGTACGGCTTGCGCCGGTCGCCGTCGCGCTGGAAGTAGTTGGTGCGCAGGGTCGCCTGGATCATCTCCAGGTAGGCGCGCAGGATCCGGTCCTCGTCGAGCGAGGCGACGTCGTCCAGCGCGCCCAGGATCTCCTCGACGAGGGCGTCGGCCAGGTCGGCGCGGACGTCCTCGTCGCGCCGCGGGTCCAGCCGCGCCTCGAACAGCCGCACCAGCAGCCGTGCCAGCCGCACGTTGCCGTTGAGCACCCGCTCCATGTAGCGCTGGGAGTAGGTGCTGCCGGCCTGGCGCAGGTACTTGGCGTAGAGCCGCAGGATCTCGGCCTGCTCGTAGGTCAGGCCGGCGCGCAGGATGAGCGCGTTGAAGTTGTCGGCCTCGACCTCGCCCTTCCACAGCGCGACCAGGCCGTCCTGGAAGAGCCGCTTGAAGTCGTTGCGGTCGACCTCCTCCGAGGGGGTGAACCGCAGCCCGAAGTCGTAGATCCAGGCGTTCCTGGTGGCCGGGTCGTTGTCGACGTCGATCTCGTACGGGCGCTCGTCCACCACCTCGACGCCGAGTCGCTGGATCAGCGGCAGCGCCTTGGACAGCGAGATGGGCGAGCCGACCTTGTAGATCTTCAGCCGCCGCTCGCCCTCGGTGGCGTCGTACGGCTCGTACAGGTTGATGTCGATCTGCTCGTCGTCGGCGGCGGCGAGGAGCTGTTCCAGGCGGCGCAGGTCGACCACGGCCATCTTGGGCGGGAAGTCGGCCTTGTACCCCTCGGGGAAGGCCGACTGGTAGCGCCTGATGAGCCGGGGCGCCTCCTCCTCGGAGCTCATCTCGGTGAGCGCCGTGGCCAGGTCGTCCTGCCAGGAGCGGGTGATGGCGGCCAGCCGCGCCTCCAGCTCCTCCACGTCCACCTGCGGCGCCGGCAGCAGGCTGCCACGGGCACCGCGGATGACCACGTGGAGCCGCGCCAGCGCCGACTCGCCGATCATCGCGCTGTAGTCGAGCGTGCTGCCGCCGAGCGCCTTCAGCAGCACGTCCTGCATCCTCAGCCGGACCTGCGTGGTGTAGCGGTCGCGCGGCAGGTAGATGAGGCAGGAGATGTAGCGGCCGTAGTCGTCGGGGCGCAGGAACAGCTTGACCTGCTTGCGCTCGCGCAGCCGCAGCACGCCGAGCGCGATCGGCAGGAGCTGCTCGACCGAGGTCTGGAACAGCTCGTCACGCGGGAACGTCTCCAGGATCTCCATGAGATCCTTGCCGTCGTGGCTGTCGGCCTGCAGCCCGGCGCGGTCCAGCACCTCGGTGAGCTTGCGCCGCAGGACGGGGATCCGCAGGATCGACTCGTTGTAGGCCATGTGCGTGAACAGGCCGAGGAAGCGGCGCTCGCCGATGACCTCACCTTCGGGCGAGAACAGCTTGACCCCGATGTAGTCGAGGTAGGCGGCCCGGTGGACGGTCGCGCGGGAGTTGGCCTTGGTGATGATCAGCAGCCGCTTCTCCCGCGCCTTGGCCCGCACCTCGGGAGGGAGCACGGAGAAGCTCGTGGAGCCGATCTTGTCGTCGCGCAGGATGCCGAACGCCGTGCCGGGCATGGCGCGGAGCGCGTCGCCCTCCTCGGTGCTCTCCAGGCGGTACTCGCGGTAGCCGAGGAAGGTGAAGTGCCCGTCGGCGAGCCAGCGCAGCAGGTGGAGGCTGTCCTCCACCTGTGCCGGCTCCAGCGGCGGCGGGTTGTCCGACAGGTCGTCGGCTGTCTGCACGGCCATCGCCCGCATCTTCGCGAAGTCCTCGACCGCGTGGCGCACGTCGCCCAGCACCCGCTGCAGGTCGGCCTCAAGTCCCTTGAGCACCTCGGGGTCGGCCTGCTTGTCGATCTCGACGTGCATCCACGACTCGGCCACCGTCTGGCCCGTGACGTCGTCCTGGCCGCGGCCGAGCATCCGGCCCGTCACGTCGCGCCGGACCCGCATCTGCGGGTGGACCACCAGGTGGACGCCGACGTCGTGCCGGTCGAGCTCCATCGTCACCGAGTCGACCAGGAACGGCATGTCGTCGGTGACCACCTCCACCACCGAGCGTCCCGGGTCCCAGCCGTTCTCGTCGACGGTCGGGGTGAAGGCCCGGACCACCGCCCTGCCCTGGGGGCGCACCTCGGCGAGCTGCTTGTGGGACATCGCGGGTCCGTAGACGTCGACCGGGTTGCGGTCGAGCAGGTCTTCGGGAGCGACGTGCCGGTAGTACACGCGCAGCAGGGCCAGGGCCTCCTCGGGGCTCACATGGTCGCTGCCGGCCGCGCAGCGCTGCGCGGCCCGTTGGAGCAACTCGTCCTTGGCCTCGTCAAGCGGCATGTCGCTCTCACTCCTTTGTGAGGGTTTGCCATATACATTCATAGCCAGGCCCTAAGTTCCCACAGCAGCGGGAAATAGTGCAGACGCGTCCTACCGCGCAGGTAGGGGGCGCCCGTCGAGCCGCCTGTGCCCGACTTCGTGCCGATCTGCCGTTCGACCATCTGCACGTGCCGGGTCCGCCACTGCGCGGCGGTCTCGTCGTGCGTGAGCAGATCCTCGGCCAGTTGCCACAGGTCGTCGTACGACCGGCGGTCCCTCGCCACGGCCAGCAGCGAGCCCATGATCTCGTCGTCCGAGACCGGCAGCCCACGCTGGGAGAGGGCGGTGAGATAAGCATCCCACAACGTGGGCTCGTCCAGCCTGCGGCGCAGTCTGGCGAGTTCGGTCTCGTCGGCGTCCCTGAGCCGCGTCAGGTAGCCGGTGTCCTTCACGCCCGACAGGAACTCCAGCTCGCGGAACTGCACGGACTGGAACCCGCTGGCCGGGGCCAGATGGGCGCGGAAGGCGAGGAAGTCCTGAGGCGTCATCGTCTCCAGGACCTCGACCTGCTGCACCAGCACCCGCTCGACCGCGTGCACCCGCCCGAACTGGTGCCTGGCCAGCCACAGCTCGCCGTCGGACATCGCGTCGCGGGCCTTCTCCAGCTCGTGCAGCAGCAGCTTGAACCAGAGCTCGTAGACCTGGTGGATCGTGATGAACAGCAGCTCGTCGGGCGCCTCGGACTGGGGCCGTTGCTGGGCAAGCAGCTCGGGCAACCGGAGGTAGCCGCCGTAGGAGAGCCTGCCGCCCTCCTCACCGAACCGCCTGTCCGGGGGGACGGCCGCATCGGCGTTGTGCCCCACCGAACACACCTCCCCGATCTCGTCCGGGCGTCGCTGACCGGACGTTCGCCTTGCCGTACCGATATCACCCGAAAAGGGCGAGTACGTCAACGCGACATGGAGCGTGGGGGATCGTCTTCGGAGGCGGACGGGGAGTGCTTCAGCTCGTCGAGCTGGGCGGGGACCTCGGCGAACTCCTTGAGCTCGCGCCGGCACGACGCACAGGTGTCGAGGTGGCGCTCGAACGCCTCGATGTCCTCCTCGTCGAGGACGCCCAGGACGTAGGCGGCCACCTCCTCGTGCATTACCCGGCTACCCCCTTGTCCCGCAGATGTTCGCGGAGAGCCCGGATGCCGTAGTAGAGCCGGGACTTCACCGTGCCCGGCGGGATCCCCAGGATTTCCGCCGCCTCACTTATCGTACGGTCCCTGAGATAGGTCTGCTCAATGACTTCGCGGTGTTCTTCGGACAGGCTGCGGAGCGCCTCGGCCACGACGATCGCCGATAACGCCCGTTCCGACCCGTCGGGGACGGCCAGCATGTCAACTTCGGGGGGTTCGACCTCGTGGGGCCGGACACTCTTGCGCCGGCGCCCGTCAATGACGATGCGGCGGGCCACGGTCAGCAGCCACGCCCAGATGAGGCTCGGTTCCCATTGCAGTCTTGCCGAGTTACGCCAGGCGCGGACGAGCGTCTCCTGCACGACGTCCTCAGCCCATTGGAGGTCGTTACCTGTCGACTTGCGTATGTGGCGCAGCAGAGGGCCGCCGAACTCCTGGTAGAGGACCGCGATGCGGTGCTCCGCCTCGGCATCCGCACTCTCGAACCTGCCGTCGAGGTGACTTAGCACGGGGCACATCTTTACACCTTCGTTATGCGTCCGGTAGCCACTCCGATAACTACGGTCATTTGTAACTATTCACCGGTATGGCTGAACCGGCCCGCTGATGCCCGCGTACCTCCCACCATGCACAGGCTTTTACGCGGTGAGGTCCTCATGTTCGGCGGCTTCGCCGTGGCCGCGGTGGTGACGATCCTGCTGGTCATGCCACCCGCGACCGCGCCCGTGTCCGCCGAGTGGTCGGTGCTGCCCTCCGGCCCGCTAGGGCCGGCGGACCGCGACCTGCTGGCCAAGGTCCGGCAGGCGGGACTCTGGGAGATACCCATGGGCCGGCTGGCCCAGGAGCGCGCCGATTCGCAGCGGGTCAAGGAAGTCGGGATGCACCTGGTGGAGGACCACACCAAGCTCGACCTGGTCACCCGCCAGTACGCGGCCCGGCTCGGCGTCGCGCTGCCCGACGTCCCCAGTCCGGACCAACAGAGCTGGATGGCCCAGTTGGGGGCGCAGAGCGGCTCCGCGTTCGACAAGGACTTCGCGCAGTTGCTGCGCGCGGCCCACGGCAAGGTCTTCTCCGTCGTGGCAGGCGTGCGGGCGGGCACCCGCAACAGCGAGATCAGGAGGTTCAGCCAGCACACGCTGAACGTGGTCCTGAAGCACATGACGCTGCTCGAGTCCACCGGGCTGGTCGCCTACGACCAGTTGCCCGAACCCGCGCTTCCCGCGGCCAGTCCACCCGCCCCAGCAGTGGTCGACCCAAGGAGACAACAATGAGTAGTTCCAGACGCCTGGCCGCGGCCGTGTCGGCCCTGGCCGTGGTGGCGGGCGGGCTGGTGTCCGCGGCCGTCATCAGCGCCGGTCCGGTGCTCGCGGATCACTGCGAGCCGGGCGAGAACCGAGGGCAGTCGCAGTCCCAACGCCAGCGCGACCAGGACCGGGACCAGGATCCCGGAGGTCAAGATCCCGGAGGTCAGGACCCCGGCGGCCAGGACCAGGGAGACCAGGACCAGGGCCAGAACCGAGACCAGGACGCCGGCGACCGGAACCCCGGCGACCGAAACGGTCAGGACGGCACCGGCGGGCAGCGGCAGGACCGGCAGGAGGACGGCGACCAGCCCGTCTCGGGCGGCGGCGCCCTCAGCCAGGCGCTCGACCCGATCCAGAACCCCGACGACCAGGGCCAGGACGGAAACCCCGACGGCCGGGACCAGGGTGACCAGAACCCGAACCGTAACCAGAACCGCGACCGCAACCAGAACCCCGACGACCAGGGCCAGGACCAGGGCCAGAACCGAGACCAGGACCAGGGCCAGGACCCCGGCGCGCAGGACCCCGGCGCCCAGGACCCCGGGGCACAGGACCAGGGCCAGCAGTTCCGCCGCCGTCCCACCCAGCGCCCGACCTCCAGCCCGTCCCCCTCCCCCACCAGGACGGACGGCAACGGCGGCGGCGAGGACTGCGCCGACCTCGGCCCGTTCGTGACCGACTTCGTCGACATCCGCCAGGTCCAGCCGACCTCCATCGACCCGCCGCGCGGCCGCCGCGGCTCGCGCGGCTCGTTCGTCTCGCGCTGTGGCACGAACCAGAACGGGCACAACAACCCGGACAACTTCATCGTCGCCCCCGGCGTGTCCAACGGCGCCCACCACCTGCACGACTACGTCGGCAACCTGTCGACGGACGCCTTCTCCACCGACCAGAGCCTCGCGGCGGCGGGCACCACCTGCAGGCTGGGCGACAGGTCGACCTACTTCTGGCCGGTCCTGCGCGACCGCAAGGTGGACGACAACATCGAGGACCCGGACGGCAACGTCGGCCGCGTGCTGCGACCCCGCCAGGTGATCCTGCAGTTCCGGGGCAACTCGGTCTCCCGGGTCAGCCCGATGCCGAGGTTCCTGCGGCTGATCACTGGCGACGCCAAGGCCGCCACGAACGGCGGGGCCAACGCCCGCGCCGCCTGGACGTGCAGCGGCTTCAACAACCGGATCACCACCAAATATCCGCTTTGCCCGCGCGGCAGTCAGGTGGTGCGTATTCTGGACTTCCCAAGCTGCTGGGACGGCCAGAACACCGACAGCGCCAACCATCGCTCGCACGTGGTCTTCCCCGACCAGAGCGGCGCCTGTCCCCAGGGGACCAGGGCCATCCCGCAGCTGCGGATGACACTCACGTACTCCGTTCCGCAGGGCCCGTCGTACGCCTTGGACGCGTTCCCGGAACAGCTGCACAACCCGATCACCGATCACGCGGACTTCGCCAACGTCATGCCCGACCGGCTGATGCGCTTCGTGGTCGACTGCATCAACCGGGGCCGCCGCTGCTGACCTGACCCCGCCCCACCCGGCCGCCCGCCCCGGTCCCACCGCCCCACCCGCGCCCGCTCCCGCCTCCCCCGGCGGGAACGGGACGGGATCGGGCGGGCGATCCGGTCGGGCGGCGCCGTCAGGCTTGCCTGACCCTCCCGAGGCGCACCCTCAACCGACCTTGGAGGGAAACCCATCCATGCTCCACAGACGAACCCCCCGGCACGCCCCCACCAGGCTGGACTCCCGCAATGTCCGGCTGGCGGCGAGCGCCGCCATCGCCGCCGTGGCGCTGTCCGTGTTCGCCCTGGCCAGGACCGAACGCGGGATGGCGCTCCTGGGCCGTGGGGTGGCCTTCCTCGAGCTCTACGCGGGCGTGTTCGCCCTGATGCTGTTCACCGCGACCGTCGGGCTGGGCCTGCTCACCACCGAGCGGGTCTTCCTCTCCCCGGCCAACCGGGTGCGGGCGCAGCTCGCCCACCGCGCGACCGCCGTCATCGGCCTGGGCTACCTGGTGACGCACGTGGTCCTCATGATGACGCTGAGCCACGTCCCGGTCACCGCCGTCGTGCTGCCGACCGCCGGGCTCTGGGTGGCGCTCGGCACGGTCTCGTTCAACCTGATCATCATGGTGCTCGTGACGGGCGTCATCCGCGGCCGGTTCGCGGTCAGCGGCCGGCCGTGGATGTGGCGGATGCTGCACGGCGGGGCCTACCTGGCCTGGCCGGTCGCGGTGCTGCACGGGCTGACCGCCGGCCGGTCCGCCGCCGCGTGGGTGGTCTGGTCGTACGCGGCCTGCCTCGCGGCCGTCGGCGCGGCCCTGCTGGTGCGGGTGCTGGCCACGCTGTTGCGTCCGGTCACCCTGCCGGAGGCCGTGGCGGGCCCGGCCGTGTCGGCCGAGCCGCTCGTCCGGCCCGAAGAGATCAACGCGCCGGTGAGCCTCGCCGCCGCCCGGCGCAGGTACCGGGAGGCCGGATGACCCCCCGCCACTCCCCCCAGAGGACGACACCGCGAAGCGACGCCCAGGAGACCATGTGATCCCGCACCGAGTGCCCGAGGTGACGCGGCTGGGGCCGGCCCGCCTGACCGCCGGGCTGGAGCACACCCGGCGCCTGGACCTGCCCGCCCACCGCACCGTGCACGGCGAGCCCGTCCCCCGCGACGTGGAGTCCCTCATCTCCATGGCGAACGAGGTGGACATGCGCGGCAGGGGCGGGGCTGCGTTCCCGTTCGGCCGCAAGCTGCGCGCGGTCGCCGACGCGGCCGGGTCACGCGAGAGCGTCGTGCTGGTCAACGGCGCCGAGGGCGAACCGGCCAGTTCCAAGGACGCCATGCTGCTGACCCGTGCCCCGCACCTGGTGCTCGACGGGGCGGTGCTGGCGGCCGAGGCGCTGAACGCCCGCGAGGTGGTCGTGGCGACCGCCGCCGGCGAGGTCGCCGAAGGGTCGATCATGGCCGCCGTGAACGAGCGCCGGGCCGCGAAGGTCGCGGGCGCCGCCGAGAGCCACATCCCGATCCGCGTCGTCGGGTTGCCGGAGCGGTTCATCTCCGGCGAGGGCGGGGCCCTCGTCAACGCCGTGAACGGGCTGGAGGGCATCCCGCCCGGACGCAAGCGCAGGGCCGCGCACAGCGGCGTGGACGGGCTGCCGACGCTGCTGTCCAACACCGAGACCTACGCCCAGCTCGCGCTGCTGGTCGAGATGGGCCCGGAGGCGTACGCCGAGGTGGGCACCAGCCGGGAGCCCGGCACGGTGCTGCTGACCATGAGCGGCAGCGCCTGCCGCAACGCGGTCGTCGAGGTGCCGACCGGCACCCTGCTGGCCGACGTGCTCGACCTGTGCGACGCCGATCCGGGCGACGGAGTGCTGGTGGGCGGCTACCACGGCGCGTGGCTGGCCCCGGAGGCGGCCGTCAACGCGATGGTCTCCCGGGCGGGCATGAAGGCCGCCGGGGCCGACCTCGGCGCCGGGATCATCGTGCCGCTCGGCGAGACGACGTGCCCGCTCGGCGAGGCCGCCCGGATCACCGCCTACCTGGCCTCGCAGTCGGCGGGCCAGTGCGGGCCGTGCCGCCTCGGCCTGCCCGAGGTGGCCAGGCAACTGATCGAGCTGACCGAGGGCAGCGGCTCCACGGACGCCGTCCGCCGGGCCGTGCGCACCGTCGAGCGGCGGGGGGCCTGCTTCCATCCGGACGGCACGGCCAGGTTCGTGCTGTCGGCGCTGGACACGTTCGAGAGCGAGATCGCGGTCCACCGCGACCACGGCTCGTGCGGCCGGCCGGTGCGCGGCGTGCTGCCGCTGCCCGAGCCGGAGGTGGAGCCCGACTACCGCCTCGACGTCGACTGGAGCCGCTGCCAGGGGCACGGCCTGTGCGCGCATCTGCTGCCGGAGTTCGTGGAGCTGGACGGGTTCGGGTTCCCGTCGTTCCGGACCGTGCCCGGCTGGATGGTGAAGGAGGCGCGCCGGGCGGTGGACATGTGCCCGGCGCTGGCGCTGCGCCTGGCGGAGACCACGCCGGTGGCCGTCAGGTCGGGGTGAGAGCCGCCCGGCCCGTCCGAAGTGCGTCCGGGCGGGCCGGGCACCCGAACCGGGGATACTGGGACAGCGTCTCACCCAGGTGCCCGTACCGATCATCGGAGGCCCCATGGACCGTCGAGACTTCCTCCGCGCCGCCGCGGTGACGCCGCTGCTCGGATCCGCCCAGGCCGGGCTGGGGCCGGGTGCGGCGCCCGACTGGGCCGGGCTGCGCCGCCGGCTCGCCGGGACGCTGGTGCTGCCCGGAGACGCCCGCTACGGCGCGGCCCGGCGCCTGTTCAACCCCGTGTACGACGTGGTGCGGCCGCGTGGCGTCGCCTACTGCGCCGGCGCGGCCGACGTGTCCCGCTGCCTGGCGTTCGTCCGCGAGCACCGGCTGCCGGTCACCGCCCGCTCGGGCGGCCACTCCTACGGCGGCTGGTCCACCGGCACGGGGCTGGTCATCGACGTCTCCCGGATGGACGCGGTCCGCTACCGCGACGGCCGCGCCACGATCGGCGCCGGGGCGAAGCTGATCGACGTGTACGCGGGACTGGCCCGGCACGGGGTGAGCATCCCGGCGGGCACCTGCCCGAGCGTCGGGCTGAGCGGCCTCGCGCTCGGCGGCGGGATCGGCGTGATGTCCCGCCTGTACGGCCTGACCTGCGACGTGATGGAGTCGGTCGACATCGTGACGGCGGACGGCCGGCTGTTGACCTGTGACGAACGCCGCCATCCCGACCTGTTCTGGGCCTGCCGGGGCGGTGGCGGCGGCAACTTCGGCGTCGCCGTGTCGTTCACCTTCCGCACGCATCCGGCCCGCGACCTGCACGTGTTCTTCCTGAGCTGGCCGTGGTCCAGGGCGGCTGCGACCGTGCGGGCCTGGCAGGCGTGGGCACCGGGCGCGCCCGACGAGCTGTGGTCCTCGCTCGCCCTCGCGCGCGGCGCGGGCGGGCCGGAGGTGCGGCTGTCGGGGGTGCACCGGGGCGGCCGGGCCGCGCTGGACCGGCTGCTCGGCCCGCTCGTGGCCCGGGCGGGCCGGCCGTCGTCCCGCTCGGTCACCCGCACCTCGCACCTGGAGGCGATGAAGGTAATGGGCGGCTGCTCGTCGCTGTCGGTGGCCCAGTGCCATCCCGCCCCGCACGGGCGGCTGGGCCGGGCGGTCTACGTGGCCAAGTCGCATCTGGCCTACCGGCCGCTGCCGCCGGACGGCGTGCGGGCGCTGGTGGCCGGGGTGGCGCGGCCCGGCCGGCACCTGGTGATGCTGGACGCCCTCGGCGGCGCGGTGGCGCGGGTCCGGCCGGACGCGACGGCCTTCCCGCACCGGGCGGCGCTGTTCAGCGTGCAGTACAACGCCGACGGCCGGGACCGCGCCTGGCTGCGCCGGATCCACAGCGAGCTGGCCCCGCACCTCGGCGACCACGCCTACGTCAACTACGCCGACCCCGACCTGACCGACTGGCGCACGGCCTATTTCGGCCCCAACGCGGCCCGGCTCGCCCAGGTCAAGGCCGCCTACGACCCGGCCCGCGTCTTCCGCCTCCCCCAGGGCCTGTGACCCGGCCGGGGCTCAGGCCCCGGTGGGCAGCGCGCGTCCGGCCGCCGCCTCGCCCCGCGCTTGGACGGGACCGAGGCCCTCACCCCGCGCTCGGGCGGGACCGACGCCCTCACCGTCCGGGTGGGCCGGGCGCGTTGACCAGGCGGTGTCGTCGGGCGGCACCGGGCAGGCCTCGCGGCGGTAGCGGCCGGGGGGCATGCCGTACTCGCGTTTGAAGGCGTTGGCGAACGCGAACTCCGAGCCGTAGCCGACCCGGGCGGCGATCTCGCCCAGCGAGGCGTCGGACCGGCGCAGCAGGCGGGCGGCGGTGGCCAGCCGCCACCAGGTGAGGTAGGCCAGTGGCGGCTGCCCGACCAGGGCGGTGAAGCGGCGCGAGAAGGCGGCCCGTGACAGGCCCGCGCGGGCGCCGAGCTCCTGGACGGTCCACGGATGGTCGGGGTCGCGGTGCATGGCGTCGAGGGCGGCGCTGACCGAGGGGTCGCCCAGCGCCGCGGCCCATCCGCCCGCCTGGCAGTGCTCGCGTTCCGCCGTGAACCAGGCCCGCAGGATATACACCAGCAGCGTGTCGAGCAGGGAGCCGACGATCGTGTCCGCGCCCAGCCGGGGGGCGGTGATCTCCGCGGCCAGCAGGTCGACGGCCGCGCGCAGCTCGGGGTGGTGGCCGAGCCGGGCGGGCAGGTGGATCATCTCGGGCAGCTCGCGCAGCACGGGGTGGGCCCGGCCGGCGTCGAGCCGGTAGCCGCCGCAGAGCGTCACCGTCGTCGCGCCCGGCCCGTCGATGGACGCCGAGGCGAACAGCGAGCCCTCCTCCGCCGGGTCGCACGCGACCTCGGCCACGGGCGTCGCCGGCCCGTCGGCGAGGGCGTAGCCGTGCCCGTGGGGGAAGAACACCACGTCGCCGACGTAGAGCTGCACCGGGTCGCCCGCGGGCGGGAGCAGCCACGCGCCGCCCTGCAGGATCACCTGGAAGCCCGCCGATCCGGGCACCGCGGGGAAGCGCTGCCCCCACGGCGCGCGCCACTCGACCCGGGCGGACCGGGGCCGGCCGGTGCGCACGATGGCCATCACGTCGCTCAACACGTCCATGCGGGCCAGTCTACGCATGCCCTATTTCGCGAGACGTACGCGTATAAAAGCCAGACTCTGCAGCATTGGTTGTCTCCCTGCCCGCTCCTAGTGTGGTCGAGACGAAAGGAGAGCCGATGAGCGCGGTTCTGGTGACCGGGGCGACCGGCCGGGTCGGGCGTCACGTGGTCGCGCAGTTGGAAGAGGCGGGGACGGAGGCTAGATCCCTGACCCGAAGATCTGACATATCTGAATTCGTAGGTGACCTGCGGGAGCCCACGTCGTTGCTGCCGGCGCTTCGCGGCGTCGAGGGGGTGTTCCTGGTCTGGCCGTTCGCCACCGGGGAGGGTGCGGCTGAGCTGCTGGAGGTGATCGCCGGGCAGGCCCGCCGGGTCGTGTACCTGTCCTCGGCCGCCGTCCGCGACCACGAGCGCGAGGTGGAGTCGATGGTCGAGAAGTCGGGCCTGCAATGGACGGTGCTGCGCCCGCACGCCTTCGCGGCCAACGTCCTGCAGTGGGCCGACCAGGTGCGGGCCGGCGTGGTCCGCGAGCCGTACGGGCGGGCGGCCATGTCACCCGTGGACGAGCGGGACATCGCGGCGGTCGCGGTGCGCGCGCTGACCGGCGACGGGCACGACGGAGCGACCTACCTGCTCACCGGGCCCGAGTCGCTCACCCGGGAGCGGCAGGCGCGGATCATCGGCGAGGCGCTCGGCCGGCCGGTGCGCTGGGAGGAGGCGCCTCCTGGCGAGGCACGGCAGCGCATGATCGCCGCCGGCCTGCCGCCCGAGGTCGCGGACGGCATCCTGGAGGCTCAGGCCGCGCTGACGCGGACGCCCGGTCCTACGACGACCACCGTCGAAGCGGTCACCGGCCGACCGGCCCGCACCTTCCACGCCTGGGCGGCGGACCACGCGCCCGCCTTCCTGATGACGCCCCGGTCCGACCACCCGACCACCGCTTCGGCCGACCGGACCCGCGGCGAGATCACCACCATTCCGAGGAGCACTTCATGATCAGGATCGGCATCGTCGTCGGCAGCACCCGTCCGGGACGCAACGCGGAGAACGTCGCCCGCTGGGTGCACGACCTGGCCGCCAAGCGCGGCGACGCGGAGTACGAGGTGGTCGACCTGCGCGAGTTCGGCCTGCCCCACCTGGACGAGGCGGTGCCCGCGGCCATGGGCGTCTACGAGCACCCGCACACGCGGGCCTGGGCCGCCAAGGTGGCCACGTTCGACGGCTTCGTGTTCGTGACCCCCGAGTACAACAGCTCCTTTCCGGGCGCGCTGAAGTCCGGGCTCGACTTCCTCCATGCCGAGTGGACCGACAAGGCCGCCGGCCTGGTCAGCTACGGGGTGGACGGCGGCGTCCGGGCGGCCGAGCACCTGCGGCAGGTGCTCGGCCGGCTCAAGATCGCCGACGTGTCGGGCCAGGTGTCGCTGTCGCTGTTCACCGACTTCGAGGACATGACCGTCTTCCGGCCCGCCGCCCACCACGAGGACAAGCTCGACGCCATGCTCGGCCAGGTCGTCTCCTGGTCCGCCGCGCTGCGCCCGCTCAGGGCCGCCTGAGCGGGCCTGACGTCAGGGCCTGAAGTGGGCCAGCACCTCGGGGTTGGCCATGGCGTCGGGGTTGGCCGCCTGCTCGACGGGCGTGCCGAGCAGGATCTTGCGGACCGGCACCTCGAGCTTCTTGCCCGACAGCGTGCGCGGGATGCCGGGCACCGCGCGGATCTCGTCGGGCACGTGCCGGGGCGACAGCTCGGCCCGCAGCGTCCGGCGCAGCGCGTCGGACAGCTCGCCGGTCAGCTCGGCGCCCTCGGCGAGCGACACGTACAGCAGCAGCCGGCCCTCCTGCCCGAGCCGGCCGGTGTCGATCACCAGGCTGTCGGCGATCTCGTCGAAGCGCTCGACGACCCGGTAGAACTCGCTGGTGCCCATGCGGACGCCGCCCCGGTTCAGGGTCGAGTCGGAGCGGCCGTAGATGACGCAGCTCCCGTCGGCGTCGATCTTGATCCAGTCGCCGTGGCGCCACACTCCCGGATAGACGTCGAAGTAGCTCCCGCGGTAGCGCTCGCCGTCCGGGTCGTTCCAGAACATGACCGGCATCGACGGCATCGGCCGGGTGAGCACCAGCTCGCCCACCTCGCCGCTGACCGGCCTGCCCTCCGGGTCGTACGCCTCCACCTTCGCGCCGAGCGACCGGCACGGGATGATGCCCGCTCGGATGGGGTGGAGCGGCGTCGCGCCGACGAAACCCGTGCACACGTCGGTGCCGCCGGAGAACGACCCGACCGGCACACCGGGCAGCGCCTCGGCCACCCACGCGAACCCCTCGGGCGGCAGCGGCGACCCGGTGCTGCCGACCCCGCGCAGCCCGTCGAGCCCGTCGGGGCGCAGGCCGACCTTGAGCGAGGCCATGATGTACGGCGCGCCCACCCCGAAGTACGTCACCCGCTCGGAGGCGGCGATGCGCCACAGCACGGCGGGCGAGGGGTGGGTGGCCGAGCCGTCGTAGAGCACGGGCACGGCCCCCACCAGCAGGGCGCCGACGAGGTAGTTCCACATCATCCAGCCGGTGGTGGTGTACCAGAAGAACACGTCGCCGTCGCCGAGGTCCTGGTGGAAGGAGAGCGACTTGAGGTGCTCCAGCACGATGCCGCCGTGCCCGTGCACGATCGGCTTGGGCAGCCCGGTCGTGCCGCTGGAGTAGAGGATCCACAGCGGATGGCCGAACGGCACCCGTTCGAACTCCAGGGGCGCGTTCTCGGCGCGCAGCCCCTCCCAGCCGATCACCTCGCCGTGCGGCACCTGCGCGGTGCCGCCGGGCACCGGGTCGGCTTGCTGGGGCGGCAGCCCCTCACCGGCCGCGGCGAGATAGGGGATCCACACGGTGGCGCGCAGCGTGGGCAGCGCCGCGGCGATCTCGTTCACGGCGGCCGAGCGGTCGTAGGCCTTGCCGTTGTAGCGGTAGCCGTCGACCGCGATCAGCACCTTGGGCTCGATCTGCGTGAACCGGTCGACGATGCTGGCCACCCCGAAGTCGGGCGAGCCGGCCGACCAGATCGCGCCGAGCGAGGCCGTGGCCAGGAAGGCGATCAACGCCTGCGGGATGTTCGGCAGGTAGGCGGCCACCCGGTCGCCGCGCCGGACGCCCAGCCGGACCAGGCCGGCCCGCACCCTGGCCACCTCCTCGCGCAGCTCGGCGCGGGACAGCTCCTGGCGCGCGCCGTCCTCGGAGACGAACACCACGGCGGGGCCGTCGGGGTGGCGCAGGGCGTTCTCGGCGTAGTTGAGGCTGCTTCCGGCGAACCACTCGGCGCCCGGCATCGTCCCCGACAGCACGGGCCCGTCGCCACGCTCACCGATCACCCTGAAGTGGTCCCAGATCGACGTCCAGAACTCCTCCGGGCTGTCGACCGACCACTGCCACACCTCCTCGTAGCCCGCGCCGGGCCGGCCAAGCCACTCCAGGTAGCGGGTCAGCCTCGCGCTCGCGACGGTCTCCTCGTCCGGCTCCCAGAGAAGTGCGCCTTCAGCAACCATGTGCCCCATCCTGTCGCCCAGTGGATCGCGTGTCCTACAGGACTACCCCACACAACTCCTTACCTTCTCAGGTGGTTCACCGCCATACGCGCGGCCGTGCCGATCACGGCGTCGGCGCGCGGCTGGTTCACCGCGGGGCTGAACGAGCGGGTGAAGACGGCGACCGCGTACCGGCCCCCGTCCGGGTACTCGACGACGCCGGCCTCGGCGCGCAGCGTCGGCAGCGTGCCGGTCTTGCCGCTGACGTCCACGTCGTCGTACGGGAAGCCGGAGGCCAGCCGGTGCGGCCACACCTGCTTGTTGAGCACGGCGCGCATCCAGGCGCACGAGGCCGGGGAGGCGGCCTCGTCCCGCCAGATGAGGGACAGCAGCGCGGCCATCTCGCGCGGCGTGCTGCGGTTGGTGTGCGCCGGGTCCAGCACGCGCAGCGTGGCGAGCTCCGCCGGGTCGAGGTAGGGCCAGCCGTGCCCGGTGTCCTCGGCCATGCTCTGGTAGAAACCCGCGACGTTCTGCTGGACGTGGGTCACGTCCAGCCCGAACCCGGCCAGCATCGCGTTGACCGCGTCGAGGCCGACCCTGCCGAGCAGCATGTCGGCCGCGGTGTTGTCGCTCACCGCGATCATGAGGTAGGCCAGGTCACGCAGCGACATCGTGACGTCGTCGAGCATCGCGGAGACGCCGGTCGGCCCGAACACCCGGTCGGCGGCGCGCACGGTCACCTGCTCGCCGGGGTCGAGCAGCCCGGCGTCGGCCTGCCGGCAGAAGGCCACCATCAGCGGCACCTTGAACACCGAGGCGGTCGGCATCGGCTCGTCGGAGCCGTGCCCGACCTCCTTGCCGGAGTCGATGTCGAGGGCGTGCAGGTAGCCGGCGACGCCCGCGGCGCGGAAGGCCGCGGCGAAGTCGGGGGCGCTCACGCCAGCACCCCGGGCCGGCGGCTGACCCGCCGCACAGGCACGGCAGGACCGTCGGTGCCCTCGTCCGCCATCCCGGCGCGCTCCTTCAGAATCCGCACGGCCACCTCCGCGAAGGCGGCCACCTCCGCCGTCCCGCCCCGCCAGGCCGTGGAGACCCGGCCCGTGATCGGGGAGCCTAGCAGCGGGCGCCAGGCCAGCCCCGGCAGCTCCTCCCGCGGGCCGAAGGCGACCGCCGCCCCGGCGAGCACCAGTCCCAGCCCGGCCCCCTCGTGCACCTGCGGCGGGACGTAGCCGTGGCGGCGGCACTCGGCCAGCACCTCGGCGTGCAGGCCGGGCTCGCCCTCGCGGGGCGGCATCAGCAGCTCGCGGCCGGCCAGATCGGCCAGGTGCACCTCGCCCGCGCCGGCCAGCGGGTCTTCCTCGGCGAGCAGCACGCCCTGCCGTCGCGTGAGCACCCGGCCGAGGTGCAGGCCGGGCGCGGTGACGGGGTGGCGCACGATGCCGACGTCGATGGCGCCTTCGGCCAGCGCGGTCACCTGGTCGGCCGTCCACATCTCCACCGGGGCGAGCCGGATCTCGGAATGGCTCTCCCGGAACCCGGCGATCAGGGCGGCGATCACGGCCACGCCGAGATCGGGCGGCACCCCCACGCGCAGCACGGCGCCGCCGCCGCCGCGGGCCAGCTCGTGCAGCCGGTCCACCCGGGCGACGATCTCGCGGGCCTCGCCGAGCAGCAGCCGGCCCGCCTCGGTGAGCCGGACCTGCCGGGCGGAGCGGTCGAACAGCCGCACGCCCAGATCTTCCTCCAGCCGCTTGATCCGCTGGCTCAGCGGCGGCTGGGCCATGCCGAGCCGGATGGCGGCGTTGCCGAAGTGGAGTTCCTCCGCCACCGCGATGAAGTAGCGAAGATGCCGGACGAGGTCCATGAGCAGGAACTATAGCCACATTCATATCGGTATGCCGCACATATCACTATTGGACATCGACCGAGCGGCTCTGGTGTCCTCTCCCCCATGGCACCACAAAGGGGGACGATGTACGCGCATCTCAGGGAGGAGAACGCGCCGCGGAGGCGACGCCGATGGCCGTGGATGACCGCGGCCGTCCTCGTGCCCGTCCTCGCGGCCGGCGTCACGGTCTGGGTCCTGCGCACGCGGGGCACACCGGAGGAGACCGCGCAGGCGTACCTGAAGGCCTGGTCGGCGCAGGACTACGCGCGGATGCGGGAGCTGGTCGCCGACCCGCCCGCCGACTTCGAGCGCCTGCACCGGCGCTTCCGCGCGGACCTCAAGCTCACGAACGCCGCCTTCCGCCTGCGCGCGGCCGACGCCGACAGCGGGGCGTCGACCTTCCGCGCCGACCTGACCGGTCCCAGGACGTGGGCGTACGACGGACGGCTCCACCTCGTCGAGCACGACCGCGCCTGGAAGGTCGACTGGAGCCCGGCCACCGTCCACCCGCTGATGACCAAGGGCAGGACCCTGCGCCTGGTCACCTCGAAGGGCCCCACGCAGCCGGTGCTGGCCGCCGACGGCACCCGCATCGACACCCCCGGCACGCCCGGCTCGGTCCAGCAACTCGTCGAAGGGCTCCGGCAGACCTACCCCGACCGGTTCGGCACCGGCGAACTGCACCGCGTCGACCTCTACGACGGCGACCAGCGCGTCCGTACCGTCGTCGAGGCGGAGCAGCGCCGACCGCTGCGCACCACCGTGGACCTCAAGGTCCACCGGGCCGGGGCCGACGCTCTGGAGACCGCGCGCAAGCCGGCCTCCCTCGTGGCGCTGCGGCCCTCGACCGGAGAGCTGCTCGCCGTGGTCAACAAACCGGGCGGGTTCAACCGGGCGCTGCTCGGCGCGTACCCGCCGGGCTCCACGTTCAAGGTCGTCACCGCCTCCGCCCTGGTCGCCGGCGGCCTGTCACCGGACAGGACGGTGAGCTGCCCGGCCGAGCAGAACATCGGCGGCTTCCCGTTCCACAACGCCGGCTTCAAGGACTACGGCACGCTGCCGTTCCGCGACGCCTTCGCCCACTCGTGCAACACCACGTTCGGCGCGATGAGCGTGACCGGGCTCGGCGCGAGCCGGCTGGCCGAGGTGGCCGCGAGCTTCGGCTTCGGCGCCCCGATCACGCCCGGCGTGCCCGCCGTGAAGGCCGACTTCCCCGCCCCGAAGGACGACACCGACCTCGCCTCCGCCTCCATCGGCCAGGGCCGGGTGCTGGCCAGCCCGCTGAACATGGCCTCGGTCGCCGCCGCCATCGCCGACGGCGCCTGGCGGCCGCCGCGGCTCGTCGCCGCCGGACTGCTGCCCAACCGCGCCCTGCGCCCCCGCCCGCTGGAGCCCGACGTGGTACGCGCGCTGCGCGACCTCATGCCGGCCGTCGTCACCGACGGCACCGCCCACGCCGTCCGCTTCCCGGCCGGCACCGCCGGCAAGACCGGCACCGCCGAGTACGGCTCGGGCAAGGAGCCACCCGCGCACTCGTGGTTCATCGGCTACCGCGGGGACCTGGCGTTCGCCGTCATCGTGGAGGGCGGCGGCGCCGGATCGGCCGTCGCCGCCCCGATCGCCGCCCGCTTCCTGAACGCCCTGCCCTGACCCCGACAGAGACCGGGACCCGTCAAAGACCACGACCCCTGTCGGAGACCACGACCCGGTCAGAGACCGCGACCCCCGTCAAAGACCGCGACCCCCCTCAGACACCGCGGGACACCCGGTCCGCCGGGGAGGTCAGCGCGGCCACGGCCGCGACCACCTCGGCGGCGTCGGACAGATCGGGCAGCACGATGTCGGCCCCCGCCCCACGCAGCTCTGCCGCCGTGGAGCGGCCCGACGCCACCGCGATCATCGCCGCGCCGCCGATCCCGGCGGCCTGCACGTCACGCGTCGAGTCGCCGATGACGACCGTGTTGGCCGCCGTGAACGGCGTGCCCAGCCGCTCCCTGGCCCGCCCCTGGGCCACCTGGAGCAGCGTCGCCTTGGGGTAGACCTCCTCGCCGTAGCCGCCGAGGTCGAAGTCGACGTAGGAGTCGAGCTTGAACGCCTTGAGCTTGAGCACGGCGTTGCCCCGGATCGTGCCGGTCAGCACCGACTGGACCACCCCGTCGAGCCTGGCCACGGCCCTGAGCGCGTCCTTGGCGCCGGGCATCGCCCGGCCGTCCTTGACCAGCCTCCTGCGCCGGTCGGCGAAGGCCAGGGCCAGCGCCGACAGGAACCTCGGCAGGTGGTCGTCCTCGGCGACGACGCCGTTGACGGCGAGCGTCTCGAAGACGATCTCGGAGTCTGGCCGGCCGAGCGCCGGCGCGAGCTTGACCAGCGGGCGGCCGGTCACGACGCGGAACGCCTCGGCGTAGGCGTCTCGGGTGACGATGGCGACGTCGACCAGGGTCAGGTCGACGTTCCAGAGCACTAAGCGGTTGATGGCGGCCTCCTGGGGGGACCCTGCAAGACTACGGCCCGCACCCGGCCCGCCGCCCACACCCGGCGATCCCGGCATGACCCAGGCGCCGCCGGGCGTCAGGCGTGGCCGAGCGCGTCGGCGAGGGTGTCGACCACCGGCAGGCCGGTGGCCTGCAGATCGGCCCGGCTCGTCATGCCGCCCGTGTAGAGCACCGCGCGGGCGCCCACGTGGCGTGCCGCGAGGCCGTCGTCCACGCTGTCGCCGATCACCAGCACCTCGCGCGGCTCCACCCCGAGCCGCTCGATGTGCTCGGCCATGTGCTCGGCCTTCTCGCCGCCGGTGACACCCAGTAACCCGTCGATCCGGGTGAAGTGGCCGGTGATGCCGAACGACTCGACGATCGGCACCAGGTGGGAGTGCGGGGCCATCGAGCACAGCGACTGGCTGCCCGTCCAGGAGGTCAGCGCGTGCTCGGCGTCGGCGGCCAGCCGGCAGGCCGCGACCAGCCGGAAGTAGTGGTCGTGGAAGCCCGTGTCGAGCAGCTCCCACTCCCCCTCGGCCAGCGGCCGGCCCAGCAGCCGCTCGTAGGCCAGCCAGATCGGGCGCGTGTAGACGGCGCGGAAGCCGTCGGCGGTCAGCGGCGGCAGCTCGTAGCCGCTGAACAGCTCGTTGGTCGCGCCCACCACGGCGTCGATGTCGTGGAAGAGCGTGCCGTTCCAGTCCCAGATGATGTGCTTGGTCATGTCCCTTCCAGCCTAGCGACCACGGGCGACATTCCGGCGAACCCTCAGCCCAGCAGGTCGGGGATCTCCTGGGTGGCGTACCACATGAGCTCGTGCGCCTCGGCGCCGTCCACGGTGAACCGGGCGTCGTCGTCGCCCTTGTCGGCCGCGGGCAGCGCGTCGATCGCGGCCAGGACGTCAGGGACGGCGTCGGCGTCGTCCACGTGCGCCGCGGCCACCTTGGCCAGCGGGACGGGCCGGGTGACCCGCACCCTGCCCCGGTCGGCGAGGTCGGTGCCGGCCGACAGGGCGGAGTCGGGCACCTCGGCCGCGATCACCACGCGGCGCGGCGCCGCCTCGCCGCCGCTGTCGGCCAGCATCCGCAGGGAGGCGCGGGCGGCCTCGGTCAGGGCGACGTACTCCAGCTCCTCGGTGTCGCCCGAGGCGTACCACTCGATCAGCGCGGGTGTCACCGCGTAGCCGGTCAGCGGAGCCGGCCCCAGCTCGCCCGTCTCGACCACCCGGGCCAGGGCGGGCAGCGTGCACGGCAGGTAGACGCGCATCAGGAACCTTTCAACGGCGTCGGGCGGGGCACCATCATGCCCGGCGCAACGGGAGTCGGAGGAGTGTCTCAAGCTGGGCGAGAGTCGTGTCGGGGTCACGGTGGTGGATGCCCGCGATGCCGAGCCCGCGCGCGGCCACGATGTTGGCCTCGATGTCGTCGACGAACACGCACGCCTCGCCGGGCAGCCCCACCAGCCCGAGGGCATGCCGGAAGATGCGCGGCTCCGGCTTGCGCATGCCCACCTCGCCGGAGATCACCACCGCGTCGAAGATCTCGTCCCAGTCGTCGCGCGGGTAGGTGTTGGCCCACGAGTTGGACAGCAGGCACGTCCTGACGCCGTTGGCCCGGGCCGTGCGGAGCATGTCGTACATGACGTCCACCCGGTCGAAGCCCGCGAACATCCGCTCCAGCAGCCCCTCGGCCTCCGGCGGCACCCCGTCGAGAGTCATCAGCCGGGCGGCGAGGTCGCGCTCGAAGGCGGACCCGTCGAGCTCCCCGCGTTCGAGTGCGTGCACGACCGTCTCCCGGTCGCCGCCGTACGCCTGGCTGACCAGCTCGGACATCACCTCGCGGTAGTGGTCGTGGTCGATGCGGTCGGCCTCGATCCACCGCGCGATGGACTCGGACATGCTGGTCGTCAGCACCCCGCCCCAGTCGATCAGAACACCTGTGACCACACCGCCTCCTCGGGTCGCGATCCGGCTCCAGGGTAAAGCGTCGCACGCCCTGCCGACCGCCGCGAAAGCCCCCGTCGGGGACGGTCCACATCGCCGGTGGGCGACGCGGCGAGCGCTAGCGTCCGCCGCGCGCCACCCGGGCGGCCAGCTTGCGGTGCTCGGCCGAGCGCAGCACCTCGGCCGCCTTCGCCGCCGACGCGGTGGGCGCCCCGCCCAGGATGCCGCGGTTGTGCTTGAGCGTCAGCAGCCGGGTGACCGACTCGTCCAGCCGCTGCTTCGAGATCCGGCCGGACCTCGCCGCCGCCAGCACCGCGTCGTACGACTTCGGGAAGTCGTTCGGCATGAGCAGCAGGTCGGCGCCGGCCAGGACGGCCCGCACGGCCACCTCACCGTCGTCGTACTTCTTGCGCACGCCCGCCATGTTGAGCGCGTCGGTCGAGATGACGCCCCGGAAGCCGAGCTTGTTCCGCAGCAGGCCGGTCAGGATCGGCTTGGACAGCGTCGCCGGGTCGCCCGACGGGTCGAGCCTGGGGAAGACGATGTGCGCGCTCATCACCGCGTCGACGCCCGAGGCGATCGCGGCCCTGAACGGCGGGGCGTCGAGCCGCTCCCACTGGGCGCGGGTGTGCTTGATCACCGGCAGGCCGGTGTGGCTGTCGACGTCCGTGTCGCCGTGGCCGGGGAAGTGCTTGGCGGTGGCCGCCACACCCGCGTCGGCGAAGCCCTTGACGGCGGCCGAGACCATCCGCGACACGTGCGCGGGGTCGTCGCCGAAGGCGCGCCGGCCGATGACGGGGTTGTCCGGGTTGACGTTCACGTCGGCGACGGGCGCGAAGTCGAGGTTGACGCCGAGGGCGCGCAGCTCCTCGCCGGTGGCCCGGGCGACCGCCCGCGACAGCGCCGTGCTCTTCGTGGCGCCGACCTGCGAGGCGCCGGGGAAGCGCGTCATGAGCGAGCCCATCCTGGAGACCAGGCCGTTCTCCTGGTCGGTGCCGATGAGCAGCGGCACGTCGGGGGACGCCTTCTGCAGGCCGTTGGTCAGGCCGACCACCTGGCCGACGCTCTTGACGTTGGCGGGGAACAGGATGACGCCACCCAGGTGATACTTGCCGATCACCTTGGCGGGAGTCTGGGCGCCGTACCTGGCCTGGTTCTCGCCCGAGACGGTGGTGGCCGCCGTGCCGTACAGGACGGGCATGAAGAGCTGGCCGACCTTCTCCTCCAGGCTCATCCCGGCCAGCACGCGCCGTACGTCGGCGGGCCGCGCGGACACCCCGCCCTGCGCCGGCCCGTCGCCGGAGCCTGGCCCGGCCGACTGTCCGGAGGTCTGCTCGGGGGTCGCGCCGGCGGTCGCGGTGGCCGCGCTCCGCGCGGCGTCCGGTGACCGCTCCGCCGGGCGGGCCGCGCCGGCCGCCTCGCCGCCACCACCGCCGCACGCCGCCAGAGCCACGACGAGCGCGCCTGCCATGCCGATCCGTCCCACCATGCTTCCCACCGTATCCAGGCTCCGCGGTGCCCGGACCCGGCTTGACGCCTTCCGGACCCGCGGCGTCGGACGCACGTCACCCGCGGTGGGCCGCCCTCACGGCGAGCCGGCGATGCCGGCCAGCTCGTCGAGCACCGCGTCGGCGCCCTCTCCCTCGGCCTTGATCACGATGGTCTCGTCCTGCTTCACGTCCAGCGCCAGGATCTGCAGGATGCTCTTGCCGTTGATGGGGGCGCCACCCCCCGAGGCCCGCGCCACGGTGACGTCCATCGGCGCCTTGGCCGCGGCCCTGACGAACGTCGCGGCCGGGCGGGCGTGCAGGCCGACCTCCGCGACCACGGTGACCCTGCGTTCGGGCATGTAGTCCTCCTCTCACCGGTCCGGACCAGCCGGACCCTTTCACAACCAGCGAAACAATTCGTCGCCCGCCCGTACCCTGCCCGCCACCACGCACCGTACCGAGGCGGCGGGCGCGTCGAGCGCGACGACAGGGCAGACCGGCGACCGGCCGCCGGCCTCGACCCGGCGGGGGTCCCAGGCGACGACGGGCTGGCCCGCGCGCACCCGGTCGCCCTCCGCGGCGAGGAGCCGGAAGCCCTCACCCCTGAGCTGCACCGTGTCGATGCCGAGGTGCACCAGCACGCCCTTGCCGTCGTCTCCCACGATGACGTACGCGTGCGGATGCAGTTTCATGATTTTCCCAGCAAGGGGAGCGACGGCCTCACCCGGCCCCCGGTACGGGTCGATCGCCGTGCCGGGGCCCACCATGCCCGCGGAGAAGACCGGATCGGGAACGGCCGCCAGCCCCACAGCCGCCCCCCCGACCGGGGCGAGGACAGTCGTCATGGTCTCGCTCTCTAGCGGATGACATCCTCGATGTCGCCGGCGATCGTGTCGGCCTCCGGCCCCACGACGACCTGCACCACGTTGCCCGCCACCATCACCCCGTGGGCGCCCGCCGCCCGCAGCGCGGCCCGGTCGACCTTGGAGGCGTCGCGCACCTCCGTGCGCAGCCGGGTGATACAGGGCTCGATGTCGATGATGTTGCCGGCACCGCCCAGCCCGGCGATGATCGCGTTCGCCTCCGCCGCCATGGCGTCTCCTCCTCGCTTTCGCACAACCGGCGCTCAGTCGGTCTGCGTGACCTTGTTCAGGCCCCGCGGCGCGTCGGGGTCCACGCCGAGCCTCCTGGCCAGCGCCTCGGTGAGCAACTGCCCGGGAACGATGAGGCCCATCGGGGCGACCCACTCCGGCAGGTCGGGGCCGTTCAGCGCGGCCGTGCCGGCCTTGGCCAGCGTCGCGCCGCCGCCGATCGTGTACGCCGCCGCACCGGCCGCCACCACCCGCTCGGCCAGCGCCACCGTGCCGGGCAGCGTCGGGCTGTTGTCCGCCGCGACCAGCACCGCCGGCGTCTCCGCGTCCACGACCGCGATCGGCCCGTGCAGCAGGTCGGCGTACGACAGGCCCATGGCGTGCAGGTAGCAGGCCTCCTTGAGCTTCAGCGCCGTCTCCAGCGCGGTCGAGAAGGCGAGGCCCCGGGCGGACACGACGGCCCCGTGCTTGTCGGCCAGCCCCTCGACGACCGCGTCCAGGTCGCCCGGGTTGGCGATCAGCTCCTCCACCGCGTCCGGCACCCGCCGCAGGTCGCCCGCGTCCACCTCGGCGCCGAGGCCCAGCGCGAGCACGGCCAGCGCGGCGAGCTGCGTCGTGTACGTCTTGGTGGCCGGGACCGCCTTCTCCTCGCCGGCGACCGTGCACAGCGCCACGTCGGCGGCCCGCGCGAGCGGGCTGTCCGGGCCGCCGTTGGTGATGCCGACGGTCGCCGCCCCGCAGTCGCGCGCCCAGGCGAGCGTCTCCACGATCTCCTCGGTACGGCCCGACTGGGAGATCGCCACGGCCAGCACGCCGTCGAGGTCGAGCCTGCGCCGGTACGTCGTCGCCACCGACGGCGCGGCCAGCGCCGCGAGCCGCCCGGCGCGCGACTCGACGAGGTAGCGGCCGTAGACTGCGGCGTTGTCGGAGGTGCCCCGCGCGATGAACAGCAACTGGCGGGTCCGCTCGCCGAGCGCCTTCACCTCGTCGACCCTGGGGAGGAGGCTGTCGAGCGTGGCCCTCAGCGCCGCCGGCTGCTCGGCGATCTCGCTGCGCATCTTCGTCGTCATCGCGCGCTCATCCTTCAATCGTTACCGTACGGACTTGACCCTGTTTTCCGCCATGTGGTCTAGTCCGGACTAGACCAGTACGAACCATAACCCATTGCCCAGGTCAGATCGAGGGGAGGATCCGTGGCGCACATCGATCCCGACAGCCCGGTGCCCAAGTACTTCCAGCTACGAGAGATCCTGCTGGACCTCATCGACAGCGACGAGCTGAGCATCGGCGCCGCGATCCCGTCCGAACGCGAGCTGTGCCAGCGCTTCGGCCTGTCCCGGATGACCGTGCGGCAGGCCGTCGACCATCTGGTGTCCGAAGGCCGCCTGCACCGGGTGCCGGGCAAGGGCACGTTCGTCGCCCGGCCCAAGATCGAGCTGGCGCTCCAGCTCACGTCGTTCACCGACGACATGCGGGCCCGCGGCATGGCGCCGGGCTCCCGCGACCTCGACCGCAGGATCGTGCGCGCCAGCGCCCACCTGGCCAAGGAGCTCGGCATCACGCCCGGCGAGGAGGTCCACTTCATCGAACGCCTGCGCACCGCCGACGGCGAGCCGCTGTCCATCGAGCGCGCGCACATCCCGGTCCGCCTCGCCCCCGACCTCGCCGAGCACGACCTGTCAGGCAGATCGCTGTACGAGCTGCTGGAGAGCCGCTACGGCCTCGTCATGGACGCGGGCGAGCTGACCATCGACGGCGGGATCGCCGACCCGAGCGACGCCGACCTGCTGAAGCTGCCGCGCGGCGGCGCCGTGCTGCTGCTGCAGCGCCGGTCCTTCTCCGGCGGCGTCTGCGCCGAGCTGGGCGTGTCCACCTACCGCGCCGACCGCTACCAGCTCCGCACCGTCCTGGAGATGCCGGTACGGCGAACCTGACCACCGGCCCCCGACCCCACGGGCCGCACTGCCGCGGCCCTCGGCACCTCGATTTCGAGTCATGACTTTCGGAGGCCCGACTCCCATCACCCGGAGGAACGCCCGGTGAACGAGACCACCGCCAGGCCTTCGCCGTTCGCACGAGTGATGAGCGTGCTCCAGCGGCTCGGCCGCTCCCTCATGCTGCCGATCGCCGCCCTGCCCGCCGCCGCCCTGCTCGTCCGCTTCGGACAGCCCGACATGCTCGGCTCCAACGGCGCCGAGCCGGGCGGGCTGGCCGACGTCGCCGGGTTCGGCTGGCTGAACCAGGTCGCCGAAGTGCTGGCCGCCGCCGGGACCGCGCTGCTGGACAACATCCCGCTGCTGTTCGCGGTGGGGGTGGCGATCGGGTTCGCGCGCAAGGCCGACGGCACGACCGCGCTCGCGGCCGTGGTGGGCTACATGGTCTTCGACCGGGTGACGAAGGTGATGTTCTTCGGCTCCACCATCCGGGACACCGTCCTGCTGCGCAAGATCGACGGGCAGAGCGTCACCGAGGTCATCGACCACGGTGTGCCGAACCCCACCCAGGTGCTCGGCGGCATCCTCATGGGCCTGGTCACCGCGCTGCTGTGGCAGCGGTTCCACCGGATCAAGCTGCCGTCATGGCTGGCGTTCTTCGGCGGGCGGCGGTTCGTGCCGATCGTCACGGCCTTCGTGGCACTGGTGCTGGGCGTGCTGGTCGGCTGGGTCTGGCCGCTGCTGGCCGAGTGGATCGGCGCCGCGGGTGAGGCGCTCAGCACGCTGGGGCCGTTGGGCACCGGGATCTACGGTCTGATCAACCGGTTGCTGATCCCGCTGGGGCTGCACCACTTCGTCAACTCGATCGTGTGGCACGTGGTGCCGCAGTGCGAGGTGGGCGGGCGGGTCCTCGGCGGTGACTGGAACTGCTACTTCGCCGGAGCCGAGCACGCGGGACAGTTCATGGCGGGCTTCTTCCCCGTCATGATGTTCGCCCTGCCCGCCGCCGCGCTCGCCATGTGGCGGGCGGCGCCCGAACCCCGCCGTCCCGCCGTCGGCGGCATCATGCTCTCGGCCGCGCTGGCCTCCTTCGTGACGGGCATCACCGAGCCGATCGAGTTCGCGTTCATCTTCGTGGCGCCGCTGCTGTTCGTCGTGCACGCCGTACTGACCGGGCTGGCGATGGCTCTCACCATGCTCATCGGCGGCCAGCTCGGCTTCGGCTTCTCCGCCGGGCTGCTCGACATGCTGCTCAACGCGGGCAAGGCCAACACCGCCAACCTGCCCGGAATCCTGCTGCTCGGCGTGGTGTACGGGGTCGTCTACTACGTGGTGTTCAGCTTGCTGATCCGCCGGCTCGACATCATGACCCCGGGCCGCGAACCCGAGCCGGACGTGGACTCGGGCGAGACGGGGCAGGCCTCACCCGAACAGGCCTGAGACGGGGTTACGGACGGCCGCCCACCCGCCCGTCCCCTTCCCCCGCACCGGCCCGGTCGCCGCGTCACCGCGCCAGCTCGTCCCGACGTTCCACGCACAACGGCCCGAACGGGCGGCGTTTGCGAGAAAGTTGGCGTCCGGCGTATCCGGAGGCGGGACCGAAAACTCCTTGTAGTGATCGTCCCCCTACGACATGGAGCGTTCATGCGCCCCCTGCACGCCACCCGTACGAAAGCCCACCTCCTCACCGTCACCCCGCCGCCACCTCGGGCTACCCCCACACCCGACCAGGAGACGACACCACCCCACCGCTCCACCCCCACACCCGACCAGGAGACGACACCGCCCCGCCTCTCCATCGCCACGTCCGCGAGGGGGACGGCGTTCGAGCGGCGCGTCGCCGCGTCCCCGCCGGTGCGTGGCGCTCTCGCTCTCGAAACGGACCCGCTGGTGTGGGGCCCGCCGGGCGCGAGCCCGGACGGGCGCGGCCTGCGCCTGCTGGGCCAGGCGCTCGCCGAGGTCCTGGCCGGCCGCCGCCCTCCGGAGACCGTCGCCGGACGCCTCACCGACCGGGCCTATCGCGAACTGGTCCGCGCCGGCCAGATGATCCGGGCCACCCGGCACCCGTCCGCCGGGATCCCCCACGTGACAGAGCCCCGGGAGGGCGCCGTCGAGATGTGCCTGCTGATCCAGTGCGGCGAACGCAGTCACGTCCTCGCCCTGCGCCTCGAACGGCGCGGCGTCCAGTGGCTGGTCACGGACTTCGAGACCGCGTGAGCCGGCGAAGGGCCGGGACGGCCGCCCCGTCCGGCCCTTCCCTTCCCTGACCGGCACACGGAAGCCGTAGCACTCAAACTTCCCTATTTTTCCCTATACTACCGACAATACGGAGTTGTAGGTGCTTGGTCGCGGCTGGGGCAGCGCCGGCCGAGACACCACAACTGATCGAGGCCGTGCTCGGTGCGGCGGCCTGCTCGGACGGGAGACCGACGATGACTGACGATGCGCAGGTAGCAGCCGCGGTTCCGCCGCTGGTGCGCGACCCGGACGGACCGCTGGTCGCCGCCTCGGACGGCGCGCTCGACGCGCGGCCGGCGGTGCGGGCGACATGACCACGATCTACAAGTCCGAGGCGGGTGGACGCGAACTGCTCGACCACTACCAGCAGGCGCTGCGCACCTGGCCGGTTGCCGCGGAGCAGGTGCGGGTGCCGACTCGCGAGGGCGAGACGTTCGTCCTCGTCTCCGGGCCGCGGGACGCGCCGCCTCTGGTGCTGCTGCACGGCTCGGGCGCCAACACCTCGATGTGGCGTGCTGATATCACCACCTGGTCCCGGCACTTCCGCACGTACGCCGTCGACCTCGTCGGCGAGCCCGGCCTGAGCGCGCCCTCGCGCCCCGTCCTGGGCTCCGACGCCGTGTCACTCTGGCTGGACGACGTACTGGACGGGCTCGGCATCACCGGCGCCGCGTTCGCCGCCACGTCCCTCGGCGGCTGGACGGCCCTGGACTACGCCATCCGCCGGCCGGCACGAGTGACTCGCCTGGCCCTGCTGTGCCCGGGCGGCGTGGGCCGGCAGAAGGTCGGCTGGATCTACAAGGCCCTGCTGGCGAGCCTGTTCCGACGCGGTGGACTGCGCGAGTCGGCGATGGCCGTCGCCGGCCTGGACGGCGAGCGGGACCGGCAGGCGCTCGACTCCGTCGTCCTGACGTTCACGCACTTCAACCCGCGCAGGGAGAAGCTGCCGGTGTTCCCCGACGACGCGTTGCGCGGCCTTTCCATGCCGGTGCTCGTCATCGTCGGCGACCGGGACGCCATGTTCGATTCCCGCCAGACCGCGCGGCGCGTCCGCGAGTGCGTGTCGCGGTCGACCGTGAACGTGCTCCCCGGCGTCGGTCACGCCATCTTCGGCCAGACCGAGCCGATCGCCGCGTTCCTCCGGGCCTGACGAGCACGCCTGACGAGCACCGTAGGGGCCCGCCGACGGCGTGCCGCACAGCCCCCGGCGGGGTCCGGCCCGGCGGCCGTCCCAGCCGCGGGGGGTCCTGCTCGGCGGCCCTCCCAGCCGCGGACGCCGGGGACAGCCGACCACGGCCGCCGGCGCACAGCGGACAGGCCCGCGCCGTGCGGCGCGGGCCTGTCGTCTGGCTGTCTGTCCGGACGAGCCCGTTCGGGCCCGCCCAGGTCGGGCGCTAGGCGGCGTTCTTCGGGTCGCCGTGGCAGCGCTTGTACTTCTTGCCCGACCCGCAGGGGCAGGGCGCGTTGCGCTCGACGTTGCCGTAGGCCGCCCGCTCCTCCGGAGTGGTGCGGACGCGGGTGTGCTCGACCTCGCCCTGCTCACCCGGCGCGGTGTACTCCAGCTCGGTCGGACGCTGCGGCCCGCGCAGGCCGCGCGCGATGATCGAGCGGGTCTCCGCGACGGCCGTGTCCTCCTCCTCGACGATCGGGTTCTGCTGAACCTCGACCTCGATGTTGAACAGGAACCCGACGGAGTCCTCCTTGATGCCCTCAAGCATCGCGGCGAACATCTCGAAGCCTTCGCGCTGGTACTCGATCTGCGGGTCCTTCTGCGCGTAGGCCCGCATGCCGATGCCCTCGCGCAGGTAGTCCATCTCGTACAGGTGCTCGCGCCACTTGCGGTCGAGGACCGACAGGATGACCCGACGCTCGAACTCGCGCATCGCCTCGGAGCCGAGCTCCTCCTCGCGCCGGTCGTAGGCCGCGAGCGCGTCCTGCTTGATCTTCTCGCTGATGAACTCGGCGGTGAGCTCCTCGCGGCCGCCGGCCTCCTCGGCGATGGCGTCGACGGTGATCTGGATCGGGTAGAGCTCGCTGAACGCCTTCCACAGCTTGTCGAGGTCCCACTCCTCGGCGAAGCCCTCGGCCGTGGCACCGGCCACGTAGCCCTGGATCACGTCACCGACGAAGCCGCGCACCTGCTCGTGCAGGTCGGCGCCCTCCAGCACCCGGTGGCGCTCGGCGTAGATGACCTTGCGCTGGCGGTTCATCACCTCGTCGTACTTGAGAACTTCCTTGCGGATCTCGAAGTTCTGCTGCTCGACCTGGTGCTGGGCCGAGGCGATGGCCTTGGAGACGATGCCCGACTCGATCGGCTGGTCGTCGGGGATGTTGAGCCTCGTCATGATCATCTCGACGCGGGCCGAGTTGAACAGCCGCATGAGATCGTCGCCGAGCGAGAGGTAGAAGCGCGACTCGCCGGGGTCTCCCTGGCGGCCGGCCCGGCCGCGGAGCTGGTTGTCGATGCGGCGCGACTCGTGGCGCTCGGTGCCGAGGACGTAGAGGCCGCCGATCTCGACGACCTCGTCGTGCTCGGCCTTGACCGCCGCCTTGGCCTTCTCCAGCGCCTCCGGCCAGGCCTTCTCGTACTCCTCGGGGGTGTCGACCGGGTCCAGGCCGCGCTGGCGCAGCTCCAGGTCGGCGCGGAACTCGGGGTTGCCGCCGAGCATGATGTCGGTGCCGCGACCGGCCATGTTGGTGGCCACGGTGACGGCGCCCTTGCGGCCCGCCTCGGCGATGATGGTCGCCTCCCGCGCGTGGTTCTTGGCGTTGAGGACCTCGTGCTGCACGCCGCGGCGCTTGAGCGCCCTGGACAGCCGCTCGGACTTCTCGACCGACGTCGTGCCGATGAGCACCGGCTGGCCGGCCTCGTAGCGCTGCTTGATGTCCTCGACCACGGCGTCGAACTTGGCGTCCTCGGTCTTGTAGACGACGTCGGCCTGGTCCTTGCGGATCATCGGCCGGTTGGTCGGGATGGGCACCACGCCGAGCTTGTACGTCTTGTGGAACTCGTTGGCCTCGGTGACGGCCGTGCCGGTCATGCCGGACAGCTTCTCGTAGAGGCGGAAGTAGTTCTGCAGGGTGATCGTGGCGAGAGTCTGGTTCTCGTCCTTGATCGCCACACCTTCCTTGGCCTCGATGGCCTGGTGCATGCCCTCGTTGTAGCGACGGCCGTGCAGGACGCGCCCGGTGAACTCGTCGACGATCAGGACCTCGCCGTCGGAGACGATGTAGTCCTTGTCCTTCTTGAACAGCTCCTTGGCCTTGAGCGCGTTGTTGAGGAAGCCGACCAGGTGCGTGTGCTCGGGCTTGTAGAGGTTGTCGATGCCGAGCCAGTCCTCGACCTTGGCGACGCCCGCCTCCAGGACGCCGACGGTGCGCTTCTTCTCGTCGACGACGTAGTCGCCGGTGCTCTCCTCGCCGGGGTTCTTCGCCTCGACGCCCCTGCGCAGCCGGGGCACGATCTTGGCGAACTCGGCGTACCACTTGCCGGACTGCTCGCCGGGACCGGAGATGATCAGAGGAGTGCGGGCCTCGTCGATGAGGATGGAGTCGACCTCGTCGACGATGGCGAAGAAGTGGCCGCGCTGGACGCACTCGTCGAGCGACCAGGCCATGTTGTCGCGCAGGTAGTCGAAGCCGAACTCGTTGTTGGTGCCGTAGGTGATGTCGGCCTCGTACTGCTTGCGGCGGTCGTCGCCCTGCTGGCCGGACAGCACCACGCCGACCTCGAGCCCGAGGAAGCGGTGCACGCGGCCCATGTTCTCGGCGTCGCGCTTGGCGAGGTAGTCGTTGACCGTGACCACGTGGACGCCCTTGCCCGCGAGCGCGTTGAGATAGGCGGGCAGGGTGCAGGTGAGGGTCTTGCCCTCACCGGTCTTCATCTCGGAGATGTTGCCCATGTGGAGGTTGGCGCCGCCCATGATCTGGACGTCGTAGGGGCGCTGGCCGAGGACGCGGCGAGCCGCCTCACGTACGGTGGCGAAGGCCTCGGGAAGCAGGTCGTCGAGCGACTCCCCGTCCTTGAAACGCTGCCTGAACTCGTCCGTCATCGCGCGCAACTCCGCGTCGGACAGGCTCGTGAAGTCGTCCTCGATGGAGTTGACCTGGTCTGCGATCCTCTTCAGCTTGCGGAGGGTCTTGCCCTCACCGGCACGCAGGATCTTGTCGAGAATGGCTGCCACTTTATGTAAAGCTCCTCGCAGGTCTACCCCGGCGGCGCCGCCAGGAGGAGAGGCCGAGACAAACTTCCCCGTTGCCATGGTAGGCGGTTCCGCCAGCGGACACAGCCACCGCGACATCCGGGGCGCCGGCCGCGTCTGGGAGAATGGGTATCCAGGCAGAGGGTATGCCGGTTGACAGCCGGTTGGCACCGAATAGCGGGATATCCGGCAAAGGAAGGGAATTGTCATGGTTGAGGGCGTCAAGTCGGAGCAGACCGAGAATCTCGGCAGTCACGGCGGGCGCGCGTCTTCGTGGCTCGCCGTCACCGTCATGCTGATCGGCACCATCGTGGGCGGAGTCGGCCTGACCATGGCGAGCTGGACGCTCATCTGGGTCGGCGTGGGCGTGTTCGTCGTGGGCGGGATCCTCGCCCTCGTCTTCGACATCTTCTCCGACGTCGTGATCGACGCGCCCCGCGTGGGCATGTCGGTCGAAGACCACCGCTGACCCGGCACCGCGGCGGGCACCGGCTCCTCCTCGGTGCCCGCCTCCGGCATGCCCGCGAGCACTCACCCCCGCCTGGCCGCCCGCGGCCTCACGGCTCCCCCGCGGCTCACCCCGCACGGTCACACACCCCTCAGCGGCGGGTCCGGGGTGGCACGGGCCGATACGGCGAGTTCCAGCCTTCACCACCTGGAGCGCCACCTTCCCGGCATTCCTGAGCGCTTCCCGGCATTCCGGAGCGGCAGGGGCCGGGCGTTTTCGTCGGTGGCCGCCGCTAGCATGCCCCGCATGCTTCGCCGTATCAGGGACATCCGCAGGGAAACGCTGACATGACCGACCTCACGGCCGACGAGGCGCGCCGGATCATCCTGCGCGCGCAGGGGCTGCTCGGCGCCGACGGGCGCCGCGGTGGCGCGCACGGCATGCTGCGCAGGCTCGGCGCCGTGCAGCTCGACACGATCTCGGTGCTCGCGCGTTCCCACGAGCTGGTGGCCTACGCGCGGCTCGGCGCGGTCGGCAGGGACGCCGTGGAGCGCTCCTACTGGCACGATCCGGCCCGCAGCTTCGAATACTGGTGCCACGCCGCCTGCATCCTGCCGATCGAGCACTGGCCGCTCTACGCGTTCAGAAGGCGCGCCTACCGCGAGCGGCGCTTCCGCTGGCACGAGGTGCCCGACCACGTCGACCAACTTCTGGAGCAGGTGCGCGCGTCGGGCCCCGTGACGACCGCCGACGTGGGCGGCGCGCGGGCGGCGCGCAACGGTCAGGCGGGCGCGGGCGAGTGGTGGGACTGGTCCGACTCCAAGATCGCGCTTGAGTGGCTGCTCGACATCGGCGAGCTGGTGTGCACCCGCAGGGTCGGCTGGCGCCGGGTCTACGACCTCGCCGAGCGCGTGGTCCCCGCCGACCTCCTGGCCGAGGAGCTGTCCGACGAGGAGTGCGTCACCCGGCTCGCGGGCATCGCCGGCCGCGCGCTCGGCGTCGCGACCCGGGCCGACCTGATCGACTTTCTACGGCTCACCGGGCGGTTCACCGCGATCCTGGACGAGGCCCTGCTCAGTGGGGCCGCCGGTCTGGTCCCGGTGACGGTCTCCGGGTGGCCGGCCAAGGCCCGGGTCAACGGGTCCGTCTCCGGCGCCGCCTGGGCCGACCCCGCGGCGCTGGAGTCGGAGCCGCGCGGCCGGCACCGCAGCACGCTCGTGTCGCCGTTCGACTCGCTGATCTGGCACCGGGGCCGCACCGAGCGGGTCTTCGGCTTCGCCTACCAGCTGGAGCTCTACGTGCCCCGGCACAAGCGCGTGCACGGCTACTTCACGATGCCGGTGCTGGCCGGCGGCCGGCTCATCGGCCGGGTGGATCCGGCCCGCGACGGCACCACGCTGGTGGCCCGCCAGCTCAGCCTGGAGCCCGGCCTGACGGCCGCCAGGTGGGCCGACGCCCTGCGCGACGCCCTGTGGTCGGCGGCCGAGTGGGTGGGCTGCGACGCCGTACGGGTCGAGCGGGCCGACCCGGGCCTCGCCGCCCACCTGGAGGCCGGCGTCAGGTGATCTCCAGCATGCGCTCGCGCACGGCGTAGACCACGGCCTCCATGCGCGAGTGCAGCTGCAGCTTGTCCAGGATGTTGCGGACGTGGTTCTTGACCGTGTTCTCGCTGATGAACAGCTGCTTGGCGATCTCCCGGTTGTTCATGCCCTTGGCGACTAAGCGCAGCACCTCCATCTCGCGCTCGGTCAGCCGCGGCACCGGCAGCTGGGGCGGCCGCTCGGCCTCCTTGCGGCTCATGTTCGCGAACTCGCTGATGAGCTTCGCGGCCATGGCGGGGTTGATGAGCGACTGCCCCTCATGCACCCCGCGCACCGCCGCCGGCACATCGTTGATCTGCACGTCCTTGAGCAGGTAGCCCGTGGCACCGGCCTTGATGGCCTCGAAGAGGTCCTCCTCCTCGTCGCTCACCGTCAGCATGATGATGCGGGTGCTCGGCACCGAGGCCTTGATGCCCTTCGTGGCCTCGATGCCGTCCTGCCGGGGCATGCGCACGTCCATGAGCGCCACGTCGGGCATGAGGCGGTCGGCCAGCTCGACCGCCTCCTGCCCGTCGCTCGCCTCGCCGACCACGTCGATGTCCGGCTCGGCCGCCAGCGCCAGCGCCAGACTCCGCCTGATCAACTCGTGGTCGTCCACGATCAGCACGCGAATCGGCTCGCCTCTCGGCGTGCCTGCCTCGCCGGGCTCGGTCACGAGGCCTCCTCGGCGGGCCTCGCGATCTCGCTCCGCTCGCCTACGTGCACCTGACTGAGCTCGCTCACGTCTCCTCCTCGTCGGGGGGCCAGAGCCGTCGGACCGCCCATGATGGCACGGGTGCCGCGGTCCTCGGTCGGTCGAGAAGATCTTTTAAGACGCTATCAGGGCTCGACGAGCCGCAACACGCCGTAGTTGTAGCCGCGCCGGTTGTAGACCACCGACGGCTGGCCGCTCTCCTTGTCACGGAACAGGTAGAAGTCGTGTCCGACCAGCTCCATCTCGAGGAGGGCCTGGTCGATGGTCATGGGTTCCGCCTTGTGGAACTTCTCCCGTACGACGAGCGGCCCGTCGCCCTCCATCTCGATGGGGACGATGTCGTCGTACTGCTTGTCGTCGTACTGCTTGTCGTCGGGGAGCTGGTCCTCTTCGGACTCGGCCTGCTCGGGGACCAGCGTGGCCTGCTGGGGCGCGAGATCGACGTCGGGTAGCGTCGCGGTGAGCTCCGCCACGGAGGGCGGGCAGTGGTTGCCGTGGTGGACCTTGCGCCGGTCGGCGAGCCTGCGCAGGCGCCCCTCGAGTTTGTCCATCGCGATGTCGAGGGCGGCGAATCGGTCGTCCGCCGAGGCTTCGGCCCTGATGGCCGGTCCCCGGGAGTGAATGGTCAGCTCGACGCGCTCTCGCTGTCCGGCGAGGCGTGGGTTGCGTTCCTTCGACACCTCCACATCGACTCGAATGAGCTTGCTATCCAGACGCTCGATCCTGGCCAGCTTGGTCGTCACGTGGTCTCGGAACCGCTCACTCACTCCGGTGTGCCGGCCCTTGACGATGATGTCCATGCAACAGCCCCCCTTCGTCTAACGACTGAGAAAGAGCGCCCGACGACGCGCCTGCCGGGCGGGGTCTTCTGTCTTCCTCTCTGTCACCGTTCCCCTCTCCGACGCTCCATCACCGGGATCTCGGGAGGCACCCGTCCGGCCGACCTGGTCTTCGACCCCACATCCGCCTGCTGAGGCTTTCGCAGCTCTGACGCCACTACTGGCCTTCTCTCCTGACGGGGGACATCTGGACCCCCGGGAAGGCAGGACTTACCCCTAAGCCGCACCGTGATCGGTCGACGAAGAGTCGCCTTACGTGGGCCGTTTCGCCTGCGGCTGGCATCGGCTAGCAGAGCCGGGACTCCCGGCTCTGCGCAACCACGGACCCGAACGGGTGCCATGTCAGAACGCTATCCGGATCGGACCCGAATGTCAGCTTGCGGATTGCCCAAAGGATCACTTTCCGTGATTTTCGTACGGTGTGACAGGGGTGAAGGATGTCCCAGTCAATGGTCGGCCAACTGCTATGTCCCGGTGATGCGTGGCTCCTGATCTGGGGAGCTCCTGCACGGTGGGTAGTGACATGTGACCATCCGGTGAGGGGTTACGGCGTCCACCCTCTTTACCCAACGTGACCGTAATCCTTTTTAAGATCTCCGGCGTGTCGCGGCGACGGTCGCGGCGAGGAGCACCTCGGAGCCGGCCGAGCGCAGCGCGCGGGCGGCTTCGGACAGGGTGGCGCCGGTGGTGAGGAGGTCGTCGACGAGCACCACGGGCAGCCCGGGCGCGGTGCGGCCGGGGACGCCGAGCGAGCCGGCGAGGTTGGCGGCCCGGCGGCGCGCGTCGAGCCCCGCCTGGTCGGCCACGCGCCGGACGGGCGCCAGCACCGCGCGCGCCTCGGCGGGGTGGCCCCAGGCGGACAGCAGCCGGGCCGCCCGCGCGGCCAGCCGCCCGACGGGGTCGTGGCCGCGCGCCCGGCGGGTGCGGCGCGCGCTCGGCACCGGCACGAGGACGAACGCGCCCGCGGCCGGGTGGCCGCGGGAGACGGCGGCGGCCACGGTGAACGCCAGCGCCTCGGCCAGGGGCGCCGCGAGGGCGACCTGGGCGCGCTCCTTGTAGGCGATCAGCGCCCGGCGGACGGGCCCGGCGTAGTCGGCGGCGGACCAGCAGTCGGGCAGGCCCGCCGGCCGGGGCTCAGGCAGGCGGCGGGCCGGTGCGGCGAGGCCGGTCAGGCACGGGCCGCAGAACGGCTCCCCCGGGACGCCACAGGCCACACAGCGCTGCGGGAGGAGCAGGTCGAGCAGGGCGCGGGACACATCCGCCAGCATGCCGCCCGCCACCGACACTTCCGCCGCCCCGCCGCGCGGCCCAACCCGCCCCGCCCCGCGGCCCGCCCCGCCGCGCGGCCCGACCCGCCGAGCGAGACGCGGCCGGGCCGTGTCGCCGGCGGGTCAGCCGAGTTGGAAGAACGGGCGGGTGTCCTCGGCCGCGACCTTCGACACCCACGCCTGCTTGTCCTTGCTGAACTCCAGGACCTCGCCGCCCTGGTCGGTGGCGGCCAGGATGCGCTCGCCCAGCGCCGTGATGCCGCGCAGCCGCTTGCCCGGGGAGGGGAGCTGCTTGATCTCGCCGTCGCCGACGTTGATCTCGCGGATGCTCTGCACCTCCTCGTCCTTGCTCTCCACGAGCACGAGCAGGCGCTCGCCGTCCTGCCAGGCGATGTCGCGGATCTTCTCGTTCGCGACGGTGGTGAGCGTGTGGAAGTTGCCCAGCATGGGTGACCCGGCGCCGCCGGTGATGGCGCCGACCCGGACCTCGGTCTCGCCGATGGTCACCGCGACGCGCACGCCGTCCCTGGCGACGCGCAGGCTGGTCACGTCGAGCCCGTCGAGGCCGGGAGCGGCGACGCGGTCGGGGCCGCGTCCCGCGGACGGGTGGCAGCGCAGCACCGTGTCGTTCGCGCGGTCGTAGGTCCACAGGGTCCCGTCGCGCCGCCACGACGGAGCGGTCAGGTCGGCCCCCTGGATCCACTGCTCCCACTGGCCGTCGGTGGCCACGCGGGTGACCCAGATGCCGCCGGCGCCCTCCTTGCCGCGGGCCGCGACGAGGTCGGCGGTCCCGGACATCGCCATGTCGCGGAACTCGCTCGGCCGCCCGGCGGGCCCCTGGACGGCGTTGCCCGCTCCGTCGCTGAGCGTGTGGATGGCGCCCTTGCTGGTGAAGTACGCGGGACGGGCGTTGTTGTTGTCGAACCAGTCCTCGCCCTCGCGCAGGTTGGCGGGCACGACGAGGGACTCGGAGGAGTAGAACGGCTCGCCGTCGAGCTGCACCTCGATGGGCCGGCCGTTGGCCATCTGGTTGTCGTTGAGGCTGAACTTGAGCTGTGCCTGCAGCCCGTCGGCGAACACGCCCTCGGGGTCGATGGGCCCGCTGAGGTCGACGACCACGCGCTCTTCGGCCGACCTGACGGATCGCACGCTCATGCCCTGCGGGAAGACGCTGCCCACCGCGGCGTGCAGCGCCCTGCTCGGACCTTCGAGCAGGCGCCTGACGATGGTCTGCGCGAAGTTCTCGGTGGGTTTGACCCGTAGCCACACCCGGTCGACGACCAGGCGCCGGTCGGGCAGCAGCCGGTCGGTGCCGGGCGGCCCGGCCAGGAAGTAGAGGTTGGTGGGCCGGTAGGCGCGGGTCAGGTCGTCCACGGTGAGCAGCAGCCCGGTGGCGCCCGTGATCGACTTGACGCGGTAGGCGCCCTTCTGGTTCTTCACCAGCGTGAAGAACACCTGCATGTCGGGGGCGGCGCCGGGCGCGGGCACGTAGGTGTCGTCGGCCTCGATGCGGGCGACGTGCGTGCCGACCAGCTTGATGACCACCTCGTTGCCGCCGGCCTTGCTCTCGTACTGGTACTTCGGCGAGTTGCCGATCACGGTCACGGGGCCGTCGGGCTTCCACACCTTGGCCGCCTCGGGCGTCAGGTAGTGGGGCAGCACGGCCGGGTCGTCGGCGTAGGCGGCCATCGCGGCCTGCAGGCCCTCCACCACCTGCAGGGGGTCCCAGTCGTCCCGCGGCTGCACGGCGATCATGCGCTGGAACGGCCGGGTCAGCTCGTCGCCGCCGCCCGCCTCCTCCATGGGGAACGGCCCGCCCACCGGGATCACCGCGCAGCCCGTGCCGGTGGAGGCGAGCGTGAGGGCGGCCAGGGCGGCCAGGAGACGTCTAGACCTCGTCACGGACGGCTCCGTCACCCGACGCCGGCAGCAGCACCGGGGTCATGTGGCCGCGCCAGGTGCGGCGCATCTCGATCTCGGGCGGCACCAGCGGCAGCGGGGAGCCCTTGAGGTCGGCTCCGGCGGTCCTCGGCAGCGTCAGCCTGAACTGGGAGCCCTCGCCCGGCTGTCCCCACGCCTGCAGCCAGCCGCCGTGCAGCGTCGCGTCCTCGCGTGAGATGGCCAGGCCGAGGCCGGTGCCGCCGATGGTCCTGGCCCGTGACGGGTCGGCGCGCCAGAACCGGTCGAACACCATGGTCTCCTCACCGGTCTTCAGGCCGATGCCGTGGTCGCGCACGGCCACGGCGACGGCGTCGCGGTCGCCGCCCACGGTCACCACGACGTCGCGGCCCTCGCCGTGCTCGATGGCGTTGAAGAGCAGGTTGCGCAGGATGCGCTCGACCCGGCGGTTGTCGATCTCGGCCATGCACGGCTCGTTCGGCAGCCGCAGCTCGAAGCGGGTGGAGTGGCGTTCGGCCAGCGCCTCGGAGTCGGCGATGGCGCGCAGCACCACGTCGCGGACGTCCACGGGGTCGAGGTCGAGGGTGGCGGCGCCGGCGTCGTAGCGGCTGATCTCCAGCAGGTCGGCGAGCATCGCCTCGAAGCGTTCGAGCTGGGCCTGCATGAGTTCCGCGGAGCGGGCGGCCATCGGCTCGAAGTCCTCGCGGGAGTCGTACAGCAGGTCGGCGGCCATCCGGACGGTGGTCAGCGGGGTGCGCAACTCGTGGGAGACGTCGGAGACGAACTGGCGCTGCACCTGCGAGAGCTCCTCCAACTGGTGGATCTTGAGTGCGAGGTTTCCGGCCATCTCGTTGAACGAGGTCGCCAGGCGGGCCAGGTCGTCCTCGCCGCGCACCTTGAGCCGTTCGTCGAGCTTGCCGGCGGCCAGGCGTTCGGCGGCCTGGCGGGCGAGCCGTACCGGGGTGACGACCTGCCGCGCCACCAGGTAGGCGATGGCGGCGAGCAGCAGCACCAGTCCGAAGCCCACCACGACGATGGCGAGCCGGACGTTGGACAGCATCTGCTCTTCCTCGCTGAGCGGGAAGAAGTGGTAGACCTCGTAGACGCCGCCGGTCTCGGGGGTGACCAGGCCGCCGATCACCAGCGTGAGCCGGGGCTGCGTCTCGCCGTCGAAGCGGATGAGCGCCTGGTGCCGTTGCGGCTTGTCGCCCGGGATCTTGCCGACCTGGCGTTCCATGCCCTGCCGCAGCCCTTCGGGGACGTTGGCGGGCGTGAGGTTGCCGGAGGCGCGCGACGCGGCGGGCGCGGCCTGGTTGAGTACGAGGACCTCGTAGCGCTTCTTGGAGCCGTCCTCGACGGAGCCGGTGATGCTGTCCATGACGCTGTCGAGCTGGTTGACCGGCATCTTCTTGCCCGAGGTGGCCGGCGGCGACTGCTCGTCGGGCGTGCGGTTGAGCGCGTCCTCGATCTGGACGCGGTCGGCGAACGCCTCGCTGGCCGCCGAGGCCTGGCGGCCGGCGATGACCGACTTGTTGATCTGGTCGGACAGGAACACGCCGAGCACGACGACCACGGTCACGGAGATGACCAGCGTGCTGGTGACGACCTGCAACTGCAGGGACCGGCGCCAGACGCGCCGCAGGGTGCCCGCGGCACGGCGCGTTCGGCGGCGGACACCGCCGAGGATCTGGCGCAGTGTCCGTCTGCGTGGCCGAGTGGTCCGTGTCGCAGGCATGGCCGGTCGGGCGGCGGGCTAGGCGGGCCCGGCCTTGTAACCCACGCCGCGGACGGTCACGACGATCTCGGGGTGCTCGGGGTCCTTCTCGATCTTGGCGCGGAGCCGCTGCACGTGGACGTTGACCAGGCGGGTGTCGGCGGCGTGCCGGTAGCCCCAGACCTGCTCCAGCAGCACCTCGCGGGTGAAGACCTGGCGCGGCTTGCGGGCCAGCGCCACCAGCAGGTCGAACTCGAGCGGCGTGAGGTTGATGGTCTCCTCGCCGCGCTTGACGGAGTGGCCGGCCACGTCGATGGTGATGTCGCCGATCTGCAGGATCTCGGGGGTCGGCTCGTCGGTGCGGCGCAGCCGGGCGCGCACCCGGGCGACGAGCTCCTTCGGCTTGAACGGCTTGACGATGTAGTCGTCGGCGCCCGACTCCAGGCCGAGCACGACGTCGATCGTGTCGCTCTTGGCGGTGAGCATGACGATCGGGACCCCCGACTCGGCCCTGATCCGCCGCGCGACGTCGATGCCGTCGGCGCCCGGCAGCATGAGGTCGAGCAGCACGAGGTCCGGGCGGGTGTCCCGGAACGCGTCCAGGGCCTTGTCGCCGTCGGAGACAAAGGACGGCTCGAAGCCTTCCCCGCGCAACACGATGCCGAGCATCTCGGCAAGGGCGGCATCGTCGTCGACGACTAGCACACGACCTTTCATGGCCCCTCATCCCGTTCTTCGCATTGTGGGACATACCCGCACGACCGCTGAAGGTTACCCTTGGTGTGCCCATGTGTGAGACACGAGACCTTCAAGAGGCGAATTTTAGACTGGCAACAGGATCGCACCTCAGTCTGCGGTAACCGACCGACTTTCGGCCATCCCCCGATGAGATCCTTGACCCGGTTCGCCCCAGTATGCAAGGGATCACCCGCAGGACACCACGCTCCGTTCCCCCGTGCCAGGATGGACACATGTCAGACGGTCACGGCCCCACGCCCGAGACTCCGCCGGGGTGGGCGGTCGAGCAACCCCCGCCCTACGGCGCTCCGCAGGCTTCGCCGTGGACCGCTCCGGGGCTCCACCCGCCCGCCGCCCCCGGCGCGGGCCCTGGTCACGGCCCCGGTCACGGCACCGGTCACGGCGCCCAGGGCCCGCCGCCCCCGCAGCAGTGGCAGCAGCCCGGCTACGGCTACCTGCCGCCGCCCGCGCTGCGCCCCGGCATCATCCCGCTGCGCCCGCTGGGCCTCGGCGACATCCTCGACGGCACCATCAAGCTCATCCGGTCCAACCCCAAGGCCGTCCTCGGCCTGTCGGCGGTCGCGGCGCTGCTGGCCGCCGTGCCGGTCTCGATCGGCAACGTGTTCCTGCTCGACGCGACGGCCGCGGCGATGGCCGACCCGGCCGCCGATCCCGGCGACCTCCCCGGCGGCTTCCTCGCGCAGTTCGGCGGGCCGCTCGTGTCGCTGGCCGTCGGCTTCGTGGTGGTGACCATGCTGACCGGGGTGCTGACGCGCATCCTCGGCCGGGCCGTCTTCGGCGGCAACATGACCGCCGCCGAGGCGTGGCGGCTCACCCGGGGGCGCGTCCCCGCGCTGTTCGCCGTGGTGGCGTTGCAGGCCGCCATCCTGCTGGCGCCCCTGGTGGTCGTCGTCCTCATCGTCTGGGCGCTGGTCGCCTCCGGCGGCTCCATGCCGCCGGGCGCCGGCGTGGCCGGCCTGCTCCTGTTCATGGTGTTCTACGTCTGCTACGTGCTGTTCTTCCGGACGCGTTTCGCGTTCGCGGCGCCGGCCGTGGTGCTGGAGAGCCGCGGACCGCTCGACGCGATGCGCCGCTCCTGGACGCTGGTGGGCGGCGGCTTCTGGCGGGTGCTGGGCATCCTGCTGCTCACCTCACTGCTGGTCGGCTTCATCGGCTCGATCCTGCAACTGCCGTTCACCATCGCCGGCACCCTGTTCGGCATGCTGGGCGGGGGCGGCGTCGGCACGCTCATCCTGGCGGGCGTGCTGACCGCCGTCGGCGGCACGCTCGGCGCGATGATCACCTATCCGTTCGAGGCGGGCGTCGCGGGGCTCCTGTACGCCGACCGGCGGATGCGCAGCGAAGCCTTCGACCTCGTGCTCCAGACGGCCGCGATCGAGCAGCAGCGCCAGGGCTGGGTGCACTCCTCGGCCGACGACCTCTGGCACCCGTCCAACTCCGCCGGATCGTGACCCCGATCGGCAGGGACGAGGCCGCCCGCCGGGCGGCGGACGAGCTCCTCAAGCCCGCCTACGAGCAGGAACCCCTGCTCGACCGGATCTGGCGGCACGTCCAGCAGTTCCTCGGCGACCTGATGGACGCGGCCACCGGCGGCGGCACGGCCGGCGGCGTCATCGCCGCCGTGGTCATCACGCTGCTCGTCCTCACCGTCATCGTGCTGGTCGGCTGGCAGCTGCGGCGCACCTCGCGCCGTAACGCCGGGGCCGCCGCCGCCCTGTTCGGCGAGCGCGCGATGAGCGCGGCCGAGCACCGTCAGGCCGCCGCCGACCTGGCCGCCCAGGGCCGCTACACCGAGGCCGTCCAGGAACGGCTCCGCGCCATCGCCCGCGACCTGGAGGAACGTGCCCTCGTCGACGGGCTGCCCGGCCGCACGGCCGACGAGCTGAGCGCCGAGGCGGGTCTGGCCCTGCCCGCGTTCGCCGGCGAGCTGGCCGCCGCCGCCCGCTCGTTCGACGACGTGACCTACGGCGGCGTCCCCGGCACCCGCGCCGCCTACGACGCCATGACGTCGCTGGACGAACGCCTCCGCGCCGCCAGGCCGGCGGCACTCACCGGTGAGGCCGCGGCGGCGGGCGCCCAGGGAGGCGCGGCGTGAGCGTCGACATGCGCCCGGCGGACAGCCGCGAGTCGGTCTCCGCCTCCCCCACCGTCCGCTCGGTCTGGCGGTCCGTCCGGGTCGCCGTCCTGCTGGGCGTGCTCATCGTGGCGACGGCGGTCGCCGGCGTGCTGCTCGCCTCCGGCGACCGCGCCACGCGCCCGCTCGACCCCGACGACACCTCGCTCGCCGGAGCCAAGGCGCTGGCCCAGCTCCTGCGCACCCGCGGCGTCACCGTCGAGCGGGTCGACTCCGTGGCCGTCGCGGCGTCCAGGGCCGCGCAGGGCGGCCGGCTGCTGCTGATCACCGACGTGACCGCCTTCGACGAGGTGCGCCTGGCGGCGATCCAGGGCGACCGGCTCGTCGTCGGCGACCTGTACGGCCTCGACGACCTGGCGCCCGGCGTGCGCAGCCTGCCCGGCGCGCCCCGCGAGCGCTCCCGCGAGCCCGCGTGCCGGCTGCCCGCCGCGACCGCCGCCGGCAGCGCCTACCTGGGCGGCGCGGCGTTCCGCGCCCCGCCGGGCGCGACCGGCTGCTACCCGGCGGGTGAGGGGTGGACGCTGGTCAGCTTCCCCAACGCCGGCGGCACCACCACGGTGGTCGGCAGCGGCGCGTTCCTGACCAACCAGCGCCTGGCCGAGGACGGCAACGCCGCGCTGGCGCTCAACCTGGTCGGCGCCAACAAGGCCGTCACCTGGCTGGTCGAGCCCGAGACGCCGCCGACCGGCGACCTGGCCGGGCCCGAGGGGGCCAGCCTGTACGACCTGATGCCCGACGGCGTCCCGTGGGCCGTCGGCATGGCGGCCGTCACCGTGTTCGTCGTGGCCCTGTGGCGGGGCCGGCGGCTCGGCCCCGTGGTCACCGAACGGCTGCCGGTGGTGGTGCGGGCCGCCGAGACCGTCGAGGGCCGCGGCCGGCTGTACCGGGCCAGGCGGGCGCGCGCCAGGGCCGCCGAGGCGCTGCGGGCCGGCGCGGTCGACCGGCTCGTGCCCCGGCTCGGGCTGGGCTCGGGCGCGGTGCGGCACGAGGTGGTGGGGGCCGTCGCCGTACGGGCCGGGCTGGACGCGCAGCAGGTGGACGCGGCGCTGTACGGCCCCGCGCCCGCCGACGACGCCGGGCTCGTGGCCCTGGCCCGATACTTGGACTCCGTTGAAAGGACGATCGGTGAACTCTGAGGGGACCCCGTTCGCGGCCACCCGTGGTGACGCGGCCAGGGAGGCGCTGGGCGCGCTGCGCGCCGAGGTGTCCAAGGCCGTGGTGGGCCAGGACGCGGTGGTGACGGGGATGGTCATCGCCCTGCTGTGCCGGGGGCACGTGCTGCTGGAAGGCGTGCCCGGCGTGGCCAAGACGCTGATGGTGCGGACCCTGTCGGCGGCGCTGACGCTCGACTTCAAGCGGGTGCAGTTCACGCCCGACCTGATGCCGGGCGACGTGACGGGCTCGCTGATCTTCGACGCGAAGACGGCCCGGTTCGAGTTCCGCGAGGGGCCGGTGTTCACCAACCTGCTGCTCGCCGACGAGATCAACCGCACCCCGCCGAAGACGCAGGCGGCGCTGCTGGAGGCGATGGAGGAGCGGCAGGTCAGCGTCGAGGGCGAGGCGCGGGCGCTGCCGGACCCGTTCGTGGTGTGCGCGACGCAGAACCCGGTCGAGTACGAAGGCACCTACCAGCTCCCGGAGGCGCAGCTCGACCGGTTCCTGCTCAAGCTGACCGTGCCGGTGCCGCCGCGCGAGCAGGAGATCTCGGTCCTCGAACGGCACGCGCTCGGCTTCGACCCGCGCGACCTGTCGGAGGTCAAGCCGGTCGCCACCGCCGACGACCTGGCGGCCGGGCGCGAGGCGGTGGCCGGGGTGCACGTGGCCCCCAAGGTGCTCGGCTACATCGTGGACCTGGCGCGGGCCACCCGCAGCTCGCCGGCGCTGCAGCTCGGCGTGTCCCCGCGTGGCGCGACCGCGCTGCTGGCCGCCTCGCGGGCGTGGGCGTGGCTGTCGGGCCGCCCGTACGTCACTCCCGACGACGTGAAGGCGCTGGCCCGGCCCGCGCTGCGGCACCGCGTGCAGCTCCGGCCCGAGGCGGAGCTGGAGGGGGCGAGCGCCGACGGCGTGCTCGACGGCATCCTCGCCTCGGTCCCGGTTCCGCGCTGATGGCGCTGACGGGACGCGCCGGGCTGCTGGCGGCGCTCGGCATCGTGGTGGTGGCGCTGGCGCCGCGGCCGGGTGCCGCGCTGGCCGGGGTCTGCCTGCTGCTGGTCGCCGCGGTCGTGGTGGATCTGCTGTTCGCGGGCGCGGTGCGGCCGCTGCGCTTCCACCGTTCGGGCGACAGGCTGGTCCGGCTGGGCCAGTCGGTCACGGTCGAGCTGGTCGTCGAGAATCCGGGCTCCCGGCGGGTGCGCGGCGTGCTGAGGGACGCCTGGCCGCCGTCGGCCGGCGCGGCGCCCCGCATGGCGGAGCTGGACGTGCCGGCCGGCGAGCGGCGCCGGCTCGCGCTGACGCTCACGCCGACCCGGCGCGGCGACCGGGAGTCCGTGGCGGTGACCGTCCGCTCACTGGGGCCGCTGGGGTTGGCCGCCCGCCAGGGCACCCATCGCTCGCCCTGGTCGGTGCGGGTGCTGCCGCCGTTCCTGTCACGCAAGCACCTGCCCTCGCGGCTGGCGCGGCTGCGCGAGCTCGACGGCCGGCATCCGGCGCTGGTACGCGGCCAGGGCACCGAGTTCGACTCGCTGCGCGAGTACGTGGTGGGCGACGACGTGCGCTCCATCGACTGGCGGGCCACGGCCCGCCGGCACGACGTCGTGGTCCGCACCTGGCGGCCCGAACGCGACCGGCGGGTGCTGATCGTGCTCGACACCGGCCGCACCTCGGCGGGCCGGGTCGGCGAGGCGCCGATCCCGCTGGCCGGGGCGGCGGCGGGCGGCGGGGGGCTGCTCGCGGCGCCCGACACCCGGCCCGTGCCGGGCTGGCCGCGGCTCGATTGGTCGATGGACGCGGCGCTGCTGCTCGCCGCGCTCGCCGGCCGGGCGGGCGACCGGGTCGACTTCCTGGCCTACGACCGGGCCGTGCGGGCCTGGGTGGCCGGGGCCTCGCGCACCGAGCTGCTGACGTCGCTGGTGAACGTGATGGCGCCGATCGAGGCCGAGCTGGTCGAGGCCGACGCGCAGGGCATGGTCGCCGCGATCCTGTCGCGGGCCAAGCGGCGCTGCCTGGTGGTGCTGCTCACCGACCTCAACCCGGCGGCCATGGACGAGGGGCTCATGCCGGTGCTGCCGCAGCTCTCCTCCCGGCACCTCGTGCTGGTGGCCGCCGTCTCCGACCCGCTCGTGACCGCCATGGCCGCCGGGCGGGGCACCGCCGAGGAGGTGTACGACGCGGCCGCGGCCGAGCAGGCGCGGCTGGCGCGCAGGCGGATGACGGCGCGGCTGCGCCGCCACGGGGTGGAGGTGGTGGACGCGCCGCCGGACGACATCGCACCGGCCCTGGCCGACGCCTACCTCGCGTTGAAGGCCGCCGGGCGGCTCTGACCGTCTCCGGGGCCGTCAGGCGCTCGGCGCCACGTCGGGGGCGCGTTCGAGGTCGCCGGTCTCGTCCCGGCGCAGGGCCCGCCGCCCGAAGACCACGACGTACGCGAGGAAGGCCACCTCGGCGAGCACCCCGATGCCGATCCGCGCCCAGGTGGGCAGCCCCGACGGCGTGACGAACGCCTCGATCAGCCCCGACACGAACAGCACCACGACGAGCCCGAGCGCCACGCTGACCACGGCCCTGCCCTGCTCGGCCAGCACCTCGACGCGCCTGCGCGGCCCGGGGTCGATCACCGTCCAGCCCAGCCGCATGCCGACGGCTGCGGCGAGGAACACGGCGGTGAGCTCCAGCAGGCCGTGCGGCATGATCAGCCCGAAGAAGACGTCGAGCTTGTCGCGGGAGGCCATCAGCCCGCCGGCGGCGGCCACGTTGGCGGCGTTGGCCCACAGCACGAACGGGATCGGCAGGCCCAGCAGGATCGCGTACATGATGACCTGCGCCGACAGCCAGGCGTTGTTGACCCAGACCCGGCTGGCGAAGGAGGCCGCGGGGTTCTCGGAGTAGTAGTCGGCGAAGTCGTGCTCGACGAGCTGCTCGATCTCCTCCGGGGTGGCGATCGAGGCCTGCACCGCCGGGTCGCCGGCCACCCACGCCCCGAACACCCACGACACCGCGACGAACGCCAGCCCGGTGACCAGCCACCACCATCGGGCCCGGTAGGCCACCACGGGGAACGACACGGTGAAGAACCGGCCGAACTCCCGCCAGGCCGGGGCGCGGCCGCCGGTGACAGCGGACCTGGCCCGGGCCACCAGCGCGGACAGCCGGCCGGTCAGCATCGCGTCGGTCGAGGCGGAGCGGACGATCGACAGGTGCGTGGACACCCTCTGGTAGAGGTCCACCAGCTCGTCCACCTCGGCTCCGGTCAGGGACGAGCGGTGCTTGACCAGGTGCTCCAGCCGGTCCCAGACGGGGCGGTGTGCCGCGACGAACGCATCGATGTCCACCCGACCATTCTGGCCGGTCGAGCAACCGGCCTTTGCCGTTAGGCTCCACGTATGTCAGAGGTTGTGACCGGAGACGCCGTCGTCGTCGAGGTGCGGGTGGCGCAGATGCCGTCGCGGGCGCTGGCGCTCGTCATCGACATGGCGGTGCAGTTCACGGTCCTGGTGGGGTCCTACGTGGTGCTCCAGGCGTTCTCGGTGATCTCCGACCCGGCGATGTTCGCGGCGGTGTCGATCGTGCTCAGCGTGCTGGTGCTGGTCGGCTATCCGGTGATCTTCGAGACCGTCAGCAGAGGTCGCAGCCTGGGCAAGCTGGCCATGGGGCTGCGGGTGGTCAGCGACGACGGCGGGCCCGAGCGGTTCAGGCAGGCGCTGTTCCGCGGGCTGGCGGGCGTGGTGGAGTTCTGGCTGCTGTCCGGGGCGCCCGCGCTGATCTCGTCGCTCGTCTCCCAGCGCGGCAAGCGGCTCGGCGACGTCTTCGCCGGCACGATCGTGATCTCCGAGCGGGGGCCGCGCGAGACGGGGCAGGCCATCGTGATGCCGCCGCCGCTCGCCTCCTGGGCGACGCGGCTGGAGCTGTCGAGGCTGCCGGAGGAGGTGGCGGGTGCCGCCCGCCAGTACCTCATGCGCTGGCACGACCTCGCGCCGCACGTCCAGCACGAGATGGGGGTCCGGATCGCGACCCAGGTGGCGGCGTTCGTCTCGCCGCCGGCTCCGCCGGGGGTGCCGCCGCACGCCTACCTGAGCGCCGTCCTGGCCGAGCGCCGCAGGCGCGACCACGAGCGGCTCGCCCGGCGCGTGTCCGGCCACGCCCCCCATCTCCAGCCGTCGGCCCCGCAGGGGCCGCCCTGGCCGTCCGCCCCTGCGACACCGCCGCCCGCGCCGCCCTTCCCGCAGCCGCCCTTCCGGCAGGCCGGCCCTTCCGGGCCGGCGCCGGAGCCGCCGCGGCCCACTTCGGGCGGGTTCGCGCCGCCCGCCTGAGCGGCGGGCGGCCCGTGGGGATCAGAACCCGGTCTGGGTCTGGGCGTTCAGCGCCTTCATCCGCACCTTGGCGGCCGGGTCGGTGCGCCGGTCGGTGATGCGCAGCACGTCCAGGCCCCGCTGGATGTCGCTGCTGTAGATGTGGCCGTTGTAGTAGTAGGCCGACCAGGAGCCGCCGAAGTTGCGTGGCCGCATCGGCCCGCGGTCGAAGTAGCCGATCTCCTTCGGGGCGGCCGAGTCGGTGAAGTCCCACACGGACACGCCGCCCTGGTACCACGCCTGGACCATGATGTCGCGGCCCTTGACCGGGATGAGGGAGCCGTTGTGTGCCACGCAGTTCTCGGACGTGGTCTGCACGCGCGGGATCTTGTAGTAGGCCTTCTTGACGAGCTGCCCGTTCTCGATGTCGAAGATCGCGTCCGCGCCGCGCTCGGGGCCGACCGCCTTGGTGCAGGTGGAGCCGAGGCCGCCGCCCAGCTCGTCGGTGAAGACGACCTTGTCGCCGGTGTTGTTGAACGTCGCCGAGTGCCAGAAGGCGAAGTTCTCGTCGGTGACCGTGGCGGTGACCTTGGGACGCTCGCGGTCGGAGATGTCGATGAGCACGCCGTCGCCCATGCAGGCGCCCGCGGCGAGATTCTTGCGCGGGTAGACGGTGATGTCGTGGCAGCCGCTGGTCGGCGCGAGGAGCCCTTCCTGGGCCTCGTTGCCGCCGTCGGGGAAGAGCACCGGCGTGGCGACGACCTTGGCGGCGGTCGGCCTGTTCAGCGGCACCTTGACGATGGAGATCCGGTCGTGCGGGGGCTTGCAGCCGGGGAAGGCGGCCTCGGGGCCGTACGACGACACGTACAGGTAGACCGACGCGCCCGTGGTGTCCGGCACGAGCGTGTGCGTGTGCGAGCCGCAGGCGGTCTTGACGGACTTGATGTACTTCGGCCGGGTCTTCTGGGAGATGTCGAAGATGCGGATGCCCTCCCATGACGAGGAGGAGGCCACGTTGCCGGGCTCGCCCTTGCAGGAGTCGTCGCGCATGGTCTCGTCCACCGACAGGAAGAGCAGGTCGCCGTGGACCGAGACGTCGTTCTGCGCGCCGGGGCAGCTCACGCGGCTCACCACCTTGGGCTTGGCCGGGTTCCTGATGTCGTAGACGGTGAACCCGTAGTAGTTGCCCTGGTAGGCGTAGTGCCCCTGGAACGCCAGGTCCGTGCCGTAGGCGTCGTCGGCCGCGTCGAAGGGCGCCTGCTTGGGGACGTTGGCCACGTGCTCGACGTTGGGGCTGGTCTTGCCGTCGTCAGCCGCCTGTACGGGTGACGCCGTGAGGGCGAGCACCACTCCCATCAACGTCAGGGTCCGGCCGATCCGGGACGCCACAGAGGACCTCCTGCTAGGGGGAAAGAGAAACAGCGGCCCCCACTATGACAGGAATTTCCCCCCTTTCCCGCCATATTTCATCAGGACGCCCCCGCGGCCCTCCGGACAGCGGTACGGCGGAGCCCGGAGGCTCCGCCGTACGCGGGTCGGGGTGTCGTCAGTCGCGGTGGCCCCAGCCCCTCTCGCGGTAGGACTCCTGGGTCTGGACGTTCAGCCGGTCGGTGCGGACGCGGGCGGCGCCGTTGGTCAGCGGATCATCGATCTTGATGACGTCGAGCCCCTCGTGGAAGTCGGCCGCGTAGATGTGGCCGTTGTAGTAGTACGCGGACCAGACGCCGCCGCCGCTGTTGTCGGCGCGCGGGCCGCGCTCGAAGTAGCCGATCTCCCGCGGGTTGGCGGAGTCGGTGAAGTCCATGATCGAGACCCCGCCCATGTACCAGGCCTGGACCATGATGTCCTTGCCCTTGACGGGGATCAGCGAGCCGTTGTGCGCGACGCAGTTCTCACTGTCGGCCTGGTGCCTTGCGATCTTGAAGTAGCTCTTGAACACCAGCTTGCCGCGCGCGATGTCGTAGATCGCGTCGGCGCCCCGGTTCGGCCCCGTGGCCTCGTTGCAGGTGGCCGCGCCGCCACCGCCGAGCTCGTCGGTGAAGACGACCTTCCTGGCGTCGTTGCTGAACGTGGCCGAGTGCCAGAAGGCGAAGTTCGGGTCGGTGATCCGGGCGGTGACCTTCGGGTTCAGCCGGTCGGAGATGTCGAACAGCACGCCGTCGCCCATGCACGCGCCGGCCGCGATGTTCTTCTCGGCGTAGGCGGTGATGTCGTGACAGCCGCTGGTCGGCACCAGCAGGCCCGGCTGGGTCTCGTTGCCGCCGTCGGGGAAGACGACCGGGGTGGCGGCGACGGCCGCGGCGGCCGGGTTGCGCAGCGGCACCTTGATGATGGAGATCTTGTCGTGCGGCGGCTGGCAGTCGGGGAAGTTCGCGCTGGGCGAGTACGACGAGACGTACACGTACAGATTCCTGAGCCGGTCGAGCCCCTTGCCGGGGACGAGCGTCAGGGTGTGCGAACCGCAGTTGGTCTCGACCGCCTTGATGTACCGCGGGGCGGCCTTGTCGCTGATGTCGAAGATGCGGACGCCTTCCCAGGCCTCCTTGTTGCTGGCGGGCAGCCCCGTGCTGTTGCACGAGTCGTCGCTGCGCGAGCTGTCGACCGCGGCGAACAGCAGGTCGCCGTAGACGCTGACGTCCATCTGGCCGCCCGGGCAGACGACCGAGCTCACCGGCCTGGTCTTCTTCGGATCGCGGACGTCGTAGATCGAGAAGCCGCCGTAGTTGCCCACGTAGGCGTAACCGCCCTGGAAGGCGATGTCGGTGTTGATCGTACCGGCGAGCGGCTCCGGCTTCGGGACGTTCAGCACGTGTGAGACGTTCGGGCTGGTCACCACGGCATCGGGCGGAGGGATGTCGGCAGCCGACGCGGGCACGGCCGTCAGCGCTAACGCGACGGCGGCTCCTGCCACGACGAGGGCGCGGAGGGGACTGGACACTGATGGGCCTCCTTGACTCACGTCTGCGCTGGGTCTGCGACGTGAACTGCCCAAGTCTCTGTCAATCCCTGTAAATCCGTCCAGTTGCCACATAGTCAAGAAATCTAATGTTTTGACCCCTTGAAATGGCAGGAGTTCTGACCAATCACGCCTGCACCGGCGTGACAGGTCCCCAGGAACTCCCGCCGCACCGGTGCGGGTCAGCCGCCCGGCCGACCTCCGCCGACGGCCGGCGGCCGGGAACGGCGGCGCTGGACCCCTCTTCCGCCGCCAAGGACCTTTGGCCTAGAGTGCGCATTCTCGACCGACTTTCTAGGAGGCTGGTTGCGCGCCGCGCTCATCGTCGGGGGCACGGTGATCTGCACGGTGATGTCCCTCTCGGGTTGCACCACCACGACTCCGCAGGCACCGCGCGTCGACTCGACCGCCCCGGTGATCGCACCCGGCAGGCCCGGCGAGGAGGCCAGGACCCTCGCACCGGGCGAGGCCGCCACCGCCGTCCCCTCCCCCACGGCGAACGCCGCCGACGTGACCTACGTCCGCGACATGATCGTCCACCATCGCCAGGCGCTCGACATGGCCGTCCTGGCGCCCAGCAGGGCGCAGTCCGCCAAGCTCAAGGCCCTGGCCGCGCGCATCAAGGACGCGCAGGGGCCGGAGATCCAGTTCATGACCTCGTGGCTGCGGGAGCTCGGCCAGCGGGTCCCCGACCATCACGCCGCGCACGCCGGCATGCCGGGGATGGCCACCCCCGAGCAGATGGAGGCACTGCGGGCGGCCCGGGGCAAGGCGTTCGACCTGCTGTTCCTGCAACTCATGATCGCCCACCACGAGGGCGCCCTGAAGATGTCGAACCAGGTGCTCACCGGCGGCTCGCACATCCGGGTCGAGGAGCTGGCGAGCGACGTGAGCGTCACCCAGAGCGCCGAGATCCGCCGCATGCGGGAGATGCAGGCGGCGGGCTGAGCCGTCAGGAGCCGACGCGCCAGGAGTGGAGATACGACTCCTGGTCGGCCGTCAGCGTGTCGATGCCGATGCCCGTGGCCGCCAGCTTGAGCCTGGCCACCTCCTGGTCGATCCCCTCCGGCACGTCGTACACGCCCGGCGCGAGCCGCAGGCGCTCGCGCGCGAGCCAGGCGACCGCGAGCGCCTGGGCGGAGAAGGACATGTCCATGACGGCCGCCGGATGGCCCTCCGCGGCCGTGAGGTTGACCAGGCGCCCCTCGGCCAGCAGCAGCAGGCGGCGGCCGTCGGCCAGCACGTACTCGTCGGTGCTGGGCCGGACCCCGCGGTGCACCTCCACGGCCAGGTCGTCCAGCCCGCGCACGTCGATCTCCACGTCGAAGTGGCCGGCGTTGGCCAGGATGGCGCCGTCCTTCATCGCGGCCAGATGCTCGGCCCGGACCACGTCGCGGTTGCCCGTCACCGTGATGAACAGGTCGCCCATCGCCGCCGCCTCGGCCATCGGCCGCACCTCGTAGCCCTGCAGGGTGGCGTCGAGCGCCTTGACCGCGTCGATCTCGGTCACGACCACCCGCGCGCCGAGCCCCTTGGCCCGCTCGGCGACCCCGCGCCCGCAGAAGCCGAACCCGGCCACCACCACGGTCCGGCCGGCCAGCATGGCGTTGGTGGCCCGCATGATGCCGTCCAGCGTCGACTGCCCGGTGCCGTAGCGGTTGTCGAACATCCGCTTGGTTCGCGTGTCGTTCACCGCCACGACGGGGAACCTCAGCGCCTCCTCCGAGGCCATCTGGCGCAGCCGGATGATCCCGGTCGTCGTCTCCTCGCAGCCGCCCGAGACGCCCGGCAGCAGGTCGGTCCGCTCGGTGTGCAACGTGTTGACCAGGTCGCACCCGTCGTCCAGCACCAGATCGGGCCCGATGTCGAGCGCCCGGTGGATGTGCCGGTAGTAGGTGGCCCGGTCGACGCCGGCCCGGGCGTGCACGGCCAGCCCGTACGACCGCAGCGCCTCGGCCACGTCGTCCTGCGTGGACAGCGGGTTGGACGCGGCCAGCGCGATCTGGGCGCCGCCCGCCTTGAGCGCGCCCATGAGCACGGCCGTCTCCGCGGTCACGTGCAGGCACGCGGCGATCTTCAGCCCGTCGAGCGGCCGCTCACCAGCGAACCGCTCGCCGATCGCGGTCAGCACCGGCATCGACCGGGCGGCCCAGCTGATCTGCCGCTCGCCGCTCTCCCCGAGGTCCATCGGGTCGTTCTCCCCTCGCGAAACCCGCCGGGCCGCCCCCTGCTCGCGGCTATGCGAAGGGGGCGGCCCGCAGGCTCGGCACGGCGGGAGACCCGCCTCGCTCGTCGGATGCCGGGGACGGAGCCCCGGCGCGCGCGGCGGGCGGACTCGCCGTGCCGGTCGTACCGGATCGTCGGCCGCGTGCCCAGCACGCGGGCGGCGGATCAGTAGCGGTAGTGGTCGGACTTGTACGGGCCCTCGACGTGGACGCCGATGTAGGCCGCCTGCTCCTTGGTCAGCTCGGTCAACTTGACGCCCAGGGCGTCGAGGTGCAGCCGGGCGACCTTCTCGTCCAGGTGCTTGGGCAGCGTGTAGACGCCGATCGGGTACTCGGCTGTCTTGGTGAACAGCTCGATCTGCGCGATCACCTGGTTGGTGAACGAGTTGGACATCACGAAGCTCGGGTGGCCCGTGGCGCAGCCGAGGTTCATCAGGCGGCCCTCGGCGAGCACGATGATCGAGTGACCGTCGGGGAAGATCCACTCGTCGACCTGCGGCTTGATGGTGTTGCGGGTGATGCCTTCGGTGCGCATCAGACCGGCCATGTCGATCTCGTTGTCGAAGTGGCCGATGTTGGACACGATCGCCTGGTGCTTCATCCTCGCCATGTGCTCGGCGGTGATGATGTTGAAGTTGCCCGTGGCGGTGACGAAGATGTCGGCGATGCCGACGACCTCGTCCAGCGTGGTGACCTGGAAGCCGTCCATGGCCGCCTGCAGGGCGCAGATCGGGTCGATCTCGGTGACGATGACGCGGGCGCCCTGGCCGCGCAGCGCGTCGGCGCAGCCCTTGCCGACGTCGCCGTAGCCGCAGACCACGGCCACCTTGCCGCCGATGAGCACGTCGGTGGCGCGGTTGAGGCCGTCGATGACGGAGTGGCGGCAGCCGTACTTGTTGTCGAACTTGGACTTGGTGACCGAGTCGTTGACGTTGATCGCCGGGAACAGCAGCTGGCCGTTCTTGTGCATGTCGTACAGGCGGTGCACGCCGGTGGTGGTCTCCTCGGTGACGCCCTTGATCTGCTCGGCGATCCGGGTCCACTTCTTCTCGTCGGTGACCGTGCGCTTGAGCAGGTCGATGATGACGTGCCACTCCTCCGGGTCGTCGGCGGAGGCGGCGGGGACGGCGCCGGCCTTCTCGTACTCGGCGCCCTTGTGGACGAGCAGCGTGGCGTCGCCGCCGTCGTCGAGGATCATGTTGGGCCCGTCGGCGCCGGGCCAGGCGAGCGCCTGCTCGGTGCACCACCAGTACTCCTCCAGCGTCTCGCCCTTCCAGGCGAAGACGGGGACGCCCTTGGGGTCGTCCACGGTGCCGTCGGGGCCCACGACGACGGCGGCGGCGGCGTGGTCCTGGGTGGAGAAGATGTTGCAGCTCACCCAGCGCACCTCGGCGCCGAGGGCGACGAGCGTCTCGATGAGGACGGCGGTCTGGATGGTCATGTGCAGGGAGCCCATGATCTTCGCGCCACGCAGGGGCTGCGCGGCCGCGTACTCCTTGCGGATCGCCATCAGGCCGGGCATCTCGTGCTCGGCGAGCCTGATCTCCTTGCGGCCGAACTCGGCAAGTGAAAGGTCGGCGACCTTGAAGTCCATCTGATTCCCTCGCATCACGGCTCTCGGCACACGTTGTCGCCGACGAGTTTAGGCGTCGTTCCGACGCGGAGCACGCTCAGCGGCCGCTTCCTGACGTAAGAATGTAAGGATGCGCATCACGGAAGCCGCCCAGCGGTTGGGCATGTCCCCCCGAATGCTGCGATACCGGGAAGCTCTGGGCCTCCTGCCTCCCATTCGGGAGCAGGGCGCGCACCGCCGCTTCGGCCCCGACGAGCTGGCCGCGGTCGCCCAGGGCGTCGAGCTGGAGAAGCGCTTCGACGTCTCCCCCGCGGCGCTGGCGTTCGCGTTGCGCGTGCTCAGCGAGCCGGCCGTGGCCGCCGCCGTCCGCGACCTCGGCGTACGGATCGGACGCATCCCGGTGCCGCGCCGGGCGCTCGACTTCGAAAAGGAGAAGGCGCTGCGCCTGCTTCGAACCCCGGCCCCCGGCCAGACGTCAAAGAAGACATGAGAGAACTGCTGATGGCCACCGTTCTGGCGCTGTCCCCGGCGCCCGCGGCGGGCTCCCCCACCCTGGCCGGGAGCACGGTGAAGGTCTACTTCGCCAAGGGGTACGGCATCCCCGGCAAGCTGGTCCCGGTGACCCGGACGGCGCCCCACCGGGGCGTCGCCAGGTTCGCCGTCGAACAGCTCATCGCGGGACCGACCGCGAAGGAGCGGGCCAGGGGCCTGCGCTCCGAGCTGACCGGCGCGCTGCGCGGCAAGTCCGCCTGCGGCGCCGACTTCACCCTCAAGATCTCGAAGGGCACCGCGACGCTGCGCTTCTGCCGCACCGTGATGGGCAACGGCGTAGGGTCCGACGCCCGGGTGCTCAACATGATCGGCACCACGCTCAAGCAGTTCGCGACGGTGAAGAAGGTCGTCGTGCTGGAGAAGGCCGGGCGGTGCCTGTTCGACCAGACCGAAAGGGGCACGTCCTGCCTGACCGGCCGTGAGTGACCCCGGCGCGGGACGGCTCGCGCGTCCCGCGCCGGGGATCTCACATCGGAGATCTCACGCAGGGGAGCCGGCCGCGCCGGTCGGTGTGCGGTCGAGGTCGGGCTCCAGGTAGATGACCCGGGCGATCGGCACGGCCTCGCGGATGCGCTGCTCGGCCTCGTCGATCCCCCTGGCCACCTCCGCGGCGGTGTCGTTGTGCGTCACCGCGATCTTGGCGGCGACCAGCAGTTCCTCCGGCCCCAGGTGCAGCGTGCGCATGTGGATCACGCGCTCGACCTCCGTGGAGCCCTCCAGCGCGGCATGGATCTGGCGCTCCATCTCGGGGGTGGCGCCCTCGCCGAGCAGCAGCGACTTGGTCTCGATCGCCAGGATGATCGCGATCACCGCGAGCAGGACACCGATCATGAGCGTGCCGATGGCGTCCCACACCGGGTTGCCGGTGACGACCGCCATGCTGACGCCGAACAGCGCGAAGATCAGGCCCAGCAGCGCGCCGAGGTCCTCCAGCAGGATGACCGGCAGCTCAGGCGACTTCGCCCGGCGCACGAACGCGACCCACGACTGCGAGCCACGCACCGCGTTGGACTCCTTGATCGCCGTGCGGAACGAGAACGCCTCGGCGATGATCGCGAAGACCAGCACCCCGATCGCCCACGCCGGCGACGTGAGCGGCTCCTCCGACGACAGCTTGTGGAAACCCTCGTAGATCGAGAAGACCGCGCCGATCGTGAACAGCACGACGGCCACCACGAAGGCGTAGAAGTAGCGCTCGCGCCCGTAACCGAACGGGTGCTCCCGGGTGCGGCTCCGCTGCGCCCGCTTGCCGCCGAGCAGCAGCAGCGCCTGGTTGCCCGAGTCGGCCACCGAGTGGATGCCCTCGGCCAGCATGGAGGAGGAGCCGGTGAAGAACGCGGCCACGAACTTCGCCACCGCAATGGACAGGTTGGCCACCAAGGCCGCGATGATCGCTTTGGTACCGCCGCTCGCGCTCACGGGTCTTCTCCACTCATAGCTATAGGACGCCTACAGAGCCCCGAGAAAGGGATCCTAGTGCGAGATCCTGGCCTTCAGCTCTGTGATGGCCGACACCGGGGTCGGATCGACGCCGTACCCGAGCGCGAGGTAGGTAGTCGCGTAGTCGCCGAGCCCGATCAGCGAGGCGAGCCGCTCCAGCGGGTGCTCCCCCTCGGCCGTCACCTCGGTGACGGGCACGTCGCGGTCGTGGGCCAGCCGTTCGGACGCCTCGCGCCGCCGCTTCACCTGCGGATGCTCCTCGACGTCGCGCAGCATGACGAGCCTCAGCGTGTGCGCCTGCGTCTCGTCGAAGACGTCGCGCCGCGCGAGCGGGCCGTCGAAGGCGACCACCTGGTTGTGGTTGGCCTCGGGCAGCTCGCCGAACACGGCCGGATACTTGGCGTTCTCGTTGAGCTGGCAGGCCAGCCGGTATCCGGCGACGGCGGCGAGCGGCGACGAGCCCCAGATCATCGGGATGCTCTCGGCGAGGTCCATGGCCAGCGCCTTGCCGGGGTTGACGAACGACTCGCTGGACGGCCGGCATCGGTGGGCCATGTCCTCCAGCAGCCGCGCCACGTTCTCGAACAGCTCCTCGTCAGCCCGCGCGAGGCCGAGCGCGGCACCGGCCACGACCAGCGGCACGGCCAGCAGCCACACGTTGGCCCGCGGCTGCCCGCTCGCGGGCACCGGCACGTACGTCGCGGACGCCTGCCTCGCCATCGACTCCAGCGGTGAGCCGGGAGCGCCGACGGCGAGCAGCGAGCAGCCGCGCCGCACGGCCTCCGTGACCGCCGACAGCGTCTCCTCCGTGCGGCCCGAGCAGGACACCGCGACGACCAGGTCGGCCGCGCCCACCCAGCCGGGCAGCTGGTAGGAGCGCACGGTCACGATCGGCACCGGCGCGCCGTTGCCGCAGACGGCGGCCAGGATGTCGCCGGCGATGGCCGAGCCGCCCATCCCGACGACCACGACGGCACGGGGCCGGCCCTGCTCGCCGAGCCGGCCGACGCCCGCCTCGACGGCGGTGCGATATCCGGTGCGGACCTGGGCGGCGGACGCGGCGACCGCGAGCAGCATGCCACCCGGATCGCCCTCGGACAGGTGGTCCTGGTTGTCGAGCCTCTCCGGCTCCCAGATCACGGCTTCCTGGCCTCGTCGACGAGCAGCACCGGGATGTCGTCGCGAACCGGGTAGATCAGGCCGCAGCCCGTGCAGGCCAGCTCCTCGGCCTCGACCTCGGCGCGCAGCGGCGACTTGCACGCCGGGCAGGCCAGGATCTCCAGCAGCCAGTCGTCGATCTTCACTCTGACACCCTTCTTACGATGGCGAGCACCTCGTCGGTGACCGCCCTCATCGTGGTCTCCTCGGCCGCCTCGGCGTTGAGCCTGAGCAGCGGCTCGGTGTTGGACGCGCGCAGGTTGAACCACCAGCCGGGAGTGCTCACGGTCAGCCCGTCGAGCTCGTCGACCGTGCCCCGGTCGCCGAACGCCTCGCGCACCCGCAGCAGCGCCTTGTCCTGGTCGTCCACCGTGCTGTTGATCTCGCCCGAGGCGTGGTAGCGGGAGTAGGCCCCCACCACCCGCGACAGGGGCAGCTCCTGCCCGCCGAGCGCGGCCAGCACGTGCAGCGCGGCCAGCATGCCCGAGTCGGCGAACCAGAAGTCGCGGAAGTAGTAGTGGGCGGAGTGCTCGCCGCCGAAGACGGCGCCCGTGCGGGCCATCTCGGCCTTGATGAAGGAGTGGCCGACGCGGGTGCGCACCGGCTCGCCGCCGTGCTCGCGGATGATCTCCGGAACGCCGCGTGACGTGATCAGGTTGTGGATGATCGTGGCACCCGGATACCTGGCCAGCTCACGGGCGGCCACCAGGGCGGTGATCGCCGAGGGCGAGACCGACTCGCCGCGCTCGTCCACCACCCAGCAGCGGTCGGCGTCGCCGTCGAAGGCCAGGCCCAGGTCGGCGCCGGCGTCGAGGACGGCACGCTGCAGGTCGCGCAGGTTGGCCGGCTCCAGCGGGTTGGCCTCGTGGTTGGGGAAGGTGCCGTCGAGCTCGAAGTAGAGGGGGGTCAGCTCGATCGGCAGCCCGTCGAACACGGCCGGAACCGTGAGCCCGCCCATGCCGTTGCCGGCGTCGACGACCACCTTGAGCGGCCGGATGCCCGACAGGTCGACGAGCGTGCGCAGGTGCCCGGCGTAGCCGGCGAGCAGGTCCTTCTCGACCAGCGACCCGGCGGGGCCGCCGACGGCCTCCGGGTGACCGGCCAGAGCCGCGGCCCGGTCGCGGATCTCGGTGAGACCCGTGTCGCCGCCGATCGGCACCGCGCCGGCGCGGCACATCTTCATGCCGTTGTAACGGGCCGGGTTGTGGCTGGCGGTGAACATCACGCCGGGCAGGCCGAGGCTGCCGCTGGCGTAGTAGAGCAGGTCGGTGGAGCCCAGGCCCGCGTGCACGACGTCGGCGCCGCGCGAGCGCGCGCCGCGCACGAACGCGGCGGCCAGCGGCCCGGACGACTCACGCATGTCGTGCGCGACCACGGCGGCGCTCGCCCCGGTGACCTCCACGAAAGCGGCCCCCACCGCCTCTGCGGTCGCCTCGTCCAACTCGTCCGGCACCACGCCGCGCACGTCGTAAGCCTTGAAGATCTTGGCGAGGTCGCCCACTCTCCAGCTCCGCCCCTAGGTCGTCTACGTCTGGAACGAGCCTACCGGTCGCGATGTTGCTGGGCGGACCGCAGAACCCGCAGGTGCCCCCGGCGGCCGACCTCGACGCCCTGACCGACCGGCTCGCCGCCACCCGAGGGGGCGGGCCTGGCCGCCTCCCGGACGGCGTTGGCCAACGCCTCCAGGTCGTCGGAGCTGGGTGAGCCGCCGTCGGTGGGCAGGCGCACGACCTCCCAGCCGCGCGGGGCGGTCAGCCGTTCGGCGTGTTCGGCGCACAGGTCGTAGCAGTGTGGCTCCGCGTACGTCGCCAGGGGGCCGAGAACAGCGGTGGAGTCGGCGTATACGTACGTGAGCGTGAAGACGGCAGGCTGGCTGCAGGCGGTGCGGGAACAGCGGCGGACGGGGCTCACGGAGGGACCGTATCTGGTAAGAGTGCGAGGCGCCACTATCTGAGCGCTCTTAACGAGCGTGTCGCCACAATTCGGACACCTGTCGCAGGCTTTGAGCCCACATGCACCGATGCCGTCTCCCCGTAGACTTGCCCCGTGACTCAGAAGCGGGGCCCACGGCGGCGTGACCGACACGGTCGCGGGTTGCGCGGCCCGCTGGCGCCGTCCCACGTCCCCATCGCGCGCTCACGCAGCGAGCGGTTCGACGACCTGGTGCTCGACGCGGTCGACCGGCTGCGCCCGCAGTGGGACCGGCAGCTCTCGGCGGTGGAGTTCGCGGTGGAGGACGTGCCGCCGCTCAGCGAACTCGACGACGGGCCCGGTCTCGGCCCCGACCCGATCCCGCTCGGCCGCGCCCAGGCGGCCAAGGGGCCCGACCCGGCGTCGGTCGTCGTCTACCGGCGCCCGCTCGAAGCCCGCGCCCGTGACCGCGACGCCCTCGGGGCGCTCGTGCACGACACCGTGGTGGAGCAGGTGGCCACGCTGCTCGGCGTGTCGCCCGAGACGGTCGACCCGGGCTACGACGACCGCCGCTAGCGAGGCGCCGGTCTGAGGCGCCGGTCTGGTGCGCCTGTCCGGGGCGTCGGTCTGGGGGGCCGGGCGGCACGAAGGGGCCGGGCGGCACAATCCGCACGACCCCTTCGCCGGTGTTTCCTATCGTTAGACGGCCTGGCGCTTGATCCGTCTGCGCTCCCGTTCTGACAACCCACCCCAGATGCCGAACCGCTCATCGTGTTCGAGCGCGTACTCCAAGCACTCGGCACGGACCTCGCACGATCGGCAGACCTTCTTGGCCTCTCGGGTGGAGCCGCCCTTCTCCGGGAAGAACGCCTCCGGGTCAGTCTGCGCGCACAGGGCGCGCTCCTGCCATCCGAGTTCTTCAGCGTCAAGCTGATCCTGTGCGATGACCGGATCGGTCACTGCACACCTCCCTGCCGCCCGCCCGCAATGGAGCCCCCCATGGACGCCTTCCTTATTACCCACCCAAGCGAAGGCGTAACAACATGGTTGTAATTACACGCGCGTGTTGTACGCGGCGTCAAGCGGCATGCCGCTATCCGGGGAAAGACCAGCTCTCGCCCCGGTGTGCTCGGCATGTGATGTTCGCACCTGACCCGGCGCCACGGGATCCATGGCGTTGGCCTGGCGTGTTCAACGCTGTCAGCGGTCGGAACCGTACCAGGGCGGTATAGACGCCCGCCCGGGGCCCACCTTCTCTCTAGCCGTGCTTTGCTGGTTCGTTACCGGCGTGGCTCGTTGGGGGTGTATATCGCTGTCGGGTCGATCGGGTCGTCCCCGCCCCGCCGCTGGTCACCGAGCGCGTCGCCGCGGTAGGACTCCGGGTCGAGGCGCACCGTGGACTCCGCCGGCGACTGGTAGGGCTGCGACGGCGGCTGCTGCTGGTAGGGCTGCGGCTCGTAGGCGGCCGGCTGGGGCTCGTACTGCTGGCCGTACTGGCCGGGGGCGGGCTGGCCGGGGGCGGGCTGGCCGTACTGGTGCTGGCCCTGGCCGCCCGCGTGGTGCGCGCCGCTCGGCGGCTGCCCGTACGGGGCCTGCTGGGGCTGACCGCCATACTGCTGCTGCGGCTGGTACTGCTGGGGGTGGCCGAGCGGGTCCTCGTACGGCCTGGCCTGCTGCTGGCCCGAGTGCTGATAGGTCTCCGCCTGCTGGTAGGCGTCGTGGAGCTGCTGCGAGCGCGGATCGACGGGCGGGTCGGGCTCCTGGTAGGCCGGGGCGGCGTACTCGTGGCCCGAGTAGCCGGTGAACGGCTGGCCGCCCTGCTGGCCACTGTGCTGGCCACCCTGCTGGCCGCTGTGCTGTCCACCCTGCTGGTCCGCCTGGTGCGGCGACGGGGGGAACGGCACGCTGGGCGCGGTCTCGCCGGTCGGGTAGTCGGTGGACGCCGGGGCGTTGAAGGCGTTCGGCTGGACGATCGGCGGCACGTACGGGGCGCCGTCCTGGGCGCTGTACGGCGGCTGCGACGGCTGGTACTGGGGGTCGAGCGGGGTGTAGGCGCCGGGCTGGGGGGCGGGCGGCGCGTAGGGGTCGGCCTGGAGGGCGGCGGCGGGCGGGTAGCCGCCGGCCGGGTGGGTGTCGGCCGGGGCGTAGAGGTCGGGCTGGGAGTCGGCCGTGGTGTAGGAGGGCTGGCCGTACAGGCCCGGCTGGCTGTCCGCGGGGACGTAGGGAGCGGGCGTGTACTCGGCGACCGGCGGCTGGCCCGCGTCGGGCCGGGTCTCCGCGGGCGTGTACGACGCGTGGGCCGGGGTGGGCTGGCCGATGTTCTGCTGGTCGTTCTGGGCGCGGAAGGACTGGGTGGGGTTCGTCTGGCCGAAGCCCTGGTCCTGCGACGGGTTCTGGGCGTAGCCCTGGTCCTGCGGCGCGCTCTGCCCGTAGGTCTGGTCCTGCGGCGAGTTCTGCCCGAAGCCCTGGTCGGCCGGGGCGCTATGCCCGAAGCCCTGGTCCTGCGGCGCGCTCTGGCCGAAGCCCTGGTCGGCCGGGGCGGGCTGGCCGTAGTCGGCCTGGGCCGGGGCGGGGTGACCGTAACCGGGCTGCTGACCGTCACCGGCCTGGCCGAAGCCATGCTGGTCCGCGGGCCGGCCGAAGCCCTGGTGGTCGTCCTGAGCGGGGATGCTCTGGGTCGGGTTCGTCTGGCCGAAGCCCTGGTCCGTCTGGCCGAAGCCCTGGTCCGTCTGGGGGGAGGACGGCTCCTGCTGGGCGTGGCCGGGGAGGGCGGGTTCGCCGTAACCGGGGTCGGTCCTGGTGTCGCCGGGGGCGGCGGGGAGGGCGGCACGGGGCTGGGGCGTTCGGGGCTGCGGCTGCTGGGCCTCGCCGGGCCGGCCGTAGCCGGACTGCTGACCGTCACCGGCCTGGCCGTAGCCGGGCTGCCCCTCATCGTGCCGGCCGGACCCGGGCTGCGGGCCCTCTCCATGGCCGAACCCTGGCTGCTGGGCCTCGCCGGGCGGGCCGTAGCCGGGCTGCTGTCCGAAGCCCGGGTGCCGGCCGTCGGCGGGCTGCCCGTAGTCGGGATGCTGACCGTAGGGGGTCTGACCGGGAGGCTGCTGGCCGAAGCCGGGCTGCGGGGCGTAGTCGGCCTGCTGGCCGTAGGGGGCGCCCGGGGCCTGCCCGTACTGCGGCTGCCGGCCGTACGGCGCGCCAGGACCGTAGCCCTGGCCGGAGGCGGGGCCCGCGGTCAGGACCTGCGGCAGCAGGTAGACCAGGGCCACGGCGGTCAGCCCGAGCAGGGGCACCCCGGTGAGCAGGAACTCGAACTTGGACCACACGCCGGCGTCCGCGAACAGGCCGAGCAGCAGCGACAGGGCGCCGAACACGGTCGCGACGCCGAGCCCGCCCACCGCGCCGTACGCGACCAGCTTCGCCCTGGCCGACGGCTGCCCCACCTTGGTCATCAGGAGCACGGCCCCCAGCAGCAACGCCGCCGTCACCGGGCTGGTGAGGGAGAAGAGGTTGGCCGCGGCGCGGTCGGCGATGGAGCTGCCGCCGAAGCTCGACGACGAGCCGATCAGGACCCTGCCCATCGCCAGCAGCACGCTCAGCCCGCCTGCGGCCACCATCAGCCAGGCGGCCGGCTCCTTGAGCCGATCGACGTCGAGTTTGCTCACAACCACTCCCCGGGGAACCCGTTAGCCCGAAGGGAGTTTGCCACATGACTGCCCCAAGACGGCACAAGTCACAAAAACCTCTCGTTCCCCAATGACACATGTTTCAACCCTTAAAGGCCTATATTTCAGGGCAATCGGGCCCCCGAAGGAAGGTGTCGCAGGTCGGTGGAAGACTGGGCCGCATGCACATCGTGTCCCTCGCCGGCGGCATCGGCGGCGCCCGCTTCCTGCGCGGCCTGCGCGCCGCGGCCCCCGACGCCCGGATCACCGTGATCGGCAACACGGGCGACGACATCACCCTGTTCGGCCTGCGGGTCTGCCCCGACCTCGACACGGTCATGTACACCTTGGGCGGCGGCATCGACGAGGAGCAGGGCTGGGGCCGTGCCAAGGAGTCGCACGTCGTCAAGGAGGAGCTGGCGGCGTACGGCGTGGAGCCCCAGTGGTTCGGGCTGGGCGACCGTGACTTCGCCACCCACATCGTCCGCTCCCAGATGCTGGAGGCCGGCTACCCGCTCTCCCAGATCACCGAGGCGCTGTGCGCCCGCTGGCAGCCCGGCGTCCGCCTGCTGCCGATGAGCGACGACCGCTGCGAGACGCACGTCGTGATCTCGGACGAGCAGGGGCGGCGCGCCATCCACTTCCAGGAGTGGTGGGTCCGCCTGCGCGCCTCCGTGCCCGCCGAGTCGTTCGCCCTGGTCGGCGCCGAGACCGCCAGGCCCGCCCCCGGCGTCCTGGAGGCGGTCGAAGAGGCCGACGTGGTGCTCCTGCCTCCGTCCAACCCGGTGGTGAGCATCGGCACGATCCTCCAGGTGCCGGGCATCCGCGAGGCGCTGCTGCCCAAGACGGTCGTGGGCGTCTCCCCCATCATCGGCGGGGCCCCCGTCCGCGGCATGGCCGATGCCTGCCTGACGGCCATCGGCGTCGAGACGACGGCTCAGGCGGTGCTCGGCCTGTACGGCGCCGAGCTGCTCGACGGCTGGCTGGTGGCGCCCGAGGACGACGGGGTCCGCCTGGACGGCGTGCGAGTGGCGTCCCGGCCGATCCTCATGCACGATGCCGAGGCGGCGGCCGAGATCGCCCGCGCCGCCCTCGACCTCGCCCTGGAGCTGGCCCGATGAGCGACCACGCCCCCGACGAGCGGCCCCCCGCATCCGGCCCCTCCGCCGCTCCCCACCCCGGTCCGGCCGCGGCCCCCGAGCGGGTCGAGGTGATCCCCGTCACGGGCATCGGCGAGGTGCGGGCGGGGGACGACCTCGCGGCCCTGCTCAAGGACGCCGACCTGCGCGACGGCGACATCGTCGTCATCACCTCCAAGATCATCAGCAAGGCGGAGGGCCGGGTGCGGCAGGCGCCCGACCGCCTGGCGGCGATCGAGGACGAGACCGTGCGGGTGGTCGCCCGGCGCGGCGACACGGTCATCTCCGAGACCCGGCACGGGTTCGTGATGGCGGCGGCCGGCGTCGACGCGTCCAACACCGACCCCGGCACGGTCCTGCTGCTGCCGGAGGACGCCGACGCCTCCGCCCGGCGGGTCCGGGCCGGGCTGCCGGCGCGGGTCGGGGTGATCGTCTCCGACACCTTCGGCCGTCCCTGGCGGCACGGGCTGACCGACGTGGCCATCGGCGCGGCGGGCGTGCTCCCGCTGGAGGACTTCCGCGGGCTCGCCGACACCCACGGCAACCCGCTCAACGCCACGGTGACCGCGCTGGCCGACGAGATCGCCTCGGCCGCCGAGCTGGTCAAGGGCAAGCTCACCGGTGTTCCGGTCGCCGTCGTCCGGGGGCTGGCGCACCTGGTGACCGACGACGACGGGCCGGGGGTCCGGCCGCTGGTGCGGCCCTCGGCCGAGGATCTGTTCCGATACGGTTCGCGCGACGTGGTGTTCGCCCGCCGTACGATCCGTGAGTTCTCCGACGAGCCGGTGGACCCCGCGGCGGTGCGGCGGGCGGTCGCGGCGGGCATCGCGGCGCCGGCTCCGCACCACACGACGCCGTGGCGGTTCGTGCTGGTCGAGTCGGCGGCGGCGCGGCTGAGGCTGCTCGACGCCATGCGCGAGGCGTGGATCGCCGACCTGCGCGGCGACGGGTTCTCCGAAGAGTCGATCGCCAAGCGGGTCAGGCGCGGCGACGTGCTGCGCAACGCCCCCTTCCTGGTGGTGCCGTGCCTGGTGATGGAGGGCTCCCACACCTACCGCGACGAGCGGCGCAACGCCGCCGAGCGGGAGATGTTCGTCGTCGCGACGGGTGCGGGCGTCGAGAACCTGCTGATCCAGCTCGCCGTCGAGGGGCTCGGCTCGGCGTGGGTGTCGTCCACGATGTTCTGCCGCCCGGTCGTGCGGGAGGTGCTGGAGTTGCCCGGCTCGTGGGACCCGATGGGCTGTGTCGCGGTGGGCCATGCCGCCGCCCCGCCCCGTCAGCGCCCGCCCCGGGACCCGGACGACTTCATCGTGGTGCGCTGATCTTGACACGATCCGTCAGAAGGACTATACGCTTAGGAAAGTTTCCTTTACATTCGGGACATCCCCCCATGTAGAGGAGCACTTTCATGCGAAGGACGCTCACGTTACTCGCCACGGCAGCGATCGCCATCGCTGCCACGGTGTTCGTCGCGCAGCCGGCGCAGGCCCACGGCTACGTCAACTCACCCCCGAGCCGCCAGGCGTTCTGCGCCCGCGGGCAGGTGCCCAACTGCGGTGACATCATCTACGAGCCGCAGAGCGTGGAAGGGCCGAAGGGCCTGCGCAACTGCCACGCCAACAACGCCCGCTTCGCACAGCTCAGCGACGAGAGCAAGCCGTGGCCGGTCACGTCGGTCGGCACCACGGTGACGTTCAACTGGACGTTCACCGCCCGGCACGCGACCAGCACGTACGAGTACTACATCGGCGGCACCCGGGTGGCCTCGTTCAGCGGCGGAGGCCAGCAGCCGCCCCCCACGGTCTCCCACACCGTGAACCTGTCCGGCTTCTCCGGCCGCCAGAAGGTCCTCGCCATCTGGAACGTCGCCGACACGGCCAACGCCTTCTACGCCTGCATCGACCTGCGGATCGGCGGCGGCGGCACGCCGGACCCGTCCCCCACGCCGACCGCCAGCCCGACGCCCACGCCGAGCCCGACCCCCACGTCGAGCCCCGGCGGCACCTGGAAGGCGGGCACCGCCTACGGCCCCGGCTCCACCGTGACCTACGACGGCGCGACGTACCGGTGCCTCCAGGCCCACACGGCCATCAGCGGCTGGGAGCCGCCGAACGTCCCAGCCCTGTGGCAACGCGTCTGACCGGTCGCTGACCGGCCCCGGCCGGCCGCCGGCGGCACCTGACCCGCCGGCGGCCGACCTGTCCGACGACCTGGCCGACGACCGGGGTTCGCATCAGGCCGCCGGCTTGCAGGTGGGGTGGCACAGGCGGCGGGCCAGGGCGGCGAGGTAGACGTCGATGATCTCGTCCGGTTGCTCGGCGACGTGCAGGGAGCCGTTCGTGGCGGTCGCGATGCGGGCCAGGCCGTCGCGGTCCACGTCGTCGCCGAACGCGATGAGCACGATCTGAACCGGCTTGTCCGGGTCCCATTCGGCGTCGAGCCGGTCGAGGAGCTGCTGGAGCCGGGTGCCGTGGCCGTCGTCCCTGCCCGCCGTGATCACGAGGAGGACGTTGTTCATCTCCTCGCGGTACTCCTGCGTCACCTCACGGAAGCCGCTCAGGACGGCGTCGTACAGCGAGCTGTCCCGGTCGGCGTGGGCGGTGATCGAGGTGGTGAGCTCGTCCAGCACGCTCCGCCGGACGACCTGGCCGCCGGCGGGCCGGCTGATCGGCCCGAGGCTCACCCGCTCCAGGTGGCCCTTCACCGTGCCCAGCCTGTCGGCGAACTCCCACATGCCCATGTGCGTCGAGTCGGGGAACAGCCGCAGCCCGATCTTGGCGGCCTCCAGCGCGACGCCCACCCGGGTGATGCCGCCCTTGATCGGTTCGGCCATGTGCTTGGAGGTGTCGGCCAGCACCAGGATGTTGGTGGGCGGCGCGAGCCGGCTCCACGCCTGCAGCGCCTCGTCGATGTCCTCCGGCGTCACCGACGGCCGCGCCCTGGGCGCCTCGGCCGGGATCTCCGGCCCGGGCGAGATCGGCGGCAGCAGGCCGTCACCGGAGCGGAACCCCGCCCGCCGGACCAGGTCCTGCGCCTCGGGGCCGCGCAGCCACTCGGCGAAGACGGTCGAGGCGTCGGCCACGGCCGGGTCGGTGGCGGTCACCACGTACGGGTAGTCGAGGTTGATGGTGCCCTCACGCGGGTGCAGCGCGACGACCGGGTCGGCCGAGGGGCGGCGGCCGTGGTCCCACACCGACTGCTCGGGCACGATGACGACCGGGCGTCGCCAGAACGCGCGGTCGTCCACGGCCGCCAGCATCGTGCGGTAGTCGGGGGCCGAGCCGGCCTGCGCCCAGCGCACGAACGCGGTGAGCGCCTTGTCGGCGTCGGGCCCGGTGCCGACGACGTCGCGGGCGGCGGCGACCGTGGCGATGCCGGCGCCCGCCAGCGACGGGTCGGGGACGCGGACCACGTCGGGCTCGTTCTCGGTGGGCAGCAGCCGGCCGCGCACGGTGGCGGGGAAGACCATCCGCCAGTTCATCTGGGTGCCGCCGACGGAGAAGCGCCGCGCCAGCGACTGGCGGGTGGCGAAGACGAGCGGCGAGGTGGCCACCACGCTCTCGCCCGCGGGCAGCGCGCTCGCACCCTGCTTGCGGGCCAGCCGGATCCACGCCGAGGAGTCGGCGATCCAGCCGTCCGGCCGTTCGCGCAGCACGCCCGCCCGGTCGCCGATCAGCGTCCGCAGCACGGTGGCCGGCGGCTGCTCGGTGACCTGGACGAGCACGCACCGGCCGTCCGACGTCGTCTTGGTCTCGTTGAAACGGGCCGCCGCCCGCATCGCGACGGGCGCCACGTCCACCGCGGCGGCGACGTCGACCAGAACAGGCTCTCGTGTGGCGCACAGGGCGGCGCCGCCGCCGAGGAGGACCACGAGCGTGGCCGCGACGAGCGCCACGGCGGCCAGCCCGGCCAGCAGACCTCGCTGGAGTGCCTTCCTCCGCCGCAGCTCAGCGCTTAACGCGGCGCGGTGTCGACCCAACCGCACGGTGAACCTCTCTCCACGGGAGTGATGATTCTCCCAGCGCCTCCCCCACCCGAATCAAGTACTCGCTAGAACATGTTATACCTAGACCGTCGGCAGGGCCCGGCGCACGCTCCGGCAGACGCCGTCGCTCGCCGCGGACGCGGCCAGCCGCTCCTCGCTCGGGACGCCGTACTCGGTGGTGCGCTGGCGGACCGGCCGCCCCGTGGCACCCGCCATCGCGCGCAGCTCGCTGATCGTCTTGTACGAGCCGTTCTCCGACCCGGCCATCCGGCTGATCGTCTCCTCCATGAGCGTGCCGCCGAGGTCGTTGACGCCGCCGTCGAGCACCTGCCGGCACAGGTCGTCCCGCAGCTTGACCCAGGAGCACTGGATGTTGCCGATCGCGCCGTGCAGCAGGATCCTGGCCAGGGCGTGCACGGCGCGGTTCTCGCGGGCCGTGGGGCCGGGCCGGGCGATGCCGGCGAGGTAGATCGGCGCGCTGGTGTGCACGAACGGCAGCAGCACGAACTCCGAGAACCCGCCCGTCTCCTCCTGCAGCCGCCTGATCAGCTTGATGTGCCTGACCCAGTGCGCGTGGCCGTCCACGTGGCCGTACATCATCGTGGCCGTGGTCGGCAGGCCCACGCGGTGGGCGGTGGTGACGACCTCGATCCACTCCTTGGCGGGCAGCTTGCCCTTCGTCAGCACCCAGCGCACGTCGTCGTCGAGGATCTCCGCCGCCGTGCCGGGCAGCGAGTCGACGCCGGCCTCCTTCGCCGCGTGCAGCCACTCCTCGATCGACAGGTTCGTCCGGCTCGCGCCGTTGACCACCTCCATCGGGGAGAACGCGTGCACGTGCATGCCGGGCGTCCTCGCCTTGACCGCCCTGGCCAGGTCGAAGTAGGCGGTGCCGGGCAGGTCGGGGTGGATGCCGCCCTGCATGCACACCTCGGTCGCGCCGGCCAGCCAGCCCTCCTCGGCCCGGTCGGCGACCTGTTCGAGACTCAGCGTGTACGCGTCGGCGTCGGTGCGGCGCTGGGCGAAGGCGCAGAACCGGCACCCGGTGTAGCAGACGTTGGTGAAGTTGATGTTGCGGTTGACGACGTAGGTGACGTCGTCGCCGGCTGCCTGGGCGCGCAGGTCGTCGGCGATGGCGGCCAGCTCCTCCAGCGCCTCCCCGTCGGCCGACAGCAGCGCCACCGCCTCGTCGTCGGTGAGCCCGGCCGGGTCGGCCGCCGCCCTCCTGAGCGCCTGGCGCAGCTCGCCCGGGGTGCCGCCGCCGGTCCCGGAGGCGAGGGTGGCTGCGGGGGCGAGCCGGTCACGCAGCGCCTCCCAGTCGCCGTAGACGTCGTCGAAGTCGTCGCGGCGGTCGTGGGTGCGCCCCGTCGTGTCCACCTCGACGTGCAGGTCCACCCTGCCGGACGGGGCGAACCCGCCGTCCGGCTCCTGCCACGGCCTGCCGCGGAGCACAGCGTCCTCGCGGGCCAGCCCCGTCTCGGGGTCGGCCAGCGCCTCGACGTGCGCGAACAGCCTCGGGTCCAGCCACGGCTCGCCGGCCAGCACGTACTCGGGGTAGATGGTCAGCCGCTCGCGCAGCCGGAAGCCTGCGTCGGCGGTGCGGGCCGCCAGGTCGTCGATCTGCGGCCACGGACGCTCCGGGTTGACGTGGTCGGGGGTCAGCGGCGACACGCCGCCCCAGTCGTCGATCCCCGCCCGGATCATCAGCTCGTACTCGGAGTCGACGAGGTTGGGCGGGGCCTGCAGGCGTACCTTCGGGCCCATGACCAGCCGGGCCACCGCGATCGTGGCCGCCAGCTCCTGCAGGTCGGCGTCGGGCAGGCCGCGCATGGCGGTGTCGGGCTTGGCGCGGAAGTTCTGGACGATGACCTCCTGGACGCCGCCGTACTCGCGGGCCACCCGGCGCATCGCGAAGATCGACTCGGCCCGCTCCTCGACGGTCTCGCCGATCCCGATGAGGATGCCGGTGGTGAACGGCACGTTGGACCGGCCCGCGTCCTCCAGCACCCGCAACCGGACGGCGGGGTCCTTGTCGGGCGAGCCGTGGTGCGGCTGGCCCTTGTCCTCGAACAGCCGCCGCGAGGTCGTCTCCAGCATCATGCCCATCGACGGCGCGACCGGCTTGAGGCGCTGCAGGTCGCGCCAGCTCAGCACGCCGGGGTTGAGATGCGGCAGCAGCCCGGTCTCCTCCAGCACCCTGACGGCCATCGCCCGCACGTACGACAGCGTGTCGTCGTAGCCGTGCGCGTCGAGCCACTCCCGCGCCTGCCGCCAGCGGTCCTCGGGCCGGTCACCCAGCGTGAACAGCGCCTCCTTGCACCCGATCGCGGCACCCTGCCGGGCGATCTCCAGCACCTCGTCCGGGCTGAGGTACGCCGCCGGCAGCCGGTGCGGGGCGGTGGCGAACGTGCAGTAGCCGCACTTGTCGCGGCACAGCCTCGTCAACGGGATGAACACCTTGCGGCTGTAGGTGATGACACCCTCGCGGCCGACCGCCCGCAGCCCGGCGTCACGCACCCGGGAGGCGTGGTCGAGGAGCGTGTCCAGGTGCGCGCCCCGGGCGTGCAGCAGCACCGTCGCCTCGGTGACGTCGAGGGCCTTGCCGTCACGGGCGCGGGCGAGCGCGCGGCGGAGCGCGGAATCACTGACGAGACTCATACAGGGCACACTACGTCCGCCTGGGTTCGTGCCTCGCACCCAGGGCTCAGAAGGACCGGTAGTCGCGCACGGCCATGCGGGGCCCGCGCGCCGGCGGACGCAGCCCGGTCAGCGTGATGAGGACCGCGGCCCGGTGCCGGTGCCCCTGGTAGGGCTCCAGCAGCCGCAGCATCCCCGGATCGTCGGTCTGCTGCCCGGTCAGCGCGTATCCGACGATCGTGGCCAGGTGGAAGTCGCCCACGCTGAGGGCGTCGGGGTCGCCGAACGCGCGCTGCCGCACCTCGGCCGACGTCCACACGCCCACGCCGGGCAGGGCGCGCAGCAGCCGGTCCAGCTCGGCCGTCGTGGCGGCCGCCTCCAGCTTGGCGGCGTGCCAGGCCGCCGTGGCGATGGTCCTCGCGCGGACGGCTTCGGCGCCCGCCCGGTGCCAGTGCCAGGACGGGATCTGCCGCCACACCTCGGCCTCGGGCACCACCCGCATGCCGTCGGGCGCCGGGCCCGGCGCGGGCTCGCCGTAGCGGTGCAGCAGCCAGCGCCACGCCCGGAACGCCTCGCGGCCGACGACCTTCTGCTCCAGCACGGCGGGCACCAGCGCCTCCATGACCCGCCCCGTCCGCCCGATCCGCAGCCCGGCGTGCCTGCGCGCCACCTCGGCCAGCACCTCGTGCCTCACCTCGAACCCCGACAGGTCGTCGTCGGCCCCCAGCCACGCGGGCAGCATCTCCAGCAGCCAGCCGGCGCCCGCGCCCCACGCCCGGCCGAGCACCGCGCCGTCCTGGACGCTCACCCGCAGCGAGCCGGGGCCGTCGGGGGTCCGGCAGGTGCGCCACACGGCCCCGTCGGCGCTCCGGCGCCAGGTGGGGTCACCGGAGCCGCGCCGGTGCGGGCCGAGCGCCAGCCCGACGTCGAGCGGCCCAGGGGGCGTCCACCTGCGTTCCTGCACCCGTCCAGTGTGCCCCCTGCCGGGACCTGCCCTGAGCGGCGAGGCCGAGCGCCCGGCTCTGCGGGGGCGGGTCAGACGTCGCTGGACCAGCGGACGGCGCACTCGGGCAGTCGTACGCCCGGCCAGACGCGGACGCCCGCCTGCAGCTCGTTGCCCGGGCCGACGACGGCCCCGTCGCCGATGACCGCGTCGCGCACCACCGCGCCGGAGCACACCCGGGCCCCGCGTCCGAGCACCGAGTCGACCACCGTCGCGCCGGCCTCCACCACGCACTCGTCGCTCAGCACGCTGCCCGACACGACCGCGCCGGCCTCCACCACGGCCCGGGCGCCGACGGCGGAACCATTGGTGATCTTGGCTTCGGGCGAGACGTCGGCTCCGTCGAGGGCGAGGTGTTCGCCGGTGGGGCCCGGCAGCGCGGGTGAGCCGAGGCGGCCGAGCACCAGGTCACGCGAGCCCTGGACGAAGGCCGCCGGGGTGCCGACGTCGAGCCAGTAGGTGCGGTCGGCGTAGCCGAGGACGAGCTCGCCCGACTCGATGAGCCCGGGGAAGGTCTCGCGTTCGACCGAGACGACCTCGCCGCGCGGGATCATGTCGATGACCGAGCGGGTGAAGACGTAGCAGCCGGCGTTGATGCGGTTGGTCACCGGGTTGGGGGTCTTCTCCAGGAAGGCGGTGACGCGCCCGTCGTCGTCGGTGGGCACGCAGCCGAACCGGGTCGGGTCGTCCACCTCGGTCAGATGGAGCGTTACAGCGGCGTTCCTGGCGAGGTGGGTGCGCACCTGGTCGCCGATGTCGTGGCCGGACAGGATGTCGCCGTTGAGCACGAGCACCGGGTCGCCGGGCGCCGCGGTGAGGCCCTCGGCGGCGTTGCGGATGGCGCCTCCGGTGCCGAGCGGCGTCTCCTCCGTCATGTACTCCAGTGACAGCCCGAACTCGGCCCCGTCACCGAAGACCGGCTCGAACATCGCCGCCTTGTAGGAGGTGGCGAAGACGATCCGGCGCACCCCGAACGACCGGGCACGGGCCAGCTGGTGTGCCAGGAAGGGCACCCCGGCGGTGGGCAGCAGCGGCTTGGGCGTGCCGAGCGTCAACGGGCGCAGGCGGGTGCCCTGCCCGCCGACCAGGAGGATCGCTTCGAGGCCTGGCAAGGAGGTCTCCATCACTCGGCGAGGTTATCCAACTATTCGGTGGCGCGTTGATAAGAGCTGAGATGCGCCTCGACCGAGGCCTCCCAGGTGAACTCGCGTGCCCGGGCCAGCCCCGCCTCCTGGAGCCGCCGGCGTTCCTCCGGGGAGGACAGCAACCGGCCGAGCGCGACCGCGATGCTGTCGGCGTCGGGCTCGGTGTAGGCGACGGCGTCGCCCCCCACCTCGGGCAGCGACGCGCGGTGCGTGGTGAGCACCGGCGCGCCGCAGGCCATGGCCTCCAGCACCGGCAGCCCGAACCCCTCGCCGCGCGACGGGAACGCCACCACCAGCGCCCCGCCGAGGAAGCCGGGCAGGTCGGGGGCGCGGAAGAAGCCGGGGCGCACCACCTTGACCGTCGCCTCCACCTCGCGGCAGGCGGCGTCGACGTCGTCCTCGTGCACGCCGCCGCCGAGCACGAGGGCGGGAGCGGGGGCGTCGCCGAGGTTCTTGACGACGGCGGCGAAGCCGCGGATCAGGTTGGGGACGTTCTTGCGCGGCTCCAGGGCGCCGAGGAAGGCCACGTACGGCCTGCCGTGCAGCCCGCACCGCTCGGCGGCGCGGCGGCGCTCCTCGTCGCTGGGCGGGTGGAACAGGCTCTGGTCGACCCCGTGGTAGGCGACGTCGATGCGGGTCGGGTCGGCGGCGAGCACGCGCACCAGCTCGTCGCGGGTCGCCTTGGACGGGACGATGACCCGGTTGGCGCGGTGCACGGCGGTGCGGGTGGCCGAGCGGAAGAACGCGGCCTTGTCGGGGCTGTGCTGCTCAGGCTCGGTGAACCAGGTGACGTCGTGCACGGTCACGACGACCGGCATGCCGGGGCTGAGCGGCATCGAGTAGTAGGGCGCGTGGATGACCTGCGCGCCCGCCTGGCGGGCCACCAGCGGCAGTCCGGTCTGCTCCCAGGCGAGCCTGGCCGCCCTGTTGGTGAGGGAGACGGGGCCGGGGACGACGTCGGCCGTGGGGGCCAGCCGCCGGTATCGCTCGGCGTCGGCGCGCTGGCAGGCCACGACGAGGTCGGCCCCCGCCGCGCCGAGCCCGGCCACCAGCCCGTCGACGTATCTGATCAGGCCGCCGCGGTCCGCGGGGACCGCCGCCGCGTCCACGAGCACTCGAGGCATGACGAAGATCTTCTCCCCTCAAGATCATCGCGGGACCGGTGTCCCCCTCTGTGTTCAGCTTATGACCAGCCTCCCCCAAATCGGGGCTCAAATCACGTACGGCTGCGCCGCGCCGCGATCCCCGCCGTACCCGCGCAGATCAGATCGCCCACGATGATGACGGCGCGGGAGGACAGCGCCACCGCGATGGCCGGGCCGCTGTCCAGGACGGGCGACAGGACCGCCACCATGACGGCCTCCCGGACGCCCGCGCCCGCCGGCACGACGAACGTCATGATGCCCAGGCACCACGACAGCGCGAACGCCCCGATGGCGAAGACCAGACCAGCCTGCGGGAGGACGAAGTACAGGTGCAGGCCGTAGCAGGCCCAGCCGGCCAGCGCCCAGCACAGCGCCGTGAGCATGCCGCGCCGGGTCAGCGGGTGCTCCAGCGGCTCCCGGCCGAGCCTGCGCAGGCCGAACCCGATCAGGCCGTTGACCACCTTGGGTTCCAGCAGCACGAGCAGTACGGGGACGAGCAGCAGCAGCCCGCCGTAGCGGTCCCAGCCGAGCGTGACGAGCGTGACGAGCAGGCCGGTGGCGAGCTGGACCGGCATCATGAGGAAGAACGCCGCCGCGCTGCGCGCCCTGGGCACGCCGAGGTCGCGGCCCATCTCCATCTGGGCGAGCACGGGCCAGACGGCGCCGGGGATGTACTTGCCGAGCTGGCCGACGAAGAAGACCTTGGTGGCCGGCCGGAACGGCAGCGGCGAGCCGAGGTCGGCCAGCAGGGTGCGCCAGGTGAGCATGGCGCCGAGCAGCGCGGCGACCACGGCGGCCAGTGATCCGGCGAGCATCGCCGGGTTCAGCCGGGCGAACCCCGCCACGACGCCGTCCCACTGCGCGGCCACGGCCCACCCGCCGAACCCGAGGGCGACCAGCAGGAACCCCACCCGCAGCAGCCGCCGGACCGTCGATCGCCCGGCCCTCGCGGTCACCTCGTCGGGGACGCCGCCGCCCGGGACGCCGCCGTCCGCGGCGCCGTCGCCGCTCACGCTCCCGTCGCCGCTCACGGTCCCGTCCCGCCCCGCCGTGCCCGCCTCACCCGGTGTCACAGCGGCTGCGGCGGTTGCGGGAGCGCGGCGCCCGCCGGGCGGCGCGGCGTCTTGGTGGCCACCCACAGGTAGGTGGGCACCAGCGGCAGCAGCGTCCGCAGCGCGGCTCGCGGGGTGCGCGCCAGCACCGTGCGGGTCAGCCGGCCGAGCGCCCCGGAGAACAGCTCCGAGCCGGCGAACCGCTCCGGGGAGGCGAGCACCGGGATCGTGTAGTCCCACACGTGGAAGGCGCGCAGCATCCTGCGCAGCCCGCGCCGGGTGCGGAAGCGCTCGTAGTAGTGGTCGGCCCGGCCGAAGGCGCGCACGTAGCGGTCGGCCAGCGCGGGCGGCAGGTAGGACAGGAACGGCAGCTTGTAGTGGGGCTCCATGATGCCCAGCCGGTTGCCCAGCCCCAGGTAGAGGACGCCCCGGTCGGACAGCACCCGGTGCATCTCGGCCACCACGGCGTCGGGGTCGACCACGTGCTCGTAGATGTGGTTGAACACCAGCACGTCGAGCGAGCCGTCGGGGAACGGCAGCGCCGTGCCGTCGCCGCAGACGAACGCCACCCGCCCGCCGAACCGGTCGGCGGCCCTGCGCAGCCCCGGCACGTCGATGTCGACGCCCAGCGTGTGCCCGGCGCCGGCGCCGGCCAGCTCGTCGGCGATGAACCCGGCCGAGCAGCCCACGTCGCCCACGGTCAGCCCGGTGAGCGGCCCCTGGAAGTGCTCCAGCACCGCGATGATCTTCGCGGCCTTGCGGCGGCGCTTGGCCTCGTCGAGCATGGCCGACTGGAACTCGGAGTATTCGAGCTGCGCGACCCGTTCCTTACTCACGCCGCCCTACAGTACCGTCGCCCGCGCCGCCGCCCCGCCTCCTGCGCCGGGAAGGACGGCGTGGGACCCTACCGGCGGGTCACGTTCGCGCGTACCCTTGGCGGATGCTCCGCCGCCTGCTGCGCGTCGTCCTGGCGCTGGTCGCGCTCGGTTTCCTCGGGTACGGCCTGGCCCGCAACTGGGACGAGACCGTGGCCAAGCTCGCCGGGCTGTCGCCGTGGGTGCTGCTCGGGGCGTTCGCCGCGGTGCTGGGGGGCCAGTTGTGCCATCTGGTCGCCTGGCGGCAGGTGCTGGCCGGGCTGGGCTCGCCGCTGCCGGTGCGGGTGGCCGGGCGGATCATGTTCGTCGGACAGCTCGGCAAGTACATCCCGGGCTCGGTGTGGGCGTACGCGGCGATGATGGAGCTGGGGCGCGACCACGGCAGCCCGCCGCGCCGCACGTTCGCCTGCATCTCGCTGTCGCTGGTGATCAACCTGGGGGTGGCGCTCGCCATCGCCGCCGCCACGCTGGCCGGCCGCGACGCGCTGCGCGAGGCGTGGTACCTGGTGCTGCTCGTACCGGTGATCGCGGTGTGCCTGCACCCCCGCGTGCTCACCTGGGGCCTGAACCTGGCGTTGCGGCTGGCGCGCAGGGAGCCGCTGGAGACGGTGCTGCCCGGCCGGACCGTGCTGGTGGCCACCGCGTGGACGGCGCTCGGCTGGTTCGTCTACGGCCTGCACATCTGGCTGCTGGCGGGCCGGTGGGACCTGTACGTGGTCGCCACCGGCGCCTACGCCTTCGCCTGGGCGACCGGCCTGCTCGCCGTGGTCGTACCCGCCGGGGTCGGGGTGCGCGAGGGCGCGCTGGTGCTGGTGCTCGCGCCGCTGGTGGGCCAGGGGGCGGCGCTGGCCGTGGCGGTCGTGTCGCGGCTGGCGTTCACGCTGGCCGACCTCGCCGCCGCGGGCGTCGCGGTGCTGCTGGGCCGTCAGAGGCCGAGCAGCGTGCCGGTGTACGCCGACCAGAAGGGCTCGGGATCGACGGCCTTGACCCCCGACCGCAACCTCTCCGGCTCGCCCGAGGCGTAGAACCGCTCGATCGCCGCGCGGAGCGCGCCCACGTCACCCGGCTCGACGAGCAGCCCGTCGACCCCGTCGGTGACGTGGTCGGCCAGCGCGCCGACCCGGGTGGCGATCACCGGGACGCCGTGCTCGTGGCCGAGCCAGACGTTCTGGCTGGCCGTGGCGTGCCGGTAGGGCAGCACCAGCGCGTCGGCCCGGGCGAACAGCGGCGCCACCTCCTCGGCCGGCACGTAGCCCGGCCGCAGCTCGACCCGGCCGGCGAGGCCCAGCTCGGCGACGAGCGCCTCGGTGGCGTCCAGCCCGCCCCAGAACTCGCCCGCCACGGTCAGCGACACCCCGTCGGGCAGCGCGCGCAGCAGCAGGTCGAGCCCCTTGTACGGCCGGACGATGCCGAAGAACAGCAGCCGCCGGTGCACGGTGGCCGACCGTTCGGCGTGCGTGGACGGCAGGTGCGGCGGCAACCCCGCCACGGCCACCGGCCTCGACGTCAGCGTCCGGGCCAGCGCCGCCTGCTCCTCGGAGTGGGCGAGCACGGCGTCGACCCGCCTGAGCAGCGCCTTCATCAACGGCTCGTCGTACGGCTTGCGCTCGTGCGGCAGCACGTTGTGGCACAGGGCGACCACCTTGGCGCGGCGGCGCAGGCCGTACAGGATGCCGAGGTAGGCGGGCACCTGCACGGGGCTGAGCACGGCGAGCACCACCAGGTCGGCCGAGCGGAGCCGCCGCCCGGCGGCGAGCCAGCCGTCGGGGCGGCGCCAGTCGAGCCGGCGCTCGGTGCGCGGGTAGGGGGTGCCCTCGGGCGCGGAGATCGTCTGCTGCCCGGGGTAGAGGAACGACGGGTACTGGGCGCGCCACGACTCGATCACCACGTCGTGGCCCAGCGCGGCCAGGCGGTGCGCCAGCTCGGTGGTGTGCTGGGCCCCGCCGCCCTTGTAGGGGTAGGTGGGGCCGATGACGGCGATGCGCACGTCAGTCGCCCCGCGAGCGCACGATCAGGTCGGCCAGCAGCGCCACCGAGCCGATGAGCAGGCCCGACAGGAAGATCATGACGGTGTTGGCCGGGAAGTAGAACGGGTGCTGGACCATGTCCCAGACGCCCTTCACCAGCCCGATGGCCACCAGCCACAGCGCCGGCGGCATGAGCACCTTGAGCGGGTTGAAGTACATGACCATCCGCAGCACCTGCAGGATGTAGCGGTAGGCGTCGGAGACGAAGCTGAACTTCGACTTGCCGGCCCGCTTGGCGTACTCGATCGGCAGGTAGTAGACGTCGTGTTGGTTGGACAGGAACGACAGCGTGATCGTGGTGACGCACGAGAACCCGGGCGGCAGCAGCCGCAGGTAGGGCCGGGCGACCGACTTGCGGAAGGCCCGCAACCCCGAGTTGAGGTCGGGGATCTTCTGGCCGGCGAGCATCTCGGCCACCTTGCGGATCACCCACTTGGCGGGGACGCGCAGCAGCTTGTGCGAGCCCTCCTCGCTGGTGCGCGCGCCGACGACCTGGTCGACCGCCGGGTCCTTCTCCAGGATGCGCACCAGCTCGGGGATGCGTTCGTTGGGGTAGGTCATGTCGGCGTCGGTCCAGACGACGATCTCGCCCCTGGCCTCCTGGGTGCCGATCCGGCGCACGGTGCCGGAGCCGCCGTTGCGGTGGAAGGCGCGGATGCGCAGGTGCGGGAACCGGGGCGCCGCCTCCTGCAGCCGCAGCAGCGTCTCGTCGGTCGAGCAGTCGTCCACGGCGACCAGCTCGTAGGTGTAGCCGCTGGAGTCCATCGCCCGGGTGATGCGCTCCACCTCGTCGATGACGTGGTCCTGCTCGTTGTAACAGGGCAGGACGATCGTGACGTATGGCGCTTCTTCCACGGTGCTTCCACTCTGGGCGGTCTCAGGCGTGCTCACGTGCGTCGAGGGTACTCTGCCCGGCCGGGACGCGGGTCCACATCGGGCGTGGCGTCGCGTCAGCCGGTGGCCGCCCACACGTTCATCCGCAGCGACCACGTGCCGTCGGGCGGGCCGGTCAGCGACCGCTCGTCCTGCCGGGTGACCAGCGCCATCACCTGCCGGGGCGGGCCGTACGGCGCGACCTGTGCGGCCTCGGCCGCCAGGACGACGGGCACCCGCCCGGCCGCCCGGACGCGGTCCATCAGCCGGCGCACCTCGTGCGCGGACGCCGTGTCGCGGCCGGGGTACCGCTCCACCTCGGCCGCCGGGACGCCGCACATGCCGCGGACGACCTGCGTGAAGCGATCAGCGGTGACCCGCTCGGCGATCAGCACCGAGGCGTCCGCCGGGATGCGGGCGCACAGCGCGGCCACGGCCGCCGCCTCGCCGCGCCCCACCGGGGTGAACGCCGTGCCGATCGAGATCACGGCGGGCGGCGCGAGCACGAGCACCGCGCCCACGCCGGCCACCCACCGGCGGCCGCGTCCCCTGCCACCCGGCCCGCCGCCGCCCAGCCGGTCGCCCAGCCTGTCCCCCAGCCGGTCGCGCGCCCACGCGAGCCCCCATACGGCGAGCAGGACGAGCCCGGGGATCACGACGGGCACCAGCCGGCGCGCCGCCCACGGGTGGTCGGGGGTGATCTCCGGCCGCAGCAGTGTGGCGACCGTGGTCCAGCCGATCACGGCGAGCGGCGCCAGCCACGCGAACGCGCCGCCCTTCAGCAGCCTGCGGACCAGCAGCGCGGCGGCGAGCGTGGCCAGCACGACCACGGGGACGCCGACGTACCAGGCCACCCAGTGCAGCGACTGCTCGAAGTAGAGCCGCTCGCCGTCCGGCGGCAGGCCGTTGGCCTTCTGGATCTCCTCGATGAACCGCGCGGTCCGCCCGTCCTCCAGCGTCGTGGGCGTCCGGCGCACGGTCTGCAACCACGGCCGTACGGCGAGGCCCGCCATGACGAGCACGACGAGCGCGGCCCCCGCGCCGGGCAGCCATCGCGGCCGCGGCACCCGCGCCAGCCGGGGAGCCGCCGCCGCGCCGACGGCCGTGAGGACCAGGACGGCGGCGCAGATGAGCAGCAATGGCCGCACCGAGCGCGACAGGTGGTCCAGGTACGGCCGCGACAGCGCGTGACCCGCGAACAGCCCCAGCCCCGCGCCGGCCACGACCCCCGCGAGCAGCGGCGGCCCGACCGCCCCCGCGGGCCTGCCGAAGCGGCGCATCGCCACCAGCAGGCCGGCGAACGCCAGCACGGGCAGCACGTCGCGCAGCCCGTCCACCCGGACCAGCACGGCCAGCCCGAACACCAGCCCGGCCACCGCGCCCTCGCCCCGCCGCGGGAGCCCGCGCCGCGCGGTTCCGGCGAGGGCGTCGTGCAGCAGCGCCAGCCCGCCGAACAGCAGGATCATCGACGGGATCTCGCTGAACGTGGTCCGGGAGGTGTAGAGGACCGGCAGGCACACCGCGAACGCCGACGCCGCGAGCGGCGCCCACCGCGCACCGGCCAGCCGGGCCACCACCCCGGCCAGCGTGAGCACGGCGCAGGCGCCCAGCACGGCCGGCGTCAGGAGCATCGCGCCGAGCCAGTCACCGGCGGCGAACAGCAGCGGCGCCCCCGGCATGAACTGCGGCACGACGGCCCCGTCCGCCGGGAAGAAGCCCACGCTGTCGAAGATCAGCGCCGGGTCCGCGCCGCCGAACGCCTCCGCCCGCACCTCGATCGGCATCGAGCCGTGCCGGGCCAGCCAGGCGGCGTACTGGGCGTAGGTGGCGGGGTCGCGGCGGACGGCGAGCTGCTCGGCGTGCAGGACCGCGTTGAACACCCCCGAGGCGGCGGCGACGGCGAAGACCGCCCCCGCCTGGAGCGCCGTGGCCTCGACCAGCGGCCCCGGACGGCGCAGCGCGAACCGGGCCAGCAGCACGGTCACCGCCAGGCCGAGCACCGCCGCCGGCAGCGGCGTGTAACGGCCGGCCAGCAGCAGCGCCAGCCCGGCCAGGAGCCAGCCGGCCACGGCCAGGGCGGGCAGCACCGAGGCCACGGCGAGCACCCTGCCCGCCGACGGCCTTCCTCGCAGGTGGAGCACGGTCGATCCCATCGGTGATCGCGAGGGTATCCAACGTGCCGCCGCACCCGCGTTGACACGACCCGGCCCTCGACGCGGGTAGCGTACGCGACGTGCACCACGCCTCAGCCCCGCCCGCCGTCCGTCCCGGAGGAACCGGGCTGCGCGGGAGACTCGGCGCGGTCCGCGTCCGCCTGACGTTCGCGACGGCCCGGCGGCACCGCTGGTTCCTCGGGGTGCTGGCCGCGGGGGCCGCGCTGCGCGTGCTGGCCATGCTCGGCTACCGGCCCGCACTGTGGTTCCCCGACTCCTACACCTACATCGTCACCGTCTTCCGGCCGCGCCCCGACCTGGTGCGGCCGGCGGGCTACTCGGCGTTCCTCAAGCTGCTGGAGCCGCTGCACTCCTTCGCCGCGGTGACGGCGACGCAGCACCTGCTCGGCCTGGCCACGGGCGTGCTCGTCTATCTGGCCGCGCGCCGGGCGCCGAGGTGGGCCGCCACGGCCGCCACGGTGCCGGTGCTGCTCGACGCCTACCAGATCGAGCTGGAGCACCTGCTGGTCTCCGACACGCTCTTCATGTTCCTGGTGGTCGGCGCGGTGGTGCTGGTCCAGGGCCGGGGCCGGGACGGCGTGCGGGGGGTGGCGGCGGCCGGGCTGCTGCTCGGCGCCGCGACCCTCACCAGGACCGTCGGCCTGCCGCTGGTCGCCGTGCTCGGCGGCTGGCTCGTGCTGCGGGGGCGGGTCAGGCTCGCCGGGGTGCTGGCCGTCGCCGCGCTCGCCCCGGTCGTCGCGTACGGGGCCTGGTTCCACGCCACCTACCAGCGGCTCGGCATCGTCGGGGCGAACGGCGCCTTCCTCTACGCCCGGACGATGTCGTTCGCCGACTGCGCCGAGATGAACCCGCCGGCCGACCTGCGGGTGCTGTGCGACCCGCGCCCGCCCGAGCGGCGACCGCCGTCGCAGGAGTACCTGTGGGCCAAGGACTCCCCGCTGGTGGTGCTGCCCGGCATCACCTTCACCGCCGACAACGACGGGCTGGCCCGCCACTTCGCGACGCTGGCCATCCGGGAGCAGCCGCTCGACTACGCCGCCTCGGTGCTGAAGGAGCTGGGCCGCACGTTCGTGTGGGGGCGGCCGGTCTACCCGGACGCGGAGATCTACGGCTACTACGAGTTCCCCGCCTCGTCACCGCCCCCGCCTGGCCGGTGGGCGGCCCAGCTCGGCGTGGACATGGGCCGGCGCTACGAGCGCGGCGCGATCGGCACCGAGGTGGCCGAGCCGTTCGCGGGGTGGCTGCGGGCCTACCAGGACGTCGCCCGGCTGCCGGGGACCGCGCTGCTGGTGATCCTGCTGGTCCCGCCCGCGTTGACCGCGCTCACCGTGCTCCGGCTGCGCCGCCGCGAGGAGACGGCCCTCCCGCGCCGCGGTGCGGGCCTCGCCTGGCTGCCGCCCTGGACGGTGGCCGTCACGCTGCTCGTCGTGCCGGCCGCCGTGGCGGAGTTCGACTACCGGTACGTGCTTCCGGCCGTCCCTCTGGCCTGTCTGGCGGCCGCTCTCACCGCCCGTTCTGACCTGGGGCAACGTGATCAATTTGGCGATGATATTCCACGTAATGTCCAGGTCTGAGTATGCTTTGGGCCTGATTCACCAGCGCAGGGTCATGACCGATTCCCTCAGTCATGGCCCCGAGCACGCCGTACGTGACCTAGTCTCGTGGCGCAGAACGACCGAGCCGACGCGCGAGGTGCACCGGACCAGGCGAGGGGGCGCATGACCGACGTGAGGAGCGTGTCCGCGCAGGACCGCAGGGTCGCGCCCACGGAGCCCGGATCCCGGATGGCCCGCAGAGCCGCGGCGGCGGCCCCACCCCCCCCGCCCGAAGACCTCCCCCCGCGCGGCCATCGCAGCCGCGGCGGTGGCGGCGGCAACAGGATGCGCATCCTGGCCTGGGTCAGCATCGCCACCACCACGGTCATGGTCGCGGGCGCGCTGACGGGCTACACCGTCTACCGCGACGCCTTCGGCGCCATCAACAAGAAGGTCATCAAGGGCGACTTCCTCAACCCCCGCCCCCCGTCCACCGGAGCGCTGAACGTCCTGCTCGTCGGTTCCGACACCCGCGCGGGCAAGGAGAACGCCCGGTACGGCCAGGCGGACGCCAGGAAGCCCGACGCCGGCGGCAAGCGCACGGACACGATCATCCTCATGCACATGTCCCCCGATCGGGACAAGGCGCAGCTGATCAGCTTCCCGCGCGACTCGATGGTGGACATCCCGCAGTGCAAGAACGAGACGACCAAGCAGATCATGCCGCCGCGTCGTGACATGATCAACTCGGCGTACAGCTCCGGTGGCATCGTGTGCACGATGTCCACGATCGAGGCGCTCACAGGCATCCGGATCGACCATTTCGTCGAGGTGGACTTCAGCGGCTTCAAGAAGATCGTCGACGCGCTCGACGGCATCGAGATCTGCCTGCAGAACGGTGTCAACGACAAGGCGTCCAAACTCACCTTGCCCCCAGGCAAGAGCCTGCTGAACGGCGAGCAGGCCCTCGGCTACGTGCGGCTGCGCAAGTACGGCGACGGCAGCGACATCCAGCGCATCAAGCGCCAGCAGATCTTCCTCAGCAAGGTGGTGGCGAAGGCCACCAGCAGCGACCTGCTCATCAACGTCCCCAAGCTGACCGGCCTGATCAAGGCCGTGGCGCAGTCGGTCACCATGGACTCCGAGCTGGCCGACGACACCCAGAAGCTCATCGAGATCGCGCAGAGTGCCAAGAAGATGACGGCGGGGGGCGTCAAGTTCACCACGATCCCGTGGGGACCCGACCCCACGGACCCCAACCGCGTCGTCTGGAAGCAGCCCGACGCCAACGAGCTCTTCAACGCGATCAAGAGCGACATCGAGATCAGCAAGCCCGAGCCGTCCACCAGCGCCAAGCCCAAGGTCACCGTCAAGCCCGAGCAGGTGCAGGTGCAGGTGCTCAACGGCACGACGACCCGCGGCAAGGCCCGCGAGGTCGCCGACCTGCTCAGCAAGCAGGGCTTCCGGGTCGTCGGCCTCGGCAACTACCAGACGGCCGACGGCAAGTCGCTGCCGACCACGCAGATCCGCTACCCGAAGACCGCCGCCACCGGCGGCGACCACGCGAACGTGCTGGCCGGGATGGTGCTGCCCAAGCCCGCGCCCACCGCGGGCAAGGTGCGGCCCACCACCACCGACGCCTACACCTCGCCGGTGCCGCTGCCGTCCACCGCCCCAACGGCGGCGAAGGCGCCGGTCCTGCAGCTCATCGTCGGCGCCGACTTCAAGTCGGTGAAGGTGGAGAAGCTGCCCGACAGCGTCAAGGACAACACGATCGTCGCCAGCCAGCAGAAGAACGTCTGTGTCTGACCTCAGAGTTCGCTGTGTAAGCACCTCCTATCGGCCCGGCCGAGAGACAGGACCCTTCAGGCGGCGATAATGTGGTGCGGGTCGGCGACGTGATCGCCCTGCGCCGTCAAGGTGCCCGCGAGGCACGGCGGCCGTCGTGTTCCCCCGGCCCCGAGCGAAGCTGAGCGACTCCGTAGTGTCTGACCACAAGCACTCCTCTCCGGTCACTTCTCCCCCGAGCGCGGGCGGACCCGGCGACGCCGCCGGCCCCGCCCACACCGGCTCCCGGTGGCCACTGCCGGAGGAGCGCTTCTGGAGCGAGCAGACCGACCCGCACGTGGCCCTGCCGCCCTCCTTGCCGCCCCACCCCCACGCTCCCGGCGAGACGGTCCCCCCGCCCCCGCCCCAGGGCCCCCAGCAGCGGCCCGCGCAGGTCCCGGGTCCCCAGCCGCAGCCGCAGCCGCAGCCCGCGCAGGTTCCCGCCTTCCAGCGGGTCGCCGGGCCGCAGGCGCCCGGCCGGCCCGGCCCCGGCCCTCAGCCGGGCGGCGGCCCGCGCCCCACGGTCGCCGTGGAGGAGCCGCCCCGCGAGGAGCGGACGGCCGCCGAGCAGGCCCCGCCGCCCCGGCGCAAGCGCGACCCCTACCTCGACAACGTCAAGTTCGTCCTGATCGCCCTCGTGGTGATCGGCCACTCGCTGGTGCCGACGCTCGACGCCGACTCCTCCCGCGCGGCCTACATCTTCATCTACGTGTTCCACATGCCGCTGTTCGTGCTCATCAGCGGCTACCTGTCCCGCAACTTCTGGAACTCCAACGCCAAGACGAACAAGCTCGTCGACACGTTCGTCGTGCCGTACGTGATCGTGGAGGTCGGCTACGCCGCGCTCCGGTTCGCGCTGGGCCAGAAGTGGAGCCTGACGGTCATCGACCCGGCCTGGCTCAACTGGTACCTGCTGGCGCTGCTGTTCTGGCGGTTGTCCACGCCCGTGTGGAAGCGGATGAAGCACCCCGTGCCGGTGGCGATCGCGATCTACCTGTTCGCCGGGTTCTCGCAGATCTCCGGCGACTTCAGCATGGACCGGTTCTTCGGCCTGCTGCCGTTCTTCGTCATCGGGCTGGTGATGCAGCCCGAGCACTTCGAGATGCTCGACCGGCGCTGGATCAAGATCGTGTCGGTGGTCACGGTGCTCGCCGCGGCGGCCGTGGCCATCTTCATCGCGCCCAGGGCGAAGCTCGCGCCGTTCTACTTCAAGGCGAGCTACCAGGACATGGACCTGTCCTGGTACATGGGTCTCGGGCTGCGCACCGGCCTGCTGGTGTGCTCGCTGGCGCTGTGCTTCGCGGTGCTGGCGCTCGTGCCCCGCACCGAGACCTGGTACTCCGACCTCGGCACCCGCACCCTGTACTGCTACCTGCTGCACGGGGTGCCCGTGCTCATCGCCAAGGAGATGGGCTGGCTCAGCCAGCCGTGGCTGTTCGGCCCGCTCGGCGTGCTCGCCATCAGCTCAAGCTGCTTCGCCCTCGCCATCGTGCTGTGCCTGCCGGAGACGCGCACGGTGTTCAAGTGGCTGCTGGAGCCCCGCCTGACCTGGCTCTATCGGCGCCCCTCCGGAAGTTAAGCGGTAGTTCGACCCGCATTCACGCCCTTTTCCGGGTCAACGCCGAGCATCGACCCATGCGCGTATGCGTCGGCACGACCGTCCACCATCCCGAGGACGCCCGGATCATGCACCGGCAGATCCGGGCGCTGCTCGACGCGGGCCACGAGGTGACCTACGTCGCGCCGTTCACCCACTTCAACGTCACCCCGGCGATGGGATTGACAGCGATCGACGTGCCGTACCGGGCCGGGTACGGCCGGGCCGGCGCCGCCCTGCGGCGCGGGGCCGCCGGCGCCGACCTGCTGATGGTGCACGATCACGCGCTGCTGCGCGCCCTGCCGCACCGCCGCCCGCCCGTCGTGTGGGACGTGCGCGAGGACGTGGGCGCCCGGCGGCTGGACCGCGCGCGGCGGCGGCACCACCTGTGCACGCCCGAGCTGGTGCCCGACGCGACGTTCGCCGCCACCGCGCCGCAGGTGCCCGGCGACACCCGGGTGGTGCATCTCGGGCGGCTGTCCGCCGAGCGCGGCGTGGCCGAACTGATCGCGCTGGCCGGCCGCCTGGCGCCGCACGGCATCCGGATGGACCTGATCGGCACCGCCGACCCCGCCGTCCGGCCGCTGCTGCGCGACGCCCAGCGCGTCGGGCTGCTCGACTGGTTCGGGTACGTGCCCAACCGGCACGCCCTGCGGATGACCGGTGGCGCGCTGGCGGGCCTGTCCCTGGCCGCCCCGGAGATCGAGGGGGTGCCGGCCAAGGTGCTCGACTACATGGGCCGGGGCATCCCCGTGGTGACCACGCCGCAGGCCGGACCGCTGGTGGAGCGGGTCGGCTGCGGCGTGGTGGTGCCCCTGGACGTGGCTGCCGTCACGGGGGCCGTCCTGGATCTGAAGGAGGACCCGGCGCGGCGCTCGGCGCTCGGCGCCCGCGGCCACGCCGAGGCGCGGCTGCGCCACCACTGGCCCGACCAGGCCGCGGCCTTCGTGGCCAGGCTGGAAGGGTGGGCCGGCGTCACCGCGCCGGCCCGGCCGGTGACGGTCTAGCCGCGAGGGCGTTGCAGGTCGAAGGCCACGTCCGCCAGCCGGACGGTCCGCACCCGCGGGTCCTCGACCACCTTGCGCAGGTCCTCGACCGGGACGAGGTTGTCCACGACGGCATAGGCGAGGCCGTCGTTCGCCGCCTTGCGCAGCCGGGCCAGGGACAGGTCGAAGTGGCGCAGGTTGGCGTCGTCGTGGTCACGCAGCAACCCCGACCAGGCGCGGAAGCCCGCCAGGTGGTGCTTCATGTCGTCGGCGCACGACGTCGTCCCCTCCGGCATCGGCGCCCGGTCCCAGGTGGTGGCGCCCCAGGTGATCGGGACCGAGCCCGGCCGCCGCTCGTAGACGACCTTCTGCGGGCAGAAACCGAAGTCGCGGCTGAACGCGGCCACTTCCTCCGCCCGTGCCGGCGTGGCGAACTCGATGACGGCCAGCGCGTTGAGCCCGTCGGGCAACCTGGCCAGAACCTTCCTGATGTCCTCCTTCCGCTGGAGGTCCGTGCCGACGTTGGCGAGGCTGGTGCTCAGGTTGGTGTTGGCGTAGTTGCCGAGCGGCAGCCGGCCGACCCGGCCGAAGAAGTCCTGCGTGATGGTGTGGGCGGAGCCGCCGTTCCCGGTGAAGCCGCCCCCGGCCCTGATCTGGCTCGCGATGACGGTGAAACCCATCGACCACGGCGTGATGTCGCAGCAGCTCTCCGTCCACACCTCGTAGGCCGGGTTGTAGAGCTTGAACGCCGTCCCCAGCACGTCCTTCATCCGCTCGTCGCGGTCGCCGCGCTTCTGCACCAACGTCAGACCGGCCGCGGCCAGGAAGAGCACCAACAGCACGGCCAGGACGACGCGCGCGGTCCGGAACACGCCCCGGCGCACCGCCCTGCGGGTCACCTTCGGGTCGAAGTCCGGCAGCTCCAGCACGGCCTCGTCCTCGTTCATCGCACCCCTCCATAGGTCTCGGCGAAGGCGGCTCGCGCCCGCCACACCGCTGTCTTGATCGTCGCGTGCTTCCGGCCGGTCATCGCGGCCACCTCCACCAGCGAGAAGCCCTCCAGGTAGACGAGAGTGAGGAGCCTGCGGTGCTGCTCAGGAAGCCGGTCGAGCGCGTCGCGGACATCGAGGGCGGCCACGTGCAGCGGCGGGACGCCCAGCTCGCCGGCGTCGGGCAGCGACAGCTCCCGCCTGGCGCGCCGGACATGGTCGATGAGGACGTTGCGCGCGATGGCGAGCAGCCAGGCGGCCGGGTTCTCGCCCCGCCAGCCCAGCAACGCACGAGTGGCCTTGACGAACGTCTCCTGGGCGAGGTCCTCGGCCAGGTGGGGATCGCGGGTCCGGCGCAACAGGAACCCGCACACGAGCGGCCAGTGCTCGCGGTACAGGTCCTCGATGTCGATGACGCCCTCCGCGTGGTCACGATTGTCACATCACCCCAGACGTGGCGAGCGCAGGAATGGTCACACGCCTTTCCGGTTGGTGTACTGGAAACATGGCATCGCATCTGATCCAGGGGCGAACGGTCAGCATGCCTGTCCGGGTGCGGGACGCCGCCGTCTGCAGCGTGCTGTACACCGTGCGTGCCGACGCGGCCAGGGCGGTGATCGCCTACTCGGGCCTGGAGATCGCCGAGGTGTTCCCCGGCAAGGCGATCTGCGCGCTGGCGTTCGTCGACTACCGTGACGGCGACCTCGACGCCTACCACGAGTTCGGCGTGGCCTTCCTCGTCCGGCCGCCGGGCCGACCGGGCCGCGTCGGGCTGGGTGAGCTGCCGCACGCCGGGGCGTTCATCCACTGGCTGCCGGTGGACCAGGGCTTCACGCTGGAGGCGGGCCGGACGATCTGGGGCTTCCCGAAGGAGCTGACGGACATCGACCTGCGGCTCGGCTCGCCGTTCAAACGCTGCGTCGTGCGCCGGGACGGGCGGCTGGTGCTGGACCTGCTCCTCAAACCAGGACTGCCGGTGCCGCGGCCACCGGCGCTGACCGGCCTGAACGCCTACACGCATCAGGACGGCGTGACCCGGCGGGTGCCGTGGGCGGTGCGGGCCCGCCGGGTGCGGGCCCGGCCCGGCGGAGCGCTGATCCGGCTCGGCAACCACCCGATCGCCAAGGAGCTCAGCGAGCTGGGCCTGCCCAAGGCCGCCCTGCTGTCGTCCACCGTGGACCACGCCGAAATGGTCTTCGGCGCGGCACGCGACGTCCGGCCCGGCGACGCGGGCGCCGGAGTCAGACGATCGGCGGGCGGCCCAGCTTGACCATGCGCCAGGCGGTGCGCCACGCCATCGGGCGGCGCTCACCGGCCGGCGTGCGCAGGCCCTCCAGGAAGCCCGTGAACCACGCCTTCAGCGCCACTCCCGAGCCGCGCTCGCGGATCAGGGTGAGCACGATCCAGTCGAGCAGGTAGAGGACCGCGAGCGGCCACGGCAGGTTGCGCCGGGCCAGCCAGACCCGGTTGCGGGCGTTGAGCCGGTAGAAGTCGGCGTGCCTGGTGGGCGGGACCTGCGGGTGGTACATGACCGTCTCGGCGTCGTACTCGATCCGGTAGCCCTCGCCGAGCAGCCGCCAGGCCAGGTCGGTCTCCTCGTGCGCGTAGAAGAACCGCTCCGGCAGGCCACCGACCTGGAGGAACGCCGAGCGGCGCACCGCCGAGGCGCCGCCCAGGAACGTGGTGACCGGCGACGACCGCTCCGGGTCGCCGGCGCGCAGGCGCGGGACGTGGCGGCGCTGCCCGACGCCGCCGTCGGGGTCCATCACCCGGAAGGAGATGACCGCCAGGTCGGGCTCGGTGGCGAACCGGTCGCGCACGTGGGCGGCGACCTTCTGGTTGGCGTACCAGCCGTCGTCGTCGAGGAACAGCACGACGTCACCCGAGCACTCCTCGACGCCGCGGTTGCGGCCCGCCGGGATGCCGGTGTTACGGTCGAGCCGGACGGTCTTGACGGTCGCGGCTGAGCCCTCGGGTGGCGTCGCCGAGACCTCGGGCACGTCGGCGCCGTTGCCCACGATCACCACCTCGACGTCGCCGTCGATCTGGTGGAGCGCGGACTCGACCGCCCGGTTCAGCTCCGCGACCCGGTTGCCCATGGTGAGGATGACGCACGAGATCTTCAACGCATCATCGTCCTGACGCGTTGAGGTCACGAGCGGAGCATTCTTTCATGATCACCGAGTCTGCTGGTCTGCACATCTCTGATAGGTGGAGCTAAGCGTATCGGAACCGGGTGTGAACCCCTACCGAACCGCCGACGTCCGATCAATACGACGAGCGCGGAGCCCCGCTGGTTCCGGGGACTCCGCGACAAGATCACGCAAGCCGCCTGGAGGCCATGATGCTCACCAGGTGCAGGACCGTCTGGAGGCACGCCGCGGCGAAACAGGCGACGAGCAGCACCCGCGTGGCCGCCATCTCGCCGATCACCAGGTCGATCACCGTGGTCGCCAGCACGAGCAGCGACAGCTCGATCGGCTGCATGATCCGGTGGAACTGCGTCGCCGACAGCACCCGCCTGCCGAGGCTCAGCAGCCCGGAGCGGAACTGCACCGCGGACGCCTCGGACGCGGCCGCCAGGCCGCCCTTGGCCCGCGCCACCTCCACCAGGTCGCTCTCGGCCTTGATGAGGATCGCGCCCAGCGCGGCCGCGACCCCCAGCACGGTGTACCAGTCGGGCAGGACGGCCGACGCGCGCCAGCCGAGTCCCACGAGCAGCGCGGCCTCGGTGAAGTAGGCGCCGACCCGGTCGAGGTACACGCCGGCCGGCGAGGTCTTGCCGGTCCAGCGGGCCAGCTCGCCGTCGGAGCAGTCGAGCAGCAGGTAGACCTGCACGAGCAGGGCGGCGGCCAGGACGGCCCAGAATCCCGGCAGGGCCAGCACGACCCCGGCCGCGACACCGGCCACCGTCATCACCCAGGTGAGCTGGTTGGGCGTGACGGACGTCCTGGCCATCAGCCAGGTGACGTAGATGGAGATCCGGCGCATGTAGAGCACGCCCGCCCAGTGCTCGCCGTTCCTGCGCTCCAGGTGACCCTCGGGCTGGGCCACCCGCCGCAGCTCAGCGACCGAAGGCCCGGACATAGTCCTCCACCCGATCCCTGATCTCGGAGTCCGGGAGGCGCAGGTGCTCCAGGATCGTGTAACGGCCGGGACGCGTGGCGGGCGCCAGCGCGACGGCCTGCGCGAACTGCTCGGCGCTCAGGCCGATGTCGGTGGGCGTGACCGGCAGCTCGTGGCGGCGCAGGCACTCGGTGACCTGCGCCAGCCTGCCGGTGTCCTCCCTCAGGAAGAAGCAGAAGGCGGCACCGATGCCGGCGAGCTCGCCGTGGTTGGAGGTGCCGGGGAAGAGCTGGTCCACGGCATGCAGGATCTCATGATCTCCACCGCTGGAAGGCCGTGACGATCCCGCGATCACCATCGACATGCCCGACAGGATCAGCGACTCGGCGAGCACGGTCAGGAACGCGTCGGACTCGATGGAGTCACGCCGGCCGATCAACGCCTCCGCCGCGGTGCGCGCCATCGAACAGGCCAGCCCGTCGATGGGCTCGCCCCGTTCGACGTTGGACAGCATCCAGTCGTCGATGGCCGACAGGTTGCTGACCACGTCGCCCACGCCCGAACGCACCAGCGAGGGAGGCGCGCCGTGCACGAAGTCGAGGTCCACCAGGATCGCCAGCGGCATGGGGACGCCGAAGGAGCCCTTGCCACCCTCGTACACCAGGGAGGCGGTCGGCGAGCAGATGCCGTCGTGGGACAGGTTGGTCGCCACGGCGACCATGGGGATGCCGGCCAGCGAGGCGGCGTACTTGGTGGCGTCGATCGTGCGGCCGCCGCCGACGCCCACCACCACCTCGTAGGCGCCCTTGCGCAGGTCGGCGCCGAGCGAGACGGCCGCGTCGACCGACCCGTCGGCCACCCGGAAGACCTCCGCCTCGCCGAGCGTCGGCGCGATCAGACCCTCGATGCGGTCGCCCTGCCCGGGGCCGACGGCGACCGCGACCCTGCCGGACGTGGCCACCCGACTGTCGGCGAGCAACGCGCCGAGCTGGGCCACCGCGCCGCGCCTGACCTCCATGGTCAGCGGCGCCGGGAGCATCCGCGCTAGAAGCGGCACCGGGCCTCCTCACTCCTGCGTGCTACAAGCGGCACCTGGCCCCCTTCTCGGTAACCAATGGACGGCTCATCACAGACGGCTCAGCCAACGGTCGACTCGGTCAACGGTCGACTCGGTCAACAGTCGACTCAGTAGCGGACGGCGATGGTGCGGGCCTTGGCCAGGTCGTCGTGGTTGTCCACCTCGACCCAGTCGACCTCGCCGATCGGGGCGACGTGGATCGTCTCGCCGCGCTCGACCATCTCCTGGTAGCCGTCCTCGTAGTAGAGCTGCGGGTCGCGCTCGAACGTGGCGCGCAGCGCGTCGGCGAGCCGCTCGGCGGCGCCGGGCCGGATCAGGGTGGCGCCGATGTACTCGCCGTAGGCCTCGGCCGGGTCCATCAGCTTGGTGATCCGCTTGAGCGACCCGCCGTCGAGGGTCACCTTCATCTCCTCGTCGGCGAGCTTCTTGACGTCGTCGACGGCGAGCAGGACGTCGCTGGTCTCGGGCGCGGACAGGAGCGTCTTCTCGACCGAGACCGGGTGGACGGTGTCGCCGTTGACGAGCAGCGCGCCCTGCGCGAAGTAGTCACGCGCGCACCACAGGGAGTAGGCGTTGTTCCACTCCTCGGCCTTGTCGTTGTGCACGAGCGTGAGCGTGACGCCATGCCGCTCCTCCAGCTCCGCCTTACGGTCGTGCACGGCCTGAGCCGCGTATCCGACGATGACCACGACGTCACGCAGACCGACCTCGGCGAGGTTGCGCAGCGAGATGTCCATGATCGTGGTCTCGCCGTCGACCGGCACGAGCGCCTTGGGCAGCGTGTCGGTGTAGGGCCGCAGACGTCGTCCGGCTCCAGCGGCCAGCACCATTCCCAGCAACGTGCACTCCTTGGTCGAGCATGACTACCTAGGCCCCAAAGGTTAGTTGCCTTTGGGGCCTGTGCGGGTAATCCGCCGTCAGTCTTGCGTTCCCGTCTCGCCTGTCTCCACTCCCGTACGGGGTGAGGCGAGCCAGCACGTCAGGCTCTCCCAGCCGAACAACGCCCACAGGTAGAGCGTGAGCAGCACGAACCCGGCCACAGTCAGATCGACGAGGACGGCCAGCGAGATCACCAGCATCCGCCCGTCCCAGCCGAGCCCGAACGTCGCCAGCCAGGGCGGCGGGTAGACCTGCTGGCGCAGCCGGTACACCAGGTCGTAGTGGTGGAAGGCGAGGGCGCCGAGCAGCAGGAAGATCAGCACCGGGTTGACGTCGTGGGCGAACCCGCAGGCGGCGATGAACGCGTACTCGATCATCCGCAGGGTCGGCGGCACGAGCCAGTCGAAGCGGCCGTCGTGCGGGTGGGAGCTGCCGGGCCCGGCCAGCAGCAGCGTCACGAGCGGCACGAAGACGGCGAGTCCCGCGCTGCCGGCCACGCCCATGAGCAGCAGCACGCCGACGACGAACGTCCCGGCGACCAGCGGCGGCAGCGGCGGGAGCTGGCCGGCCACCAGCATGCCCATGCCGCGCGAGAGCGGCCCGTCGTCACGGTAGGTGACGACCGTGCTCCTGGGCACCGGGGTCATGTGCGTCGTGATCATCGACCCGTCCTCAGCATCCGGCCGGCGAACTGGTAGGCGAGGGCGACGGCCCCCCAGCCGAGCAGCGCCAGGAACGTCACCCGGGCGTTGAAGAGGGCGGCGGTGACCGCGATCAGCGCCATCCGCTCGCCGATCGGCAGCACGATCATCCTCTTCAGCCAGCGGGCGGCGGAGCGGCGCTCCATCGCCAGGGCCGCCCGCAGCACGCCCTTGCGCGGCGCGTCGTGCCGGCCGCCGTCGCTCGCCTCCAGCAGCGAGCGCACCGGCTTGGGCCACTGCTCGCCGATCCGCCGGGCGTCGGCCCGCGACCCGCCGAAGGCGAAGTCGGTCCCGTGCCGGACGACCTGCATGATCATCGCGGCTACGGCGAGGTACCAGATGCCGTCGGGGCCGCCGCCGCTCCACGGCAGCCCGGCGGCGTAGCCGATGGCCAGACCGACGTAGACGACGTACTCCTTGAGCCGGTCGGCCATGCCGTCCATCCACGCGCCGAACGGCGAGAACCTGCGGGTGTAGCGGGCGAGCTGGCCGTCGAGGCAGTCGCACACGAACGACAGGTAGACCAGCACGGCCCCGGCGACCTGCGCGCCGCGGTCGCCGGCGGAGAACCAGACGGCCGCGAGGAAGGCCAGCGCGACCGAGATCCCGGTGACGGCGTTGGGGGTCAGCCCGAGCCGGGCCGCCGGACGCACCAGGTGGCGCGACCAGGACGAGACGAAGTAGGTGGTGAAGAAGCCGTCGCGGTCCTTGATCGCCGTATCGAGGCGCACCTGCTCCTCGTCCACGTCGGCGAGCCTGCCCAGGGCGGCGTCGGCGCCGGCCTGGCCGGTGACCCGGTCGGCGTGCAACGGCCCGAGCCGGGCGGCGCGCACCCGGGCGCCGGCCCGTACCAGGCCGACGAGCAGCAGGTCGGCGACCTCCACGGGGGTGACGGGGCCGAGCCGTCCGGACTCGGCCAGGTCGGCGAGCTCCTCGGCGACGTCGCCCAGCGACGCGAGGTCCGCCTCGCCCGCCTGCAGGACGCCGCGGAAGGTGCCGTTCGCCTCGGGCACGGTGTGGAAGGAGCTGCCCGCGGCGACGACCCGGCCGCCCTCGACGCGGACGGGCGGCCGCAGCGGCCCTCCCGCGGCGTCCAGGGAGACCAGCGCGGCGCTGCCGCGTGCCGGGTGCTCCAGCAGCTGGGCGAGCGCCTCGGTGTGGACGACGAGGTCGGCCGGCAGCACGACCACGACGCCCGTCGCGGCGCGCGCGATCTTGGCGATGCCGCGCAGGTCGATGGCCGCCCCGCCGCCGGGTGTCACCACCTGGACGTCACGGACGGGCAGCCGAGAGAGCTGGTCGTTGATCCGGTCGAGCAGCGTGCCGCCGGCACAGGGAAGCCTGCAGGCGGGGGTCGTGGCGAGCAGCACCACCGAGGTGGTCGCGCTCGCGCGGGTCATGGAGTCAGTCAATGCGCAGGTCCTCCCGGTCGCGCGGGGGTGCGTGGACTCAGCGTAGCGACAGGGCGACGCGATATCACGGACGATGAGACCGTTACGCTCCGGGTATGGATTCCCGGTTGCGTTCTGTTGGGGTGGTCTTGGCTGGCGGCGTCGGCAGCCGCGTCGGACTGGACGTTCCGAAGCAGCTCGTCACGGTCGCCGGCCGGACGATCCTGGAGCACACGATCGCGGTCTTCGAGGCGGCGCCGGAGGTCGACGAGGTCGTGGTGCTCATGACTCCCGGGTTCACCGGCACGGTCAGGGAGCTCGTCGAGCGGGCCGGCTTCCGCAAGGTGACCCGGGTGGTGGAGGGCGGCGCCAGCCGCACCGAGAGCACCTGGCGGGCGCTGAGCGCGCTCGGCGACGAGGAGTGCGACGTGCTCCTGCACGACGCGGTCCGTCCCCTCCTGGAGCCCCGGATCATCACGGAGTGTGTCCGCGCCCTGCGGACGCACCGGGCCGTGGAGGTGGCCATCCCGAGCTCCGACACCGTCCTCGTGGCCGCCCCCGGCGCCGGGGGCGAGGTCATCGGCGAGGTGCTCGACCGGTCACGACTGCGGCGGGCGCAGACCCCGCAGTGCTTCCGGCTGTCGGTCATCCGCGAGGCGTACGAGCGGGCCATGGCCGACCCCGGCTTCTCCCGGCTGCCGGCCACCGACGACTGCGGCGTGGTGCTGCGCTACCTGCCCGACGTGCCGATCCACCTGGTGGCGGGCAGCGAGCGGAACATGAAGATCACCCACCCGCTGGATCTGGAGATCGCCGAACGGCTGTTCCAGCTACCCGCCGCGCCCGTGGCCGCCGCGCCGGGGGCGCTGGAGGGGCGGTCCGTGGTGGTGTTCGCCGGGTCCGGTTCCGCCGGGTCCGGTTCCGCCGGGTCCGGTTCCGCCGGGTCCGGTTCCGCCGCCGACGCCGTGGCGCGGGCGGCGGAACGACATGGGGCGCGGGTGCGGGTGTTCCGCGGCGACGAGGTGCGGGTCACGGACCGGGAGGCGGTGGCCGAGGCGCTGGCGCGGGTGGGCCGGATCGACCACGTCGTCGCCGCGACGGGCCTCGAACCCGGCGAGGGGGTGGAGGCGGCGTGCCTCGGCGCGGCGCACGTGGCCGGGGCCGCCCGTCCGCACCTGCGGGCGAGCGGCGGCGGGCTGCTGCTGCTCGGGCCCGGCCCCGCCGCGCCCGCAGGGGCCGTGGTGGCGGCGCTCGCGCGGGCGCTGGCCGCCGAATGGGCCGAGGACGGCATCCGGGTCGCCTGCGTCACGCCGGGCGCCGGCGACGTGGACGCCGGGCCGGTCGCGCGGGCCGCCCTCGGGCTCCTGACCTCCGGCCTCACGGGCCGGGTCGTGGACGCGAGCCTCACCGGGCGCTGAACCCGGCCGGCTCAGCGCCCGGTGAGCCCCGGCCGGACGTGGAGACGGCCGCCCTCTCCTTGCGAGTGGGCGGCCGTACGGGCCGGGCGGGGGACGGTATTGCGGCTACGGGCGGGCGGGTGTTGCGGCTACGGGCGGGCGGGGACGGCGTTGCGGTTATGGGCGGGGCGGGCGGGCGAGGCTGCGCGGGCTGGTGAGGAAGCCCCACCCCCACGACAGGTGCATGGTGGCGTACACCAGCGGCAGCCTGGCCTTGACCGTGACCGGCTCGCCGCTGCCGGTCAGCACCGAGCCCGCGACGATGGCGAGCACGTAGCCGCCGGGGATGACCAGCCCCAGCGGGAAGAACGGCGAGACCAGCACGCCCAGCGCCATGGCCAGCACGGCGGCCGGCGGGGCGAGGTAGCGCAGGTTGATCGTGCCCTCGTGGGTGCGCGAGACCACGTGCCGCCAGCGGCCGTAGTGGAAGTACTGCTTGGCCAGCGCCTTGACGTTGGGGCGCGGCCGGTAGGAGACCCGCATCCGCGGCTGGAACCACACCAGGCCGCCGGTCCGGCGGATGCGGTGGTTCATCTCCCAGTCCTGGGCGCGCTGGAAGTGCTCGTCGTAGCCGCCGACGCGGTCGAGGGCGGAGCGCCGGAACACGCCGAGGTAGACGGTGTCGGCCGGACCCGCCGTGCCTCCGACGTGGAAGGCGGCGGCACCGACCCCGATCTTGGACGTCATCGCGCAGGCGACGGCCCGTTCGAAGGCGGAGACGCCTTCGGCGGCCATCACGCCGCCGACGTTGTCGGCTCCGGTCTCCTCCAGGGTCTCGACCGCGACGCGCAGGTAGTCGGGCGGCAGCATGGCGTGCCCGTCGACCCGGGCGACGATGCCGTTGCGGGAGGCGGCGATCGCGGCGTTGAGCGCGTTGGGGGTGCGGCCGGTGGGGTTGGGCACCACGACGACGCGGGGGTCGGCCGCGGCGATGGCGTCGGCGACCTCCTGGGTGCGGTCGTGCGAGGGGCCCACGGCGAGGACGATCTCGATGTCGCCGGGGTAGCTCTGGGCGAGGACCTGGTCCACGGCCTCGCGAAGGTGCCGCTCCTCGTTGAGGACCGGCATGATGACGGAGATGGGCGGCCAGCTACGCGTCTCCGCTGGCGCGTGCGGCGAGTCGGGGAACTGCTTCATGGCGGGGCTCACGCTACTGTACGGGCAGGGGAGGAAGGCAATCGAACGCCCGATCCTCCGGCCGCACAAAAGGGGGACGGAATGCGCGACCCGGGTGAGGAGGACGCCGGGGTACATGTGGGCGGTGATGCCTACGGCGGCGTCAGGCTCGCGAACGGTCGCCGGCGCAGGCCGGGCAGGAGCCCGAAGACCAGGCGCCGAAACCTGTTGATCTCCGGTCTGCTCTCCGCCTGCGTGCTGGTCGGCACCGGAGTGGTGTGGGCGACGCCCCGCCAGATCGGCTCGGTCGACGCGGGTGTGACGGAGACGGGGTCGCGCGGCGCGATGAACATCCTCCTCGTCGGCGTCGACAAGCGCGACGACCTGTCACGCAAGCAGCAGAACGAGCTCAAGCTCGGCCGCGAGTCCGGCCAGCGCACCGACACGATGATGGTCATCCACCTGTCGGAGGACCACACCAAGGTCACCGTGGTGAGCCTCCCCCGCGACACCTGGACGGCCGTCCCCGGCAAGGGCCAGCACAAGATCAACTCGGCCTACCAGTTCGGCGGGCCCAAGCTCGCCAAGCAGACGGTCGAGGAGGCGACCGGCCTGCAGATCAACCGCTACATCGAGGTGAACGTCCTCGGCTTCATCGACGTCGTGGACGCCCTCGGCGGCGTCACGGTCTGCACGCCGGTGCCGATCAACGACCCGAAGACAGGGCTCAACCTGGCGGCCGGCACCCACCAGCTCAAGGGCCCCCAGGCCCTCGGCTACGCCCGCACCCGCGCGACCGCCCGGTCCGACCTCGACCGCATCGACCGCCAGCAGCAGGTGGTATCCGCCCTGCTCGACCAGGCGCTGAGCGCCGACACCCTGGCCAACCCGGCGCGGCTGGCCGCGTTCGTCAACTCCACGCTGCGCACCGTCAAGGTCGATCCCGACGACGGGCTGCTCGGGCTGGCGACGCAGCTCAGGGACGTCTCGCTGGACGACGTGCGCTTCGCGGACGTCCCGCTGTCCGACGTCGACTTCAAGACACCGACCGGCGAGTCGGCGGTGCTGTGGGACAGGGCGCAGGCGCGCGAGCTGTTCCGGCGGATCGCCGCCGACGAGGACCTCGCCCCCGCGCCGACCCCCTCGGCCGCGAAGCCGTCGGCGTCCGGGTCCGCCAGGCCGTCGGCGTCCGGCACCCCCGCGCCCGCTGCCTCGCCCATCCCGCCGGGGCGCATCGCGATCAAGGTCAAGAACGGCACGCCCATCACCGGCCTGGGCGCCCGTACCAAGCAGGCGCTGATCGCGGCCGGGTTCCAGGTGCCGGGCGAGCCGGGCGACACGGCGAAGCGCGACCACCGGACGACCGTGGTGCGCTACGCCAAGGGCCGCGAGGACTCCGCCCACACCGTCGCCTCCGCCATCCCCGGCGCGGAGCTGCGCGAGGCCGCTGACGTCGAGGGCATCGAGGTCATCGTCGGCAGCGACCAGCCGAAGATCCGCAAACCCACGGCGACGGCCACACCCGGCGCCAAACCATCGACCGCCGCTACCCCGGCCACCAAAACAGCAACTCAGAACATCTGCAAGAAATAGGCATAAGTGTCCCCACACCGGGCAAGAGCGTTCCCATGGTTGTCAGGTGCTGGCGGGAGGAACCCTGCACGATCGTGCGCATCGTCGGTGATCTCGACGTGGCCGCGGCTCCGCGCGTGCAGGCGGAGCTCGACGACGCCCTGCGCGCCGCCGATCCGCCCCATGTGGTCATCGATCTGACCGAGGTGCCGTTCTGCGACTCGGTGGGGCTCGGCGTGCTGGTGGCCGCGCTCAATCACGTCCAGAACCGGCGTGGCCGGCTCATCCTCGTCCTCAGCCACGGCATGATCAGCCATCTGCTGACGATCACGAACCTGGATCGTCACTTCGAGACGAGCTGGTCGATGGGCGAGGCCCGGGAGGCCCTGGGCGCGGCGGCCTGAGCGCCGCCCGCCCCCTCCACCCTTCGCCCGCCGCCCACGCCCCGCACGCGGCTTCTCCCCGCATCCTGGATACTCGGGTCGTACGGCCGCTTTCGCCAGCACGGGAGGCCCTGTGAGGCTTGGAGTCATGTTCGACCGCGACCTGCCGCCGGAGTCGCTCGTGCCGTTCGCGCGCGAACTCGACGGCACGGCGGTGTCCGACCTGTGGGTGGTGGAGGACCTGGGCTGGACGGGCGCGATCTCCTCGGCCGCGACGGCTCTGGCCGCGACCTCCCGCCTGCGGGTGGGCATCGGCATCACCCCCGCCCCGCTGCGCAACCCGATGCTGCTGGCGATGGAGCTGGCCAACCTGGAACGCCTGCACCCCGGCCGGCTCGCCGCCGGGATCGGTCACGGCGTGCAGGCGTGGATGCGGCAGGTCGGCGCCGCCGTACCCTCGCCGCTGGCGCTCCTTGAGGAGACGATCACGTCCGTGCGGGCGCTGCTGCGCGGCGAGACCGTCACCCTGCACGGCCGGGCCGTTCACCTGGACGGCGTCTCCCTCGTCCACCCGCCGGCCGAGCCGCCACCGGTGCTGGCCGGCGTGGTGAGCCCGCGCTCGCTGGCCCTTTCGGGGCGGGTGGCCCAGGGCACGATCATCCCCGAGGGCCTGGCGCCGGAGCGCATCCCGCCGATCGTCGAGCAGATCGCGGCCGCCGGCGAGCACGAACTGGTCGCGTTCAGCTACCTCCACGTCGGCGACGACGCCCGCGAGGCCATGCGACCGGCCGCGACGGGGCAGGCCGAGTTCCTCGGGGTGACGCCGGACGAGGTGGACATGGCCGCGGGCACGCCGGAACAGGCCGCGGCCCAGGTCAGGGCACTGTGGGAGGCCGGGGTGTCCACGGTGGCCGTCCGCCCGATCGGGCCCGACCCGCTCTCCCACGTGCACAAGCTGCTGTCCGCCCTCTGACGCGCCCGTCCCCGGCCGCCTGCAGGGAACGAAGGCCGAACGGAGGAGGGGCACTCGGTCGGATGGCCGATGGCGCCGCGCCCGCGCCGCGCGACGATCACCACATGAGACGAATGACGACGGCCGCGACGGCGGCGGCGATGGCCGGGCTGGTCGCGGTCACCTCCGCCTGCGGCGTGGAACTGGACCCCGAGGAGGTGCGCGGCACCCGCACGTTCCCCCACGCGGGCGCGCAGGTGACGATCACCTCCGCCATGGGCGGGCTGCGCGTCATGCCGGGCGCCGCGGGCGAGGTGCGGGTGGACCGGTGGCTGCGCGGCAAGGCGGCCCGCGACGACAACGCCTCCTGGTCGTTCGACAGGGGCGGGCTGCGGCTGAGCGCCGACTGCACGATCGTCTTCGGCGACTGCGGCGCCCGCTACCACGTCCGGGTCCCTCCGGGGGTGCGCGTGGTGGTCCGCGGCGCCGAGGACGGTGTCGTCGTCAGGGACCTGGCGCAGGACGTGGAGGTCACCTCGCCGGGCCCCATCAGGGTGTACGGCACGACGGGGCGGCTGCGGCTGGCCGGCGGCGACAGCCTGATCGCGGGCGACCGGCTCCGGTCCGCCGACGTCGAGGCGCGCACCACGACCGGCACCATCAACCTGTCGTTCGCCACGCCGCCGGACCGGCTGGAGATGCGCTCCGGCGACGGGCGCGTCACCGCCACGGTCCCGGACGGCCCCTACCGGGTCACGGCCACAAGCACGGACGGCAGAAAGCGGTCGCAGCTCAAGAGCACCCCGAGCGAGCGGACCATCGTCGCCACGACCGGCACGGGCGACATCCGCCTGCTGACCGCCAAGGGCTAGCCGCGGGCTAGCCGTGCCCGTACCTGGCCCCGGTCAGTGCAGGGGGATGGTGGCCCAGGGACTCTCGGGGTGGGTCATCAGCACCCGGTGGGCGTCCAGCACCGTCGTGTACCAGTCGCCGAACGTCTCCTCGTCGAAGTGGAGACAGCGGCCCAGGACGTAGCCGGCCGAGAACTCGGCCCACGAGCCGTACGCGGCCTGCGCGCTCCTGCCCGCCCGCTCGACGGCGTCGCGCAGCTCGGCCTCGGACGCGTACCGGGCGCCCAGCCCCCGGCGCGCCACCATCGAGGCCCGGCCGAGATCCCAGGCCGCGACGCTGCGCACGTACCCATCCGGCGGCAGCAGCCCATCGGCCCGGAAGCGCGCCTCGTACCGCATCACCTCGCCCACCAGCCCGCGCAGGATCGAGACGTGCGCGTCGAGGTTCGCGGTGTCGCAGCCGTCCAACTGGGCGCGGATGGCCGTCTCGACGTGGTCGCGCCAGGCCATGGGGTCGATCCGGGCGCTCCCGGTCTCAAGGACGAGCAGGTTGCGCGCGTCGAGGACGAAGTGCCACTGCCAGGCGCTCACCTCGCAGCGGAGCAGCCGCTCCTCCGTCTCCAGCCACTCGTCGCGGCCGTCGATGTCCCAGTCGGCGCTGAGGCCCTCCGCCTCGTTGGCGTAGCCGGCGCCGTGCCAGTGCAGGGTGTTCCAGGCGTCGCCGTTGGCGTAGCAGAGGTGGGCGCCGCAGGCCAGGCCGCGCAGCACGGCCTCGTCCTCCGGCGTGCCGGTCCAGCGCGTCTCGACCCGGTCGCACATGCCGTCGGGCCGGAACAGCTCGGCGTTCAGGTCACGCCAGACCTCGCGCTCCTCGCCGTCGGCCAGGAACCACTTGGCGCACGGCGTCCCCCCGTTGACCAGCAGGATGTCCACGTCCTCGGGCCACAGGGCGTCCAGGCCGCCGAGCGTGACGAACTCGTACACCACCTCCGGGTGCGGCCGGGGCAGCACCCCCACCGTGTACGCCGGCACGACGCGGCGGCCGTCCTGCAGCGTCAGCACCGTCAGCGGCGCGCCGCCCTCGCTGCCCTCGGCCGCCGGCAGCGGCACCGGCCGGTAGAGCCCCTCTGCGGCGAGGAGCCGCAGGTACTCGTAGTGGGCACGTTCCTCGCCCGCCTCGTCCCGCCGCATCAGCTCGTACAGCCGCTGCTCGCGGAGGGCGGGCGCCCGCCACGGGACACCGTCGTCGGGGTCCGGCTGGAACGGCAGGATCTCGTCGTGCATCTCGTCCTCGGCGTGCATTTGGTGCACTATAGCCGTACTTGATCTTGAGCCGGCGGGCCGCCCCTACGGACCGTCAGGACGGGCGATCGGCGGTCAGAGTCGGATGAGCGTTCCCTGGGAGTGATGAGACATCGCCACCGACGAGCTGCCGCTTGCGGGGACACTGCGCTTTGACCCGGACATCTGGGTCGGCGCGGGGAAGGGCGTCCGGGAGGCCGCTGACGATCTGGCCCGTGGCGTGGACGCGTTCTGCCGGGCGATGCGGGAGCGGCCCTTCGGCCAGGACGACCTGGGCCGGGCGCTGCTGGAGGGCGACCCCGACGCGGGCCTGCCGGGGTTCGCCCGGATCCGTGACGACCTGCTGAAAGACCTGGTCGTGGCGGTGAACCTGCTGCGCGGGATGGCGGCCGGGCTGGTCGTCACCGGCGACCGGTACGCCTCGGCCGAGGCGGCGAACACCGGGATCCCGTACACGCGGCCGTGCCCGCAATGGCTGACGGATCCGGAGGAGTACAAGCCCGCGCCGGGCTCGGAGGGCCTGCCGACGACCACGCCACCTCCCGGCTTCGTGAGCCAGGCGCTCTGGTTCCTCCAGTCCGTGGGATTCGGCTCCGCGTGGCCGGACGCCGACCTCGACGGTGTGACACGGCTGCGCGATGCCGCGACGGCGCTGGGGCGCGTGGTCGGCGACGTTCAGGAGCAGATCGCCGGGCAGGCCGGGCGGGCGGTCAGGGCCGGGTCAGGCCCGACCACGGCCGCGTTCGGACGGGCCGCGCGGGTCGTGCACGGCGAGCAGGGGCAGTTGGCGGACCTGCGGCGGCGGTGCGAGCATCTCGCCTTCTGCGGCCAGATCGCCCATGACGCGGTCGTCAAGGCCAGATGGCGATTCGCGGCCTCCGCGGTGTTCGTGCTGGCGCTGATGCTGCTGGCCAGGCTCCTCGCCCCCCGGGTCGGCCCGCTCCTCGACGCTGTGGTGAAGAGGCTCCTCCGCGCCGAGGGCCTGGCACTGCGGATCATCCTGCTGGTCATCCGGCAGGCCGCGCTGGGTGCGATGTTCTCCGGCGGGCTGAGCACGATCAACCAGTTGTTCGCCACCGGCGACATCGACGCGGCCAAGCTGGTCCGGGACGTGTACCACGGAGCGCTCGCCGGCGGCTTGATGGCCGGTGCGCACGCCGCGCTGCCCGCCCTCCTGCGCCGAGGCGGACCCGCGCTCACCGGCCTGGCCGAAGCCATGGAATCGGCCACCTGGGAACGGGCCTTCTCCCGGGTCCTGGCCGGCGGGGCAGTGAGCACGACCGTGCTGGCGACCGCCGGATGGGCCGGCGGCGCCGGCTGGAACTGGCGGCACGCCGCCGAGATGGGCTTCGGCATGGCCGTGCTCAGCACCGGCGCGGCGGTCGCCGCCCGGGCCTGGCCTGCCCCGAGCTATGCGAGCCTGCGGGGCAGAGCCTGGAAACAGAGTCCGGCCAAGCGGTGGCATGACGTCAAATGGGCCCTGGGGATTCTCACGATCACCGCGCCCGCGGTCGCCGTCTTCGCGCTGGCGAAGTTCGCCGAGGACAGGAGGAGCCCCTTCTTCCTGCAGAAACGCGTTGGCCAGTTCGGCCGGGAGTTCGACCTCGCCAAGGGCCGTTCCATGCGCACGACCGATGGCAAGGACAGCAGTGCCGGCTCGTCGGACTCGCGGCGGACGAGGGTGGGCGAGCTCTGGGCGCGGACCAGTCTGGACGAGTTCGTCCAACTGGCCTACAACGTCCTCTACAAGGGCAACATGTCGGTCATCAACGACCGGCCGCTCCTGAACGCCACCAGACAGGAGACCATGGCGGCCCTCGGCCCGACCCTCGGCCCGCGCTGGAACGAAGCGGATCTGGCCGGCAAGCCCGGCCTGTTCGGCCCGTTCCCCAACAAGATCGTCGAACTCGGCCTCAAGCCGAAGACCGAGGCGTTCGACCTGCAACGAGGCCATACCGGAATCTGGCACGACAAGACCGCGAGCCTGCGGTCGGACCGCAACATCCTCTGGGAGTTCATCTCCACCTACGTGCGGCGCATCTCCTAGCTTCCCTCTCCAGCGCGCCCGGGCGGGTCAACGGCCTACCGGTGCCTCCGCTGCTCACAGAGGTGCAGCTCCGGGCACGGGCGGACGGGCCATCTCGAAGCTGCGGCAGGGGTCCGGGCTGGCTGCTGGAGCGGCAGCGCCGGGCGAGCGGGCCCTGGCACCGGTTCGCGGCCCCTCGCTTGTGCGGCGGTTGCACGACTGTGCATACAACCAGGACGGGCGCCGGGCCACCTTTCCCGGCCCCCGTTTTCACGGTTGAGCCGGTCATGATGGCATCGGCGCCCGAACTCCGTCGCGGCCGGCCGGCGGGTCCGTTTCTGGCGGGCAGCGGCCGAACGCGACTGCGGGGAGTCGTCGTGGCATGCTTCAGTTCGTTGCCCGGGCTCGTTCGAGTCTGGGGCTGTCGGCGAGTTTGAGCCAGACGACTCCGGTGACGATCACGGCCAGCCAGAATCCCTTGAGGGGGGTGAGGGTTTCGTCGAAGAAGACCGGTCCGAGGAGCGCTGCTCCGATGGCACCGATGCCGGCCCAGACGGCGTAGCCGATGCCGACGTCGATCCTCTTCAGGGCGACGCTGAGGAAGAACAGCGTGAACAGGAAGAAGACGATCGCGACGATCGACCAGGCAGGGTTGGTGAAGCCTTGGCTGCCGTTGACGCTGAGGGCGTAGCCGACCTCGAAGGCTCCGGCCAGGAGCAGTGCCATCCAGGGGCCGGCCTTGCTTTCCGTGCCGGGCGCGGTGGGGGTCTGTGATGCGGTGGTCATGGGGATCGGTGTCCTTTCGCGGTGATCGGATGAGCGAGAGCTAGACGGTTTCGGCGAGGTTGAGGCCGACGACTCCGACGATCACGACGGCAATGCCGAGGAGCTTCTTCCAAGTCAGGCGCTGGGAGAGGCGGAGGGCGCCGATGATGACGATCCCGACGCCTGCCAGGGAGGTCCACAGGGCGTAGCCGACGCCGACGTCGAAGGTCAGCAGGGCGAGGCTGAGGAAGAAGGTGGCGATCGCGCCGCTGACCAGGGTGCCGATGGTCCACCACAGTTTCGTGAAGCCTTGCGCCTTGCCCGCCGCGATGCCGACGGCGATCTCGAAGATGACGGCGATGCCCAGGTAGAGCCAGCTCATGATGGTGTTCCTCTCGATTCGGTGTCCGGACGCGCGGGCGCGTTCCTGACGGCGATGGTGGTGTTCAGGTAGTGGGTGAACGGCTCGTCGCCGCGCGCGACGGGCAAGGGGCGCAGCAGTTCAGCCCGGTGTTCATCGGTGATGCCGAACGCTGGATAGCCGGCCCGGTAGTCGAAGCCGAAGGCGGCGACCTCATCGCGATCGACAGCGACATAGATCGCCTCGACGCCGCGGTCGATCGCGTACCGGTAGCACAGCCCGCACGGCTCCCCGGTGGCCAGCAGCACGGTGCCGGTCAGGGTGTCGAGACCATGGGTGGTCATGGCGTCGCGCATCGCGACGACCTCGGCGTGCGCGGTCGGGTCGCCGGTCTCCCGGACCCGGTTGACTCCGAACTGCGAGATCACCTTCCCGGTGTCCTCGACGAGGACGCCGACGAAGGGCAGCCCACCGGCCGCGACGTGAGCGATGCAGGCCTCGACAGCCAGGTCCATGACCGCCCGCAGGTCGGCCGCGGACACGGTCATGGCCGGATCTCCGCCCGCGGTGCGCGGTGTCCTGCCTCTCGCGCGGTGAGCTGGTCGACGACCTTCTTCAACCGGGTCGCCGACGGAACCCCACGCAGGACGTGCCCCCCTATGACGATGCCGGGCACCGCGTCGATCCCGACGACGTTCTCGGCATGGTCCTGGTCTCTCCGCTGTCGAACCCGGCGCTCCTCGCTGTGGAGTGCGTGTTCGGCCTCGGCGCGGTCGAGGCCGACCGAGGTGGCGACGTCGATGATCACTTCGTCCTCACCGATGTTCCGGTCCTGCTGGAAGAAGGCCTTGAACATCGCCTCGGTGTAGGCCTCGGCTTTGCCCCGTTCCTGGGCGAGCTGCAGCACCATGAACGCCTTCTCGGTACGGGGCTGCGGCGAGACCGAGGGCAGCGTGATCGGCACGCCGACACGCTCTGCCATCGGGTACACCGCGTCCTTCCACACCCGCGGCAGGTACTCGTCTTCCGGTCGCAGGGTGGGCACCGGGTCAGGGCGCAGCTCGAACGGGCGAATCGTCACCCTCACATCGCGCTCACGCCTGAGCTCTTCGATCGCCGGTTCGACGAGGAAGCAGAAGGGGCAGACGTAGTCGACGAACACATCGACCTGGGTGGTCATGGCACGCTCCTGTCAGTTAAGTGTCTGTACATGCAGATATATTGCCGACAGAAGACGCCGCAGTCCCGCTCCGCGGCGTCAGGGTCGGGTGAGGGCGCCCACCTCGGCGAGGGCGCCGGCGATGAGGTGTGCGTCCAGATGGGGGAAGTGGATGGCGGGCTTGCTCAGCAACTCTTGGACGCGAGCCTCATAGGGATCCCGGACCTCCGCCAACAGCTTCTCCGCGCGCTCATCGATGACGGCGTAGACGCCCCGGCCGTCGTCGGGGCAGACGTCACGGCGAGCGAGGCCCTTCGCCTCCAGCCGGCTGACCAGGCGGGTGGTCGAGCTGGGATTCAGGCCGACTCGCTGGGCAAGGTCGTTGACCCGCAGCTCCTTGTCCGGCGCCTGGTGCAGGAAGGTCAGCGCCCGGAACTCGGTCAGCCCGAGCCGGTAGGTATCGGCGAGCCACTTGTCCAGACTCGCGTCCACTGCGGAGGCGAATACCGCCACTCGTGACCAGGCGACACTCACACTCCCTCTGGGGGTGGTGCCAGATAGCTGCGTGTGCATGCAGTTAAAGTACCACAGGTCCCTCGCGAGTCAAGTGACGAGTCGGCAGCGCTGCCGCTGAAGATCACGGAACAGGCCGAGAGCGAAGATCAGCCCGGGATTCGGCGGACCCGGCCCATCGCCCGAGAAGAGCCGGATCCCCGCACGTCAAGCGCTATTTCAGGAGCTGCCTGGCCATCACCATGCGCTGGATCTGGTTGGTGCCCTCGTAGATCTGAGTGATCTTGGCGTCGCGCATCATGCGCTCCACCGGGAAGTCCTTGGTGTAGCCGTAGCCGCCGAGGAGCTGGACCGCGTCCGTGGTGATGTCCATGGCGGCGTCCGAGGCGGCGCACTTGGCGGCGCTCGACAGGAACGTCAGGTCCTTCTGCGGCTGCCCGTGCATGGCGAGCTCCGACTTGGCCGCCGCGTGGTAGGTGAGCTGCCGGGCCGCCTCTAGCTTCATGGCCATGTCGGCCAGCATGAACTGGACGCCCTGGAAGTCGGCGATGGCCTTGCCGAACTGCTTGCGCTCCTTGACGTAGCCGACGGCGAAGTCGAGGGCGCCCTGGGCGATGCCGAGGGCCTGCGCGGCGATGGTGATGCGGGTGTGGTCGAGCGTGGCCAGGGCCGTCTTGAAGCCGGCGCCGGGCTCGCCGATCATGCGGGAGGCGGGGACGCGGACGTCCTCCAGGATGACCTGGCGGGTCGGGGAGGCCTTGATGCCGAGCTTCTTCTCCTTGGGCCCGAACGAGACGCCCTCGTCGGCCTTCTCCACGACGAACGCGGAGATGCCCCGGGCGCCGGCCGACGGGTCGGTCACGGCCATGACCGTGTAGTACTCGGACACGCCCGCGTTGGTGATCCACATCTTGGTGCCGTTGAGCACGTAGTGGTCGCCGTCGGCGACGGCGCGGGTCTTCATCGCGGCGGCGTCCGAGCCAGCCTCCGGCTCCGACAGCGCGTACGAGAACATGGCGTCGCCCCGGGCCACCGGCGCCAGGTAGCGCTGCTTCAGCTCCTCCGAGGCGGACAGCAGCAGCGGGACGGTGCCCAGTTTGTTGACGGCGGGGATGAGGGAGGACGAGGCGCACGCCCGCGCCACCTCCTCGATCACGATGACCGTGGCCAGCGCGTCGGCCCCCGCGCCGCCGTACTCCTCCGGTACGTGCACCGCGTGCAGGTCGGCTCCGACGAGCGCCTTGTAGACGTCCCACGGGAACTCTTCGGTCTCGTCGGCCTCCGCTGCGCGGGGGGCGATCTTCTCGTCGGCGAGGGCGCGGACCGTCTCGCGGAGCATGTCGTGCTCTTCGGCGGGCGCGTACAGAGGAAAGCTCATACCGAGATACTAGGACGTCCGAGCATCTTGTTACCAGTCGGTACGGTTTGTGAAAAGGCCCAGGTGGCACAGAAGGGGGTAACGACGGCCGGTAGCATGCCTGGGCGATCGAAAGGAGCTCACACGTGCCATATCGCCTGACGGTGATCGGGACCGGATACCTGGGCATCACGCATGCGGCCTGCATGGCGGATCTCGGATTCGACGTCCTGGGCCTCGACATCGACGCCGACAAAGTCCGCTGTCTCAACCGAGGTGAGCTCCCCATCCACGAGCCCGGGCTCGAACCCGTGCTCCGCCGCGGCCTCCAATCCGGCCGGCTGCGCTTCACCACCTCCTACGAGGAGGCCGCCGCCTTCGGCGACGTGCACTTCATCTGCGTGGGCACGCCGCAGAAGCGCGGCGAGTACGCCGCCGACGTCTCCTACATGGACGCCGCCGTCGAGTCGCTGGCGCCGCACCTCGACCGCGAGTGCCTGGTGGTCGGCAAGTCCACCGTGCCCGTCGGCACCGCGGGCCGGCTCGCCGACAAGCTCGCCCGGCTGGCCCCGGCCGGCATCGAGGCCGAGCTGGCCTGGAACCCCGAGTTCCTGCGTGAGGGCTTCGCCGTGCAGGACACGCTCACGCCCGACCGCATCGTGATCGGCGTGCGGTCCGAGCGGGCCGAGAAGGTGCTGCGCGAGGTGTACCAGCCGCTGGGCGACGTGCCGATGGTGGTGACCGACTTCGCGACGGCCGAGCTGGTCAAGACCGCGGCCAACGCCTTCCTGGCCACCAAGATCTCGTTCATCAACGCCATGGCCGAGGTCTGCGAGGCCGCGCACGCCGACGTCAAGCAGTTGTCGGAGGCGCTGTCCTACGACGACCGCATCGGCGGCCGGTTCCTGAACGCCGGGCTCGGGTTCGGCGGCGGCTGCCTGCCCAAGGACATCCGGGCGTTCATGGCCCGCGCCGGCGAACTGGGCGCCGACCAGGCGCTGACGTTCCTGCGCGAGGTGGACGCCATCAACATGCGCCGCCGCGCCCGCATGGTGGACCTGGCGCGCGAGCTGGCCGGCGGCTCGTTCCACGGCTGCACGGTCGGGGTGCTGGGAGCCGCGTTCAAGCCCAACTCCGACGACATCCGCGACTCGCCCGCGCTCGACGTCGCGGTCACGATCGGCCACCAGGGCGGGCAGGTCACGGTGTACGACCCGATCGCGCTGGACAACGCCCGCAAGGCGCACCCGGAGCTCAAGTACGGCGACTCGGCGCTGGAGGCGGCCCGCGGGGCGCACGTGGTGCTGCTGCTCACCGAGTGGCAGGAGTTCGTCGACCTCGACCCGGAGACGCTGGGGCAGGTGGTCGCCACCCGCAGGATCGTCGACGGTCGCAACGCGCTCAACGCCGAGACCTGGCGCGCCGCCGGCTGGCACTACCGCGCCCTCGGCAGACCATAGGTTCATTTTCGGTGACGGCACGGCCGAGCAGGCCGCCACCCGCCGCAAGGGGCTGCGGGCCTCCAGGAAGACGCCCGCTGACCGGGTGACGGCGGGCCGCCGTCACGCCGTCTTCCGGACCGTGGCTTCCGGATGCGGGGCAGCCACGGCCTCCCTCACGGAGGGTCGCCCAGAGCGGCCGCTTCGGCGCGCAGGCGCTCGCCCTTGGCGTACGCCTGCTCCTTGAGCCGTTCCTGGAAGTCCTCCATGCGTCGCCGCAGCTCGGGGTCGGCGGCGGCGAGGATGCGCACGGCCAGCAGCCCCGCGTTGCGTGCCCCGCCCACGGCGACGGTGGCGACGGGCACCCCGGCGGGCATCTGGACGATCGACAGCAGGGAGTCCATGCCGTCGAGGTACTTCAGCGGCACCGGCACCCCGATGACGGGCAGCGGGGTCACCGAGGCCAGCATGCCGGGCAGGTGGGCCGCGCCGCCCGCGCCGGCGATGATGACGCGCAGGCCCCGGGAGGCGGCCTGACGGCCGTAGTCGATCATCTCGGTGGGCATGCGGTGCGCCGAGACCACGTCGGCCTCGAACGGCACGCCGAACTCGGCCACCGCCTCGGCCGCCGCCTTCATCACGGGCCAGTCGGAGTCGCTCCCCATGACGATGCCGATGCTCACGCCGTCTCCTTCGCGGGCCGCGGGGACATCCCGGTCACGTGTACTCCCCCGTGGTGAGGTGGACGGCGGCGTGGCGGGCGCGGGCTCGGACGGCGTCGAGGTCGTCGCCGACGGCCGTCACGTGGCCGATCTTGCGGCCGGGCCGCACCTGCTTGCCGTAGAAGTGCACCTTGATGCCGGGGTCGTGCGCCATCACGTGTTCATAGCGCTTGAACAGGTCGGGGTCGTCGCCGCCGAGCAGGTTGGCCATGACGACGACGGGCGCGGTCATGGCCGGCGAGCCGAGCGGCAGGTCGAGCACGGCCCGCAGGTGCTGCTCGAACTGCGACGTGCGCGCGCCCTCGATCGTCCAGTGGCCGCTGTTGTGCGGGCGCATGGCCAGCTCGTTGACCACGAGCCCGTGGCCGGTGTCGAACATCTCCACCGCCAGCAGCCCTGTCACGCCCAGCTCGTGGGCGATCTGCAGGGCGATGCGCTGGGCCTGCGCGGCCTCCTCCGGGTCCAGCCCGGGGGCGGGCGCGAGCACCTCGACGCAGATGCCGTCCTGCTGCACGGTCTCGACGACCGGGTAGCTGACGCCCTGGCCGTGGGGCGAGCGGGCGACCAGCACGGCCAGCTCCCGCCGGAACGGCACGAAAGCCTCGGCCATCAGCGGCACCCCGGCCGCGAAGGCCGTCTCGGCGTCGGCGGCCGAGCGGCACACCCACACGCCGCGGCCGTCGTAGCCGCCCCGGACGGCCTTGAGGACCACCGGCCAGCCGTGCTCGGCTGCGAAGGCGGTGACGTCCTCGACGCCGGCCACCCTGGCCCAGGCGGGGCACGGCGCGCCGAGGGCGGTGAGCCGCTCGCGCATGACCGCCTTGTCCTGGGCGTGGACGAGCGCCGCCGCCCCGGGGTGCACCGCGTAGCCGTCGGCGGCCAGCGCGCTGATGTGCTCGGTGGGGACGTGCTCGTGGTCGAACGTGATCGCGTCGCACCCCTTGGCGAACGCGCGCAGGTCGCCGAGGTCGCGGTAGTCGCCGATCCGGGTGTCGACGATGACCCGGGCGGCGCTCTCGTCAGGGGCGTTGGCCAGCACCCGCAGCTCGACGCCCAGGGCGATGGCGGGCTGCTGCGTCATCCGGGCCAGTTGGCCCGCGCCGACCACGCCGACGACCGGGCCGATGGGGCTGTAGGAACTCACGTGTGGTGAGCTTACCGGGACGCACCGGCTGCTTCGCAGCCGCGCCCCAGTTCAGCGCCGTCGCCCGGGGCGGCCCGGCGTGATCGGGTCGTCCACGGCGGATTGCTCATAATGAGCCTTTGTCCGGGCATAAGCCGATATGAGGGATGTACTGCCATGAGCGGTGATCCTCCCCGCTCCGACCCGGGCCGAGGGTCGCGACCAGTAGGCTGGTGACCCCAAGCCTCACAGGCGCCGCGCACAGGGAAGGACCGACCAGGAGACGTGGACTTCATCAAGCCCCTCTACCAGCGGTTCGAGGCCCTGCTGCGCGAGCTGACCAAGTTCGGCATCGTCGGCGGGCTCGCCTTCCTGCTCGACCTCGGCATGCTCAACCTGTTCCTGATGCTCGACCAGGGCCCGCTGACGTCCAAGGTGTTCGCGGCGGTCGTCTCGACGACCTTCGCCTACGTCGGCAACAGGTTCTGGACGTTCCGGCACCGGGAGCAGAGCGGCCTCGGCCGCGAGTACTTCCTGTTCTTCATGCTCAACGGCATAGCCCTGCTGATCGGCCTGCTGGTGATCGGCTTCACCCGCTACACGCTCGGCCTGAGCGACCTGCTGAGCCTCAACATCGCCAACATCATCGGCGTCGGCCTCGGCACCCTGTTCCGCTTCTGGTCGTACAAGAAGTGGGTGTTCCTGGAGGCCACCGAGCCCATCCCCACCGAGCTGCCGGACGTGGAGGTCAGGCAGGACCGGTGACGACCCGGGTCGGGCCGTTCTCGTCGGCCGGCCGCAGGAAGATCGCGAACGTCGCGGGGCGGCGCCGTACCAGCTCCAGCCGGCCGCCGTCGGCGGCGGCCAGGGCACGGGCCAGCGTCAGCCCCAGCCCGGTGCCGCCTCCACCGCTCACGTTGCGCTCGAAGACCTTGGGCGCGATGTCGTCGGCGATCCCGGGCCCCTCGTCGGCCACCTCGACCACGATGTAGGTGTCGCCCTGGGTGGTGGTGACCGTGACGGTCCCGGCGCCGTGGCGCAGGGAGTTCTCCAGCAGCGTGGCGATGACCTGGCCGAAGCCGCCGGTCGTGGCCAGCGCCTTCAGTCCCCGGGCGCCTTCGAGCAGCAGCGTGCGGTCACCGCCGCGGAAGACCGGCTCCCACTCGGTGATCTGCTGGATGAGCACCTCGTCGATGGCCACCGGTTCGGCCTGCGCGTGGCGCTGCCTGCGGGCCGCGGCGAGCAGTTCGTCGATCACCGCGGTGAGCCGCTCGGCCTGCACGATGGCGGCCTCGCCCTCCTCGCGCACGGTCTCCGGGTCGTCGCAGGCGGCCACGATCTCCTCCAGGCGCATGGTCAGCCCCGTCAGCGGCGTGCGTAGCTGGTGGGAGGCGTCGGTGGCGAACTCGCGCTCGCGGGTCAGCAGGTCGGAGATGCGGGTGGCGCTGCGGTCGAGCACCTCGGCCACCCGGTCCAGCTCCGGTATGCCGTAGCGGTGCCGGCTCGGCCGGGCGTCGCCGGAGCCCAGCCGTTCGGCGATCTTGGCCAGGTCCTGGAGCGGCAGCGTCAACCGGCGCGACTGCACGATGGCCAGGCCCACCGCCACGGCCAGAGCCGCGACGGCCAGGGCCACGATCAGCAGCAGGCGCGCGCGCACGTCCTGTTCGATCTGGTCCCGGTCGCGACTCACCCGGACGTAGATGCCGTTCTCGGACTGCGCGTCCTCGGCCATCTGCTGGCCCGCCGGCGGAGCCATGCCGACGATGGTCGCCTTGGGCGGGTTGGCCCGCTCGTAGATCTGGATGTGGCGGCCGGGATACTTCTGCTCAAGCTGCTGGGGATCCAGCGGTGTCTCCTGGATGCGGGCGTACTCCACCTCCCCCACGAGGCGGGTCGCCTCCGCCCTGAGCTCCTGGGCCGCCTCGTCGACGATCAGACGGCTGACCACGATGCCCAGCGGGACCCCCAGCAACAGGACCGCGATGACCGCGACCACCAGAGTCGAGGTGAGCAGACGGCGGCGCATCCCCTACTCGCGTTCGAAGCGGAAGCCGACTCCCCGGACCGTGGTGATGTAGCGGGGCTTGGCCGCGTCGTCACCGAGCTTGCGGCGTAGCCACGAGATGTGCATGTCGAGTGTCTTGGTCGAGCCCCACCAGTTGGTGTCCCACACCTCGCGCATGATCTGCTCGCGGGTGACCACCTTGCCGGCGTCGCGGACCAGCACGCGCAGCAGGTCGAACTCCTTGGTCGTCAGGTGCAGCTCCTTCTCCCCCATCCAGGCGCGGCGGGAGTCGGCGTCGATGCGGACGCCCTGGACCACCGGGGTCTCGGACGTGCCGCGGCGCAGCAGCGCTCGCACGCGGGCGAGCAACTCCGCCAGCCGGAACGGTTTGGTGACGTAGTCGTCGGCGCCGGCGTCGAGGCCGACGACGGTGTCGACCTCGTCGACACGGGCGGTGAGTATGAGCACCGGGGTGCCATGCCCTTCGGCGCGGATCCGGCGGGCGACCTCCAGCCCGTCCATCTCCGGCAGACCGAGGTCGAGAACGATCAGGTCGATGCCCCCCGACAGAGCCCTCTCCAGGGCCTGCGGGCCGTCGGGGCTCACCTCAACCTGATATCCCTCACGGCGCAGGGCACGCGCCAGCGGTTCGGAAATCGAGGTGTCATCCTCGGCGAGAAGTACGCAGGTCATGAAGCGATCGTAGGACCTTAAGCGATCGTTTCCCGGTCACAGCGCACGGTTTGACTCGTCGTTGACCTATCCATTGACCTGGGCAAACGCTGATAAATATCGGCTAGTCACGTTTAAATTACCGCGATTGTCGGGTGGAATGCACAATTTCGATCTTGCCATTCCCCGAAAAGGCTCCCCGGCCTCGGCGTGTCGCGCGACCCCGGCGGCGCCGGACGGGGCCACACCCCGAGGACCACGCGGCCGAGGACCACGCGGCCGGAACCACCCCGCGCCGAACCACCCGGCCGAACCACGACGCGCCGCGCCCGCCGGAGGGTCTCTCCGGCGGGCGCGGCGCGTGCGGTGACCGCGGGTCGGGCCCCGGTCAGTCGTCGCTGTACGACGGGTCGGTGTACCGGGCGAGATAGAGCTGCTCACCCAGGCTGTGGATCAGCGCCAGCTCGGTCTCCAGGTAGTCGATGTGGTGCTCCTCGTCGGCGAGGATCTCCTCGAAGATGCGGGCCGAGGTCGAGTCGCCCTTCTCGCGCATGAGCTGGATGCCGGGCCGCAGCCGCTGCACCACTCCCAGCTCGATCTCGAGGTCCGCCCGGAGCTGCTCCTCGACGGTCTGGCCGATGTGCAGGGTGCCCAGCCGCTGGTAGTTGGGCAGCCCCTCGAGGAACAGGATGCGATCGGTGAGCACCTCGGCGTGGCGCATCTCGTCGATCGACTCGTCGCGGGTGTACTTGGCCAGCTTGGTGTAGCCCCAGTTCTGCTGCATCTTGGCGTGCAGGAAGTACTGGTTGATCGCGGTCAGCTCAGCGGTCAGCTGCTCGTTGAGCAGTTCGATGATCTGCTTGTCGCCCTGCATGAACGGGCCCCTCGTGCCTAGGCGGTCGTGAGTTCTTCCGACCGTTTCAGGATCGCACATATCTTCCGGACACAAGAGGCGCAATCCCCCCCGGCACCCGTGGTGTCGCGCACCTGGCGCGCACTCCTGGCGCCGGCGGCGATGCAGTCGTGGACCTCGCTCTCGGTCACGGCACGACAGACACACACGTACATCGGGGGAGAAGCCTCTCAACACGTCGGAAACCCGCTTAGGTTAGGCAGGCCTAATGTAACCGACTTCGGTAAGGCTTGCCTATGTTAGCCGCGCCACAGATCGCGGGCTTCCGGGTCAGGCGTCAGTGTCCCCTGGCGATCCATTCCTCCAGGTGAGGCGCCTCCGCCCGGATCGAGGTGGAGTCGCCGTGGCCGGTGTGCACGACGGTCTCGCCGGGCAGTGTCAGCAGCCGGTCGCGGATCGACTCGATGATCGTCCCGAACGACGAGTAGGACCGGCCCGTGGCTCCCGGGCCGCCCTTGAACAGGGTGTCACCGCTGAACACGGCGCACAGGTCGGCCGTGTACAGGCACACCGCGCCGGGCGAGTGGCCGGGCGTGTGGAGCACCTCCAGCGCGATCCCGCCGGCCTCCAGCTTCTCACCGTCGGCCAGCGGCCGGTAGCGCACCTCGTCGCCGTAGACCTGCTCCCACAGCACCTGGTCGGCGGGGTGCAGCCGGATCGGCGCGCCGGTGAGCGCGGCCAGCTCGCCGGCCGCGTCGATGTGGTCGTTGTGGGCGTGGGTGCAGACGATCGCCCTGATCGTGCGCCCGCCGACGCGGTCGGCGATGGCCCGCGCGTCGTGCGCGGCGTCGATGACGAGGACCTCCCGGGCGTCGCCGACCAGCCACACGTTGTTGTCGACGTCCCAGGTGCCGCCGTCGAGCGAGAACGTCCCGGAGGTGATGACCCTGTCGAGCATCTAGAGGATCACCACCGATCGCAGCACGTCGCCCCGGTGCATCTTGGCGAACGCCTCCTCCACCTGGTCGAGCCGGATCGTCTCGCTGACGAACTTGTCCAGCGGCAGCCGGCCCTGCCGGAACAGGTCGATGAGCATGGGGAAGTCGCGGCTCGGCAGGCAGTCGCCGTACCAGGACGACTTCAGCGCGCCGCCCCGGCCGAACACGTCGAGCAGCGGCAGCTCCAGCGTCATCTCCGGCGTCGGCACGCCGACCAGCACGACCGTGCCCGCCAGGTCGCGGGCGTAGAACGCCTGCCGGTACGTCTCCGGCCGGCCCACCGCCTCGATGACCACGTCCGCGCCGAACCCGCCGGTGAGCTCCCGGATCGCCTCCACCGGGTCGCTCTCGCGGGAGTTCACCGTGTGCGTCGCGCCGAAGCCGCGCGCCCACTCCAGCTTCCGGTCGTCCACGTCCACCGCGACGATCGTGGCGGCGCCGGCCAGCGAGGCGCCGAGCACGGCCGCGTCGCCGACGCCGCCGCAGCCGATCACCGCGACCGAGTCGCCCCGGGTCACGCCGCCGGTGTTGATCGCGGCGCCGATGCCCGCCATCACCCCGCAGCCGAGCAGGCCGGCGACCTCGGCGGGCGCCTCGGCCGACACCTTGGTGCACTGGCCGGCCGCGACCAGCGTCTTGCCCAGGAACGCGCCGATGCCCAGCGCGGGCGACAGCTCCGTGCCGTCCGCCAGGGTCATCTTCTGCGTGGCGTTGTGGGTGGCGAAGCAGTACTGCGGCCGGCCGCGCAGGCAGGCGCGGCACTGGCCGCAGACGGCCCGCCAGTTGAGGATGACGAAGTCGCCCGGCTCCAGCCCCGTGACCCCCTCGCCGACCGCCTCGACGACGCCCGCCGCCTCGTGGCCGAGCAGGAACGGGTAGTCGTCGCTGATGCCCCCCTCGCGGTAGTGAAGGTCGGTGTGGCAGACACCGCAGGCCTGGACGGCGACCACGGCCTCGCCCGGCCCGGGGTCGGGCACGATCACCGTCTCGACGGAAACTTCTCTGCCTTTACCTCGGGCGATGACACCCTGAACTTCGTACGGCATGGCAGCCATCTTGTGTCAGGAGGGTGATCACCGCAAGACTCAGCGCCTCGCCGCGTCGGTGTCCGGCTCGCCGTCGGAGGCGTCCTCCAGCAGCCGGAACAGCTCGCCCCGGACCTCCTGGACGCGTGGGATGTCGCGCAGCACCAGCGGCCCGCGTTCCCCCGCCGACTCCACGGTGAGCGTGCCGCTGCCGAGCAGCCGCTCGATCAGCGTCTGGCCGGAGCCGACCGTGGTGATCCTGGCCATCGGGATCTCGTCGGTCGCCTTGTTCAGCACGCCGCTGCTGATCGTGAGCCGGTGGGTGGTGAGCACGTAGCCGGTGTTCTTCCATCGCAGGTAGGGGGCGAACGACCAGACGGTCAGCAGGGCCAGCGCGACGGCGCAGATGGCGATCCGGGCGTAGCCGGCGTACTCGAAGGAGCCCGGCACGAGCCAGAGCCCGGCGCCCGAGGCCGCGGCGATGAGCACGAGCGCGGCGAAGGGCCCGGCCAGCGTCCTCCAGTGCGGATGGAAGGACCTGACCCGCCGCTCACCCTCCGTGAGATGGTGATCCGGGATGGCCATGGGGCACATGGTGCCACCTCGGCGGTCGCGCGGCTACCCGCCCGGCCGGACGTGGACGACGTCGCCCGCGCTCAGCGTGTAGCGGCGGTCCTCGGCCGCGACCTGCAGGTGGCCCGCGCCGTCGATGCCGGTGGCCCGGCCGGTGAGGAACCGGTCGCCGGGCAGCTCGATCCGCACGTCGCGGCCGATGGTGGCGCTGGAGGCCTGGTAGGCGGCCCGCAGCCCGGACCGGTCGGCGTCTCCGCCGGCCTCACTCCAGTCGCGGTAGTGCGACTCCACCTCGCGCAGCACGGCCCGCAGCAGCGGGTCGCGGTCGAGGCAGGCGCCCTGCTGGATGGCCAGCGACGTGGCGGTCTGCACGGGCAGCTCCTCGGGTTTGAGCGACACGTTCAGGCCCATGCCGATGACGACCGCGTCCTCGGTCCGCTCGGCCAGCACGCCGGCCAGCTTGCGCTCGCCGATCAGCAGGTCGTTCGGCCATTTGAGCCGCACGTCCAGCTCCGCGAGCCGCCGCACGGCCGTGGCGGCGGCGACGCCGAACAGCAGCGGCAGCCAGCCCTGCGTGTCCACCGGCGGGCCGGGCCGCAGCAGCACCGAGACCATGAGCCCGGAGCGGGGCGGGGCGGTCCAGGCGCGGCCGTGCCGGCCCCGGCCGGCCACCTGCTCCTCGGCCACCAGCACCGCCCCTTCCGGGGCGCCCTCGCGGGCCAGGGCGGCGAGATCGGCGTTGGTCGAGCCGGTGCGTTCGACGACGGTCACGCCCGTCCACACGCCGCCCGGACGGACCAGGGCTCGGTTCAGCGCCGCCTCGGAGAGAGGCGGGCGCTCCAGGTCGGAGTAGCGCGAGTCGGGCACCCTTCCATCTTGGCGGACCGCCCCGCACGGTCCGCACCGGCCCCTCCCCGGGCCGCGGCTAGGCCGTGCGGCGAAGATGGAGGGGTGCGCTACCTCACACTCCCCGTCACGTTCTCCCTCGCGCGGCGGCCATGACCGGCCGCCCGGGACCCACCACCCGTGTCCGCGTCCGCCGGCTCACCGGCGCCACGGCCGGTGACCGCCGCGACGACCTGGCCACCGAGGAGCCGCTGGAGATCCGCCTCGCCTCGCCCGACGGCACCCGCCGGACCGTCGCGATCACCATGCGGACCCCCGGTCACGACTTCGAGCTGGCCGCCGGATTCCTGCACGGCGAGGGCCTGGCCACGCCGGACGGCATCGCGGCGATCGGCTACTGCGCCGACGAGGACGTGCCGCCCGAGGCGCGCTACAACACGGTGACCGTGCGGCTGCGCGGGCCCGTCCCCGACCTGCCGTCGCTGGACCGGCACTTCCTGACCTCCAGCGCCTGCGGCGTGTGCGGGTCGGCCGGCCTGGACGCGTTGCGCGACCGCTGCCGTCCCCTGCCGCCGGGTCCGGTCACGCTCACCCCCGAGGTCCTGTACGGCCTGCCGGATCGGCTGCGCGAGGCGCAGGGCGTGTTCGGCAAGACGGGCGGCCTGCACGCGGCGGGCCTGTTCACGGCCGAGGGCGAGCTGGTGGCGGTGCGGGAGGACGTGGGCCGGCACAACGCGGTGGACAAGGTGCTCGGCTGGTCGGCGCTGTCCGGGGGGCTGCCGCTGGACCGGCACGTGCTCATGGTCAGCGGCCGGACGAGCTACGAGATCATGCAGAAGGCGCTGGCGGCCGGCGTCCCGGTGGTGTGCGCGGTGTCGGCGCCCTCGTCGCTGGCCGTGGACCTGGCCAGGGAGTTCGGGATGACGCTGGTGGGGTTCCTGCGCGGCGAGCGGTGCAACGTCTACGCGGGCTTCGACCGGGTGCGGTCAGTAGTGGAATAAAGCATTCCGTTCTGCTATTCTGGGAACAGAACAAGCCGTTCCGCTTCTTCGCCCGAGAGGTTCCGTCATGAGCGCCGAGATCCGCCCCTTCCGCATCGACATCCCCCAGACCGACATCGACGACCTGCGCGACCGCCTGCGCCGCACCCGCTGGAGCCACGAGCTGCCCGGCGAGGGCTGGAGCCGCGGCGTCCCCACCGGCTACCTGCGCGAGCTGGCCGCCTACTGGGCCGACCGCTACGACTGGCGGGCCGCCGAGGCCCGGCTCAACGCGTTCCCGCAGTTCGTCACCGAGGTCGACGGCCAGCCGATCCACTTCGCGCACGTCCGCTCCGCCAACCCCGACGCCACCCCCCTGCTGCTCCTGCACGACTGGCCCGCCTCGTTCGCCGTGTTCGCCGAGGTCATCGACGAGCTGTCACGCGACTTCCACGTCGTGGCCGCCGACATGCCCGGCTTCGGCTTCTCCGGCCCGCTCGCCGGTCCCGGCTGGAACGTCGGCCGGATCGCCGGTGCGTTCGTCGAGGTCATGGACCGGCTCGGATACGACCGCTTCGGCGTGCAGGGTCAGGGCGGCGGCGCGTGGACCGCCGTCGAGATCGGCCGCCAGGCGGCGGACAAGGTCGTCGGCGTGCACGTCAACGGCCTGGTCACCTTCCCGTCCGAGGACCCGGCCGACTTCGCCGGGCTGACCGAGGCCGAGCAGGAGCGGCTGGCCCGGCTGCAGAACTTCCGCGACGACATGATGGGCTTCAACATCATCCAGTCCACCCGCCCGAAGACCGTGGCCTACGGGCTGCACGACTCCCCCGTCGGCCAGCTCGCCTGGATCGTGGAGAAGTTCAAGGAGTGGACCGACGCCGAGCGCGAGCTGCCGGAGGACGCGGTGGACCGCGACCTGCTGCTGACCAACGTCAGCCTCTACTGGTTCACCGGCACCGCCGGGTCGTCCGCCAACCTCTACTACGAGATGGCCCACGACGCCTCCGCCTGGGCGCCCAAGGAGCGCGGCACCGTCCCCACCGGCGTGGCCGTGGCGCTGAGCACCGACGTCGCCATCCGGCGCTTCGCCGAGCGCGACAGCAACGTCGTCCACTGGTCGGAGCTGGCGCGCGGCGGCAACTTCCTGCCCGCCGAGCAGCCCGCCGCCTTCGTCGAGGACGTGCGGACGTTCTTCGCCTCGCTCTGACCCACCCCGCTGCGCGACCGATGACCGGACCGCCGCGGCCCCCACCGGGGAAGGCCGCGGCTTCCGGCCGTCAACCCGTGTTCTGCAGGCCCGCGGCGACGCCGTTCACCGACAGCAGGAGCAGCGTGGACAGGCGGTCACGCTCGTCGTCGGTGAAGGTGCTCGTGCGCAGCGCGCGCAGGGCGCGGAGCTGCAGGTGCGACAGCGCGTCCACGTACGGGTCGCGGAGCTGGACGGCACGCGAGAGGACCTTGCGGTTCTCCAGCAGGCGGGTGTGACCGGTGACCTGGAGCACCAGGGAGCGGGTGCGGTCGTACTCCGCCAGCACCTGCTCCGTGAAGTCGGCCCGGCCGCCCAGCTCCAGGTAGCGCTCCGCGATGGACCGGTCGGTCTTGGCCAGCGACATCTCGGCGTTGTCGAGCATCGCGTTGAACAGCGGCCACTCCCGGTAGGCCGCGCGCAGCTCGTCCAGCGAGGCGACCGACGCGAGCCCGGTGCCCAGGCCGTACCAGCCGGGCAGGTTGACCCGGGTCTGCGCCCAGGCGAACACCCACGGGATGGCCCTCAGGTCGTCGAGCGAGCGCGGCGCGCCGAGCCCCCGGCGGGCCGGCCGGGAGCCGAGGCGCAGCGAGCCCAGCTCCTCCAGCGGGCTCACCAGGGCGAACCACTCGGGGAAGCCTGCGGCCTCGGTCAGCGACCGGTACGCCCGCTCCGAAGCGATCGCCACCTGCTCGGCGAGACCGCGGAAGCGGTCGGCGGCGGCGGCCGTGCGCGCGCCGACCGTCGGCGACGAGGCCAGCAGGACGGCGTTGGCCACCTGCTCCATGTGCCGCCGGGCGATCGCCGTGTGCCCGTAGCGGGCGAAGATGACCTCACCCTGCTCGGTGACCTTGAAGCTGCCCGCGACCGACCCCGGAGCCTGGGCGAGCACGGCCCGGTTGGCCGGGCCGCCGCCGCGGCCGAGCGCGCCGCCCCGGCCGTGGAACATGCGCAGCCGCACGTCGTGCTCGGCGGCCCAGGCCGTGAGCCGCTCCTGCGCCTCGTACAGGCGCAGCGTCGCGGCGGCCGGCCCCAGCTCCTTGGCCGAGTCGGAGTAGCCGAGCATGATCTCCATGCGCCGCCCGGTGGCGGCCAGCCGCTCCTGGACCTGCGGGATCTCCAGCATGCCCGACAGCACCCGCGGCGAGTTGGCGAGGTCCTGGCCCGACTCGAAGAGCGGCACCACGTCCAGCACCGGCGCCCGCGAGCCGAGCGCGTGCCGCGCCAGCTCGTGGACGGCGGCCACGTCGGCGGCGTCGCGGGTGAAGGAGACGACGTAGCGCGAGCAGGCCCGCACGCCGAACCGCTCCTGGATCCACCCGATCACCCGGATCGTGGCCAGCACCTCCTCGGTGCGCTCCGACAGCTCGCCACCTGCCCGCACCTCCTCCAGCGCGGCCGCGTGCACCTGGGAGTGCTGGCGCACCTCCAGCTCGGCGAGGTGGAAGCCGAACGTCTCCACCTGCCAGACCAGGTGCTGCAACTCCCCGTACGCCTGCCGCCTGGCGCTGCCGGCCAGCGAGTCCTGGACCAGGCGCAGGTCGGCGAGCAGGTCGCCGGGCGAGAGGTAGGCCAGGTCGAGGTCGCGGCGGCGGGTCGCCGCGATGCGGGCCGCCACGAACAGCAGCCACTGCCGGTGCGGCTCGCGCGGCGAGCGGGTGGCCAGCTCGGAGACCAGTTCGGGGTGGGCATCCTCGGCGGCGGCGATCGCGGCCGTCAGCTCGGGCGACGGCGCGGCGAACTGGGCGGTGGCGGTGAGCGTGCGGCCGATGCGCGTGGTGGCGGTCTCCAGCGCGCTCAGCACGTGCTCCGCCTGGATCTGAACGGCCTCACGGGTGACCTTGGCGGTGACGTTGGGGTTGCCGTCGCGGTCGCCGCCGATCCAGCTCCCGTAGCGGATGAACGGCCTGGCCAGCGGCGGGCGGGTGCCGCTGTCGCCGGCGAGCGCCACGTCCAGCGACCGGTAGACCTGCGGCACCACCCGGAAGAGGGTCTCGTCGAAGGCGGCCATGGCCGTGCGCACCTCGTCGAGCGGGTCGAGCTTGCTCGGGCGCAGGTGGGCCGTGCGCCACAGCAGGTCGATCTCCTCCAGCAGCCGGCGCCTGCTCTCGGCCCGTTCGGAGGCGCCGCGGCCCGGCGTGTTGTACTCGGTGAGCTGACCGCTGATCCGCTGGATGGCGGTGACGACCGCGCGCCGGCGCGCCTCCGTGGGATGCGCGGTGAGCACCGGGTGCAGCTCCAGGCTCTCCACCAGCTCGGCGACGCGCTCGGCGCCCAGCTCGTGCACCGCCTGCGCCAGCGACTCGCGCTGCACGCCGCCCTCGGTGTCGCGCTCGCGCAGCGTCCGGATGCGGTAGTGCTCCTCGGCCAGGTTGGCCAGATGGAAGTAGCAGGTGAAGGCGCGGGCGATCTGCACCGCCCGGTCGACCTCCCATTCGGCGACCATGGCGCTGACCTCGTCGGCCGAGGCCTCACCTCTGCGGGCGGCGATGACGGCCTTGCGCAGCCGTTCGACGTCGGCCAGCAGGTCCTCGCCGCCCTGTTCGGCGATCACCTGGCCGAGCAGTTTGCCGAGCAGCCGCACATCGTGGCGGAGCTCTTCGGGCATCTCGGTGACGGCGGCGCTACGACGCTCGATCCCCTGGTCAATCATGTCTCGAAGGGTATCCAGTCGTCGTGAACGGCCGTATCCGGGTCTCACCTATTGGACTAGACCACTGGTCACGAGGGCTTCGACACGGCCGCCACGAGGTCCGGCATCCGGGCGAAGCCGATCCTCGCGCCGAGGCGGCGGCCGAGCGTGGCGGCCAGCAGCCCGTACAGCGGCGCCACGGCGCTGACCCACGCGGCTCCGAGCGTCACCGGCAGCACCAGCGGCAGCGAACCGGCCACGACGCCGAGCAGCGCGCCCATGGAGGAGGCGAACGCCTGCCCGCCCTGGCCGGGGGCGGCGCCGGTGAAGGCGTTCATCCGCTCCGGCACCGTGTACGGGATGGTGACGCTGGTCACCGAGCCGGCGCCGAGGCCGACGCCGAGCACGCCCCACGCGGTCAGCACGGCCGGCACGATCATCACCGGGGCGCCGGCGAACAGGGCGGCGGCCGTGGCGACCACCACCAGCACGGGCGTCGCCACCAGCGCCGTCGCCAGATGCCGGCCCGCCAGGTCGGTGCGGAAGTGCTCCTCCGAGCCGCAGGCGACGACGTTCATCCAATAGGACGGGCCGTCGATGCCGAAGGCGTTGCCCGACTGCAGCGCGATCATCGCCGCGCCGATGCTCGTCAGCACGACCGGCAGCCACGGCCCCGGCGCTCCCTGCGTGTTGCCGCTCAGGCTGAAGGCGAGCACCACGGTGACGACGATGGCGGTGAACCAGATCACCCGCAGCCGCGGGTCCCTGCGCAGGTACTTCAGCTCCTTGCCGACGACGGCGGCCAGCGGCCCGTCGGGCAGCAGCCGGTCGAGCAGGCCGCTCCCCTCGCGCACGGACCCGGCCTGCGTCGAGGCGTCGGGCGTCACCAGGGCCCGGCCCAACACCTTGATCCACAGCCAGGCGGCCACGGCCACGACGAGCGCCACGACGAGCAGCTCCGCCAGCCCCGTCAGGCCGCCGTCGGCGATGGCGTGGGCGGTCAGACCCGACGGCGTCCACCTGAGCACGCCCGCCGCGCTGTGCAGCATCGCCCGCGGGTCCGCGAGGTCGGCGTTGAGGAGCAGGTTGGGGAGCTGGGCGAGCAGCACGACGAAGACGGCCGCCACGGCCAGCACGTCACGGCCGCGCCGGGTGCGCAGCGCGCCGGACAGGGACGTGGTCACCAGCCGCGACAGCACCAGGCAGAGCGCGAACTGCAGGAACACGGCCACCAGCCCGACCAGCACGCCACCCACGCCCGTGGCCAGGCCGGCCAGCGCGCCGGCCGTGACGATCAGCGTCGCGAGCGGCCACACGCCGGTGGCGGAGGCGGTGAACATGCCGACCGCGAGCTGCCCCGTACGCAGGGGGAACAGCGACAGCCGGGCCGGGTCGAGCGTGTCGTCCAGGCCGAACGCCAGCAGCGGCACCACCATCCAGCTGATGAGGAAGACGGTGTAGACGACGATGACGAGGTCGACGGCGACGTCCTGCGGCGCCAGCCGGACCAGCGCCATGAGGGCGAAGCCGCCCGCGGTCAGGAGCGCGGCCATGACGAGCGTGAAGCCGAAGCCGAGCTTGCGTTCGAGGTCGCCGCGCAGGTTTCCGGCGAGCAGCCGGAGCTTCAGCCGGGCGAACAGCTCGACCGTGCCCGGCACGCTCCACCGCGGCGGCGCGTTCACCGCTGCTCCTCCGGAGCGGCCGAACGGGCGCCGAGCCAGGTGAGGCCCGCGTCGCCGGTGCCGCGCGGCCCGCCGACCAGGGTGAGGAACGCCTCGTTGAGGCTGCGTCCGCCGCGCACCTCCGCCAGCGGGCCCTGCGCCACGATGGCGCCGCCGCTCATCACCGACACCCAGTCGCACAGCCGCTCGACGAGGTCCATGACGTGGCTGGAGAAGACGACGGTCGAACCGGAGGCGGTGAAGCGTCGCAGCACCTCGGTGAGCGTGCTGGCGCTGACCGGGTCGACGCCCTCGAACGGCTCGTCGAGGAAGAGCACCGACGGGTTGTGCAGCAGCGCGGCCGCCAGGCCGATCTTCTTGCGCATGCCGGTGGAGTAGTCGACGACGAGCTTGTCGGCGGCGCCGGCCAGGTCCATGACGTTCAGCAGTTCGTCGGCGCGCCGCTCGACGTCGGCCTTGGGGATGCCTCTCAACCGGCCGCTGTAGAGCAGCAGCTCGCGGCCCGACAGCCGTTCGAACAGCCGCAGCCCCTCGGGCAGCACCCCGATGCGGGCCTTGACCAGCACCTGGTCGCGCCAGACGTCGAGCCCGTCGACCTCGGCCCGGCCGCCGTCGGGCCGGAGCAGCCCGGTGACCATGCCGAGGGTCGTGGTCTTGCCGGCGCCGTTGGGGCCGACGAGCCCCGCGAAGCTGCCCGCCGGGACGACGAGCTCGACCCCGGCGACGGCGACCTGAGGTCCGTAGCGCTTGAAGAGCCCGTGTGTGCGAACCGCGTCCGTCATGGAACCACCTTAGGAGGAGGGATTACCCTTGCGCGCATGACAGCTGCCGAGCCCACGCCCGCCGAGCCGGACATCCACACCACCGCCGGGAAGATCGCAGACCTGGAGCGCCGGCGGGACGAGGCCGTGCACGCGGGTTCGGCGGCGGCGGTCGACAAGCAGCACGCCAAGGGCAAGATGACGGCGCGTGAGCGGATCCTGGCGCTGCTGGACGAGGGCTCGTTCGTGGAGTTCGACGAGTTGGCCAGGCACCGCTCGACGATGTTCGGGCTCGACAGGAAGCGGCCCTACGGCGACGGGGTGATCACCGGTCACGGCACCGTGGACGGCCGTCAGGTGTGCGTCTTCTCGCAGGACGTGACGGTGTTCGGCGGCTCGCTCGGCGAGGTGTACGGCGAGAAGATCGTCAAGGTGCTGGACATGGCGCTGAAGACGGGCTGCCCGATCATCGGCGTCAACGAGGGCGGCGGCGCGCGCATCCAGGAGGGCGTGGTCGCGCTCGGGCTCTACGCCGAGATCTTCAAGCGCAACGTGCACGCCTCGGGGGTGATCCCGCAGATCTCGCTCATCATGGGCGCGGCGGCCGGCGGGCACGTCTATTCTCCGGCGCTGACCGATTTCATCGTGATGGTGGACCAGACCTCGCAGATGTTCATCACCGGTCCCGACGTGATCAAGACGGTGACCGGTGAGGAGGTGACGTTCGAGGAACTGGGCGGCGCGCACACGCACAACACCAAGTCCGGCGTGGCCCATTACCAGGCGGCCGACGAGCACGACGCGCTCGAATACGTCAAGGCGCTGCTGTCCTACCTGCCGTCCAACAACCTGGACGAGGCGCCGGTCTTCGAGGCCGCCGCCGACCTGGAGCCCGATCCCGACCTCGACCTGCTGATCCCCGACTCGGCCAACCAGCCGTACGACATGCACCAGGTCATCGAGCACGTGCTGGACGACGGGGAGTTCCTGGAGGTGCAGGCGCTGTTCGCGCCGAACATCGTGGTCGGGTACGGCCGGGTGGACGGGCAGTCGGTCGGAGTGGTGGCCAACCAGCCCATGCATTTCGCCGGATGCCTGGATATCGACGCCTCCGAGAAGGCCGCGCGATTCATTCGCACCTGCGACGCATTCAATATCCCCATTCTGACATTTGTTGATGTTCCGGGTTTCCTGCCGGGCACGGATCAGGAATGGAACGGAATCATCCGCCGTGGCGCCAAGCTGCTCTACGCCTACGCCGAGGCGACCGTTCCGCTGATCACGGTCATCACCCGCAAGGCGTACGGCGGGGCGTACGACGTCATGGGCTCCAAGCACCTGGGCGCCGACGTCAACCTGGCCTGGCCGACCGCGCAGATCGCGGTGATGGGCGCGCAGGGCGCCGTCAACATCCTCTACCGGCGCGAGCTCGCCACGGCCGAGCAGCCTGACGCGGAGCGGGCCAGGCTCGTCACCGAGTACGAGGACACCCTGGCCAACCCGTACATCGCGGCCGAGCGCGGCTACGTGGACGCGGTGATCAAGCCGTCGGAGACCCGGCCGCAGATCATCAGGGCGCTACGCGCGCTGCGGAACAAGCGGGCCTCCTTGCCACCGAAGAAGCATGGGAACATCCCTCTATGAGTGGACATCTGCGCATTGTTCGCGGCGACGCGAGCCCCGAGGAGATCGCCGCCCTGGTGACGGTGCTCGCCGCCCGGCGGGCGGCCCCGAAGGCGCCCGCCCCGCCACCCGCGCGAACGTGGCGAAACCCCGCCCGGCAGATGCGTAAGCCCCTCTCCACGGGGAAGTCGGCTTGGCGGACGAGCGCCCTCCCCTAGATAGATCCCGGGAAACGGGTGTCAAGTTCCCGAGGAGTTGGGACTATCTAGAAAAGTAGGAGTATATAGTCGGCCGATCAACTAACGCCGCGGCCTGGAGGACATCATGGGCATCCCAGACCTCATGCCGCATCCTGTGGCAGCGAAGTACGCCGTCCTGGTGGATGTCGGTTATCTGTATGCCGCCGCAGGAGAAGTCCTGCTGGGGGCCAAGGAACGCAAGGAATACCGGGTGGCCGCCGATGAGCTGATCCAGAGCCTGCAGAAACACGCGACGGAACGCATTTCCGGCGAACTCCTGCGGATCTATTGGTATGACGCAGCCCGCGATCGCGTGCCCACCGTTGACCAGCGCGTGATCGCCCAGCTCCCCTGGGTCAAGGTCCGGCTCGGCAACCTCAACGCGCGGGGCCAGCAGAAAGGGGTGGACGCGCAGATCAGGAGCGACCTGGAGGCGTTGGCCCGGCACCACGCGGTGACCGACACGATACTGCTGGCGGGCGACGAGGACATGGTGCCCGCGGTGGAGGCGGCCCAGGCTTACGGGGTGCGCATCCACCTGTGGGGCGTCGAGCCGCCCTACGGCACCAACCAGGCCGAGCGGCTCGTGTGGGAGTCCGACACCGTCGAAGTGATCTCCGCTGATTTCCTGAGGCCCTTTTTCAGTCGTGCTCCGCAGCCCGTCGCGGTGCCGCCGCCGGCCGCGGCGCCGTCGCCCGCGCAGGTGTTCGCCGGACGGGCGCCCGCCAAGCCGCACGTCAAGCCGGGCCAGGTGGCCAAGCTCGGGCCGAGCCGCCCCCGCGTGGAGGACGTCGGCGAGCACGTGGCGCAGAAGTGGATCCTCACCCGCGGCCGCGACAACATCCGCGACCTGCTACCGGGGCCGATCCTGCCGACCGTCATCGACACCGAGCTGCTGATCGAGGCCGAGAAGGAGCTGGGTCACTCGCTGCGGCCGTTCCCCGAGGCACGCGTGTGGCTGCGCGACGGCTTCTGGGCGCGCGTCTACCGCGAGTTCGACCTGGGAGTCGGGGTCTCCTCGAAGTGACCTCCCCGCAGCATCGCCTCGGCCACCGCGGTGCGCGCGTACAGGACCCACCGGCCGGTGCGGTGTGAGGTGCACAGCCCGGCGGCGCGCAGCGCGGTGAGGTGCCGGTTGGCGCCGGGCTCCGACAGCCCGGCGCGCTGGGCCAGGTCGCGGGTCGAGGCGGGCTGGTCCAGCTCGGCCAGCAGCCGCGCCCGCGTGCGGCCGAGCACCGCCGCCAGCGCCTCCGGCGCGTCCACCGCGCGCCGTTCCCACAGCGTGGCGACACCGCGCGGCGGGTAGCGGACCGTCGGCTGGTAGGGCGGCGTGGTGACGGAGAAGACCCGCGGCCAGGCGAACACGCACGGCACCAGCAGCAGTCCCAGCCCGCGCAGCGAGCGCGTCCCGGACACGTACCGGTGTTCCAGGCGCAGGCGGCCGTCCCGCCAGGTGACGGCCGCGTCGAGATCGGCCAGCATGCGTCCGGCGCCGCCCTCCGCCAGCAACCTGGCCCGGCGCAGGATCTCGCCTTCGAGCAGCGACCTGATCCGCGGCCAGTACGGGGCCATGGCGGCCTCCCAGTAGGCGCCGACCTCCCCCGCCAGACGTTCCAGCCCTCTCTCCGGGTCCTCGTACAGGGCCATGATTCGTTTCGTCCGGGGACCTCCCACGCTGTCCAGGTCGGCGCGGACACGGCCGGCGGCGGCGCGCATCGTGGCGAGCTCCAGTTCCAGGTCGGGCATGGAGGTGGACGGCGGCGTGCAGGTGAACCCTGCGATCGAGATGGTCGGCACGGGCACGAGATCGGACAGCAGCCGCCAGTCGACGTCCGCCAGGCGGCGCCGCACCTGCTGGGCCCAGGGGCGCAGGGCGGGATGGGCAGCGGGGTCCTTGACGACGCGGACACTGGCGATGACCTCGCCGAGAGGTGAGACGGCGAAGCGGATGTTGGCCAGATCCTGGGCCGTGAACGACAGCTCCAGAGGCATTGGATTAGCGTCTCACGCAATCGATAGCGACTTCTGACGATATTTCAGCATCGTCGGCCGTATGGCCTCTTCTGCACCGCCCCTGCTTCGACAGCGAAGCTTCCGCAACCTGTACGTCGCCGGCGCCGTCAGCCAGCTCGGCAGCCAGATCGGCTACGTCGCGATGCCCCTCCTCGCGGTCACGGTGCTGGCGGCGGGGCCGGGCGAGGTCGCCCTCCTCAGCGCGCTCGGCACGCTGACGGTCCTGGTGCTCGGGCTGCCCGCCGGGGTCTGGGTCGACCGGCTCCGGCGACGCCCCCTCATGATCGCCGCCGACGTGCTACGGGCCCTGGTGCTGCTGTCCGTGCCCGTGGCCTGGTGGTGGGGGTGGCTCGGCATGGGCCAGCTGTACGCGGTGGCCGTGCTGGTCGGGTCCGGGACGCTGGTGTTCGACCTGGCGGCGGTGAGCCTCCTGCCCGGGCTGGTCGGCCGCGAACGGCTGACCTCGGCGAACTCCCTCCTGGTGAGCACCGGGGCGGGGATGGACGTGGCGGGCCGGAGCGTGGCAGGGGTGCTCGTGCAGGTGGCGGGGGCGCCGCTGGCCCTGCTGCTGGACGCGCTCAGCTATCTGTGGTCGGCCACCTGGCTCCGCCGTGTCCCCGACCCTTCCCCGCCCGTCACCCCCTCCCTCACCCCACCCGCCGTCCTCCCTGAGCCCCGCCCCCTCACTCCACGCGCCACCCTTCCTGCCGCCCCGCCCCTCACTGCGCGCGCCACTGCGGACGCGCCCCTCGGTCCCCTCCGAAGCGGCGGCGCCCGGGACGAAGGCGAGCCCGACGAGGCCACCCGAGGCGGGACCGGCCGGCAGATCGTCGAGGGCGTGCGCTTCCTGCTCGGCAATCCGGTCCTCGTCGGGATGACCGTCATGGGCGCGATGGCGAACCTCGCCTTCCCCCTGTGTTCGGTGCTGCTGCCCGTGCTGATCGTCGACGAGCTCGACCTGCCGGAGTGGGTGCTGGGGGGCTATCTCGCGGTCGGCGGGCTCGGCACCCTGGCCGGGGCGGCCACCGCCCACCTGATCGGACGCCGGCTCGGAACCGGACGGGCGACGCTCCTGGTCAGCCTGGTCACCGCCCCGCCGTCCCTGGTGATCCCGTTCCTGGACCGCGGCTGGTGGCTGTGGGCAGCGGCAGCGGCGTGGTTCGTGCTGACGTTCCGCACCGGCGTCAACAACGTGCTGCTGGTCAGCGTGCGGCAACGGATCACACCGGACCGGATGCTGGGCCGGACGAACGCCACCATGCGCCTCCTCCTCACCGGCGCCGTCGGCCTCGGCGGGCTGCTCGCCGGGCTGCTGGGCGAGGTGTGGGGCGTGCGGGCGTCCCTGTGGGCAGGCGCGGTGATCATGGCGTCGAGCTGGCTGCCGGTGCTGCTCTCGCCACTGCGCCGGGAGCCCTGAATCGTGGTCCGATTCCCGCTGGTCGCCGCGTTCGACCTGCTGACCTGCGATTTCACGGTCACGTCCGATTTCCGCCAGCCGGACCGGCCGGGCAGCGCATAACGTCGGTGGCATGTCACCACTCGAGCTCGACTTCGACTCCTGCTACCGGGCGGTCGCGTCCCGGGACGCCCGGTTCGACGGGCGGTTCTACACGGCGGTGACGACGACGCGCATCTACTGCCGGCCGATCTGCCCGGCCCGCACCCCCGCCTCACGCAACGTGCGCTTCTACCGGCACGCCGCCTCGGCGGAGGCGGCGGGGTTCCGGCCGTGCAAACGGTGCCGGCCCGAGCTGTCTCCCGGTGACCCCGGCTGGGACCTGCGCGGCGACCTCATCGGCCGGGCCCTGCGGCTCATCGACGACGGCGCGGCCGACGACCACGGCGTGTCCGGGCTGGCCGCCCGGCTGCACATCACCGAACGGCACCTGCACCGGCTCTTCGTGGCCGAGCTGGGCGTCGGCCCGCTGGCGGTCGCCCGGACGAAGCGGCTGCTACTGGCCAAGCAGTTGCTGACCGAGACGGCCCTGCCGGTGACCGACGTGGCATTCGCGGCGGGGTTCGGGAGCGTGCGGCAATTCAACGCGGCGATGCGGGAGACATACGGGTTCACCCCCAGCGAGCTGCGGGCCACCGCGGGCGGCCCCGCCGCCAGACGACCCGCCACCCCACACCGTCCCGCCTCCCCGGCAACCGACGCCCCGGCAACCGCCACCGCCGGAAACGGCACCCCAGCAAGCGGCACCGCAGGAAACGGCACCTCAGGAAGCAGCACCGCCGGAACCGGCACCGCACCCGTCGGGACCCCGGACATCGGCTCCCCTGTCGTCGTCCGGACCGCGCCGGCCGAACCCCCGCCACCCACGCCCGGGGCCGCGCCGCTGCCCGTCCTCCCGCTCCGGCTCCGGCTGCACCGGCGCGAGCCGTACGAGGCCGAGGCGGTGTTCGCCTTCCTGGCCTCCCGGGCGATCCCGGAGCTGGAGGTCGCCGACCACACCTCCTACAGCAGGGCCGTCCCCGGCGGCACCGTCACCCTCACCCCCCAGCACGGCCACATCGCCCTGGACGTGGCCGTGGACGACACCCGGCAGCTCGCCCGCGTCGTCGCCAGGTGCCGCCGCCTGCTCGATCTCGACGCCGACCCGGCCGCGATCGCCGACGCGCTCGGGCAGACGTCGCTGGCCCCGCTGGTGGAGACACGGCCGGGGCTGCGGGTGCCGGGCGCGTTCGACGGTTTCGAGCTGGCGGTACGGGCGGTGGTGGGGCAGCAGATCTCGGTCGCCGGGGCGCGTACCCTGCTCGGCCGGATCGTGGCTCGAGCCGGCCGCCCCCTGGTCCCGCCGCCGCCGCCCCTCCGCACCGGGCCCGCGCCGACCCGCCTGTTCCCCGGCCCGGCCGAACTCCTGGAGGCGGACCTGCAGGGGCTTGGCCTGACCAACCGGCGGGTGGCCACCCTCAAGGAGCTGGCCGCCCGTACCGGCGAAGGACGGATCGACCTCGACGGCGGCCAGGACCCCGCCGAGGCGGTGGCCGAGCTGGTGGACGTTCCGGGCATCGGCCCTTGGACCGCCAGCTACATCGCGCTGCGGGCGCTGCGCGACCCCGACGCCTGGCCCACCGGCGACCTGGTGCTCACCAAGCGCATGGCAGCCCTGGGCATTCCCGGCGACCACATCGAACGGTGGCGGCCCTGGCGGGCCTACGCCGCCCTGCATCTCTGGAGCTCAACATGATCGACGCACAGGTCCTGCCCACTCCGATCGGGCCGCTCTCCCTGCTGCTGCGCGACGGCGTGCTGGTCGCCGGCGGTTTCACCGCCGAGCCCAAGGAGATGTACGCCCGGCTGTCGCCGGAACTGCAGGCCGAGGGGCTGACCATCGTGGACGACCTCGGCCCCGCCGCGCAGGCCGTACGCGACTACCTGCGAGGTGACCTGGACGCCCTGGACGACGTCCCCGTCGAGCAGCCGGGCAGTGCCACCCGCAAGCGGCTCCACCAGGCGCTGCGCGAGGTGAGGCCCGGCACGACGGTCTCGTACGCGCAACTGGCCGAGCGTGCCGGGCTGCCCAGGACGGCTGCCCGGGTGGCGGGCTCGGCCTGCGCCCAGAACCTGATCGCCCCCTTCGTCCCCTGCCACCGCGTGCTGCCCAGCACGGGCGGCTACGGCGGCTACTACTACGGGGTACCGGTCAAGGAGTGGCTCCTGGCGCACGAGTCGGGCCGGCTGGCCCTGGGCTGACGCCCCGCGCACCCCGGGCGCGAGGGCCCGTCATCAGGCGAGCGCGTCCCCACGGCAACCCCCGGGGGCGCGCTCCGCCCTTGCGCCGGCCCTGCACGCATGCGACGGCCGCGTGGTCGGTTCAGCTCGCGGCCCTCGCCGGGCGGGGATCGAGGTTCGGCGTACCTGCGTCTCGGCGTACCTGGAGTGAGGCGAGCCCGGCCATCGCGAGCCCGACCACGCCCAGCAGCGCGGCCGTCCAGGCGGGAGCGGCGTACCCGAGCCCGGCGTCGATGGTCAGCCCGGCGGCGAAGGAGCCGATCGCGTTGCCCACGTTGAAGGCCCCGATGTTGGCGGCCGAGGCCAGCGTCGGCGCGCCGGACGCCGCGTCCAGCACGCGGGTCTGCAGCGGTGGCACGGTCGCGAACCCGGCCACGCCGAACAGCGTGATGACGACGACGAACGCGATCTGGTTGCCCGCCACCACGGCGAGGACCGCGGCCAGCACGGTGAGCAGCCCGACGGAGCCGTAGATCGCGGGCATGACGGCCCGGTCGGCGAGCCTGCCGCCCACCAGGTTGCCCACCACGAGCCCCACCCCGAACAGCGCCATCACCACCGGCACCGTGGCGGAGGAGAACCCGCCCACCCCGGTCATCATCGGCGCGATGAACGTGATCACCGCGAACACCGGCGCGAAGCCGAACACCGTCATCAGCAGCGCCAGCCACACGCCCCCCTTGCGGAAGGTCGCCAGTTCGCGCAGCACCCCGCCTGTCGGCCGCGGCTGCCGGGGAACCAGGGCGACCACGCCGATCAGCCCGACCAGCCCGATCGCGACCACGGCCCAGAACGTCGCCTGCCAGCCGAAGACCTGCCCGATCCACGTGCCGAGGGGCACGCCGAGCACGTTGGCCAGGGTCAGACCGGTGAACATGAGCGCGATGGCGCTGGCCCGCTTCTGCGGAGCCACCAGGTCGGCGGCCACCACGGATCCGACGCCGAAGTACGCGCCGTGCGCGAACGCGGCAAGGATCCGGCCGGCCATGAGCACCCCGTACGAGGGTGCGAGCGCGGAGAGCAGGTTGCCGGCGATGAACAGCACCATCAGGGCCAGGAGCATGGTCTTGCGGGACAGGCGGCCGCCCAGCATGGTCAGCGGCGGCCCGCCGACGGCGACCCCGAGGGCGTAGCCGGACACGAGCAGCCCCGCGACGGGGATCGTCACACCGAAGTCGGCAGCCAGCTCCGGCAGCAGTCCGTTGATGATGAACTCGGTGGTGCCGATGCCGAAGGCGCTGATCGCGAGGGCGAACAGGGCGAGAGGCATAGAATCTCCTCGAACGACGTTAGTAAGCGTAGACATTAGTTGCAGACGCTGGCTAACAGACCATACAAATATCTCGGAGGGATGTCACATGCCCCTAGCCGATGACGCCGTCGAGGCGCGCGCCCAGGGCTGGCGCACCCTCGCCGCACTGCACGCGAAAATCGAGGACAGGCTGGAGAAGGCTCTGCAGAAGGAGCACGGGCTGAGCGTGAGCGAATACACCGTGCTCGACGTGCTGGACCGGCAGGACGGCTGGCACATGCGGATGCAGCAGTTGTCGCGCGCCGTCGTGCTCAGCCAGAGCGCCACCACGAGGCTGGTCACCCGCCTGGAGAACCGCGGCCTGCTCCGGCGCTACCTGTGCGAGGACGACCGGCGCGGCATCTACTCCGAGGTCACACCCGATGGCCGCGACCTGCTGGCCCAGGCGGTCCCCACGCACGACGCGGTGCTCAAGGAAGTGCTGGCGGAAGCGGCAGCGCTACCCGAACTCGCCCCCCTGGCCGCCGTCATCGCTCCCTGAACCGCTCACGGCACCGGCCGCCCCACCTCCCGCCCACCACCACCACGCTCTGCCGCCGTTGCGGCCGCATGCCGGTCGCCCGTTGCGGGCCGCATGCCGGTCGCCCAACGCACCCGCGCCCACCGCCGACCGCCCGCGCCCTGCGCGGCCGGTCGCGGTCGCCCTGCCCGCGGAGCCGATCGACCCTCAGGGGTTCGTCACCGTGCTCTGCACCTCGCCGACCGGCACGTCCCGCGTCACCCCCACCTCGACGGGCGCGTACTGCACGGGCACCACGTTGTCGGCCACCTCGACCGGCCAGACCGTCGTCACGGTGAGCTGGTAGGACTCGCGCGGCCGGTCGAGCGACGCGCGCAGGTAGCGCACCCCGCAGCGGAACGTGCCGCCTTTCACGTACGGCCTGCCCGACGGCCCGCAGTCGTCGCTCACCTCGGCCCGATCCGTGCCGACACCTGGGTCGATCTTGAGGCTCTTCAGCGTCGCCACCACGGTGGCGCTCATCACACCGGGGATCGACGCCGTCGCCGAGCGGGTCGTCTCGCCGAGGCTGTCGAGCCACACCCAGGTGGGCAGGTTGACGTAGCTCTTGGCGTCGGGGTTCAGCCTGACCGTCGGCTCCGGCACGGTCAGCGCGGCCCTGGCGATGTCGGCCAGTTCGCGCAGGGTGATGCCCTGGGGCGGAGTGGTGTTCGGGGGCACGAAGACGAACAGCTCCATGTCCGTCCAGCAGGCCGTCCCCCGGGGGTCGGCGGAGTTGTAGGCAGGCGTCCACCAGCGACCGGGCTTGCCGATCTTGTCCTTGAACTGCTCCAGGTAGCGCAGGAAGCTCTCCTCGTCCGCCTTGATCCGGGCGAAGTGGTCGGCGGAGTTCTCCTGCGCCTTCAGCATCTCCTCCGGGGTGGGGCCGGGCTCGTACCAGCAGGGGCTCGTCAGCCGGTAGCCGTCGCTGCGGCCGCCCTTGACCCCGTTGCCCGTGACCACGATCTTGGAATGGGTCAGCGTCAGAGACGTCGTACGCCCCCGCTGCTCCCCCTTGGCGCCGAAGTCACCGCCCGGATCGCGAGGATCGACCCGCGCGCCGGTCTCGGCGCGCATGACGGCCCCACCGGCCGTGGCGACGCGCCCGGCGTGGGCACCAGCGCCGACCGGAACACCCCGCTCGACGTGCGCGCCCGCACCGAGCAACAGCATCCCCGCCGCGAGCACCGGGACGATGGAATTCATCGGCCACATCCTTCCGACCCCTGGACGAACGTTCTGATGCGCCACACTCCGTCGTCACCCCGCCGTGCGGCGACGGCCTGCGTGTACGGCTCGCGCGTCCAGTCGGGCTGCCGCGCCACCGCCTTGCCGGTACGCGTGGAGATCAGCCGTAGCCGTGACTCGTCCACGCACGTGTTGACCTGCACAGCCCTGCCCACGACGGCCTGGATGCGCAGGTTGTAGAGCCGGGCCACGCCCCGCAGCGATCTCTCCTGGTCCGCGAACTCGCTCACCCACGCGTGCGCCTGCCCCGCCGCCTCGGACTCCAGGTTGTCGAGGTAGCGGTCGTCGCCGGTGACGACCGCCCGGCGCACGTTCAGGTAGGAGTCGGCGACCAACCGCAGCCGCGGATCGGCGTCGACGGGCCATTCGATGCGGACCCGCATCTTCTCCCCCAGCGACACCGTCTCCACCCCGGGTTCGGGGGGCGTCAAGCTCGCGTCGGCGGACGGGGCCACGCTGTCCCCGGCGGACGGAGCCGACCCTGGCTCCCGGCTCGGCGAGAGGTCCGGCGTCCCTCCGGATGACGGCGTCGCCGACACCGGCGCGTCGTTCGGCAGGTAGGGCCGCTCGGCCTGCCCACAGCCCACCACCAGGGACACCATCCCGGTGATCCCCACCGTGCCACGGATCCACGCCTTCACCGCCCGGCCCCTACCACCCGCAAGACCGCCTCCTCCAGCGACCCTGCACAGCCGCCCCGCACACCAGCCCTCCCGCAAACGCCTCCCACACAGCCGCCGCGCGCACCAGCCCTCCCGCAAGCGCCTCCCACACAGCCGCCCCGCGCACCAGCCCTTCCACGCCTCAAGCCGATTCGCACAGCCACCTCCTCACCCCCCGGCAGCACCGTCTCCCGTACGACCGCCCGCCGCGGCCGCATCTGCCCCCCGACCGCCGGTCCGTGTCCCGCCACCGCTCTCATGCCGTCGACTTCCTCACCATGTGGATGCGCCAGGTGGGCAGCAGCTCGTCGATGAGCGCCTCCGTCTCCGGTGCCAGGCCCCCGCCGTACGCCCTGAAGCGCGGCGTCCCCATCAGGGCGTCCACCACGGCGCGCAGCCGCACCGGGTCACCGGTGGCATGCGTGGCGCGCAGCAGAGTGCGCCACAGCGACTCGTCGTCGGCCGCCAGCAGCAGCGCCGCGCGTACGGCCGCGACCGCCGCCTCCGGCGCCCCCTGCTCCAGCCGGATCTCGCACAGCCGGTGGGCGACGTCAGCCACCATCGCCGTGACGTCGTACTCCAGGTCGTCGGCGGCCAGCCACGCGTACCGGCCGGCCGGGCGCCCGCTCAGCAGCGGACCCCGCACCAGTCCGAGCGCCCGCTCCAGCAGCAGGACGCGCGCGGTCGGATCACGCTCGGCCCGGCGCACGAGCTCCCGGAACAGCGCCCAGTCGGTACGCACCCGCGGCCCGAGGCTCAACCGCCCGGCGTCGTCGACGAGGAGGTGCTCGGGGCCGAGCCAGTCGGCCACCCGGGCAATCGCGGCATCCCTGACCATCGTCTGCGCCCCGCGCGGCCACAAGACACCGCCGAGCACCGCCGGATGCACGCCTCCCGGATGGGTGGCCAGGTAGACCAGCATCTCGGCTGCCAGACCCATGCGACCTTCTTCCAGCGGGCCGAGGCCGGCGATCTCGATGGGGCCGAGCAACCTGATCTCCACCTCGGGCGGGTGCAGGTCCTCCAGTGGCCGCGTCTCCGACAGCGGCTCGCCGTCGAGCCGTCCGGCCGTACGGAACAGGTCGATCAACGCCTGGTAGTGGCGACGCGGGAGCAACTGGGCGGTCACCTCGAATCCCAGCTCGGCGATCTTCGCCTTGCCCTCATCGGTGATCTCCAGGGTCCAGGTGGCATGCGGCACGTCACCGGCCACCACGTACCCGGCCGTGTCCCGGCGGGCGAGCAGGGCCAGCCGACGCGCCTCGTCGTAGGTGGGTGTCACGGCCGACAGCAGGTAGTGGGCGACACGTGGGCTCCCCATGACACGGCCCGTGAGCACCTCCTGGCGGGGCGCGGCGGCAGCCTCCAGCTCGGGCAGCACCTCGGCCAGGCCGCCCACCGCCCGGACCCGTTCGGGAGCGATCGCGGTCAGCTCCGCGCCGAAGCCGACAAGCGTGATGCGCATGCGATCCGACCAGCGGTTGGTGGCCAGTTCGACGGCCAGCGCGGCGAGGGCTGCCGCGGTCTGCGGGCCCCGGATGTTGATCAGCCCCTGCGCCGCCTCCAGATCGACGAGCACCCGGCCGCCCGCGTCGGTGCCGAGCGACACCAGGCCGGGGTACGGTGCTCCGCCCTGCGGATCGTCGGCCAGCAACCGGCCCTCGTGCGCGGGCAGCCGCCACACCTGTCCGCCGTCCTGGACCGTCCACGGGTGGGGAGCGTCGCCGTCGGGCGGGTGGATCCACAGGTCGAGGTTGCGGGCCGACAGATGCGCCGCGTACACGGTCGGCGGCGTGCGGCCCCGCGCGGCCAGCTCGGCGCCCAGCAGGCGCAGGCCGACGTCGAGCATCCGCGTGCCCGGCGCGTCCGCGCCGATCCTGAGCGCCACCTCGGCGGAGGCCGCGTCGTCGCGGGGGCGTACCACCCGTCGGCCGAACGCCCGCCGCCACAACTGCTCACGCCGCCGCCTGCCGAGCACGGCCAGCAGGCCCGCGGCGGCCAGTGACGCCCCCGCGAGATAGTCGACCAGGTCGGGGCCGTCGCCCCGGTCCGCCGCCCTGCCCGCCTCCGCTGCCGGCCCCGCGTCGGCCTTCGCCTCCGCGGCGCCCTGCCGGTCCGGGCTCTGCTGGCCGGCGCGGCGCTTGCCCAGCTCTTCCCTGACCGTCTGCTCCGCCTTGTCGGCGACCCGTCCCGTTACGGCCGCCTTTCCGGGATGTTCGCGCAACGTCTGCGTTCGTGCCTGTGTGACCGGGACGACGTGGGTGTTGCGCGCGTCGTCCGGCATGTCGAGGACCCAGCCGGGCCTGATCAGATCGGCCATCCGCAACCGGGCGCCGTCGGGCTGCTCCTTGTGCTGGTTCAGGCGGAAGATCTCCGGATAGCGGCGGCCGTCGCCGAGGCACTTCTCCGCGATCTCCCAGAGGCTCTCGTGGTGGCGGCCGTGGGGTGGCTGTACGACGTACACCTTCTTCGTCCGCTGGGTCTCCAGCACCTGTTCGACGACCGGCGCGCTGTACGCGACGGCGGTCATGGGGGTGGGGGCCGGCACCGGCGCCCCGAGCCTGGCGACGGGCACCGCCACGGCTCCGGCGGTGAACAGCAGCAGCACAGCCGACACGAGCCGGTTGGCCAGCGCCTGCGGCCCGCCGGAGAGCGGCACCCTGGCCGGCATCCCGACCCGCCGCACCCCGGCGTACACCTCGACCACCACACAGGCGAACAGCTGTAGCCAGGCCAGCCATACGAGCAGCACCAGCACGGCGACGATCGTGGACGGCCCGACCTGGTCGAACAGCAGGTCCATGTCCAGCAGCTCCGGCGCGACCGGCGGGCCGACGAACGTCAGCAGGGCGTACGGCACGCCTCCCACGAGCGCGACCAGCGCGACCAGGGCTGCGAGGCCGGCCAGCACGTCCCCGGCGGTCCGCCCGGCCGGAATTCGCACGGGCGGCGCCGCCCCGCCCCTCCGTCCACCTGCGTCTCCCAGGTGGCGGCCCGCCGCCCGCGCCCGCGCCTCGTACCCCGCCCGCTGACCGACCGGCCGCGGCCCCTCCACATACCTCCCCCTGCGCCCACCGCCCTCAGTCCCGGCGGCAGGCCTCACCCGACCACCGGCATGACCAGCCCCGGCGCCACTCCCGTAACCCAGCACACCCTCAGCGCCACCGGACGTGTCCGGAAACCGCGCCCCATAAGCAGCGCTCGCGTGTTCGCCACCACCGGCAGCGCCTGCGTATCCAGCATCACCATCACCAGCGTTCGCATATCCGCCACCACCGGCAGCGCCTGCGTATCCAGCGTCACCATCACCAGCGCTCGCATACTCAGCCCCTTGACCGGCTCCCCCCGGCCGACCTGTATACCCGGGCCCGCGTTGAGGCTCTTCCCTGTCCCCGCTCCTGGCACCGGCCGCCGGCCCTTCCAGGAAGTAGGCCGCCTCCCTGGCATAGCGGGAAGTCCGGCCCGAAGGCCGTGGCGCTCGCCCGCCGTACGGAGCCATGCGTTCTGCGGAAGCAGCCGATCCTCCAGACCCGCCCGAGCCCGCGCGCCCAGCGGAAGCGTCGATGCCCGCCGAGCTCCTGGGAGCCGCCGAGCTGGAGTCGGCGGCTACCGTCCCGTCACCCGAGTCAAGGGCGTGTCCCCCGCCGATGCCGGGCTGTTCGACCGCGCCGGGAGAGTGGGGGCCGGTGAGGCGCGACTGGTCGCCCGCAGGCGTCGGCTCGGAGGGGCGGGCGGGCGTGGGCCCGTGGGGGCGGGCGGGCTCTCGCGTCGGCATCGCCTCTCCTTTCTCGCGTCCAGCGTCGTTGCTCATCGCTCCCTGATCCACCAAGTGACTGGAATCGGTCTGGCTCATCTGGCTTCGGGACCGGCCGTCGCCTTTCCCCGCATCTCGGACCCCTGGAAGCCGAGCGCGCCGAGGAAGAACGCCGTCCAGGCGACGTTCACGGTGACGGTCACCGCCGCGCCGCCCTGCTCCACGGCGCAGGAGCCCGCGGACACCCCGTCACCGCCCTGGGCCGCCATCACCTCGTCGACCCGGCCGCACACCTGCCCGTCGTCCAACAGCCTCGTTCGACCGGTGGCGCGCAGGTGATCGACGTCGATCTGGTCGGCGCCCGCGCGTGCGGCCTGCTCGGCGATGTCGGCGGCCCGCAGCCGCGCGTTGATGGCCGCTCCGCCGTCCACCAGCAGCCCCGCGAGCAGGAAGACCACCACGGAGAACAGCACGGTGAACACCGACATGGAGCCGCGCTCGCCTCGCCGTGCCGCCGCGCCCTTCACTCGACCCTCCGGAACTGCTCCAGCGGAACCACCGCCGTGCCCGTCAGCTGTTTGGTCACGTCGAAGCCCAGGAACCCCAGGTCCAGCTCACAGGTCACCTCGGCGTGCACCTGGCCACCCTCCTCGAACCGGGACTCGCCCAGATCGACCGTGGGCTGCGCGCAGGAGCCCTGCAGCACGTCAGTGGTGACGGCCTCGGCGGCGGCGCCCGCCGCGTCGAGCGTGCGTTGCACGGAGGCGGCCCGTGCCGCGTCGCGCGCGGCCCCGTTGACCTCACCCTGCGCCTCGACCAGCCGCCCCGCCCCGGCCAGGAACATGAGGAACAGCAGGAAGACGGGTGCGAGCATGACCGTCTCCACGGCCATCGACCCCCTCTCCCCTGCCCCACGCCTGCGCGTGCTCCGACGCGCTGCCGGCTCATTCACAGTCGTCACCCCCGTTGTCCGGCCGGAAGCACTCGACCGGACCACCTGACGTCGCCGTGACCGTGAACGCCAGCTCGGGCAGCAACGGCACGACCTGCACCGCGCTCCCCCGCACCGTGACGAAACGCTGGTCCGGGTCCTTGGCCGACGTGGTCGCCGTCGCGTTGGCGAGCAGCCGCGGACCGATGGCCCGGACGACGGCTGTGGCCTTCGCGCTCGCCTCCGCTTCCCAGGAACCCGAGTCGAAGGGAGCCGAACGGGCCACCCTCGCGCCCTCACGGGCCGCCGCCTCGGCGACCTGGCGTCCGTGGAACCAGAGGGCGACCTGCACGATGAGAAGCACGACCGCGAGGACGACCGGCATGAGGAGAGCCAGTTCGATCACGGTGGCCCCGCGCTCCCGACGTGCCCGGAGGCGGGACCGGATCACGTGTCGCCGCTGCCACCGCCGAAGTTGTTCTGGATCTCGCCCTGTTTCTGCTCGACCAGCGTCTTGATGAGCGTGGCGAGGCCGAGCGCGACACCGGCGATGATCGCCGTGATGATCACCCACTCGACGGCGGAGGCGCCTCTGGAGGGCGCGGTACGGGCGTGGTGGATGCGCACACCGAGGTACGCGCGGAGGTAGACGATCCAGGGATGATTCATCAGGACCCCAACATCTTCATAGCGGCCGGAAAACTGAGAAAGATCACGAACCCTGCGCACAGCAGTAACTGGGCGACGAGCATCGACTGGGAACGCTCACCGGCCCGTCCCTCGATCTCGGCCAGCTCGCGTCGGCGCAGCGTGGCCGCCCTCGCCGTGAGCGAGGCGCGCACTTTCGCGCCGTCGTCCGCGACGAGGCCGAGCGCGGCGGACAGGTCACGCAGCTCGTCGACGTTGATCTCTTCGCCGAGCTGACCGAGGGCCTGCCACGGGGTGATGCCGACGATCCGCGCGCCGCTCAGCGCCTCACGGATGCGGGACATCGCCCAGTTGGGCTGGTCGCCGCTGACCGAGACCGCCATCAGGAGCGCCTCCGGCACGCCGCGACCGCCCGCGAGGTTCATCGAGACGAGGTCGAGGAACGCTCCGACCACGTGCCTGAAGTCACGCCGTTTGGCTGCGGCGTCCCGCCTGACCTGCAGATCCGGCAGGAAGAAGAACACCGCCGCAACGGCCACGGCAGCCCAGAACGGCACGGCGAGGGACGTGCCCCAGCCCATCAGGAGGAGCCAGCCGAGCAGCACGGGGAAGGCCAGCAATCCGGCTGCGGCCAGCAACACCTTGGTGGCCAGGAAGCCTTCGAACGACCGGCCGACCAACGCGAGGTCTGCCTTGGTGGACCTCACCTCCCAGCCGCGCGTCGCGTACACACGCGCCAGCCGTACGCCGAGCCCACGGCGGAAGGCGCTCACCTCCTCGTCGGGGAGCACGAGCTGGAGCCGTGGCGTGCCCGTGTCCTCGCGTGCGGCCTCGATCGCCAGCAGTCGCGCCACCAGGCCGGGCCGGGCGGGGAACAGCGCACGCAGCAGCAGGAACAACCCGAATCCGAGCACGCCGCCCGCCAGCACGCCCTCAACCATGGTCACCTCCGACCAGAAGCCGAGTGGGCTTGTCGAAGCGGGCGAGCCGCCGCATCCACGCGAACCCGGCCCCGAACAGCCCGGCCACGACCACGAGCACCGCCTGGCCGAGCAGGCTGCCGTATTCGCTCACGTACGTGGGGTTGAACAGGACGAGCAGCGCCGCGAAGACCAGAGCCGTGATGACGACGATCTGCACACTCCTCCTGGTCGAGCGGCGTTCGGCCTCGACACGACGCCGCATGTCGAGCTCCTCGCGAGCCGAGACGGCCAGCGCGCCGAGCACGTCGCGCAGGCCGGGGCCGCGCAGCTTGGAGTTGAGTATCAGGGCGGCCACCACCAGGTCGGCGGAAGGGTCGTCCAGGTCGTCGGCGAAGAGCGCGAGCGCGTCCGGGAGCGCCATCCGGGTGTGCAGCCGATCGACCAGTGCCCGCAGGTGGGGTCTCAGCATCGGTGCGGCGGCCCTGATCGAGGCGGGAATGGCCTGTTCGAGTCCGGCCGCGCCGGCGATCGTGTCACGCAGTGACTCGGTCCAGGCCGCCAGGCCCTCGAGCCGCCGCATCGCGTCGCGTTCCTCGGCCGCGCCGCCGGACAGGCCGCGCCAGGCGAACACCAGCAGCACGGTCCCCACCGCCACGACGGGCCAGCCGGTCACCACGAGCACGGCGGTGGCCGCGACGCCGGCGATGGCTGCGCGGGTGGTGAGCATCCTGACGAGGTGACGTTTCGGTTGAGCCGGTCGGGGGCGCATGCCGTACAGGGAGAGGACGAGCAGGAACAGGCCGCCTCCTGCGGCCGCGCCCGCGAACATCGCCAGCGGATCCAAGGCCGTCATCGTCACCAGCCTCCCGGGGTGTAGCCGTGCGCGATCAGCTCGGGCAGGCATGAGACGGGAGCGTGCGGCACGGCGATGCCCTCGGCGCCCGGCACGAAGACCTCGCTCGACAGAACGCGGCCGTCGCAGCCGTTGACCTCACGGATGCTGGAGACGTAGCGGCGCAGGGTGCCGCCGCGATGGTAGTCGTTACGTTTCTCCACGAAGACGACGAAGTCGATGGCACCCGCGATGAGCATGTGGGTGGCGTCGATGGGGAGGCGTTCGGCGGCCTGCAGGGCGTAGGTGGCGATGCGGTTGAAGACCTCCATGCTGGAGTTGGCGTGAATGGTGGACAGGGAGCCGTCGTTGCCCTGGGTCATCGCGTTGAGCATGGTGACGATCTCGTCGCCGAGGACCTCGCCGACGATCACCCGGCTGGGGTTCATCCGCAGGGACCTGCGGACCAGCTCGGCCATGGTGATCTCGCCCTGGCCCTCGGAGTTGGGCAGGCGTTGCTCGAAGGCCACGACGTTGGGGTGCAGTTCGGGGAACTGGTCGAGGCCCAGCTCCAGCGCACGTTCGACGGTGATCAGGCGTTCGGTGGGCGGGATCTCGTTGGCGAGAGCGCGCAGCAGGGTCGTCTTGCCGGCGTTGGTCGATCCCGCGATCATGATGTTCTTGCGTGCGAGCACCGCCGCTGTGAGGAAGCGGCCGATGTCAGGGCTCAGCGTCCCGTTTCCGACCAGGTCGGACAGGAAGACCTTGCCGAGCCGGGACCGGCGGATCGACACGGCCGGCCTGAGCGTGACGTCCATGACGGCGCTCAGCCGGGACCCGTCCGGCAGCCGGAGGTCGAGTTGAGGGTTGGCGGTGTCGAACGGCCTGCTGGACAGCCCGGAGTAGGCTGCGAGGATCTGGATCAGTTCGATGAGCTCCTCGTCGGACTCGGCGACGGGATCGTGCATGAGCTCCTGGCCGTCGGCGTAGCTGACAAAAACCTTGTCGCAACCGTTGATGTCGATGTTCTCGACGTCGGGATCGTCGAGCAGCGGCTGCAGGCGGCCCACACCGAACAGCGCGGCGTGGATGCCCGCCGCGAGCGCTTCCTCCTCCTCGACGGTGGGCGGCGTGCGGCCCGAGCCGATCTCGCTGCGCGCGTGCTCCTCCAGGACTTGCGAGATCAGCGCCCTGGCGAACTGCCTCTCGTCCTCGCCGGTCATCGCGGGCAGCCCGTTGGCCTGGTCGAGCCGGCGCTGGTGGGCGAGGCGGTCGCCGACCTCCTGGCGGAACCGCTTGACGAGCGCGTGGTCGATCATGGCTCGTTCACCAGCCGTCCCACGAGATCGCGGGCCGTTCGGATGAGCAGCGAGCGGTCGAGGCGGCCGCCCCATTGCCCGCGCAGCAGCTCGGCCCCCTTGGGGTCGTAGGCGAGTCCGTGCACGAACCCCACGCTCGGCCCCACGATGCGGCGTACGTCGTCGATCGAGGAGCGGTAGCTGCGCGGGTCGGCGATCACCACCACGCCGTGCGCCTTGGTGATCGACAGACGCTCGCGCAGGTGCGCGACCTGGTCGAGCGTCGCCCTGGTGAGCAGCACCACCTTGTCCGCCTCCGCGAGCAGATCGGCGAGCTGGGGCTGGGCGCCCAGCCGTCCGCAGTCGGCGATCACGTCGGCGTCCGGGATCGCGGCGAGTGAGCGGCCGAGCGGCCCCCACAGCCAGGCGAGACCGGCCGCCTGCTCACCATGGGTCAGCCCGGCCAGCACGTCCAGCCCTCCCACGATCTTCTGCGTGTGCGGATGGATCTGTGCGTGTGCGAGCCCGCGGCGTGCTGTCGCGGCCAGTGTTAGCAGGCCTTTTCCCGGATTGAGCACGCCGCCGTCGGCGGACGGCAGCCGGTAGGCGATGTCGCCGCCCGCGGGGTCGCACTCGGCGAGCAGGACCGGCCGCGGCCACACCGCGGCCAATGCCGTCGCAGCGGTGGTCACGCCCGGCGCGCCCTTGTCGGCTGCCAGCACGATGAGCGCCACGTCACCGAGCCCCTGGCAACTCGGCCACCGCGATCTCACCGCTGGAGGCGTGACGGAGGACTTCGGGCGACACCGACGAGTCCACGATCACGGTGATCAGCCCGCTTCCGCCGGCTCGGCTCGACTCACCGACGCTGAAGACGAGCGCGCTCTGCGCCAGCACCCGGCTCTCGGCCTGGCTGGTGCGGGCCGGCACGTGCACCACCTGGACGCGGTCGCCCTTCTGCAGCCCGGCGGGTGCCTGCCCGGGCTTGAGCGCGAGCCCCACCTTGGCCTTGCCGGGCCCCAGCTCGGCGCTGGCCCGCACGCCCATGTTGTTGGTGAGCAGTGTGCCGGGGAGGAGCGTCACGGCGGCGAAACTCTTCAGCACCTGTTGCCGCTGGGACCAGTCGACGTAGTCGATGCCTGTGTCGGCGATCTGCACCTCCTCGATCGCCTGTTGGGTGAACTGCTGGCCGGCGCCGATCTGCTGCGTCACCCTGATGGCGGAGATCCGGTCGCCGCTGCGCATGACGAGCAGCGTCGTGGCGAGTGCCCCGCCCAGGATGAGGAGCACGGCGAGGGCCGCCAGCGCAGGCTTCCGCTCGCGTGGCGGGACGGGAAGCTTGCGCGACGCCGGACCGGACAGTCCTGCCGCGTTGACGGCAGGCTTTTCGCTTGTCCTCATGGGTGGGGGGCTCCCATTAGAGAATTGTCGAATTCACGCCATTATGTGCATCCATGGGCCATGGGTGGGGCCAGAATGCGAGGAACCATGCTCGTTTCGCAGGTGGGATGGTGTCAACCCGTAATAACCGATGCCTGTTGTTTCTAGCAAGTTGACGCCATCGTCTTTTGGGGCTAACCGCCACAACAGCCACATCAGCCTCCTTGCTCGCTCGATTTTCGGTTTCGGACATATGCGTCCTTATGGACAACTTCTTGTGGCGCTCGCGCCGTCACGCCTCACCCGCCGCTCCTCCGGCGCAGCCTGCTGCCAGATCCCAGGACCGGGCGAAATGCCGCACTCATCCATCAGAACAAACTCGGCACACCCACCCCAGGGCGTCCAGCGCAAGGCTGTCACCGCAGGACCGGTGGCGCCCTGCTCAGGCACGCCGGAGCAGGGCGCCTCGGCCCGGCGACGCTTCTTCTCCCCGGACTCTCATGCCAAGCAGGGGTTCACCCGCGCGCCGCGGTGCGGCAAGCTACAGCCTGGTCGACCTGGGCGACGGTCGCCCTATTTCGGGCACCACACATCCCGTACAAATCCGCAATATCCGCACCGCATGCTCCACATCGCCCTATCATGCGCTGGAGCGCAACTCTTCATCGCCGATCGCGTCAAATGATCACATTGTCAGGGACTTCATGCACCGTCTGACCCGACAGGGACGGAAGGCCACGTCCGAACTTTAAGGCCGCCGACGCCCGAGGTCGAATGACTTATCCACAACCGTTCCCCGCATGGGCGAGTTATCCACAAGCAGCGGCTTCCATGCGCATGCCGCCAACCCGCGCGCTTAATCTCGCACCGGGCGCTAGCGTGGCGCCCGCAATCCGGACCCCGAGGAGACGGCACATGCGGATCATGCTCACGGTGCTCGGCGAGCAGGGCGACCGTGACATAGTGCTCGACGGCGATGACAACGTGACGATCGCCCACGTGAGTGAAGCGCTCAGCGGTCAGCCGAGGCTGGCCCAGGTCGTCCGGCTCTCCCGCGCTCGCGCGCCCTACGGCATGTCTGCGCCACATCCCATCGACGCCCGGCCGCGCGTGCCCGAGCAGCGTAGTCCTTCCAACGGCAGCCCTCTCAACGGCGGGGCGGGCGGTGGCTCGCGCGTTCCGGAGCACGATGATCCCTTCCAGCGCTCCGAGCGCGGGGGCTCGCGAGCCGGTGGTGACTGGCAGGGCCCCGATCCCGCGCCACGCTCCTTCGAGCCGTCCCGCGGCTCCGGCCCGCACAGACCTGAGCGACGTGGGGGCACGGCGGGGCCCGGCGTTCGAGGGCGGAGCGGCGGCCACGACGAGGACGGCCCGGTGCTGTGGCGCAACGGCCGCGCACTCGACCCGCGTGCTCCGGCCAGGACGGTGCTGCGCGACGGTGACAGGATCACCCTCGATCCACGGCTGGCGCGGGCCACGATCATCGAGGAGCCCGGCGGCGTCGCCGAGGTGCGGGTGGTGGGCGGCCCCGCGGCGGGCGCCGTGCACCGGCTCGGGCTGGGCGCGCACGTCATCGGGTCCGACCCCGGATGCGCGATCGCCGTCGCCGATCCGAGGGTCGCTCCTGAGGCCGTGACCATGCGCGTCACCGCCGAGGCGATCACGGTGGAGCCGGTGCGCAGGGGCCGCCCCGGAGAGGCCCCGCGTCACAAACTCAAAGGCAGATGGGCCGAGGAGGTGGCCGAGCTCGCCGCCCGCGTGGCGGAGCGCGAGGCGGCCGCGATGTCATCGGAGGCCTGGGCGACTCCCGAGATGAACGGCCGACCGCTCACCGAGAAGGCCGACTGGACCGATCATGCCATGCTGACCTGCGGCTCGTCAGCATTCGCCCTCACCGCGGTCGAGCCGCAGGACGCCCATCTCACCCCCAGGCCCGAAGGCGGCATGGCCTACAACAGGCCACCCCGGTTGCGTCCCTCCGGAGGGCAGCGCGCGTTCGAGCGGCCACGCGAGCCTCGGCGGGCCGAGGGGATGCGGCTGCAACTCCTGGCCGCGCTGCTACCCGCCGTGCTCGGCCTGACGTTGGCGTTCGTCCTGCGCCAGTGGTACTACCTGCTGATCGCGCTGATGACGCCGATCATCATGGTCGGCCAATGGTGGAGCGACCGCCGCCACGGCAAGAAGCAGCACAAGAAGGCGCTCAAGGAGTACAAGGAGCGGCTCACGCAGTACGAGGAAGCCGTCGAGCAGGCCCGCGCACAGGACGAGCTGGTGCGCAGGTCGGAAACGCCGGACCCGGCGCAGGTGCTGCTCACGGCCACCGGCCCGCGCAGGCGTCTGTGGGAGCGGCGGATCCACGACCCCGACGCACTTCGTCTGCGGGTCGGGCTCGCCGACCTGCCTGCCGATCTCGAGCTCACCGAGGAGCAGGGCGGTGCCATAGACCTGCCGATCTGCCGTGCCGTGCCCGTGGCCCTCGCCATGCGGCGGCTCGGCGTCGCCGGCGTCACCGGCCCACGTGACATCGCGACGGGCCTGACCGGCTGGCTGGTCGGCCAGGCCGCGGTCCTCCACAGTCCCCGAGATCTGGCCATCGTGATCATCTCCGCTCGTGCCGACGGCGAGCAACGCTGGAGCTGGGTTCGCTGGCTGCCGCACTGCGCGCCGCGCGGTGGCGAGGACTGCGTGGCTCTGGTCGGCACCGACCCCGACTCGGCGGCGCGCCGCGTCGCCGAGCTGACCGCGCTGATCGACGAGCGCCAGAACACCTCGATCCCCGAGTTCGGCAAGATACCCACCGGCTGGGACGACCTGGGCGGCCCGGAAGCACCCGCGTTCTCCACCTACGACGAGCGGCCCTTCGACGTGCTGCTGGTGCTCGACGGCGCACAGGCGCTGCGCGGGCTGCCAGGCATGCCGCAGGTCCTGCGGCAGGGTCCTCGCGCGGGCGTCTACACCCTCGCGATCGACGACGACCAGCGCCTGCTCCCCGAGGAGTGCGCGACGGTGGCCGCATGCGGCTTCGACGGTGTCGTCCGGCTGTGCGGCGGCGGCCTGGACGTCATCGGCCCGGTCCTGGCCGACCTCGTCACGCCCTCGTGGTGTGACCGTGTGGCCCGAGCTCTGTCCCCCGTCCGCGACGTCAGCCGAGAGGATCTGGCCGGCAACCTGCCCGGTTCCGTCCGCCTGCTCGACCTGCTGGGTCTGAGCACGCCCACCGGCCAGGAGGTCGCCCGGCGTTGGCGTGGGCGAGGGTCCACCGAGGCGGTGATCGGCATCGGTCCCGAAGGACGGTTCTCGATCGACCTGGCGCTGGACGGGCCACACGGGCTGATCGCGGGAACCACCGGAGCCGGCAAGTCAGAGCTGCTGCAGACCTTGATCTCGGCTTTGGCGGTGGCCAACCGCCCCGACCAGCTCACGTTCGTGCTCATCGACTACAAGGGCGGCGCCGCGTTCAAGGAGTGCGTACGCCTGCCGCACACGGTCGGCATGGTCAGCGACCTCGACGGCCATCTGACCCAGCGGGCGCTCGACTCCCTGGCGGCAGAGATCCGGCGCAGGGAGCGGCTGCTCCTGGCGGCCGGGGCGAAGGACATCGACGACTACACCTCCCTGACGGGAGGTGTAGGCAAGCGGTGCGAGCCGCTGCCCCGTCTCGTTCTGATCATCGACGAGTTCGCCGCTCTGGTGGCCGAACTACCGGACTTCGTGGCCGGGCTGGTCGACATCGCACGCCGGGGTCGCTCACTGGGAATCCACCTGATCCTGGCCACGCAACGGCCGGCCGGTGTGGTGACGGCCGACATCCAGGCCAACACGTCCCTCCGCATCGCGCTTCGGGTCACCGAGCCCATGGAGTCGGCCGATGTGATCGACATGCCGGACGCGGCCCACATCTCCAAGTCGACGCCCGGCCGGTGCTACGTCAAGTCCGGTGCGGGGGCAGCGGCGGTCCAGACGGCCCGTGTCGGCGGTCGAAGCCCTCTGGCCGTCGCGTCCAGCGGTGGCGGCTCGTTCTCAGCGGGGCAAGCACGCGTGGATGGCCGTTCGCGTGCGGGTGGCCTCTCGGCGACGGCCGGAGCCGGTGGCTCTGCCGTGCCCGGCGACACCGGCCACGTGCGGGTGATCGACGTGGGCTGGAGATCGCTCGGCCGAGGGCTGCCTCCACCACCGCAGCCGGCCGAGGAGTCGACGGTCACCGACCTGTCACTGCTCGCCGATGCGCTCATCGAGGCCGCTCGGTTGACAGGGGTCGAACGGCAGCCGAGCCCGTGGCTGGAGCCGTTGCCCGCTCACCTGGTCCTTCGGGTCCCGGGCGACAACGGTCAGGACATGGTGGCTTCCGGTCGGGCATCCGGGGTTCCGGAAGAAGTCGCGCAGGGTTCTCCGGGGTCGTGGGCCGAGGTGGGGCCACTGGTGTTCGGTCTGACCGACCGGCCGTGGACGCAGGACCGGCAACCGCTCGCCCTGGATCTGAGCCACGGCGGCCACCTGCTCATCGCGGGCGCGGCCCGCAGCGGCAGGTCGACGGCACTGCGGACGATCGCCGGCGCGATCGCCCTGCAGGCTTCGCCTGCTGACGTGCACGTCCACGCGATCGACTGCGGGTCGGGTGCGCTGCTGCCGCTGGTGGCGATGCCGCATTGCGGCGCCGTGGTGACCCGCGACCAACTCGACCGCGTCGAACGCCTCCTCGCCCGGCTGCGGGCGGAAGTCGGGCGCCGCCAGCAACTGTTGGCCGAGGCCGGGCACGCCTCCCTGGCCGAATACCGCCAGAGCGGCCACCGTCTGCCCTGGCTGGTGCTCATGGTGGATCGGTGGGAGGGGTACGTGGCCGCGTTCGAAGGCTACGACTACGGAAGGCTGACCGAGGCGCTTCTGCAGCTGTTGCGGGAAGGGCCGGCCGTCGGGCTGCGGGCCGTGGTGACCGGCGACCGATCCTGCCTGCTGGGGCAGGTTTCGACGGTGTTCGAGGACCGGCTGATTCTGCGGCTGGCGGATCCCGCCGACTACGGGCTGGCCGGACTCCCCCTCAAGGAACTCCCCTCCTCCATGCCGCCCGGCCGCGCCCTGTCGCTGGGTGAACACGGCATCGTCGAGAGTCAGATCGCCCTACTCGCCGAGGATCCGGCGGGGCCGGCCCAGGTTGCCGCCCTACAGGCGATGACACGTGACGTCGTGGCCGCCGGTGAGCGGCGCCATGCCATGCCCGCCGGGCCGTGCCCCGAGATGCGGGCCGACCCCGGCGCGGTCCCGGGCAGGCGCGGCGAAGGGCCGGCGGGACACACGACAGGCCTCGCGTCTGCGCCCCACGCCCATGCGGCTGCCGCGTTCGCCGGGCTCTCAGTGTCTTCGGAAGGCGAAGCCTCTTCTGCCGAGGCCGCGATGAACGCCGGCGAAGAGGCCGCTTCTCGCCGGCTCTCAGTGCCCACGAACGAGGAGGCCGTTCGGGATGAAGAGGGCAGCGGGGGAAGTGAGTCCCGGGCAGATGGCAGGACGTCGGCTGACCTGACAGCGCCGCGTTTGTCGATGACCGGGGGAGACGACGGCCAGGCTCGGGGCCGTACAAGCATGCGCGGCGGCGGTGGTCCAGGAACCTGGTGGTGGGACGGGGAGCCGCCGCTGCGCGTGGATGCGCTACCGATGCGGATCACAGCCGGTCAGGTGCTCGACCTCGTTCCCGGCTTCGAGGCGCCCTCGCCGCTGTGGGCGCTGATCGGGGCCGGCGGGGACGCCCTGGCGCCGCTGGGGATCGATCTGCTGGCTCAGGGGCCAGGGGCTGTCATCGCCGGTCCGTCGCGTTCCGGGCGGTCGTCGGTGCTGCTCACAGCTGCTCTGTCCCTGCTGTCGTCGGGGACCCCGGTGCTCGTGGTGGCGCCCAGACGCAGTCCGTTGCGCGCGTTGCCCGGAGCGTTGGCGGTTCTGGACGGGAACGCCTCAGGGCTGCAGGATCTCGTCGCGGGGCTGCAGCGGTATGCGGTGGTGGTGGATGATGCAGAGCTGGTCAGCCCGGACTCTCCACTCGGGGTGGCGCTGGAGGAGGTACTCAGATCGGGCAGAGATGGGGAGCACGGTTTGATCATCGCGGGGGCCACGGGCGATCTGGCCACGGCCTACCGGGGGTTCGTGGCCGATGCTCGCAAGTCTCGTACGGGGGTGCTGCTTTCCGTGCAAAGCCCTGCTGACGGTGACCTCTTCAACATTCGGCTGCCTCGCGGCTCCGTCGGGGGCCCACCCGGACGTGGCTTACTGGTAGCGGCGGGCACCACCATCCCGGTGCAGGCTGCCCTGCCGGACGTGCCCGCATAGGTTCGTACCTGGTGTGCACGTGGAGATCCACGCAGGGCGCTGGAGGTGCCTTCGCCTCCAGCCACCCAGAGTTTGTGTTTCTGTCCCATGCTTGCGCACAGGCGACCATCCAGCTTGCGCTGCGCCCCCTCGTAGCGGCCGACCGGAGCGCTACCTTTCGTCGGCTTGGGCGGTGCTCGAAGGCGAGGCACGGGCGGTCATGGCCGAGCTGGTCCAGGCCACCGGCAGGCCGATGGTGCATGACTGCGCGCGACACTCGACGCGATCAACTACGTGACCAGGTACGGGATCGAATGGCGGGCCCTGCCGGTGGACTTCCCGCCGCACGAGGCGGTATACGCCTTCTTCGGCGATGGTCCCAGCGTGGTCTGCCCGAACGGCTCGCCGGACGCTTACGCGGCCGGCTGCGCATCCTGGCCGGACGCGGCGAGCTGCCCACGGCCGGGTGCATCGATTCCCAGAAGTCAAGGCGGCCGAGAGCGTCGGCGCGGCAGCCTGCGAGTACGACGCGGGCAAGAAGATCAAGGGGCAGAAGCGGCATATCGCGGTCGACACCCTCGGGCTGCTGTTGCGTGTGATCGTCACCGCCGCCTCCGTCCAAGACCGTGACGGCGCCCACCCGCTGCTGGCCCGGCTGCGGGAGAAGTTCTCCACCATCGCGCTGGTCTGGGCCGCCGGCGGTTACGCCGGACGTCTGCTCAGCTGGGCGCGCGACGTGCTCCACCTGACCGTCACGATCGTCGAGCGCTCCGACGATCTGCGTGGCTTCGTCGTGCTGCCGCGCAGGTGGGTGGCAGCACGAACCTTCGCCTGGCTGACCCGCTACCGCCGGCTGGTGCGGATCTACGAACGCAGGCCCGAGCACCACGAAGCCCTGATCTGGTGGGCCACGGTGCACCAGATGACCCGCCGCCTGACCCGTGAACTGGCAGGCCAGCCGCCTCCGGGCCGATGGGCCGGCCCGCCGCCACTTCCGGACCTGTCCAGCCCCGACCGGCGAGGCAAGGTCCGGGAACTCCTGGCCGGCCAGCCCTGGCGAGCCTGGGAAGGGGCTGAGCCGGCCGCCATCCTCGGAATCGAGAACATCAACAGCTTCCGCGTCCAACTGTCCCAATGGTCACACCAGGGCTACATCAACAAGATTGGACCAGCCCTCTACGGGCCCAGGCCCACGAGCACATAGAGGGTGTCTTCGATCCCGAGTGCAAGATCATGATCTGGCCCGGGGGAGGCAACACTGCCGGAAAGACCTTGTTTGCAGAGGAGTATCACCGAGGGCGATGGGCCCGGATGTCCACAGGGCGTCCATCGGGATCGCGAGCCGTCATCGTCCATTGCGTGGGCAGTGTCTCGATCGGTTCGACCGGCCGCCCGGCATCCAGAATCCGTTCGCGAAGCTCACACAGTTGTGCGTATGTGCCCACGCGCAGTCCCCAACCCGCCCGGTTCAGAGGATCAAGATCGAGGGCGGGGACGGCGGCGGTTTCGACGATCATCAGATGGTCGGCCCCGCCGACATCGAGGACTGCGATCCGAGGATCAGCAGAGGTGGCAGCGCGCTCGAACGCGAGCGTTGCTCCGAGCAACTCCGTGTAGTACGCCACGAGCCGGTCGAGTTCGGTCGTGGGCAGTGTCAGATGGTTGATTCCGAGCAGACTGGTCATGATCAACCGACCGTAGCTCAGCCACTTCACGAGCTTGCACTCGGGATCGAAGACACCCTCTTAAGCCTTCGTCAGCAGGCTCTGAGACAAGGTGATGTGTCGAAGGCGGCTCAGCGGGCTAACAGATCTTGTCGTTCACGACGTTGTCGAATGTGCCGACCCAGCACTCGTCCTCCTCCTTGAGCCATGTGGAGGTTTCGTTCAGCGACTCCTGGCCACCCCCGGGCGAGCCGCCCATGGGCAGGATGGGCATGCCGCCCATGCCGCCCGCTCCGCCGAGGGCGGTGCCGCGAGCGGCTGCTGTCTCGGCGGCGGTCATGGCGTTGCCGTATCCCGATCCGTAGTTCGTGCTCACGACCGGGGTGGTGCCCGACGGGGTCGGGGACGCGGTCGGGGCGAACGAGGTGGTCGGGGTGGAGGTGGGCGTGGTGGTCGGCGAGTGGTTGCTGAACGGCGTGCTGTCGAATCGCGGCAGGGAGTCGGACAGGATCGTCGAGCGGGTCGTGGTGTCGTCGGGGGTGGTCCTGCTGTTCGGGTCCGTGTTGCCGTTCACGTCGGTGTTCGATCCGTCCGGGAAGTCGGGGTCGGTGACGGACGGCATGCCGGGGCGGCCGGTTCCGTTCGAGTCTCCGTTGCCGATGCCCGAGCCGTTGCCGATGCCTGAGCCGTTGCCGATGCCGTTACCGACGCCTGAGCCGTTGCCGACGCCGTTGCCGTTGCCCACGCCGTTGCCCACGCCATTACCGTTTCCGACGCCGTTGCCGTTGGGGTCCGTGCCGTTCGGGTCGGTGCCGGTGGTCCCGTCTGGGAAACCGGGCCGGTCGTTGCCGTTCGGGAAACGTGGGTCGGTGGTGGTGCCGTCCCGGTACGTGGGCTGGTTGATCCCGTTGCCGTTCTGGCCCGGGTTGAAGTCGGACGAGTTGTAACCCCCCGGAACCACGCTGCTCGGGATGCGTGGAGCAGACAGGTTGACGTTCTTGAGGTCCGGACCGTCACCCGTGGGGGGTTTGATGTCCGGCAGTTCCTTTTCCACGTAGTCGGGGAAGCGGATGTGGATCTGCTGGAGGTCGTTGGTGAACGCCTTGAGATGGTGTCCCGCCAACTCGTCCTGCGAGCCCCACTCCCAGCCCTTGTCGATGGTGCGGAAGGAACCCGGCATGGAGTCGTCCCAGCTACCCGGGTCGCCCAGGGGATTGCTCCAGGTGGCGGTCCCGTTCTCCACGAAATCCTTGTGCTCACGGATCTTGCTGCTCAGGGTCTCCAGCGGCTTGCCCATGTCGTCGAGCCCGACGGCCAGGTTGACGATCGTGTCGTGCAACTGACGCAGGGCCTTCTGCGTCTTGACGGACGATTCGCCCTCCCAGATCTTGGCCAGTTCGCCGCTCACGTCGTCGATGGCTTTGAGGGCGTTGGCCAGCTTGGTGGCGGCGTCGGTATAGGAGGTGGCGGCCGTCCGCACGCTGACTGGGTCGAGCGAGGTGAAGAAGTTCTTCACCTCGGCGACGTTTCTCCCACCGGTCTCGCACCCGAAGGTGCCACAGCTCGGCTTGATCCAATGAGTCTGCTTCGTGGAGTCACCCATGACGATGCCCTGAGCCGCCCTAGATCTGAGTGGAACCGGGGAGGGTCACGTCGTCCCCCGCCTGGAAGATGCCGCCACCGCTCCTCACCAGAGCGATGGCGATGTCGAACTTCTGGTTGACCTGGCCGTAGATCTTGGTGAGTTCGTCGTGGCCCAGGTCCAGCGTGTCGGCGAACGCACGACCGCCTTCCCAGCGGTCGATGGCCCGCACCTGCTGGGTGAAGGCGGAGAGGTTGCCCTGCGTGGTCAGCTCGGTCAGGGAGCCACGTCCCGACCCTCGCAGGTCCTCCAACGCGTCCTCGAGCTTCGTGGCGAGCTGCTCGAAGCGCTCTTTCGGATCCTTCGGATAGGTGACGCCGTCTCGCTCCGCGTCCAGACCGGGCCATTTCTGCCCGCAGCCCCGGTGCTCTCCGATTGCCACGACACAACCTCCCCAAGGGTGCTTGATCGCCACTTTACTCGGATCACCATCATCACGTACAGAACTTCACATATCCCTCTCGACGCTCATGCGTAACATGTTCCGGGACCTTGAGTAGGAACGGAGCGGCATGCAAACCCGGAAGGACCTCTACCAGGCCCACCGCCTGATGATGCAGCGCCTGGGCATGGCGTTGCTGCAGGCGGAGCCGGATGTTCCGGAGCCGCCGATGCGCCGGCACACGGTGGCGATGTTCTCCGGCCTCCTGATCGCGGTGCTGGTGACCGCGGCATTCGGGATCTGGGGAATGCTGAAGCCCGGCAACGCCACCAAGTTGACAGACCCCGGTCAGTTGCTGGTCGAGGACGAGAGCGGGGCCAAGTACGTCTACAGCCAGCAGGAGAAGAAGCTGATGCCGGTCGCCAACTACGTCTCGGCGCGGCTCCTGCTGGACACGCCCGACGTGAAGGTGCGGAACGTGTCTGCTGCCTCGCTGGCAGGCTTCGACCGGGGCCCGCTCGTGGGCATCCCGGGCGCGCCCGACTCGCTGCCCGCGAAGGACAAGCTCGTCAAGGGGCCGTGGTCGGTGTGCGTGGGCGAGACGGTCGACTCGGCGGGCCTCGGGAAGACGTACGTGACGCTGGTGGGCGGGATGGACGTCGGCGGCACGCCGGTCGGCGCGGGTGCGATGGTCGTCCGCGACGAGCAGCAGCAGGGCTGGGTGATCTGGGGCGACCAGAAGATGAGAGTCGATTCCGAAGGGATCAACGCGTTGGGCGCCACCGCGGTCAGGAAGGTGCCCGCCGCCTGGATCAACGCCATCCCGAACGGAGGCGACTTCACGTTCCAGTCGATCCCGAACCGCGGCGCGGCGGTACGCGGGCCTGACGACCGTACCCGGCGGATCGGCCAGATCTTCCAGACGCCCGGCATGGCGGGCGGCGCCGACCGGTGGTACGTCCTGCTCAAGGACGGGTTGTCACCCATCACCGTGACGCAGGCGACGCTGCTGCTCAACGACTCGGCCAGCAAGAAGGCGTACGGTTCCGGCCGGGTGGTGCCGATCACCATCGACGCGGCCACGGCGAACGGGGCCCTGTCCAAGACGTCGATGCTCGGCGGCGGGCTGCCGACGACGATGCCCAAGGTGATCACTCCCGCGGCGAACGCCCCGCTGTGCGCCGTCTACTCCGACACGCAGAGCGGCTCCACCAAGGCCAAGATCACCAGTGGCGCCACGATCAGCATCCCGGTGCCGCCCACGACCGGCAGCCAGGAGCACTTCGACCAGATCGTGATGCCGAACGGCGGCGCCGCGGTGGCGGGACTGCTGCCGGGCCACGGGCAGCTTCGGTCCGTCAACACCTACTACCTGGTGACCGAGCAGAACCGGCGCTTCCCGCTGCAGACGGGGGCGCAGGTGGAGACGCTGGGGTACGACGCCGCGGCGGTGGCGCCGCTGCCGGCGCAGTTGCTGCACATGATCCCGGAGGGGCCGCGGCTGGATCCGGCCGCCGCGCGGAGTCCCGTGAAGGTGGCCCAGTAGAGGTGGCTCCTGCGAGCGGGCGTGCTCGCTCCGGGTTGCGTCGACCGTTGGCTACGGAAGCCGGTGACGACGGAAGCCGGTGGCTGAGGAAGGAGAGCTGAGGCGCGTCGAGGGGCGCTTGGGGCTGAGGGGACGGCTTGGTGGGCGCGGTGTGTCCGGGGTGGAGTACGGGTGTCAGCGGGTCATGCCGGGGATCTGGACGCCGGGGGGCAGGGTGCCGTTCTTCGTGTCGACGGGGATCGACTTCTGGACCAGCGCACCGGTCCGGGGGTCGTTGCCCAGACCGTGCTGCTCGATGGGCACAGCCATCATGGACTTGAGCTTGGCCTCCTGCTCCATGCTCTTCATGGTCACGCCCTGGTAGATGGCGAAGACGCCGCCGCTGAAGACCGCCAGCTTGATGAGGATGGGCCGCAGGGAGGTGAACAGTGCCTTGAGCCCTGCGTTGACGGCGATCTGGGTGCCGGCCCATGTGCCGGGGGTGAGCTTGCCGACCGACACCAGGACGGCCCAGACCACCATGGCCATCGCCGCCGCGACCGCGACGTAGGAGAGCTTGTCGTAGAGGTCGGCACTCGACTTGAGCGTGTCGCCGATGCCGTTACGGGCGACGCCGAGTTCCCCGACCGCCGCGATGAACCCGTCCGCCGCGACCTCCATGGCGTTGAAGGCAGCGCCGTCCCAGGTGGCGTCCTTCTTCAGTTTGTCCTTGAAGGACTCCATCCACCGGACGAGGTTCTCGAGCTCCTCGGTCAGGCCCCCTTCGGCGGTGGTCTTCCATTTCTTCATCGCTTCGAGCATGGCCTCAGGATCCGCCGCCATGACGCCCAGACCGGCGGCGATGGAGAAGGCGAGCGGCCTTCTGATGATCCAGGCGCAGCCGGCGGAGACCGTCGCCGCGACGAGGAACCGGTTGCGCGCCCCGGTCAGCTCCGCCACGTCAGGCCCCCTCGTGGCGGAGGACGGCGGGGCCTACGCCTTCTTCGTCTTCCCAGTCCTCCGGCTCCCCGCGCAGCAGTCCGGAGCCGCTGGTGTCGCCTTCCTGGTTCTGGCCGGGAGACATCGGCATCATCGGCACCATCGGCATGCCGCCCATGCCGCCCATGGCCGCTCCGGTGGGCAGCTTCGGCAGGCCGGCCGTCGCGCTGGTGGGCGTCATGCCGTTGCTCGTGCCGGTTGTCGCTCCCGGACTCGTCGCGGTGCCGCCGCCCGGGACTCCGTTGGTGACCCGGGCGGGGTCCGCGAGGGGCAGGCCGTCGGGGACGCGGGGCTGCGAGTTCTGCAGGGCGGACGGGTCCAGCCCGGCCAGGTCGGTCTTGGTGCTGTTCGGGAGACCGTCCATGCCGAGCTTGCTGGGGTCCGTGGTCGGCAGGTCAGGCCGATCGATGTTGGGGGACCGCAGGTCGGGGTTCTGCAGGTCGGGGTTGCGCAGGTTCGGGTTCTGCAGGTTCGGGTTCTGCAGATTCGGGTTCGGCATGTCCGGGTTGCGCAGGTTTGGGTCCTGCAGATTCGGGTTGCGCAGGTTCGGGTCCCGCAGGTTCGGGTCCTGCAGATTCGGGTTCGGCATGTCCGGGTTGCGCAGGTTCGGGTCCTGCAGATTCGGGTTCGGCATGTCCGGGTTGCGCAGGTTCGGGTCCTGCAGATTCGGCATGTCGGGGTTTCTCAGCCCTGCGGGGCCGATGCCGCCGTTGGGCATGTTCAGGCCGTTCAGTCCGGACCCGTTGAGGCCGCTGCCGTTGAGGCCGGGCATCTGCGGCATCTGGTTGTTGGCGTACGGGTTGGGCGTCGACTGGTCGTCCGCGTCGACGTACTTGGCGTCAGCGATCTTGAACGCCTCCCGCCACGACTCCAGCACCTTCTGCGCGGTCTTGAGCGTCTCGACCTGCTGGCCGCGCGCCTCCTCGTGGGCACTGTCGCACTGGCGCCCGGACACCCCGTAACCGAGCCACCCCAGGGAGATGCCTCCCGTACGGCCGGCGAACGTGGCGAGCTTGTCTCCTTCGCCGATGAGCGTTCTGCCGTTGGACTCCAGCTTGCCCTTCGTGAACTTGAGCCCGGACGACTCCAGGCCCATCGCCGGCACGCCGCCCAGCGGGTACGGGTTGCTCTCAGGCATTGGTCCCCCTCTTCAGTGCCGGCTCGGGCGGATGCTCAGCAAATATACGGGTCGATCACGTCGGGCGTGACGGTCCAGATCCCGCGGTCCTCCGGCATGTGCGCGCCGCCGGATCCTGAGGAGTCGTCCGAGCCGATGGGCGCCGCAGCGCCGCCCATCGGGAGGAACGGGTACATCGGCGCGTGGCCGGAGCCGGCCGAACGGCCCTGGGACCCCGCGTTGCCGCCGGCCTGCTCTCCCCACTGGTTCGGGCCTCCCAGCACAGCCGGGACGCCAGGGGCGACTCCGGTCGCCGGAACGAGCGGCATCGAGGTGGTCGCCACCGGGACGGACGTCGTCGGCAGGGTCGTGGGCAGGGCGGTGGCGGGTGTGAAAGTCGACGGCGTCACGTGGGAGGGGGTGAAGTTCGCCGCCTCCGTCTGCCGCGGGTCCTCCTTGCCGATCACCGAAGGAACGGTGCCGTCGTCGGCACCCGTCTGGTGCCGGGTGCTCTGGGCCGGGTCCGAACCGGTGGAGCCGGTCGGGTCTGTGCCGGTGCCGGTCGGGTCTGTGCCGGTCGGGTCTGTGCCGTTCGGGTCTGTGCCGTTCGGGTACGTGCCGTTCGGGTCAGACCCCCCAGGGCCGGTGCTCCCAGGGCCGGTGCTCCCAGGGCCGGTGCCGGTCGAGCCGGTGTTCCCGCCGGTGCCCGTACCGTTGGGATCGGTGCCGTTCGGGCCGGTGCCGGTCGGTCCCGTGCCGCCAGGGCCTGTGCCGGCCGAGCCGCCGACGCCCGTGCCGCCGTCACCGGAACCCGGACCGCGCGTGTCGGCGACGCCGGCGTAGGAGGCGCGACCGCCCTCGGCGCCGCCCGTGCCGAACCGGTTCGCGTTGTTCCCGATGCCGCCCATGTCGACGGTCGTCTGCTTCGGCGGCGCCGACGGGACGTCGACGGCCGGCAGCTCGTACGAGACGTCCATCGGGACCTTGACGTCGAGCAGCTCGACGATCTTCTCGTTGAGCTCCTTCATCGCCCGCTGCGCCTGGGCGTTCTCGGCAGCGATCTTCGCGCTCTGCGGGATCTGGGCGTTCGTCTGCTGGAGCGACGGGCTGGCGCCGATGGTGCCGCCGCCGGTGTTCTCCTCGGTCGTCGGCACCTCGACGCGGATGTTCCGGACCTTTTCCAGGGTCTCGGGCACCTTCTGGGCGTAGCCGTCGAGGGCGCCGTCCATCATCTTCATCTTGCCGGCCAGCTCGACGCCGCTCGCGTGCATGAGCTGCATGGCCTTCTGCACCTCGGCCGCTGCCGGACCCTGCCACGCCCTGGCCAAGGTGGCGGCGTGGTCGTTCAGGGCGGCGACGGCCCGGTCGATGGCCTTCGCCGCGTTGCGGTAGGCCGAGCCCGCGCTGCTGACGTCGCCCGGGCTGGTGTTGGTGAGCAACCGCTCGATCTCGGCCTTGGACGCCTCGACCTCTTTGCCTTCGGGCGTCGCCTCGAACGAGCGGATGACGAGGACTTTGCGCCGGCTACCCACGGTGCCCTTCCTCAGGCCTCACGGCCACCCTCGTTGTGCTGGTTCGTACGGGCGTAGATGTCGGCGTTGGCCTCGATCGCCTTGATCACCCTGTCGAATGCCTCGGCGAAGTCGGCGTACGCCTGGACGAACTTGGTGCCGGCGCTGTTGGCGCCGACGGTCTTGGTGAACGCGCTGGCGTCGTGCCAGGTGCCGATGTGCGCCTCGGAGAGCTGACACTCGTCCAGCAGGCGCTGCTTGTGCTGGTCGAGGCCCTGACCGCCGCCGTCCTCACCGGAGAAGGCCCGCCTCAGCTCGCGCGCCACCGAGCGCATCTTGCCGACCTCGTAGTGCAGCGTCGCGCCCGCGTCGAGCCCCGGCCAGTCGGGGTCGAGACGGAGCGGGTCCTGGCCGCCCTCGAGTACGTCCTTCTGCGTCATGGCACCCCCGTGAAGACGTGTGCTCGGCCATCGCCGCGCGGGCGATGACCGAGTCTACGGTTACGGTTCAGCGACCCGGGTCGGCCCACAGGGCGCGGGCGGCCCGCTCGGCGTTCATGTAGTTCTGGTTGGCCAGACCCACGGCCTGAGCGGCCTGCGCGAGCTGGTTGCCCATCTCCTTCTCCTGGGCGTCCCAGACAACCCGTGCGGCGTCGAACTCCGACTTGGCACCCGTGCCGGTCTCGTCGTCGTACCAGGCGTCCTTGAGCGTGTTGGCCACGTCCCTGTAGAGCTGGTCGGTGATCCGGTCGAGCTCGGTCACCACCTTGATCAGGCCCTCCTGCGCGGCCTGCATCTGCGCGAAGTTGACCTGGGTGAAGTCATGCAGCTGTGCCATGACGATCTCCGTTCTGTACGGCGAGCAGGGAGGGCGGCTCAGGCCCGGACGTTGATGAGCGAGTCGACGGCGTTCTCGTTGGCTCCCACCCCGCCGATCCGCATGTTGTCCTCTGCCTCGGCGGCGGCAGCGCTGTAGATCTTGGCGCTGACGTTCATGTTGTCGTAGATGCGCTCGAGGCTTTCGAGAATCCGCCGAGCGCCCTGGTCCCACTGGTCCATGTGCATCTTGTACTTGGTGGCCGCGTTGCCCTGCCACGACTTGGCCTGCCCGGAGGCGAGCAGCTCCTGCACGGTGGCGGCGACCCCCTTCCGCAGCCCTTCGATCTGCTGAGCTGCGGCCTGCACCTGGCCTGCCGCCTTGGTGACCTGTTCTGGACTGGCTCCGTAGTACGACACAGAGATTCCTCTCCCCGGTTTGTTGGGCCTATCGACCTCGCCGTCGGACTCCACATAAGCAGACGGAGGGCACGATCGGCACGAAAACAATCAAAGAGCACGGTAGCTATCAGGTGCAACATGCCTAACAGGCATGCAGGTAACAGATCGATGACACCAAGGACACATATACATAAATCGGCAGGTCAGCGGGTTGAGCCGAATTGACGATGATCGTGGAATTTCGGTTAACACCAGGTTGCGGTTTGCCGCTGGGCGTCCTGATCGCCCAAGGTTGGGCTAGCGTCTGCGATCAACGGAGGGCAACGGCATGAGCCAAGACGTGGACAGCCTGATCAACTGGGGGGCGAATGCGTCTTCCTCCCCCGTCGCGATGACGGGCATGCCCAGCGAGACGCTCGCGCAGGACGTCCAGTTCGCCGACGGGCGACAGATGGTCCAGGGTGAGCGCCCAGCGGTCCAGGATGAGCGCTCCGAGGAGCGGGAGACGGACACCCGCGGGACCGAGACCACCGCCGACTCCTCTGCGGACGACCCGGAATGGGTCGAGCCGGTGGCGGCGCAGGGGGATCCGCAGTGGGAGCCGTCCGACGGCGACCAGGAGGAGCCCGCACAGGGCTCCCCCGCCGACGGGGACGACGAGAACGACGAGACCGGGGACGGGCCCGGGGGGCAGCCGGACACCGTTGACGAGGCCGAGGACCCGGACAGCGACGACGACTCCGGGGACCAGGGTGACGCGGGTGACGGTGATCCGGCGGACCCGAACGACCCGACGGATCCTGGGCCGAACAACCCCACGGACCCGAACGACCCGAACGACCCCACGGACCCGAACGACCCGAACGACCCGAACGACCCCACGGATCCTGGGCCGAACGACCCCACGGACCCGAACGACCCGGCCGACCCCTCGGACCCGACCACCCCTGGCGATCCCACCGATCCTGGTACGCCAGGCGGCCCCGGCAGCCCGGACCCCGCCGATCCCGGCGACGACGGCAAGCCCGGCGACCAGCCCGACCCGGACCTGCCGGATGTACCCGACGTCCCGACCCCCGGTACCGAACCGCCCGCGGACGACGACAAGCCCGGCGACGGCGACAAGCCCGGCGACCCCGCCGATGATGACAAGCCCGGCGACCAGCCCGACCCCGACCTGCCGGATGTACCCGACGTCCCGACCCCCGGTACCGAGCCGCCCGCGGACGGCGACAAGCCCGGGGACTCGGGCGAGCCCAGCACCCCTGGCGCCGACATGCCGTCCGCCCCCAGTGGCGGCGGTGGTGGCGGCCCTTCCGGGACCGGGGGAGGCACCGGTGGCGGTACCGGCCCCGGAGGGCCCACCGGCGGCGGCCAGAACGGCCCGACGGGCGACGAGGGCGGCAAGGGAGGCAAGAACGGGGAGCCCAAGCTCACCCCGGAGCAGCTCCGGAACCAGCGCCTGGAGACTGAGGGCGTCTCCTCCGACTGGCGCAAGGCCCGTCCCGAGACCCTGAAGGACTTCGGCAAGAAGATCGAGCACGAGGTGGCCAAGGATCTGGACGCTCTGAACTCCGAGATCAAGGACATCTCCACCGGGTTCCCCGGGTTCGGGGTGATGGGCATGGTGTTCGTGCCGGCTCACAGCAGCGTCCGGGACACCGCTGCGGGATATGTCGACGCCGCGCACCAGTCGGTCAAGGGCTGGAACAACCAGCTCCACAAAGGTGCCAAGATCATCGAGGACGCCGAAACGGCCAGCACGGCCAAGTCTTAGGGAGGTGAGCTGCGACCATGCCTGATTTCAAGGACACGGGCACGACCATGTACGTCACGGCGCTCGGGCTGACGGCGTACTCGGCCATGGCGTTCGGCCCACTGGCCAGGATCGCGACGGCGATCATCGGCACGCTCTACTCGAGCCCCAGCGACATCCAGGACGCGTCGAACGCGTGGCGGAGGATCGTGTCCAAGCTGGACGCCTTCCAGGCCAAGCTGGACGCTCTGGAGAAGGACGTCCCCGAGGAGGACTGGAAGGAGATGTCCCGGCCGGAGTACCAGCAGGTGAAGAAGGACTTCCTGGCCCGGAAGGACGACTCGAAACCGGTCTACACGGGCGTGGCGGACGTCCTCGGCGGCCTGAGCAGCCTGTCTCAGGCGGCGGCCGTCTTCTCGCTCGCCGGCGCGTCCGGCATGGCCATGTGGGCCACGATCGTGTATCTCACCAGGTGGAACGCCGCACTCGCCGCCGGCGGGCAGGCCACGGGCAACATGTATGTCCAGGCGTTCACGGGCGGCCTGAAACTCCTCGCCATGCAGCAGCGCAAGGCGATGCTGATCAGCGCCAGTGTGACCATGACAGCAGGCGCCCTGCTCGCCTCGATGAAGGCGGAGGAGCTGACCAAGCAGGCCACTCCGGAGACCGCCCCCGACTACACGCAGGTGTACCTGGAGGGCCTGCCGCAGCCGGACGTGCCCGGCTCCTCGTCGGGCCTGCCCAGGTCCTCGCCGAGCAGTACGCCCAGCACGGCCGAGACGACGACCGAGGCGCCCGACACCACGGCCCAGGAGCCCGAGAAGACCGAGACGTCCGACAAGACGACTCAGGCTCCCGGTCCCACGGATCAGGCGCCTGGCGGCACGACCGGGGGGCCGGGCGCCGCGGCCACCTGAGCCGTCCCGCCGCCGCCCGGCCGGGCTCCGTCAGAGGTCGAGGCGGCGGCGGATGCGGTCGAGTTCGCCCATGACGTCCTCGAAGGTGCGGTTGTAGGCGGCCTCGGCGCTGCGGACCTGTTCCAGCGCGGCGTCCGGGTCCTTGATGTAGCGCATCGGGTTGTCCTCCTCCCCGAAGACATCGCCCATCGCCTCGCTGATCTTCTGCTGGAGGTCTTCGGAGGCCTCCTGCACCACCTGCTTGACCTTCTCGGCCAGCTCGGCGGAGCTGAGCCGCATGGCCTTGGGGTGCAGGTCCAGCTCCCGCAGCCCCTCGGCGGCGTACTCGGCCGTGACGAGCCCGTCCTCGTCCTGCGCCCGGCCGACGATGGTGCTCATGCTCTTCTGCAGTTCCTCGATGCGGGCGAACTGCCCGTCCGCGGTCTTGAGAAGCTTGTCAATATCGATGTTCGCGAAGTCCCCGAACTCCTGCATCGGCTGCTCCCGCCTGGAGTGATGAACGCCCAGCAAGGTAGCGCTCGTGGATCATTCGCGCAATCAGGACGGCCTGGCGGGCAACTCGCGCTTGGGGGCCACCCACTCGTAGTTCTGGTAGCCGGGCGGCAGCTCACCGGCGACCTGCGGGCGCTGGAACGGCGGAAGGGTGCCGGTCCTGATCCGTGCCTGGGTGAAGTCGATGGCCACCGCGCCGGTGGGCCACACGACCCGGAGCTGGCGCGCCTTCTTCGCCTCGTTCGTCAGAGCCTTGGCGGCGAGTCCCAACATGATGCTGAGCTGGCCCAGCATCAACGCGCTGGTGCTGAGGGCGAGCTTGCCGGCCATCACCTCCCGCACCATGGCGATGGCCCGGGTGTGCGGAAAGAGTTTGAGCACCTGGAGCGTGACGAGCGTACCGGCGAGGGTGGTGCCGATGAGGAGCATGTCCGCCCAGAAGCCACGGACGATGCTTCCGATCTCGTCGGTCACCGAGCCGATGCTGGAGAACACCTGGCGTAGCTTGCCGATCTCGCCGGACATCCGCGACATCGCCGCCTCGGCCGCCTCCTGGTCCCGCCCCTGCCAGTTCTTCCGCAGTTCCTGCTTGAGGTCGGGGATCAGGGACTTGATGCCGTCGTCCAGAGTTCTGCCCATCGCGTCCCAGTTGGTGGCCGCCTGGGAGATGCCGCGCTCGTTCGCCCAGGCCTGGGCGACGAGCACCGCGGCGGGCACGAGGTAGATCGACAGGCGACCGAGCGACCGCATGGCCTGCAGACCGGGTGGCTGCGGGCCGCCCGGTGGTGGCGGCACCAGCCGCAGGTGGGAGGCGCCGGCCGCGGCCCTGCCCGTCGCGCCCTCTCCCCCGAGCACCTGGAGCCATCGCGCGTGCGGATCAACTGCCATCGTCCTCGTCCTTCTACTGGTATCGGACGATGCTCATGTCCTCGGCGACCCGCCAGTTGCGGGCCGTCACCATGAGCGTGTCCTGCCAGCCTCGGATGACGTCGACGGCATCGTCGAGCACGTCGGCCGCCATCCGCTGGGTGTCGCGGTAGACGTCGGCGAACACGAGGTTGCCGCTGGCCGAGAACGCCGGCGCGGGAACGCTCGTGTCGTCCACCGCGGCACGCAGGTTGGTGAAGATGGGAAGCAGTTCCTCGCCGACGCGGGACGCCACATGTTCGATCCCGCGTGACGTCACATGAACATCCAGTGCCATGAATCCCCCAGCCGTAAGAGCACCAGAGTCACGCTACGTCGGATGATCATCGTTCAGGGCCCAGTTACCGATCACTTCACAGGACGGACGGGGGATGTTCCCTCCCGATTAACCAGGATCGCGTTGGCTTCTCATGGACAGGTGTGCCCGCATGTCAAGGAGAGTTGTGATGTCGTACTTCCCGACCGGCGATCTCGATCCCGCGAACCTCGAACGTCTGGTGAGGCAGAGCGAGGAGTCGGTCCGCCGCCTCGCTGATGCCACCGCGAAGCTGGAGGCGATCTCCGGTACGGGGCGCAGCCGCAGCGAGCTCGTGAGCGCGGAGGTCGACAACGGCGGCGGCATCCGGCGCGTCGTGATAGACCCGCGAGCCATGCGGCTGGGCAGCGAGGAGCTGTCCGAGCAGGTGTGCGAGGCCGTACGAGCCGCCCAGGACGACGTCCAGCGGCAGAGCCTGGAGCTGGTGACCTCGGCCATCGGCGACGACGCGACACGGGCCACAGGGGATCTGGACGCCCTGCAGCGGGAGTTGCAGGACATCCAGTCGTCGTTCGCGAGGTCGGTCGATGCGAGCACGGCGGCCGTGGACCGGATCAGCCGCCGCCCCGAGTGGTGACGGCGGTTCAGCCGGACAGGCCGCGTACCCAGGTGTAGACCTCAAGCACGCCGAGCGCCAGCGGGAACATCGCGGCGATCAGGATCAGCTCCACGATGTCGCCCGCGCGCCCCCAGAACGGCGACGGCTTGCCCGACGGCAGCCAGACGCCCATCCCCATCGCGATCAGCGCGGCCCACAGCAGCCCGATCACCAGGACGGCGCCCATGACGCTGCCCTGGTCCGAGCCCAGCGAGACCGCCAGCGTGGCGAGACCCGCCACCCCGGAGAACACCAGCCAGAGTCGCTGCCCAACCCCCGCGAACACCCGCGCCCGCATGATGATCGTCAGCGCCAGGATCAGGGCCGTGACCCGGGCCAGCCAGTGGCCGTCGAGCGCGAGGAAGAACTGCGTCCCTCCGGCGACCAGCGCGAGGCCGGCGACCATGCCGGTCACGTAGTTGCGCGCCTGGACGGTGCGGTCCTTGATCTCCGGCGCGTCCAGGATCTGGTTCTCGTTGCGCAGCTCTTCGGAGGTCGTCGGCAGGCCGGGCAGCGGCAGCCGCGCGATGCGGAACGACAGGGTCGGGATCAGCGGGCTGAACGCGAGCAGGATGGTGGCGGTCAGCGCGGCCACCCCCGCCTCGGGCAGGCCGAAGACCATGACGACGGCCGCGCTGACCGCTCCTGCCACGGAGGCGATGGCCGTGCCGAGGAAGCCGATCACACCGTCGGCGATCACCGTGCCGGCGAACGTGGCGATCAGCGCCGTGCACGCCAGCGCGGCCAGCAGGTGCGGGGCGCCGAGCGTGAAGAGTCCCGCGGCGCTGGTCGGCGCGAGCAGCCCGGCCAGGAAGGCGTACGGAAGTGCCGCGTAGCCGACCGGCACGCCCGCGGAGGAGTCGGCCACGGCCCGCGACATGATGGCCCCCGTGGCGACCAGCAGCACGGCCAGGGCCCCCGACACGATGGCGGTCACCGTCCACGGCGGCCCGGCCAGGAACAGCACCAGCGGCCCCACCCAGAGCAGCGCGGAGGCGGCGCCCAGGCCGAGCCGGCGCGAGTGGGCGCCCTCCCAGACGCCCGCCCGCTCCTTCACGCCGGTCGCGACGAGGTCGGCCACGTCGTCGTAGAGCGCCGGCGGCATCGCCGCCTCGCGCGGGCGCAGGTAGAGCACCTCGCCGTCGAGCACGCCCAGCGACGCCAGGCTCAGGCCGAGGTCGAACGGGGCGCCGCCGAGCCGCTGGAGCACCCAGCCGGGTCCGGCCGAGTTGTCGCCGCCGATCTCGTCCACCGCGCGCAGCAGCCCGGGCATGACGTGGGGCAGCGGGATGTCCACGGGCAGCGCCAGATCGACCCGCTTGCGGGGGGCCACGATCGTCACGTGGCACAGCGGAGGCAGCGGTGCGGCCGACTGGGGCAGGGCGCCCTGCGGGACGGGACCGCGGGGGCCGGCGCCATGCGGCACGGAACCGGGCGGCACGGGGCCGGGCGGCACCGGGCCGTGGGGCACGGGCCCGTGGGGCGCGGGGCCTTGGGGCCCTTGAGCCAGCGACCTCACCGATTTCCCCCTTTTTGCCACGAGTCACACGACACGACGAACATATCGGGCACACGGCGGATCATGTGCTCTGGTAAGAAAGTCTTCCGACCCGCAAGGAGGCAGTTCCAGGGTGAGCATCGTCATCGTGCGGCGCCCCGAGCGCCGCCCCACTCCCAAGCCGCCCCGTGGTGAGATCCTGCTCGAGTCGCCTCCCGAGATCCCGGAGGTCCAGGGCCAGGGCTTCATGGCGGTGATGACCTACCTGCCCATGATCGCGGGCGGGGCGGCCATGGCGCTGATGTTCACCGCGGGCGGCACGGGCAACCCGCTCATGTACGTGGCGAGCGGGCTGTTCGCCTTCTCCATGGTCGGCATGACGATCGGCCAGATGGGCCGCCAGGCGGGCGAGCGCAAGCACCGCCTCAACGGCCTGCGCCGAGACTACTTCCGCTACCTGTCCCAGGCCAGGAGGCGGTCCCGCCGGGCCGCCAAGCAGCAGCGCGAGGCCCTGGAGTGGAGCGGGCCCGCGCCCGAGTCGCTCTGGTGGGTGGCGATGAGCGCGCGCCTGTGGGAGCGCCGCCCGCGCGACGAGGACTTCGGCACCGTCCGGCTGGGCACCGGCGTGCAACGGCTGGCGGTCCAGCTCGTGCCCCCGGACTCCAAGCCGGTCGAGGACCTCGACGCGCTGACGGCCGGCGCGCTGCGCCGGTTCATCCGCGCGCACTCCACGGTGGCCGGCCTGCCCGTCGCCGTGGCGCTCGGCTCGTTCGCCCGGATCAAGCTGCGCGGCGACCCCGTGGCCATGCGTGACCTGGTGCGCGCCATGATCGCGCAGATGGTGGTGTTCCACTCGCCCGACGACATGCGGATCATGGTCTGCGCCGACGAGGAGTGGATGCCGCACTGGGACTGGGTCAAGTGGTTGCCGCACGCCCTGCATCCCGAGCAGGACGACGCCGCCGGGCAGGTCCGGCTCATGACCGAGAACCTCGCCGAGCTCGACCGGCTGGTGGGCGCCGACCTGAAGGAGCGGGCCCGGTTCAAGCCCGGCTCGCCGGCCGACTCGCTGCCGTACCACGTGCTGATCCTCGACGGCGGGCACGTGCCGCAGGACTCCCAGCTCGGCACCGACGCCATCCAGGGCGTGACCGTGATCGACCTGTCCGGCTCCGCCGGCCCGGTCGACGAGCGGAGCACACTGCGGCTCGACATCCAGCCCGACGGCTTCCACATGGTCAAGATCGACCATGCGGGCAAGGAGAGCACCACCAGGCTGGGCGCCCCGGACAGGTTCGACTACCTGCGCGTCGAAGGGCTGGCCAGGCAGCTCGCGCCGCTGCGGCTGTCCACGGCCAGCGGCGGCGAGGCGCAGGACGTACTGTCGGCCAACACCACGCTGACCGAGCTGCTCGGCGTGGCCGACCCGGCCCGGCTCGACCCGGCACAGGTGTGGCGGCCCCGCGCCGCCCGCAACAAGCTGCGGGTGCCGATCGGCCTGGGCGCCGACGGCCGCGTGGTGGAGCTCGACATCAAGGAGTCGGCGCAGGGCGGCATGGGCCCGCACGGCCTGGTCATCGGCGCCACGGGATCCGGCAAGAGCGAGCTGCTGCGGACGCTCGTGCTGGGCCTGGCGGTCACCCACTCCTCGGAGATCCTCAACTTCGTCCTCGTCGACTTCAAGGGCGGCGCCACGTTCCTCGGGCTGGAGGAGCTGTCGCACGTCTCCGCGGTGATCACCAACCTGGAGGACGAGCTCCCCCTGGTGGACCGCATGCACGACGCCCTGCACGGCGAGATGGTGCGCCGGCAGGAACTGCTGCGGTCCGCCGGCAACTACGCCTCGCTGCGCGACTACGAACGGGCCCGCGAACAGGGCGCCAACCTCGCGCCGATGCCCACCCTGTTCGTGGTGCTGGACGAGTTCAGCGAGCTGCTGACGGCCAAGCCGGAGTTCATCGAGCTGTTCGTGATGATCGGCCGGCTCGGCCGCTCGCTCGGCGTGCACCTGCTGCTGGCCTCGCAACGGCTGGAGGAGGGCCGGCTGCGCGGCCTGGACACCCACCTGTCGTACCGGATCGGCCTGCGCACCTTCTCGGCCATGGAGTCCCGCGTGGTGCTGGGCGTGGCCGACGCCTACGAGCTGCCGTCCTCGCCGGGCAACGGCTACCTCAAGTTCGACACCTCCGGCATGACGCGGTTCAAGGCCGCGTACGTGTCCGGCCCGTACCAGGCCGACCCGCGGACGGCCGCGACCGGCGACGGCGACGCCTCGATCCACGAGGTCGTCGAGTACACCCCGGCCTTCGTGCCGGTGCCCGAGATCGAGAAGCCGAAGGCCGAGATCGCGCCCGCCGAGGAGAAGGGCCCGCAGGCGAGCCTGCTGGACATCGTGGTGGACCGGCTGAAGGGGGCCGGCCCGCCGGCCCACCGCATCTGGCTGCCGCCGCTGAGCGAGCCGCCCACGCTCACCCACCTGCTGCCCCCGCTGTCGATCACGCCCGAGCTGGGGCTGTCCACGCCGGGCTGGCCGGGGCGCGGCGGACTGCACGCGGTGGTCGGCATCATCGACCGGCCCTTCGAGCAGCGGCGTGACCCGTTCTGGCTGGACCTGTCGGGCGCGGCCGGGCACGTGGGCGTCGCGGGCGGCACGCAGAGCGGCAAGAGCACCGCGCTGCGCACGCTGATCACCAGCATGGCGCTCACCCACACGCCCCGCGAGGTGCAGTTCTACTGCCTCGACTTCGGCGGCGGGTCGCTGGCCACGCTGGACGGGCTGCCGCACGTCGGCGGCGTGGCGAGCAGGCTCGACGGCGACCGGGTGCGCCGCACGGTCGCCGAGATCGCCGGCGTGCTGCGGGACCGGGAGCGGGTCTTCGGCGAGCTGGGCATCGACTCGATCTCCTCCTACCGCCGGCAGGTGGCCGCCGGGGAGATCGAGGGCGACGGGTGGGGTGACATCTTCCTGGTGATCGACGGCTGGCTGACGGTCAGGCAGGAGTTCGAGGCGCTGGAAGGCGTGATCACCGACCTGGCGGCGCGCGGGCTCGGTTACGGGATCCACGTGGTGGCCGCCACCAACAAGTGGTCGGAGTTCCGGCCCGGCATCCGCGACCTGTTCGGCACCCGGCTGGAGTTCAAGCTGGGCGACGCCTACGAGTCGGAGATCAACCGGAAGGCGGCCATGGCCGTGCCGGAGGGCGTGCCCGGCCGCGGCCTGACCAAGGAGGGGACGCACTTCCTGTCGGCGCTGCCCCGGATCGACGGCGTGCAGAACGCCGAGGACCTCGCGGTGGGCGTGCGCTCGCTCGTGCAGGGCATGCGGGACGCCTGGCAGGGGCCGCCCGCGCCGCCCGTGCGGCTGCTGCCCGCGCTGCTGCCGGCCGCGGCGCTGCCCGCCCCGGACCCGGCCGCCCCGAAGCGCATCGCGATCGGCATCGACGAGGCGTCGCTCGCGCCGGTCATGCTCGACCTGGAATCCGACCCGCACTTCATCGTGGTGGGCGACACCGAGAGCGGCAAGTCCAACCTGCTGCGTCTCATCGCCGAGAGCATCGTGACCAGGCAGACGCCACGCGAGGCGATGATGATCGTCATCGACTACCGGCGTGCACTGCTGGACACGGCCACCACCGAGCACCGGATCGGCTACGCCGCCTCCAGCACCGCGGCCACCGAGCTGATCAACAACGCCCGCGGGGCGCTGCTCAAGCGGCTGCCGCCCGCCGACCTCACCCCTGACCAGCTCCGCTCGCGGAGCTGGTGGCAGGGCTCCGACCTGTACATCGTGGTGGACGACTACGACCTGGTCGCCGGCGCCACCAACCCGCTGCTGCCCTTGGCCGACCTGCTGCCGCAGGCCCGCGACATCGGCCTGCACCTGGTGATGGCGCGGCAGATGGGCGGCATCGGCCGGGCCCTGTTCGACCCGATCATCACGAAGATCAAGGACCTGGCGAGTCCCGCGCTGATCCTGTCCGGCAACAAGGACGAGGGCTACCTGTTCGGCAACATCCGTCCGCACCCGCTGCCGACGGGCCGCGGCTACTACGTGGACCGCCGGTCCGGCGCGCGCCTCACCCAGACGGCGTTCATGGCGCCGCCGGCGCCGCCGGAGGGCAGTTGAGGATCTTCGGTCACGGCAGGCGTCCCATGAGTAACATCAGCAACGTCCTTTCCGACATCGCGCACTAACCGCCAGAAAGGGGCTCTTGGTGGGAGGCGTCGCACTGAGCCAGAAGGCTCTCCAGCAACTGCAGGAGTCGGTCAACGACCGTTCGATCGACCTGGTCAAGCTGAAGGACGGCAAGCCCGCGGACAAGGCCACGAAGGAGTTCGGCGCCGCGTTCCCGGTCAAGCAGGTCGCCGAGGTGTTCGGCGACCTCGCCGACTCCGAGGCGCTGGTCTCGGCGCTGAACAACGTCGAGAAGCGGGTCTCGGAGCAGCTCGTCGCCGCCCAGGAGCGGCTGGACGACGTCGAGCGCGCCCTCGACCAGGTCCGCCGCAACATGCAGAAGGCGGAGCAGGCATCCACCGTGCAGGGCGCGTCATGAGCCTGCGCGACCAGATCGCCGCGCTGCCGCAGGGCGAGAAGTTCACCAAGGTGATGGACAAGGTCAAGACCACCGACCCGGGCGAGATCAGGCGCATCGCGGCACGCTGGGTGGCGAGCGGCGCCGACGTCCTGGGCAACATGAACGTGCTCGCGGGCGCCGTCCGGCGGGTGGACGACTGGTGGCGCGGCCAGTCGGCCGACGCGTTCGTGACGTACATGGGCAAGTACGGCAAGGCCGGCCAGACGATGGACGACATGCTGGTGTCCTGCGCCGGTTCGCTCAACGACGTCGCCGACGAGCTGGACAAGGCCAAGAAGGACGTCGACCGGCTCGCCGGCGACCTGCTCAAGCAGGTCGGCACCATCCGCGACGCCTACGCGCGGGCCAAGAACGACCCCAGCGCCACCACGGCGAACCTCAACCGCGACATCGGCGCCAAGGTCAGCACGTTCGCGCAGACCGCGCAGAGCCGCCTCGACTCCGCCGACACCGTGCTGTCCACGGCGCTGACCAACCTCACCAAGCAGCTCGGCAAGGACGCGAACCTGTTCTCCGGCATCCCGTTCGCCGGCAAGCAGGACTTCGTCGCCGACAAGGTCGGCTGGGTCCCGGTGTCGCCCGAGGAGTACCGGCGCACCCAGCTCGCCCAGAACGGCGGCCAGAACCCCGTCCCGGACACCGGCCCGAACGGCGCGGCGGGCGCCCCTGGCGGCGGCAACGGCGGCGGCACCCCTACGTACGGCTACACCGGCGCCTCGTCGGGCGGCACCACGCCCCGGCCGAAGGAAGACGTCGTCAAGTGGATCAAGGAGGCGCTCACCGTCATCAGGTCACCGGAGATGGCCGGCGTCCTGCGCAAGCGCGGGATCGACGTCAGCGACCTCGATCCGAACGACCCCAAGGACATCGACCGCATCTGGACCGTCATCTTCCACGAGTCGGGCGGCAACCCCAGCGCGATCAACAGGTGGGACATCAACGCGCAGAACGGCGTGCCGTCCCAGGGCCTCATGCAGACGATCCCGCCCACCTTCAACGCCCACAGCCTGCCCGGCCACAAGCAGATCCTGGAGCCGGTCGACAACATCATCGCCGGCGTCCTCTACACCTACAGCCGCTACGGCGACCTGGGCCGCCATCCCGGCATCGCGTCCATCGAGAGGGGCGGCGGCTACCGGCCCTACTGACGGCGGCCACCGGCCCTACTGACGCGGAAGGACCCGCCCCCTGAGCTCCGGGGGCGGGTCCTCACGTCAGCACGGGCCAGGTGCGGGGTCAGCCGCAGTTGCCCCAGTCGGAGCTGGTCCGGCTGGAGCCGGCGCCGCCCTCGAAGCGGACGCACTTGCCCTTGCCCTGCAGCTTCACCGGGCCGGCGTAGTACTCGAAGCTGCCGCTGTCGGTCCTGCTCGGGCCGCCCTGGATCTCCAGCGTGGCGCTGACCGAGGTGGCCTTGCCGATGTCGGCGGTCTTCATCGTCACCACGCAGTTCTCGCCGGTGGCGTTGTTGTAGAGCTGGTAGGTGACACCGCCCGCGAACGAGCCCTGCCGCTGGACGTAGAAGCCGGACCCGCAGACCGAAACCGGCGTGTGCGGGTTCGTCGCCTGGGTGGGCTTCGGCGACGCGGTCGTCGGCTTCGGCGACGCGGTGGTGGGCTTGACCGTCGGCCTCGGCGACGCGGTCGTCGGCTTCGGTGACGCGGTCGTCGGCTTGACCGTCGGCCTCGGCGCGGAGGTCGTGGGTTTGGCCGTCGGCCTCGGCTGCTCGGTCGTCGGCTTCGCCGTCGGCCTCGGCGCGGAGGTCGTGGGCTTGGCCGTCGGCCTGGGCTGCTCCGTGGTCGGCCGTTCCGTCGGCGTCTCGCTGCGAGTCGGCTGCTCGGTCGGCTGCTCGGTCGGTCGCTCCGTGGGAGTCGGGTCCGGCTCCCGGGTGGGCCGGCCCTTCGACCGCGTCGGCACCGGCTCACCGGAGATCTGGTCGTCCGGGGTCGGCTCAACCGACTTGGTCGGCGTGACCGTGGCCGTGGCCGTGGCCGTGGCCGTCACGGTCGGCTGGGCGGAGCTGGTCACGGTCGGCTGCTGGGTGGGCTGCGTCACCGGCTGCGTCGGGTACTGCTGCGTGATGATCGGCTGCGTCGGCAGCGGCGACGGCACCGTGCTCAGCTCCGGCACCGCCAGCTCGGTCGGCTCGTCCCTCGGCAGCTCGAACGGCAGCACGCCGGTCGAGGTCGGGTCCGGCGTCTGCGCCCACGGCACGGTCACCTGAGGCTCACCCGACGCCGGCGGCTGCTGCTGCGTGCCGTCGGCGGGCACGCCCGGCTGTCCGCCGACGCCCCCGTCTCCCTCGGCTCCCTCGGCCCCCGAGGCGCTGGTGACCGTCGCTGTGGCGCCCGGGCCGGCGGCCGACTGCAGCATCTGCTTGGGGGCATAGCTGGTCGCACCCCACAGCCCCAGTCCGGAGACGAGCACGACGGCGCCCAGCGCACCGACCAGCCCGACGGGGAACGCACGGCGCGGCGCCGCGGCCGCCGGCTGCACGTGGTCCGGCGAGGACCACGTCTGCCGGGGCTCGTCCTGGGCTCCTGAGGTCGGCGGCCCCCACGCGGAGGGCGGGGGCGCCTGCTGCGGCACCACGGCGGGCGGAGGCGGCACCGGCAGGCCCTGCAGAGGCGGAGCCTCCTGCCCCGGCGGGAGCAGCACCGTGTCGCCCGCGGGAACCTGCGGCGGCACCATCGGCGGCACCATCGGCGGCACAGGGCCGGGGGGCACGACGCCCGGCATCCCGGCATGGCTGTCGCCCAGCAGGCGCAGCAGCGCGGTGTAGGTCGTGGGCCGCTGGGCGACCAGCTTGGCCAGGCAGGACAGCACGACCCCGCGCAGCGGCTCGGCCAGGTCGCCCAGGTCGGGCTCGACGTTCATGACGGCCTGCGCGTCGTGGCCGAAGGGCGGTTGACCCGTCGCGGCGAACGCCACGACCGAGGCCCAGGAGAAGACGTCGGTGTAGGCGTCGAACGGCTCGCCGTTCAACTGCTCGGGTGAGCGGTAGCCGACCTCGCTCACCGGCGCGCCGATCGCGGCGTCGGTGACGCGGGGGCCGTCCGCGCTCATGATCACGTTATGCGGGGTGAGGCCGCCGTGGGTCAGCCCCGCCAGGTGGATCGGCGTGAGGGCGGTGAGCACGCCGACCGCCACCCGCTCCAGCGCGTCGCCGGACAGCGGTCCCTCGTCCCGCACGACATCGGCGAGGCTGCGCCCCTCGATGTGCTCGCGGACGACGTACGGCCGTCCTTCCCACACGCCCGCGTCGATCACCCGTGCGACGTAGGAGCTCGAAATCCGCTCGCCGCTCTTGAGTCGCTGGGCCACGTCCGCGGCGTCCGGCGTCGCCGGCAGCACCTTGATCGCGTAGGGAGTGCCGTCTTCGCCTTGGCGGCCCAGGTAAACGACCCCGCGCGGGCCTTCGCCGACCCGTTCGAGGATGGTGTAAACGCCTAACTGTTCAGGGTCACGCGGATCCAGGGAGTTCATGGGCGCCCTTTCAGTGACAAATCATGACTCACGGATCATTGAACCAAATATGTCACTCCAGTAGCAGGTGTTTCCCTGCCACCTCACGGACGTTGACCACATCGAAACCGTCAGTGCTGCCGGTGCGGCCGCCACCCCCGCCGTCTGCCCATGGGCACCACCATCCGCGCCACCAGGAGGAACACCGCGAGCACCAGGGCCGCACCTCCCACGGCCACCGCCACGTCGATCGCGTGCTGGTCCACCGGCGGCCGCTTGGCCACCAACCCTTCCGGCAGCGGGGCCGGCGGCGGCGGCGCCACCGCCACCTGCTCCGACGGCAGCACCGCGGTCACCGCCAGCAGAGGGTTGACCATGCCCGCGCCCGTGCCGTCGCCGAGCGCGCCGTCGGCGGTCCGCTCGATGCGCCGGCGCACCTGCTCGTTCGTCAGCCGGGGATGCCGGGAACGCACCAGCGCGGCGACGCCCGACACGTAGGGCGCGGCGAAACTCGTCCCCTCCAGGCTGCCGTGGAACGAGCGGCCGGTCCAGGTGCTGGTGACCTTCTCGCCGGGCGCGACCACGCCGACCCGCGAACCGGTGTTGGAGAAGTCGGACAGCCTGCCGTCCTCGGTGGCGGAGCCGACCGACAGCACCCCCTCGTACGCGGCCGGGTAGGCGGGCGAGGACACCCCGTCGCGGTCCACGTTGCCCGCGGCGGCCACGATGACGATGTCGCGCGACAGCGCGTACTGGACCGCCGCCTTGAGGTCGGGCTGGTCACTGGCCTGCACCGAGACGTTGATGACGTCCGCCCCCGCGTCGGCCGCCTTGGTGATCGCTTCCGCCAGCTTGGCGACGTCGCCGTCCTTCGCGTTGGTCTGCTTGTACGACAGCAGCCGCGCGGCGGGCGCGACCCCGTAGAAGGGGACACCCCGCAGATAGCGGGCGGCGATGATGCCGGCGATCGCGGTGCCGTGCCCCATGCAGTCGCGATGTCCGGTGCGGGTGAGGTCCACCTGCTTGATCACCGCTCCGGCCAGCGACGGGTGCCGGAGATCGAGACCGCTGTCGATGACCGCGACGGTGACGCCCTCGCCCCGGGTCAGCTTCCACACGCCGCGCGCGTCCAGCCGGCGCTGCGCCCACGACTCCGCGACCTGCATCGACCCCTTCTCGGGGTCGCACCGGACGGGCTCGGCACGGGCGACGCCCGGCGTCACGACGATCGCGACGGCCAGCGCGCAGGCCGACAGTAACCGTGGGATCATGACCGAGAAGCATATCGCCCGGCATTTCCGGTTCCGCGGCACGCGCGAGGCCGGACAGCGGAAAGCCCCGGCTTCCGCCGGGGCTCGACTCCATCCGCGACACCGTCCGCGCCGGACGCCTCAGCGGGTCGCGGACTCGATGTTGCCCCGGTAGGTGTTGATGACGCGCGCGGCCTCCTGCAGCTCCTCCGTCATCCGCTGGAACGCGGTCCGGTAGTTCTGCCAGGCGCCCTGGAAGCGCTCGGCTCCGGGGCCGGTCCAGGCGGTGCCGACCTTGGCGGCCTCGCGGTCGAGCGCGGTCATGGTGGTCCGGACCGCCTCCGACTGCTGGGTGAACTGCGTCGCCATCTGCTGCATTTCTCCGGGGTCGCCACCGAGCAGGCTCTGGCCCATGCATACCTCCTGGATCGTCGTGACAGCACGCTCACCCTAGGCGGGCGGCCCGGCCATCGCCCTCGGTTATGCCGAGCGGCTATGGTCGTGCGGAGGATCATCCGGCTTCGTCAGGGCTCGTCCGGGTCGCCGAGGGCCACACGAGGGCCACGCGGGCCACCCGAGGGCGGGCGGAGCCCGGCGCTTACACTCCGTTGAGTGCCCCGGTGGAGGAAGGACGGACGCAGGTGCGCAAGGTTCTGATCGCCAACCGTGGCGAGATCGCCGTACGGGTCGCGCGGGCGTGCAAGGACGCCGGCCTCGCCAGCGTGGCCGTCTACTCCGACGAGGACCTCGACGCCCTGCACGCGCGGGTCGCCGACGAGGCGTACGCGCTGGGTGGCCGCTCGGCGGGCGAGACCTACCTCGACGTCGGCAAGCTGCTGGACGTCGCGCGGCGCTCGGGCGCGGACGCGGTGCACCCCGGCTACGGTTTCCTGTCCGAGAACGCCTCCTTCGCGCAGGCGGTGATCGACGCGGGCCTGGTCTGGATCGGGCCGCCGCCGGAGGCGATCGCGGCGCTCGGTGACAAGGTGCGGGCCCGGCACATCGCCCAGAAGGTGGGCGCCCCGCTGGTGGCCGGCACCAAGGACCCCGTCTCGGGCGCCGCCGAGGTGGTGGCGTTCGCCGAGGAGCACGGCCTGCCGATCGCGATCAAGGCCGCGTACGGCGGCGGCGGGCGGGGCATCAAGGTGGCCCGCGCGCTCGACGAGGTCGCCGAGCTGTACGAGTCGGCGGTGCGCGAGGCCGTGGCCTCCTTCGGGCGGGGCGAGTGCTTCGTGGAGCGCTACCTCGACCGGCCGCGCCACGTCGAGACGCAGTGCCTGGCCGACGCGCACGGCAACGTGGTGGTGGTCAGCACCCGCGACTGCTCGCTGCAGCGGCGGCACCAGAAGCTGGTGGAGGAGGCTCCGGCCCCGTTCCTGACGGAGCGGCAGGTCGAGGTGCTGTACGCCAGTTCCAAGGCGATCCTGCGCGAGGCGGGCTACGTGGGGGCGGGCACCTGCGAGTTCCTCGTCGGCGAGGACGGCACGATCTCGTTCCTGGAGGTCAACACCCGACTGCAGGTCGAGCACCCGGTGACCGAGGAGGTGGCGGGCATCGACCTGGTGCGGGAGATGTTCCGCGTCGCCGCCGGGGAGCCGCTCGGCTACGACGACCCGGTGCTGCGCGGCCACGCGATCGAGTACCGGATCAACGCCGAGGACGCGGGCCGGGGCTTCCTGCCCGCGCCGGGCACGCTGACCGTGTGGCGGCCGCCGTCGGGGCCGGGCGTGCGGCTCGACGCCGGCTACGAGGCCGGCATGACGGTGCCGCAGTCGTTCGACTCGCTGGTGGCCAAGCTGATCGTGACGGGCCGCACCCGCGCCGAGGCGCTGGAGCGCTCGCGGCGGGCGCTGGCGGAGTTCGAGATCGGCGGGATGCCGACCGTGCTGCCCTTCCACCGGGCGGTGGTGTCCGACCCGGCGTTCACGGCGGAGCCGTTCGCGGTGCACACCCGGTGGATCGAGACGGAGTTCGCCAACACGATCGAGCCGTACACCGGCGAGGCCGCCGGGCCGGAGGGCGAGCCGGCGGCGCGTGAGACGGTGACGGTGGAGGTGGGCGGCAAGCGCCTGGAGGTGGTCCTGCCCGCCGGGCTCGGCACGAGCGCCCCCACCGCGCCGGGCGCCCGCAGGCCGCGGCGCGGTGCGGGCGGCGCGAGGCAGGCGGCGGCGGGCGGCGACGCGCTGGTCAGCCCGATGCAGGGCACGATCGTCAAGGTGGTCGCCGGCGACGGCGACGTGGTGGCCGAGGGCGACACCGTCGTGGTGCTGGAGGCCATGAAGATGGAGCAGCCGCTGACCGCGCACAAGGCCGGGACCGTCACGGGCCTGACGGCCGCCGTGGGCGGGACCGTCACGTCGGGCGCCACCATCTGCGAGATCAAGGACGCCTGACGGCCGGGCGGCCGTCCGGAGCCGAAGATCTCCGCCGAGCGCGCGCTCGGCGGCCGCCGGGCGGGTAACGTGCCCAGTGAGGAACTTTGTCCACCGCCCGTTCGTCCTCATGGGCGAAGGAGGCTTGCTGCCAATGACCCACCCGCTGCGCCGTGCGGGGGCCGCGATCGCGGCTCTGTTCGCCGGTCTACTAGTCGTCTTCGCACTCACCCCCGCCGTTCAGGCGGCCGTGGCTCCGCCCGACGCGCAGTCCGTCCTGGCCCACTGGAAGGACCAGAAGGACCCGCTGTTCGTCCAGCCCGGCTCCCCGCTGACCGCCGATGAGCAGTCGGAGATCCGCCAGACGCTCAAGGACTCCAAGGTCAGCGTCTACGTGGCCGCGCTGCCCGACGGCACGGTGCCCAACAACGCCGCCGCCGGGCCCTATCTCAAGCAGCTCACCGACGCGGTCTCCGCGGCCAAGAGCGGGCAGATGACCGTCGCCGTGCTCGACGGCAGGTCGCTCTTCGCCGTCTCCAACTTCGGCCGCGGCCTGACCGGTCAGGCCGCCAACCTCGCCACCCGGCACAACGACAACGTGGTGTCCGGCATGCAGGACTTCGTCGAGCGGGTCAACCTGCTCGCCGACAACAAGCGCAACAGCGCGCTGGCCTCCGGCCCGGTGGGCGGCAGCGGCGGCGGCACGGGCGTGCTCGTCGGCCTCGGCGTCATCGCGCTGGCCGGCGGTGGCGGCTACTTCCTCTACAGCAAGAACCGGAAGAAGAAGCTGGCCGCCAAGGAGGCCCAGGAGCTGGCCGCGGTCAAGCAGACCGTGGAGGAGGACGTCACCAAGTTCGGCGAGGAGATCACGACGCTCGACACCGATGTCACGCTCGCCGGCCAGGGCGGGCGGCACATCGACGAGTGGCAGCAGGCGCTCGACTCCTACGAGAAGTCCAAGTCGCAGCTCGCCGCCGTGCAGCGTCCCGACCAGGTCCGCGACGTCACGCAGACGCTGGAGGACGGCCGCTACGCGCTCGCGGTGGTGAAGGCCAAGGTCAACGACCAGCCGGTGCCCGAGCGGCGCGCGCCCTGCTTCTTCAACCCGCAGCACGGCCCGTCGGCGCGTGACGTGCGCTGGGCCCCGCCCGGCGGCACGGTGCGCGACGTGCCCGCCTGCACGGCCGACGCCGAGGCGGTGGAGCGCGGCTTCGACCCGCAGATGCGCGAGGTCATGGTCAACGGCCAGCGTCGCCCCTACTACGACGCCGGCCCGGCCTACCAGCCCTACGCCTCCGGCTACTACGGCGGCTTCGGCGACATCATGACCGGCATGTTCATCGGCACCATGATGGGCAGCATGCTCGGCGGCGGCTGGGGCATGGGCGGCTACGGCGCCGGTTACGCGGAGGGCGCCGCCGACGCGGGCGGCGGCGACTTCGGCGGCGGCGGAGACTTCGGCGGCGGTGGCGGCTGGGACTTCGGCGGCGGCGACTTCGGCGGTGGTGACTTCGGCGGCGGCGACTGGTAGCCGCTTCCTCTTCGCTGCCGATCGGGCGCGTTCCCTGCGGGGGCGCGCCCGGTCGCGTTTCCGCCGCCCAACCTTCTTCGTAATTACGTAATATTGGATTTATGAAGATCCTGGCTCTGTTGTCCGCCGTGGCGGTGGCCGTGCTGGCCGTGCTGGCCGTGCTCGCCATGCCCCGCCCGCCGCGCCTCGGTCCCGAGACGACCGGCGACGCCGCGCTGGCCCGGTCAGTGCGGCAGGCTGCCGGGGACGGCGCGGGCCACCGGGGCATGTCCGTGGCGCTGATCGAAGGCGGCCGGGTCAGGTTCGCGGGCGTGGGCGACTCGGGCGGCCCCGTCCCGCGTCCGGTCGGGCCGGACACCCCGTACGAGGTGGGCTCCATCCCCAAGGTGATGACCGGCATGCTGCTCGCCGACCTGGCCGAGGAGGGGCTGTCCCCCGACACGCCCGTCCGCGACCTGCTGCCCGGCCTGTCCGGCGCGACCGGCTCCGTCACGCTGGCCGAGCTGGCCTCGCACCGGTCGGGCCTGCCCCGGCTCCGGACGACCCCGCTCATGCTCGCCCGCGCCGCGCTCGGCAGCTACACCGGCGCCGATCCGTACGCCGGGGCCGGACCGCAGGACGTCCTCGCCGACGCGGCGGCCGTCTCGCCGGACGGGAAGCGGGGCGAGGTCGCCTACTCCAACCTCGGCATGGCCCTGCTCGGCCTCGCCCTCGCCGACCACGCGAACGCGCCGCGGTCCCCGGGCGGCGGCTACGCCGCGCTGCTCCGGACCCGCCTGCTGGAGCCGCTGGGCATGTCCGCCACCACCGTGCTCGGGCCCCGGGACCCGCTGCCCGCCGGCCACGCGAGCGGCCAGGGCGAGAACGGCATGCCGATGGACCCGTGGCGCGACCACGGCTACGCGGGCGCGGGCGGCGCCACCTGGTCCACCGCCGCCGACGTCGCCCGCCTCGTCCAGGCCACGATGAACGCCACCGCCCCCGGCTCGGCCGCCGCCACCCCCCGCTTCACCGACTCCGGCGACCGGCGGATCGGGTACGGCTGGTTCACCGACAAGCACGGGCACCGGGAGATCACCTGGCACAACGGCGCCACCGGCGGCTTCTCCGCGTACGCGGGCTTCGACCGGGCGGCGGGGCGCGGCGTGGTGGTCCTGGCCAACACCAGCAGGTCGGTCGACGCGGTCGGGCTGCGACTGCTGGGCGTGGCCGCCCCGGACGAGGACACGCCGCCGGTGCAGTTGCTCGCCGTCACGGTGCTCTTCACGCTGAGCGGCGTCCCGCTCCTCGTGGCGACGGCGACCGCCGTCAGGAGGGCTCGCCGGGCGGAGGGCCCCGGCGAGGCCGCCCCCGCGCCGCCGCGGGCGCTCGACCGGGTCTCGCTGGTCGGGCGGGCGCTGTGGGCGGCGCTGTTCCTCTGGCTGGCGCACAACGCCGGCCTGTGGACGCTGGTCCCGCCGGTCGCCTGGAGCGCCGGCGTGGTCGTCCTGGGGGTGGCGCTGGCGCTCGGGCTGACCGTGTGGCCCGCCCTGCCCCGCAGCCGCACGTCCTCGGCCTGGCAGGCGGCGTTCTCCGTCGGCCTGCCCGCGGCCCTCCTCGCCGCCTACGGCCTCGCCGTGGCCGCCTGACCGGACCGCGCCACCCCGGTCGGCCGGCCACGTCGCGATGCCGGGCGGTGTCAGGTGCTGGCGCGGACGGTGAGCTGCGGCGTGAGGAGCGTGGCCTCCGGCACGGAGCCGCCCCCCAGCTTCTCCATCACCAGCCGGACCGCCTCCCGGCCGACCTCCTCGGCCGGGATGAGCACGGAGGTGAGCGGCGGGCTGGCCCGTTCGGCCACGTCGTCAGGGCAGATGGCGACCACGGCGACGTCGCCGGGCACCCGCCTGCCGAGCTGGCGGAGCGAGCCGAGGACGTGGTTGACCGCCGCCTCGTTGTGCACCACCAGGCCGGACAGGCCCGGCCGGTCGGCGAGCAGGCGTTCGACCGTCGCGTGGACCTCGTCGAACGTCTCCTCGCACGGCAGCGCCACCCCGGCGAGGCCGTGGGCCGCGACGGCGTCGGTGAAGCCCTCCCTCGTGCGGCGCGCGAACCCGGTGCCGCGCTCGTAGACCACGACGGGGGCGCCCAGCAGCGCGATCTCGGTGTGCCCCCGTTCGGCGAGGTGGGCGACGCACCGGGCGCCGGCGGCGGCGAAGTCGAGGTCGACGCAGGTGAGGCCGGCAGGCTCGGCGGGGAAGCCGATGAGCACGCTGGGCTCGGCCAGCTCGCGCAGCAGCGGCACCCTGCGGTCGTGCAGCTCGACGTCCATGAGGACGAGGGCGTCGACCAGGGCGCTGGCGGCGACCCGGCGAATGCCGGCGGCGCCCTCGTCGGCGGTCAGCAGCAGCACGTCGTGGTCGAAGCGGCGGGCAGCGGTGACGACGGCGCTGGCGAAGCGCATCAGCACGGGAACGTGCACGCCGGCGCGCAGCGGCAGCACCAGCGCGATGACGTTGGAACGCCTGCTGGCCAGCGCGCGGGCTCCGGCGTTGGGGTGGTAGCCGAGCGCGCTGATGCTGTCGAGCACCCGCCTGCGGGTGTCGGCCGAGATCGTCCGCTTGCCGCTGAGCACGTAGGAGACCGTGCTGACCGCGACGCCGGCGTGCCTGGCGACCTCGGCGATCGTGACCGTGCGCCCGCTCAAGCACCGCCTCCCAGCCCGCCGGCCGGGGCAGCGCCGTCGAGTTCGAGCCGGGTCAGGGTGATGCCGTCGTTCTCGAACACCACATAAAGATCGTGGACTCCGTCCGCGTGCGCAAGCGGGGCCTCGATCGCCCGGAAGGCGTACCGGTCGGTGCGCGGGACGGGGCAGGTGGCCAGCGCCGGCCCGTAGAGCGGGTCGCCGAGGTGGAGGGTCACGACGCCGCCCTCCGTGCTGCCCGCGTGCAGGACGCAGGAGGCGGCGCCGGTCAGGTCCACGTCGCGGAACACGATCCAGGCGCCCTCCGCCTCGGAGCGGACGGCCTCGCCGTCCTCGCGGGCGGCGTCCACGAAGGCGACCGCGTCGTACTCGTCGTGATCCACGGCCACCAGCGGCCCGGAGCGGGGCGGGATGGTCTCGCCCGCCACCTCGAATCGGGCGCTCAGCCGCAGGTCGGTCGCGCTGCGCCCGACCATGAGCTGGTGCGGCGCGCTCTCCACCACGAACCTGCCCCGCGTCACGTCCCAGAAGGCCAGCTCCCGTACGGGCAGCGCCAGGCGCACGGTCCGGCTCTCGCCGGGCGCGAGGCGCACCTTCTCGAAGCCGCGCAGCCTGCGCAGCGGCTGCTTGACCCGGGAGCGCTGCTGGTGCGTGTAGAACTGGACGACCTCGACGCCCTCGCGGGGGCCGGTGTTCGTCACGGTCACCTCGGCCGTCACCACGTCGTCCGCCAGGGACACCCGCAGATCGGCGAAGTCGAAGCTGGTGTAGCTGAGTCCGTGCCCGAACGGGTGGAGCGGGGTGCCCCGGAAGTACAGGTAGGTGGCGTCGGCCGTGATGATGTCGTAGTCGAGCAGGTCGGGCAGTTCCTGGGCGGAGCGGTACCACGTCTGGGTGAGCCGGCCCTCCGGGTCGGCCTCGCCGAACAGCACCTCGGCCAGGGCGTGGCCGTACTCCTGGCCACCGTGCGCGGACCACAGCACGGCGGGCGGGTCCGCGCTGGTCCAGGTGAGCGGGTAGCCGCTGCTGATCACCATGACCGTGCGGGGGTTGGCGGCGTGCACGGCGGCGACCACGGCGTCCTGTGCCGGCGCCAGCGCGAGGCTGGTGCGGTCCTCCGTCTCGCGGCCGTTGACGAGCGGGTGGTCGCCGACCACGACGACCGCGACGTCGGCGGTCGCGGCCAGTTCGGCCGCCTGCTCGGCGCCGCTCCGGACGACCTCCATGGTCAGCCAGAGCGCCTGGTCGGCGTCGTCCACCAGGCGCAGCACCCGGTCGTCGCCCGCTCCGACGTAGCAGCCGGTGGAGATGTGGCGCAACGCGATCGCGCCGCGCGGCCGGTCTTCCAGGCGGAAGGTCTGGCGCACCTCCCAGCCGTTCGGGCCGGGCTGGTCGTTGACGAGGACTCCGTCGTCGGCGGAGACGAACCGGCCGGTGGCGGCGGCCCGCAGCGCGTAGGCGCCGCCGCCCCAGTCGAACAGGTCGAAGGCGCCGGCCTGGCCGGGCGGGGCGGCGGCGACGCTCAGCGGCCCGCCGGCCGGGTCTGCGGTGACCGGGCCGGTCTCGGCCGTCAGCGTGATCCGGTCCATGGCCTCGCAGAACACGGTCTCGCACCGCTCGGCCAGCCCGGCGCGGGCGGTGACGGCGTACGGCAGGGTGCCGCTGTACCAGTCCTCCATGAGGGTGTCGCCGAGCTGGCCGATCACCGCGATCCTGGTGACGGGGCCGAGCGGCAGCAGCCCGTCGTTGGACAGCAGCACGAACGACCGGCGCGCCGCCTCCCGGGCCAGCGCCTGGTGCTCGGGCCGGTTGACGACCTCCTCGGTGATGTCGTCGTACGGCGTCGCCGGGTCGAACTCGCCCAGCCGGAACCTGATCGACAGTGCGTGCCGCACCGCCCGGTCCACGTCGGCCTCGGCGAGCAGGCCGCGGGTGACGGCTTCGCGCAGGTGGCCGATCGTGGCCGCACCGCGGTCGTCGTCCTGGGTGAAGCTGTCGAGTCCCGCCCGGACCGCGTGCGCGTACGCCTCGGGCAGCGTGTCGTGGTAGCGCTGCAGCCCGGTCAGGTTGCCGGGGGCGTAGGCGTCGCTGACCACGAGGATCTCGTCGGGCGCCCAGGCCCGCAGGGCCCGTTCGATCAGCGGGCTGAGGTGCGCGGGCCGGCCGTTGACGAGGTTGTAGGAGGGCATGACGGCGACGGCCGCGCCGCTTTCCAGGGCCGGGCGGTAGGCGGGCAGCTCGTACTCGTGCAGCACGCGCGGCGGCAGGTTGCTGGAGGTGACGCAGCGGTCGGTCTCGTTGTTGTAGCCGAGGAAGTGCTTGAGCGTGGGCGCGGTCTTGAGCACTGTGGGATCGCTCCCACGCAGGCCGCGCGCGTACGCGGTGGCCATCAGCCCGGTCAGCCACGGGTCCTCGGAGTAGCCTTCCTCGTTGCGGCCCCACCGCGGATCGCGCAGTGGGTTGACCACGGGCGCCCAGACGTTGCGGCCGGCGCCGGCCGGGTCCTTGTGGTGGAAGGCCAGCACCTCGTCGGAGGTGGCCTCGCCGACCCTGCGGACCAGTTCGGGGTCCCAGGTGGCGGCCAGGCCGACCGCCTGCGGGAAGACCGTGGCCGGGCCGAGCCAGGCCAGCCCGTGCAGGGCCTCGGTGCCGGTGCGGAAGGGGCCGACGCCCAGCCGGTCGACCGGCGCCTGGTACTGGTGCAGCAGGGCGAGCTTCTCCTCCAGGGTGAGCCTGCGCGTCAGGTCCTGGATCCGGTCGGGGATCGGAACGTCAGGGTCGCGGAAGGGTTCGTGCATGGCCATCCCTCTGAAAGTGTCGAAGCGCTTCGACGACCGGCCGGGGAAGTTACGCGGAAATTTCGGTGGGTTTCATGAAGGGTGCCCGCCTGGGGGACGGAGGTCAAGACCTCCGTCACGACTTTCTGGGACGTCAGGCGAGGCTTTCCGGGACGTCAGGCGAGGCGTGCCGCGCCGCCGGGCAGGCGACCGGAGTCGACGGAGTCGAGCACCCGGGCGGCGCCGCCGAGCGCGGCGGCGTCGTGTGCCAGCGTCGAGGCGACCACCTCGCAGCCACCCGGCGCGATGACGCGTCCGGCGACCTCTTCGTGGACCGCGGGCAGCAGCCAGGGCGCCAGCAGCACGTAGTAGCCGCCGAGGATGACCACCTCGGGGTTGACCAGGTTGGCGATGACGGCCACGCCCCGGCCGAGGCCGCGGCCCACGGAGTCGAGGATCTTCAGGGTGGCCGCGTCGCCCGCGCGGGCGGACCGGACGACCTCCTCGATCTCGACCTGGATCTCGGCCGGCGAGGGCTCACGCCGGAGCACGGCGGCGATGCCGGCCACCGACTCCAGGCAGCCGCGCCGCCCGCACCGGCACGGCGGGCCCTCGGGGTCGAGCTGGACGTGACCCAGCTCGCCGCTGTAGCCGCGGGCGCCCCGCCGCAGCCGGCCGTCGAGGATGACGCCGGCGCCCACGCCGATCTCGCCGGTGAGGTAGACGAGGTCGGCGGCCCCGGCGTGCGAGCCGAAGCGCTGCTCGGCCAGCGCGGCGAGGTTGGCGTCGTTGTCGACCTGGACGGCGAAGCCCGGGTCGCGCAGCGCCTTGGCCAGGTCGCCGCTGATGTCGGCGTCACGCCAGCCGAGGTTGGGCGCGAACCGCACGACGCCCTGGACGTCGACCAGGCCGGGCACGGCCACGGCCAGCCCGAGGATCTGCCGGTCGTCCTTGGCCATGCGGCCCACCACGCGCCTGATGACGGCGGCGACGGCGGCCACGTCCTGGCTGACCGACGCGCCCCCGGCGAACGAACGCCGCCAGGTCAGCAGCCGCTCCCCCGCCAGGCCGGTGGCCACGGCCGAGACGTAGTCGACGTTGATCTCCACGCCGATCGCCGCGTACGGCGAGCCGTCGAGGACGAGCATCGTGGCCGGCCGGCCGACCCGGTTCTCCGTCAGGCCGGTCTCGCGCACCAGCCGGCGGTCGATCAGGTCGGCGACCAGGCTGGAGACCGTCGCCTTGTTGAGCCCGGTGGACGCCGCGATGTCCGCGCGCGAGCACGGCGCGTGCTCGCGCACGAACCGCAGGACGACCGCGAGATTGGTGGCCCGGACGTCGGCGAAGTCGGCCGGCTGCGGGCCGGTCGTGGATGTGATCAAAATCAGCCCCGTTCCCGCCAAGAGGTGACCCCAGCATGCCGCATCGCGGGTTCCCTTCACCAACCTGTGACCGGGCCGGCCCCTTGTGGCGAGGGTCACCCTTCCCTAATTTGTTTGATGGACAGACGAACTAATTCTATCCGGGACCTGTGTCACCTCGACAACCCCCAAAACAGCCGTCCTGAGAGGGCGCCCGCGCGGGCGCCCTCTCAGGTCACGTGGCGGTGCAGGTGAGGGTGGGTGTGGTGGCCGGGCCGGCGCCGTTGAAGCCGAACGACGTGGTGGCGTCCGGCTGGACGACGCCGTTGTAGCCCATGTGGGACACGGTGACGTCGGCGCCCGTCTGGGTGTGGGTGCCGTTCCAGAGTTGGCTGATCCGCTGGTCGCCGGCGAACGTCCAGGTGACCTTCCAGCCGGCGGTGGGCGCGGTGCCGGTGTTCCGGACCGCCACCGACACCGAGAAGCCGCCGGGCCACTGGTTGCCCGGGGTGTAGGTGGCGGTGCACGCCTTGCCGGGGGTGGGCGTCACCGTGGGCGTCACCGTGGGCGTGACGGTCGGCGTGGCCGTGGGGGTCGTCGTGGAGGTGACGGTCGGGGTGGCCGTGGGCGTGGGGCCGGTGCGGTCGCCGTAGATGATGCCACGGCCGTTCGTGCCGAGGTAGACGCGGCCGTGGACGCGCGGGTCGCCCGTCAGCGCCTCGCCCATGTTGCCCCACTGGTGCTCGTCGTCGTTGATGCGCACCCACGTCGCGCCCGCGTCGTCGGACCGGTAGAGGCCGCTCACGCCGCCGATCGTCGCGACCACGAACACCGCCGGGTACGACCGCCCCGGCGCGGCCTTGCCGAAGCCCACGTTCACGGCGGAGGCGACGCCGGGCAGCTTGCCGAAGGACGCGCCGCCGTCGGTCGAGTGGAACAGGCCGGTCTCGCCCGCCAGCCAGATGTCGCCCTTGACGCCCGGCAGCGCCTTGACGTGGACGTCGCCGGCGGCGGGCAGGCCGGTCGCGGCGGTGGCGGTGAAGGTGGCGCCGCCGTTCACGCTGACGTGGAGGCGGCCGCCGCTGTAGCCGTAGAAGGTCGTCGGATCCACCCGGTCCGACTCGACGAGCGCCCCCGCCGGCAGGCCCTGCGACTGCTGCCAGGAGGTGCCGAAACCGACCGAGTAGTGGACGGGCACGCCCTTGGGCGCCCAGACGAACCTGGAGCCGTCCGCCGCGGCGGCGACCGTGCCGCCCTCGTCGATCCCGCCCGGCTCGCCGCCCTGGAACCAGGTGGCGCCGCCGTCGGTCGAGAACGCCACGTGGCTGTCGTTCGGCCGGTCGGCGTCGGTGAAGTTGCCGGCCCGCACCATGACGCCCGGGTTCTTCTCGGCGTAGTCGAGGCTGGTCGTGGAGGTGAACACCGGCGAGGTGAACATCATCGGCGGCACCGCGTCCAGGTCGGTGTGCCGGAACCCGCCGATGTCGCCCAGGGCGCTGACCAGCGGCGCGCCGCTCGGCGGGCTGACCAGGTCGAGCACCGCCGTCTCCTCCAGACCCCTGGCCATCGGCCTGATGGTGAACTGGCCGCCGGAGTCCCACTTCGTCAGGTCCTCGGTGCCGTAGACGGTGGCGCCGGTGCCGTACATCATCCGGTCGGAGTCGAACGGGTCGATCTCCAGCGACTCGGTCATCCAGCCGAGCTTGGGCGTCACCTCGGGCGGCTGCGGGTTGCCGCCGAAGGTCAGCCACGGGTTCGCGGAGATGTCCATCCTGTAGCGGAAGCTCCGGTTGGGGTACGAGGTGAAGTCCCAGACGCGGGTCCAGGTGGCGCCGGAGTCGGTGGACCGGAAGAAGATCACGTCGGGCCACCAGGAGATCTGGGTGGCCACCATGAGCGTGCCCGGGTTCCGCCGGTCGAGGGTCAGGCCGCTGTACCCGAAGTAGGCGTCCGAGCCGGACGACGGGACGGGACTGACCCGCGTCCAGGCGCCGGTCGCGGTGTCGAGGCGCCACACGTCGCCCTTGCCGCCGTCGTAGGGGCCGCCGGTGTCGCTCGTGGCGATGAACAGGTGCCCGTTGACCGTGTCCAGGACGCCCTTGTGGGCCAGGTAGCCGGTCGGCTGGCCGGGCACCCGCTCCCAGGTGGCTCCGGCGTCGGTGGAGCGGTAGACGGTGTCGTCCTTGTCGGCCACCCCGACGTAGACGGTCCTGGTGGCGGCGCCCTTGGCCGACGAGCGCGGGTCGAAGGTCACCCAGACGACGCCGGGCCGGTGGCTCAGGTAGCCGTTGGGGTCGCCGGGGTCCTGGGCGTAGTCGCCCGGGTTGGGGAAGCTCGCCACCTTGGCCCAGGTCGCGCCGTGGTCGGTGCTGCGCCACAGGCCGTTGCCGTTGGGCGCGCCGAGGTAGAGGACGCTGTTGCGGTTGGGGTCGACGGCGAGCGCCTCCCCCATTCCGCGACCGGGCATGTTGCCGCCGAGCTTGAACGGCAGGGGCGCGGCCCGCCAGGTGGCGCCCTTGTCGGTGGAGCGCAGCACGGCGCCGTTGCCCGGGTCCCAGCCGTTGGTGTACATGCCGGCGGCGACGTAGACGCGGTTGGTGTCCACGGGGTCGGTGGCCAGGCTGACGACGCCGTTCCAGCCCCACCGGTCCCAGCCCACCCAGTCGAGGAGCGGGGTCCAGGACCGGGTGGACTGGTTCCAGCGGTATGCCCCGCCGATGTCGGTGCGGGCGTAGACGAGGTTCTTCTCAGTCGGGTTGAAGACGATGCCGGGCACGAAGCCGCCACCGTCGATGCGGACGTTCTTGAAGGTGTACGGGTCGGAGGAGACGGCCGAGACCGGCGCCATCCGCACCACCACCGCCACCACCGTCATCAGCACGACGACGACGACGGCCAGGAGGATGCTGAGCAGCCTTCGGGGCATGAGCGGATCTGCCTTTCCGGGGCACGCCGAGCGGCGCCCCATGCAGCCGGTCCGCCCGGATGACCGCCACGCACGCGCGGGTCGCGGGGACCCTGACCGTCGCCTCGCCCTCGCGCATGAGCCTCACCACGAGGCTCACACACGGGTGATCCCCGGTCAATAGTTGGGAGTCACAACCAATCAACGGGCTAGCGTGATGTCGCGGAGCCGCAGGTCCCCGCGGAACACCAGGTACAGGTCCCCCTTCCCGGGCCGCACCGCGGCGTCCGCCGTGGCCCACCGGTAGACGCCGCCGGTGGCGGGCGCCCGGACAGTCCCGAGGACCGGCCCGGTCGGCGAGCCGCGGCGCAGCTCGACCGAGCCGCCGCCCACCGAGGCGACCGAGGCCGTCAGCCGGGAGCCCCAGGAGGCGTCGGTGAAGGCGATCCAGTCACCGGCGGACCCGGCCACGACGTCACCGCTGACCTTGTTCTCGTCGGCGAACTCCACGCCGGAGTAGTCGTCGAAGTCCATCGCCCGGGTCGTCCTGGTGAGGTCGCGGACCGGGATCGTGTCGCCGGTCACCCGCGTCGTGGCGCGGGCCCGGATGCGGTCCGAGACCGAGCCGACGAGCACGTCGTGGGTGGCCGCCTCGACGACCCAGGTGCCGCGCGTGTGGTCCCACACCGCCAGGTCGTCCCGGCCGAGCCGGAAGGTGACCGTCTTCGACTCGCCGGGGGCCAGCGCGATCCGCTCGAAGCCGCGCAGTTGCCTGACCGGCTGCCGGAAGCGGGAGCGGTGCTGGCGGGTGTAGAGCTGCACGACCTCCTCGCCCTTCACCTCACCGGTGTTGGTGACCCGGACGCTCACCTGGTCACCGCGGACCCGCAGACCCTGGTAGCCGAACGTGGTGTAGCTGAGCCCGTGGCCGAAGGAGTAGAGCGGGTCGCCCTGGTGGTACAGGTACGTCATCCCGGTCTTGGCCAGGTCGTAGTCCAGGATGCTGGGCAGCTCGTCGGTGGCGTACCAGGTCTGGGTGAGCCGCCCGGCCGGGTTGACGTCGCCGAACAGCACGTCGGCGACGGCGTGGCCGGTCTCCGACCCGGCGTGCGTGGTCCACAGCAGCGTCGGCGCGTCCACGATCACCGGGTAGCTGGTCTCCAGCACGACCACGGTGTTGGGGTTGGCCTTGCGCACGGCCTCGACGAGCCGCTTCTGCCCGTCGCCGAGCTGCAGGTTGTCGCGGTCGTGCACCTCGCGGCCGTGCACCCACGGGTGGCTGCCGACGACCACGACCGCCACCTCGGCCTTACGGGCCTGCTCGGCGGCCGCGGCGACGCCGTCGGCGACGACTTCCTTGGCGAAGCGTGCCGCCTGCGCCTTCGGGGCCAGGCCGAGGGCGCCGTCCGCGGTCACGGTGACGTACGGGTCGGGCAGGCCGAACCAGCCTTCGTCGCTCTCGAAGCCGGCGTACCTGATGAGGTGGGAGCCGTCGGCCTGGCGCTCCAGCGCGAACTGCTGCTGCACGTACCAGCCGTTGGGCTCGTCGTCGTCGGTGTCCAGCGAGCGCCCGTCGCCGCCGAGCAGCTTGCCGTTGCCCGCGTTGCGCAGGGTGGAGACGCCGGCGACCCAGTCGGTGACGTCCCACTGCGAGGCTGCCGTGGGGGCGGTGTCGGTCAGCGCGGCGTTGTCGTCGGGGCCGCTGCCGGTGGCGGTGACGTACTTGCCGGAGTCGAGGTGCTTGAGGGCGATCCGCTCCAGGCCCGCGCCGGTGGTGACGTCGGGGACGCGCTCCTTGATCCCGTCGAGCGGGGTCACCTGGTAGGGCATCGTGCCCGCGTACCAGTCGCTGTGGAGCCGGTCGGCCAGCGGGCCGACCACGGCGGCCGACCTGGGGGAGCGCAGCGGCAGCGTGCCGGCGTTCCGCAGCAGGACCGCCGCCTTGGCGGCGGTCTCCCGGTTGAGCTTCCGGTGCGCCGGGCTGTCGATCACGTCGGGGCTGATCTTCTTGTACGGGCCGCCGTCCGGGTCGAAGTGGCCGAGCCGGAACCGGATGGTCAGCGCGTGCCCGACCGCCTTGTCCACGTCGGCCTCGGTGATGAGGCCGCGGTCGAGGGCGGCGGTGAGGTTGGTCACCAGCGGGCCGCTGTCGCTGCCGTCGATGGTGAAGCTGTCCTGGCCCGACTTGAGCACGGCGGCGAACGCCTCGGGCTTGTCGTCGAAGTACTTCTCCACGTCGGTGAGCGCGTGCGGGCCCCACGCGTCGCTGACGTTGTACAGGGTCCGGTCGGTCCACGACCGCACGACCTCGTTCAGGTCGGGGTTGACGTGGTTGGGGCGGCCGTTGACCAGGTTGTAGGAGGCCATGACGCCGGTCGCGGCGTCGGCCTTGATCGCGGTCCTGAACGCCTGCTCGTAGTACTCGCGCTTGAGCTTCGGCGTGAGGTTGGCCGAGGTGAGGCTGCGGTTCGTCTCGTTGTTGTAGGCGAGGTAGTGCTTGAGCACCGGCGCGGTCTTCAGGTAGAAGGGGTCGTCGCCCTGCAGGCCCTTGCCGTAGGCGGTGGCCATCGCACCGGTGAGCAGCGGGTCCTCGGAGTAGCCCTCCTCGTTGCGGCCGGAGCGCGGGTCGCGCAGCGGGTCCACGACCGGCGCCCACACCTGCAGGCCCCACAGGTCCGGGTTGCCGGCGTTGTAGCCGCGGGTCTCGTCGCCCACGGCCGAGCCGACCTTCCTGATCAGGTCGGGGTCCCAGGTGCTGGCCAGGCCGACCGCCTGCGGGAACACGGTGCCCCGGGCGAGCTTCTGGTTCCAGTTGTCGCCCAGGTCGTTGGACCAGGCGATGCCGTGCAGCGCCTCGGTGCCGTTCTTGTGGTAGGGGATGCCGAGCCGGGGGATGGCCGGCTGCGACTGGTGCAGCAGGGTGAGCTTCTCGGCCAGGGTGAGCCGGCCGAGCAGGTCGGTCACGCGCTGCTCCACGGGCAGCGCGGGGTTGCGGAACGGCAGGTCGTCGGCGGTGGCCGGCGGGGCGGCCAGCAGCGACGCCGCCAGGGCGAGCGCGAGGACCGCTGGGGTCCTTGAGCGTCGGGACATGGGCTCTGCTCCAGGGGGGTGGGGGGTTACTTGACGGCGCCGACCGTGACGCCGCGGGTGAGCGTGCGCTGGAAGATGAGGAAGAAGGCGACCGCCGGGACGATGCCGAGCAGGGCCGAGGCGCTGGACATGGTGGCGTCCATGTACCTCTCGCCCTGCAGGACGCCGAGGGCGACCGGCACGGTCTGCGTGTCGTTGGAGATGAGGAAGATCAGCGGGAGGAAGAACTCGTTCCACGTCCAGATGAAGAAGAAGATCACCAGCACGTTGAGCGTGGGCCGGCTGATCGGCACCACGATCTGCCACAGCGACCGGAAGCGGCCCGCGCCGTCGATCGACGCGGCCTCCAGGATCTCCTTGGGGAACTGGCCGAGGACGGCGCTCAGCAGGTAGGTGCCGAAGGCCGCCTGGATCACCGTGAAGACGATGATCATCGAGAGCCGGGAGTCGTACAGGCCCACCTCCTTGGCCAGGTAGTACAGGGGGTAGGCCAGCGCCTCCTGCGGCAGCGTGTTGCCCACGAGGAACAGCACGAGGACCCACAGCCGGCCGCGCACCCGGCCGATGCCGAGCGCGTAGGCGTTGAGCACCGACAGCATGACCGCGAGCAGCGCGACCGAGGCGCTGATCACGAAGCTGTTCCACAGCTTCTCGCCGAAGTCGACGCGGTTCCAGAAGTCGACGATGCCCTGCAGGTGGATCTGGTCCGGCAGGCTCAGCGGCCCGTTCGAGCTGTAGTCGGCGGGCGACTTGACCGCGTTGAGCGCGACGAGGAGGAACGGGAACATCATCGCGACGCCCAGCACGCCCAGCGCGGCGAGCACGGCCCACCGGCCCGGCCCCGCCGCCCTCACCGGGCACGCTCCTGCACGCGCAGGAACAGGAACGTCACCACGATGATGACGAGGGCCAGCACGGTGGCGATGGCCGAGCCGTACCCGACGTTGCTCTTCTGGAAGAAGTTCAGGTAGGAGAAGTACGACGGCACCATGGTGGCGTTGCCGGGCCCGCCGCGGGTCAGCACGAAGATCGGTCCGAAGACCTTGAGCGCGGCGATCGTGCAGGTCAGCAGCACCACGAACGTCTCCGGCCGGATCTGCGGGATCGTGATGTGCCAGAACCTGCGCCACCACGACGCCCCGTCGATCTCGGCCGCCTCGTGCAGGGCGGGGTCCACCCGCTGCAGCCCGGCCATGAAGATGACGACGGGATAGCCGAGCTGGAACCACACCATGACGGCCATCACCGTGGCCAGCGCCAGGTCGGGGTCGCCGAGCCAGTCGAGTCGCAGCCCGAACACCTGGTTGACGGCCCCGTACGACGGGTGCAGCATCCAGCCCCACACCACGCCCGCCACCGCGACGGGCAGCACCTGCGGCAGGTAGTACATCGCGCGCAGCGCGGCGGCCGTGCGGGTGCCGAACCGGCGGCCGATGTAGTCGAACAGGGCGGCGGCCAGCACCAGCCCGAGCAGGGTCGGCACGATCGCCATGGCCACGATGAGGCCCACGTTGTGCTGGAACGACTGCCAGAACCGTTCGTCGTCGAGCAGCCGGGCGTAGTTGTCCAGCCCGGCCCACCGCGGCGTGCCCACCCCGGTCCAGCGGGTGAAGCTCGTGGCGACGTTCATCAGGAACGGCGCCACGATCACGGCGAGGAACAGGACCAGGCTCGGTGCGAGGTACCACCAGTAGCCCTTGGTGCGCGTCATGGGCTAACCGCCGATGTCGGCGAGGTTGTCCTCGTACGGCCCCGCGATCTCGGTCAGGACCTGGTCGGGGGTCTTGCTGCCGTTGACGAGGTTCTGCACGCCGGCGACCAGCACGTCGTAGTAGCCGGGGGCGGGCCAGTCGGGGTAGAACGCCAGCCCGTCGGCGGCGGTGAGCTTGTTGAAGCTCTCGATGAGCTCCTTGCTCTTCGGGTCGGTGATGGCGGCCGGGTCGGCGGCCACCGGCACGCCGCCGGAGTTGCCGAGCAGGTTCTGGATGTCCTTGCTCATCGTGAGGTCGATGAAGTCGTAGGCGAGGTCCTTGTTCTCCGACTTCTCGGGGACGACCCAGACGTTGCCGCTGGAGCCGGGCGCCAGGGCGGCGCCGGGGAACAGGAAGTGGCCCCACTCGAAGTTCTTGATCTCGGAGGCGAGGCGGCCGTACCACCAGCTACCGCTGATCATGATGGGGTATTCGCCCTTCATGAACGCCACGCCCATGTCCTCGGCCTTGAGGCCGCCGGAGTCCTTGGCGATGTACCCCTTCCGCACCCAGTCGGCCATGGTCTGCGCCGCGTAGGCGAACTCGGGCCCCTTGAAGTCGACCTTGCCCTTGTAGGACTGCAGGGCGTCCACCCACGGCCGCTGCGCCTTGGTCAGCGCGAGCTGGTAGAAGATCTGCTGGGCCGGGTACTCGGCGCCGGCCGAGGCGATGGGTGTCACCTTGGCCTTGACGAAGGTGTCCAGGGCGGCGGTGAGCTCGTCGAACGTGGTGGGCACCTTGACGCCGTGCTTGTCGAAGAGGTCTTTGTTGTAATAGACCATCACGAACTCGCCGTAGTTGGGCACGCCGTACCACTTGCCGGAGCCCATGACGCCCCGCTCGTCGTACTTGGCGGTGACCTGGAGGCCGCCGGGCAGCAGCTTGTCCCAGCCGCGCTTGGTCGCCTGCTCGCTCAGGTCGGCGAGCAGCCCCTGCTTCGACAGCAGACCGGCGGTGGCGTTGCCCTTGTTGTACTCCATGATGTCGGGCGCCTCGTCGGAGTTGAGCACCATGCTCGCGGTCTTCTGGATCTGCTCGAAGCTCTTCTCCTCGAACTTCACCGTGACGCCCGGGTGGCTCGCCTCGAACTTCTTGATCGCCTCGGCCCACGCCTTGCCCATGGCGCTGTCGGCGCTCTCGTAGTGCCACAGCTTGAGCACGCGCGGCTCGCCGTCAGCGGCGGGCTCGCCCCCGCCGCCCGACCCGCAGGCCGCCAGCGCCAGCGCTCCGGCGGCCAGCGCGGCGGCCAGCCTCATGGCGCTCCTCGACTTCCTCATGACCTCTCCTGACTGATGACGGCCCGGCTGGGCGCGCCCGCTACCGGGGCGAACTCGACCGCGGCGATCCGTTTCGGGCCGGTGACGGCCACGTGCAGCGTGTCACCGTCCCGGGTGGCCACGACCTCGGTGTCGCCGTCGGTGTCGTGGATCCGTGCGCGGCTGTCGCCGCCCCCGAAGGCGACGAGGGTGATCTCGTCCGGCGTGCCCACGGTGTCGCCCGGCGGGGTGACCGGGATGAGCGCGCCGTGCCGGACGAAGATCGGGATCTGCTCCAGCGGCTTGGCGACGCGGACGTAGCGGGAGCCGGTGAGCACCTCGCCGGTCCAGTGGTCCACCCACTCGCCATGCGGCAGGTAGACCTGCCGCGTCCCCTCCGGCGCCGTCATGGGGGCCACCAGCAGGTCGCGGCCGAGCAGGTACTCCAGGTCAGCCTGCCAGGCCACCGGGTCGCCGGGGAAGTCCACGCACAGCGCGCGCATCATCGGCGCCCCGGTCCGCGCCGCCTCCACCGCCGCCGAGTAGAGGTACGGCATGAGGCGGTAGCGCAGCCGCAGCGCCGCCACCGCGTGCTCCTCGACGGCGGGGAACTCCCACGGCTCGCGGCTGGTCGTGCCGTGCAGGCGCAGCAGCGGCGACAGCGCGCCGAACTGGGTCCACCGGACGTACAGGTCGTCGGTCGGCGTGCCGGTGAAGCCGCCGGCGTCGTGGCTCCAGAACGGCACGCCCGACAGGCCGTGCGCCAGCCCGCCGCGCAGCGTGCTGCCCATCGCCGCGTAGCTGGTGTAGGTGTCGCCGCCCCACTGGGCGCTGTGCCGCTGGCCGCCGAGGAACGACGAGCGCGCCCAGACCAGGGTGTGCCCGTGGACCTCGCGGGTCACCTCGGCGACGGCGTCGTTGAACAGCAGGGTGTAGACGTTGTGCAGGTCGGTGCCGGTCATGCCGTTCGCGGCGACGGCGTCGTGCGGCACTCCCTCGGCGAAGTCGGTCTTGAACGTCTGCACGCCCTGCCGCAGCAGCGGGCGGAGCAGGTCCTTGAACCAGGCGACCGCCTCGGGGTTGGTGAGGTCGACGATCCCGCACGGCGGGTAGGAGCCGTGCCAGCAGTCGGCCACGTACGGCTCGCCGCCGGGCGTCCTGAGGAAGTAGCCGGCCTCGGCCGCCTCCCGGAAGGCGGGGCTGAGGTGGGAGACGTACGGGTTCATCCAGAGGCAGACCTTGAAGCCCATCCGGTCCAGCTCGGCCAGCATCGCGTCGGGGTCGGGGAAGCGGTCGGGGTCCCAGCGCAGGTCGGACCAGTGGCCTTCGGTCTGCCAGTAGCAGTCCAGGTGCAGCACGTCGCAGGGGATGCCCTTCTCCCTGATCGCGCGTGCCCTGGTCAGCACCCGTTCCTGGGTGTCGACGAAGAACCCGGACGAGATCCAGGTGCCGAACGCCCACTTCGGCGGCAGCGCCGGCCGGCTGGTCAGCCCGTTGTAGCGGTCCAGCACCTCGGGCGGGGTCGGGCCGGCGATCACGTAGTAGTCGAGCACGTCGTCCGGCACCACGATCTGGACCGTGCTGTGCGTCGACTGGCACATGTCGAACTCCGTCGGCGCACCGCTGTCCACCAGCACGCCGTAGCCCCGGTTCGACACGTACAGGGGGACGTTCTTGTAGGCCCGCTGCGACTCGGCGCCGAAGGCGTCGAAGTTCCACATGAGCGGCCGCTGGCCGCGCTTGTCCAGCGGCGCGAACGACTCGCCGAAGCCGGCGAACGCCTCGTCGGGCGCGGCGGCGAAGCTCTCGTGGTAGGCGACCGGCACGCCGCGGGCGGTGGAGCGGCCGAACGGCAGGGTGCGGAGCCGGCCGCTGATGTCGGTGTGGCCGCGGTCCTGCTCCAGCAGCGTCGCGCCGGAGGCGTCGGTGAAGCGCAGGTGCCAGGGCGACAGGGTGATCTCGGCGCGCAGTGGTCCGGCGTCGACGACGATCGGCGCGCCGGGCTGGGTCTCGGCCCGCGCGCCGGCGTACGCGCCGGGGGTCACGAGGGAGATCGCCCGTTCCGAGCGGGGGCGGGCGTCGGCGTCCTCGCTCAGCCGGACCCGGATCACCCCCTCGCCGGCGACGTCGATCTGGACGACCAGGGTCTCCTCGGTGCCGGTCGTCGCCTTGAGCATCACCCCGGCGTCGCCTGCCGCGACCAGTTCGGCGGTGGTCAGCGCCGACAGGCCGCCCTCGCCCCGTTTGCGCACGGGCAGCTCGGGCGGGTCGGCGACAAAGTACTCGTGCGCGACCAGCGGGGGACGATAGGGCATGAAGGCTCCTCAGGTGGGGCAAGCGCCAACTCCGTGGATTAGTTTGGTCTCCATACCAACAAACGTCAACGGCGAATTTGTTGAGAGTCCATCCCAATAGGAGACGGCGACGTAGTGCGGCGGCGACTGCAACACCGAGCAGTGGCCCCGTGAGGCGTGGTACGAGGACGTGGCGCTGATGCGCCGGGCCGGGCGTCCGCGGCCACCCGAAAGCGCTGCGCGACCTGCTGGGCGTCAACGTGGCGGAGTCCAGGCCGCGGGAGGCCCCGGTGACTCTGTCGAACGGGGACACCGGGACCCTCCAGAGCGAGCCGGCGCGCCTGCGCGGCGCCGAGCCCGTGGCCGCCTACCCGGACGGCTCCCCCGCCATCACCAGGAACGGCGGCGCGTGGTGGCGCTGCCGCGCTCAGCCGCCGAGCGCGGCCTCGGGCTGCATGAGCCGGCGGGCCGCCTCGGTGATCGAGCCGGACAGCGACGGGTAGACCGCGAACGTGTGCGCGAGCTGGTCCACGGTGAGACGCTGCTGCACCGCCACCGACACCGCCAGGATCAGCTCCGACGCGCGCGGCGCGACGACCACGCCGCCGAGCACGATGCCGGTGTGCGGCCGGCAGAACAGCTTGACGAACCCGTCGTGGAAGCCCGACATCTTGGCCCGGGCGTTGGTCGCCAGGGGCAGCTTGACCACGTTGGCCTCGATCTCGCCCGCCTCGATCGCCCGCTGGGCCACGCCCACCGCGGCGATCTCGGGGTCGGTGAAGATGTTGGAGGCCACCGTGGCCAGGCGCAGCGGCTGGACGGCCTCGCCGAGCGCGTGCCAGACGGCGATGCGGCCCTGCATGGCCGCGACGGAGGCGAGCATGAGCACACCGGTGCAGTCGCCGGCGGCGTAGACGCCCGGCGCCGAGGTGCGTGAGACCTTGTCGACCTTGACGAAGCCGTGCCTGTCGAGCTGGACGCCGGCCTCCTCCAGGCCGAGGCCGCCGGTGTTGGGCACCATGCCGACCGTCATCAGCGCGTGGGAGCCCTCGGCGGTGCGGCCGTCCTCCAGCGTCACCACGACGCCGTTCGCGGTGCGCTTGACCGAGGAGGCGCGCGAGCGGCCCATGACGTTCATGCCGCGGCGGCGGTAGACCTCTTCGAGCACCTCGGCGCCGTCGGCGTCCTCGTTGGGCATCATGCGGTCACGGCTGGAGACCAGCGTCACCTCCGAGCCGAGCGAACGGTAGGCGCCGGCGAACTCGGCGCCGGTCACGCCGGACCCGACCACGATCAGGTGCTCGGGCAGCTCCTCCAGGTCGTAGAGCTGGCGCCAGGTGAGGATGCGCTCGCCGTCGGGCTCGGCGCCCGGCAGCACGCGCGGGGTGGCGCCCGTCGCCACCAGCACCACGTCGGCCCTGAACGTCCGGTCGCCCGCCTTGACCACCTGCGGGTCGACCAACCGGCCGCGCGCCTGGACGATCTCCACGCCCTCGGCCGCGACACGGGTCGCGATGTCGGCCGACTGCGCCTGCGCGAGCTCCTTGACGCGTTTGTTGACCAGGGGCAGATCGACCGTGGCCGAGCCGATGTCGCCGTCGGGCCCGCCGGAGTAGCTGATGCCCAGCGACGGAGCGTCGAGCAGGGCCTGCTTACGGACCGAGGTCGCGATCAGCGTCTTGGACGGCACGCAGTCCGTGAGCACGCAGGCGCCGCCCGGGCCGTCCTGCTCGACCATCGTGACCTGCGCGCCTAGCTGCGCAGCCACCAGCGCCGCCTCGTAGCCGCCCGGTCCGCCACCGATGATCACGATCCTCGTCACGCGCACCATTCTTCCGCATGCCTCGGCCCGGCGACCAAACGGGGCGGCCGCCCGCGCGCTACCCTTGGTCGCTGTGCCTGTTTACGCCGCCTACGGCAGCAACATGGACCCGGAGCAGATGGCCATGCGCGCCCCGCACTCCCCGATGCGGGGTGTGGGCTGGCTGCAGGGCTGGCGCCTGACCTTCGGCGGTGAGGACCTGGGCTGGGAAGGCGCCCTGGCCACCATCGTCGAAGACCCCGACGAGCACGTCTTCGTCGTCCTCTACGACGTGCCCGAGTGGGACGAGGCGTCCCTCGACCAGTGGGAGGGCGCCGCCCGCGGCCTGCACCACAAGGTGCGGCTGCGCGTGCAGACGCTCGACGGCGAGCAGGTGGCCTGGTTCTACGTGCTCGACGGCTACGAGGGCGGCCTGCCCTCCGCCCGCTACCTCGGCATCCTCGCGGACGCGGCGGAGCGGGCGGGCGCCCCCGACGACTACGTCAAGGGCCTGCGCGGACGCCCCTGCAAGTCGCTCGGCGACTGAGCGGGGCCCGCTCAGGCGAGCGGCTGGTCCTTGGTCTCCTTCAGCGCGAAGACGTAGACCAGGGTCGAGATCAGCGCGAGCACCGAAACGTACCACGGGAACACGTGGATCATCTGGGCGTCCTTGAGCGCCGTGCCGATCAGCGGCGCGGTGCCGCCGAAGATGGCGACGGTCAGCGAGTACGGGAAGCCCGCGCCCGCGGCGCGCACCCGGGTCGGGAACAGCTCGGAGTTGACCGCGGCCGAGACCGAGGTGAAGCAGCCGAGGAAGACCATCCCGAGGCACTGGACGAACAGCAGGCTGGCGAACGAGTTCGACAGGGAGGCCAGCAGCGGCACGGGCAGCAGCGTGAACGCCAGCCCGAACGTGATCAGCATCGGCTTGCGGCCGATCTTGTCGGACAGCATGCCGAGCAGCGGCTGCAGCACCATGAAGAACACCAGCGAGATGGTGCCGATGGTGAGCGACTCAGACGGGTCGAACTTCACGCTGAGCTGCGCGTAGGTGGGCAGGAACGTCGTCCAGGTGTAGTAGGAGACCGTGCCGGCCACCGTGATGCCGACGATCATGGCGGCCTTGCCGGGGTAGCGCACCAGGAACTCGAACATGCGCGGCCGCTCCGCACGGCCCTGCCTGATGTCCTCGGCGACCGTGCTGGTCTCCTCGGCGCCCTTGCGGATCCACAGCCCGACCAGGCTGAGCAGCGCGCCGACGAGGAACGGGATGCGCCAGCCGTAGTCGTCCATGGCGGCCGTACCGAGGGTAGCGGCCAGCGCCGCGGCCAGGCCGGAGGCCAGCAGCTGGCCGAGCGTGGTGCTGACGTACTGGAAGCTGGAGAACAGGCCGCGGCGGCCGGGCGGGGCCGACTCGACCAGGAACGTGGTCGCGGCCGCGAACTCGCCGCCGACCGACAGGCCCTGGATGAGCCGGGCGAGCGTCAGGATGATCGGCGCCAGCACCCCGGCGGCGGCGTACGTGGGCGTGATCGCCAGCAGCAGCGAGCCGGCGCCCATCAGCAGGATGGTGAACGTCATGGCGGCCTTGCGGCCGAACCGGTCGGCGAACGCGCCCACCACCAGCCCGCCCAGGGGGCGCATGAAGAAGCCCACCGCGAAGATGGCGAACGAGCTGAGCAGAGGTACGAGGGCGTTGCCCGTCGCGGGGAAGATCTGCTTGGCGAAGAACACCGTGAGGAAGCTGTAGGCATACCAGTCGTACCACTCGACCAGGTTGCCGACGCTGGCCGCCATGAGCTGACGGACACGGCTGCGGGGGATGCCGACGGGGGACGGCGCGATGGGGGAGGTCGCCACGGGGGGCTCCTTTGCTCAATGATGCTCGGTCGCCTACTCTGCAAGCGAACGACCAAAACAGTCAAATATCTGGCCAAGTCTTTTACAAACCCGACATAGAAACGGCTCTCAGTGGACGTTCTCGACCGGCGGCTGGTCTCCGCCCTCCAGGTCAACCCACGCGCCGCGTGGGGCGAGATCGCCCGGGCGGTGGGTGAGCACGAACGCACGGTCGCGCGCCGGCTCCAGCGCCTCATCGCCGACGGCGCCGTCCGCGTCACCGCCATCTACGACGACCTGCGCTCGGGCCACGGCCGGCCGGTCCACCTGCACGTCCAGGTCAGACCCGGCACGGCCGCCGCCGTCGCCGAGGCCCTGGCCGACCGGCCGGACACCCGTTCGGTCTACTCGCTGACGGGCGTGGCCGACATCGGCTGCGAGCTGGTGTCACCGTCGCGGGAGGCGCTCCACGACATCCTGACGGCGCAGGTCGCCGCGATCGACGGCGTCCAGCAGACGCGGACCCAGGTGGTGCTGCACACCTTCCGCACCGTCGCCGAGTGGCACGCCCCCTACCTCGCCGACAAGGAGGTCGCCGAACTGCGCCCGGCCCCGCCCGACGGCCCACCCGACGGTGCGGCGCCCGACGAGGAGGGCCTCTCGCCCCTGGAACAGGAGATCGCCGACCTGCTCGTCGCCGACGGCCGCACCGCCTTCACCGCGATCGCCGAGCGCCTCGGCATCTCCCTGCCGACCGCCCGCAGACGCGCCGCCTCCCTGCTCGAACGGCGCCTGCTGCTGCCGCGGGCCGAGGTGGAGCCCGCACTGCTCGGCCTGGAAGCCGAGGCGCAGCTCTGGCTGAAGGTCCAGCCGCAGGGGCTCGACCACGTGGGCCGTACGCTGTCGGCACACCCCCACGTCCGTTACTGCGCCGCGACGGCGGGCACCCACTCCCTGATCGTCCAGGTGGCGGTGGCCCACGAGGCGGCCCTCTACCGTTTCCTGACAGGTGTCGTCGGCCTGCACGACGAGGTCACCGACATCGACGTCACGCTCATCACCCGCGCCCACAAGCGTGGACACCTCCGCAAGTCCGGCCTCCGCACCCTGGAAAGGACACCATGACCGCCGCCGAGACTCCCGCCCTGACTCCCGCCGAGAGCGAAGTCGCCGAGCTGTGCGCCGAGCTGATCCGGATCGACAGCAGCAACTACGGTGACGGCAGCGGCCCCGGCGAACGCGCCGCCGCCGAGGCCGTGATGGCCAGGCTGGCCGAGGTCGGCATCGAGGCCGCCTACATCGAGAGCGCCCCGGGCCGCGGCAACGTGGTGACCCGCGTCGAGGGCAGCGACCCGTCCCTGCCCGCCCTGCTCGTGCACGGCCACCTCGACGTGGTGCCCGCCAACGCCGCCGACTGGTCGGTGGACCCGTTCGCCGGCGAAGTGCGCGACGGCTACATCTGGGGCCGCGGCGCCGTGGACATGAAGGACATGGACGCCATGATGCTGGCGGTCCTGCGCCAGCTCACCCGCGAGGGCCGCAGGCCGCGCCGCGACCTCGTCTTCGCCTGGGTGGCCGACGAGGAGGCGGGCGGCGTGTACGGCGCCAAGCACCTCACCGCGCACCACCCCGAGCTGTTCGAGGGCGTCACCGAGGCGATCAGCGAAGTGGGCGGCTACTCGCTGGAGGTGGACCCGTCGCTGCGGCTCTACCTCATCGAGACGGCCCAGAAGGGGCTGGCCTGGATGAAGCTCATCGCCGACGGCACCGCCGGGCACGGCTCGATGCTCAACTCCGACAACGCCGTCACCGAGCTGGCCACGGCGGTCGCCCGCGTGGGCGCCCACGAATGGCCGATCACGCTCACCCCGACCGTGCGGCAGTTCCTCACCGAGGTCGCCGACGCCTTCGGCATCCCGTTCGACGAGCACGACCCGCAGCCGATCCTCGACCGGATCGGGCCGCTGGTGCGCTTCGTCGGCGCGACGCTCAACCACACCACCAACCCCACCCAGCTCGACGCCGGCTACAAGTCCAACGTGATCCCCGGCCAGGCGACCGCCGTGATCGACGGCCGGTTCCTGCCCGGTCACGAGGAGGACTTCTTCAAGACCGTCGACACGCTCATCGGGCCCAGGGTGCGCCGCGAGTTCGTGCACCACGACATCGCGCTGGAGACCACGTTCGACGGCGCCCTGGTCGAGTCGATGATCGCGGCGCTCAAGGCCGAGGACCCGACCGCGCGGGCAGTGCCGTACTGCATGTCGGGCGGCACCGACAACAAGACGTTCTTCGCCGACCTGGGGGTGCGCGGGTTCGGGTTCGTGCCGCTGCGGCTGCCGGCCGACATGGACTTCGCCTCCATGTTCCACGGCGTGGACGAGCGGGTGCCGGTGGACGCGCTGCAGTTCGGGGTGCGGGTGCTGGACAGGCTGCTCATAAACTACTGAAGGTGAGCAACGACCCCTACGCCCTGGCCGGTGAGGCCGCCGCGGCGCTCAAGGCAGCCGCCGGCCCCGACTCCTTCGACGTGGCCCTCGTCATGGGCTCCGGCTGGGTGCCGGCCGCCGACCAGCTCGGTGAGACCGTCCGCGAGATTCCCTTCACCGACCTGCCCGGCTTCTCCGCCCCCGCGGTGGCCGGGCACGGCGGCAAGATCCGCGTCGTACGCACCGCCGCCGGGCGGCACGCGCTCGTCTTCCTCGGCCGCAGCCACCTCTACGAGGGCCGCGTGGTCGACGCGGTCGTGCACGGCGTACGCACCGCCGCCGCGGCGGGCGTGCGGACGATCGTCCTGACCAACGCGGCCGGCGGCCTGCGTCCCGAGACGCAGCAGGTCGGCGACCCGGTGCTGATCAGCGACCACATCAACATGACCGGGGCCAACCCGATCACCGGCACCACGTTCATCGACCTGACCGAGGTCTACTCCAGGCGGCTACGCGCCCTCGTGCGCGAGATCGACCCGGACATCGCCGAGGGTGTCTACGTGGCCTTCCGCGGCCCCACCTACGAGACGCCCGCCGAGATCCGCATGCTGCGCACGCTCGGCGGCGACCTGATCGGCATGTCCACGGTCCTGGAGGCCATCGCCGCCCGCGAGGCCGGCCTGGACGTCCTCGGACTGTCCCTGGTCACCAACCCGGCCGCCGGCCTGGCCGACGACCCGCTCGACCACGAGGAGGTCCTGCAGGTCGGCCGCGCCACCGCCGCCCGCATGGGCGTCCTGCTGGCCAAGGTCGTGGACAGGCTGTGAGCAGGCCGGACAACGACCCGGCCGCAGAGGCGGACGGCCTGCTTCGCGCCGCCCGCCAGTGGCTGGCGCAGGACCCCGACCCCGAGACCCGCGCCGAGCTATCGGAGTTGATCGACCGGGCCGACCTGGCGGCGCTGGCCGACCGGTTCGGCCGCAAGCTGGAGTTCGGCACCGCCGGGCTGCGCGGCGAGCTGGGCGCCGGCCCCAACCGGATGAACCGGGTCACCGTCATGCGGGCCGCCGCCGGCCTGGCCGGCGTGCTCGGCCCGGGCCGACACGTGGTGATCGGCTACGACGCACGGCACAAGTCCGACGTGTTCGCCCGCGACACGGCCGCGATCCTGACCGGCGCCGGCCTGCACGCCTCGCTGCTGCCGAGCCCGCTGCCCACGCCCGTGCTGGCGTTCGCGGTGCCGCACCTGGGCGCCGACGCCGGGGTCATGGTCACCGCCAGCCACAACCCGCCCCGCGACAACGGCTACAAGGTCTACTGGGGCGACGGCTCGCAGATCGTGCCGCCGATCGACCGGGAGATATCCGCGGCCATCGACGCCGTGGGCCGCGTCGACGAGCTGCCGCTGCACGGCCCCGGCACGCTGACCGAGCTGGGCGAGGACATCGTCGACGACTACATCGACGCGATCGCCCGGCTGCCCCTGGGCGACGCCCGCGACCTGCGGGTCGCCTACACGCCGTTGCACGGGGTCGGCGGCGCCACGCTGACCGACGCGTTCCTGCGGGCCGGGTTCGACAGTCCGATGGCCGTCGAGGAGCAGCGGAACCCCGACCCCGACTTCCCCACGGTGGCCTTCCCCAACCCGGAGGAGCCGGGCGCGATGGACCTGGCCGCCGCGCTGGCCGCCCGCGTCGGGGCCGACCTCGTGCTCGCCAACGACCCCGACGCCGACCGGTGCGCGGTGGGTGTGCCGCTGGCCGACGGCTCGGTGCGGATGCTGACCGGTGACGAGACGGGCGGGCTGCTCGCCGAGCACGTGATCGCCCATACCTCGGGCGACCGCATGGTCGCCACCACCATCGTCTCCTCCACCCTGCTGGGCAAGATCGCCCACGCGCACGGCGTCCGCCACGGCGAGACGCTGACCGGCTTCAAGTGGATCATCAAGGCGGGCCCGGGCCTGGTCTTCGGCTACGAGGAGGCCATCGGCTACAGCGTCGGCGCCGACCCCGCCGCGTCACCACCGGACGATGCGGACCACGCCGGTGGCCGCCCCCCGGCAGGCGACGCGGACGGCCCCGGTCGTCCGTTCCCGACGGGTGGCGGCGACCGGCTTCCGGTGCGCGACAAGGACGGCATCGGGGCCGCGCTCACGATCGCCGCGATCGCCGCGGCGGCCAAGCGCGACGGCCGCACGCTGCTGGACCTCCTCGACGAGCAGGCCCGCAGCTACGGGCTGCACGCCACGTCACAGCTCTCGGTCCGGGTGGACGACCTGTCGCTGATCGGCGACGCCATGGCCCGCCTGCGCGCCGCTCCCCCGATCACCCTGGGCGGCCGTACGGTGGAGCGCGCCGACGACCTCAGCCGGGGCGACGGCGGCCTGCCGCCGACCGACGGCCTGCGCTACACGCTGTCGGACGCCGCCCGCGTCGTCGTCCGCCCCTCGGGCACCGAACCGAAGCTCAAGTGCTACCTGGAGGTGGTCGTCCCAGTCACCGGCGACGTGAGCGCCGCCCGCACCCGGGCCGCCGCCGACCTCGACGCCATCACCGCCGACCTCAAGGCGACCCTGGCCCTGTAGCCCCGGACGTGGCGCCCCGTCCGGTGCCGGGCTGGGAGCGCGCGGTATCCGGCCCCGGACGTGGCACCCCGTCCGGTGCCGGGCTGGGAGCATGCGGTATCCGGGCCGGGCGTCAGGCCAGGCGGAACTCCAGGGTCGTGTCCCACTCGGCCGGGTCCGGTTGGACCCGCGGGTCGGTGTGGTAGAGCTCCAGACGGCAGCCCCAGTGCTCCACGCCGCCTGCCTCGGACATGTCCCACCGCAGGCCCTGCCCGGCCGCCCACTTCAGCAGCTCGTCGGTCACGCCGGCGAGCTGGTCGGGGTGGCCGTGGTGGGTGACGGTGGCGTAGCGGCCCGCCGGCAGCACACCGGCCCGGATGTCGCCCTCGCCCTCGACCGGCGCGGCGACGGGCACTCCCGCCTCCACGTCCAGCCGGTCGGCCGCCATGTCGATGGCGTGGTAGCGGAAGAACGGCGCCCCCGCGAGGCCGACGCCGCGCTCGGCGAGCCAGCCGATCAGCTCGGCGATGCGGTCGCCGACCGCGCCGAAGGTCGACATGGTGATGGTCCTGCGCACCCCGACGTACGGGCGGTCGGTGTGTTGCACGATCTCAGGCATTGTCGTGTCCCTTCCTTTCCTCACCCATCAGTACGGATCGGGACGGCGAAACTCATCGGCAGCCCGAACATGGGGAACAGCCGGTCGCCGAGATGGGTGGTGACGGCGCTGACCAGCCCCCGCCGGGTCTCGATGACGACCAGCGCGAACGGCTGCCCGTCCAGGTACTGGCCGAAGGCGGCGGCCCCGTTCGCCCGGCCGGCGGGCACCATCCGGGAGCCTTGGCAGGGGGCGTCGGAGCCGAGCAGGGTGGCGTGGATGTCGGCGCGGCCACGCAACCACCAGGTGAACGGCGGCATCGCCATCGTGGCGTCCTCGTGCAGCAGCGAGACAAGCGTCTCGACGTCGTAGCGCTCGAACGCGGCCACGTAGCGGGCCAGCAGTCTCTCGTCCAGCGCTCCGCCCGACCCTGCGCCCGACCCTGCGCCCGACCCTGCGCCCGACCCTGCGTCCGGCTCGGCGGGGGCGGGCAGCGCCGCCCGGGCACGCTGCAGCGCGCTGTTGACGGCGGCCACGCTGCCGCCCAGCAGGTCGGCGACCTCGGCCGCGCTCCAGCGCAGCACGTCGCGCAGGATGAGGACGGCCCGCTGGCGGGGCGGGAGGCGCTGCAGCGCGGCCACGAACGCCAGGCGTACGGTCTCCCTTGCCACGGCCACCTCGGCCGGGTCGGCGCCGAGCACGAGGCCGTCGGGCACCGGCTGCACCCACCGGTGGGCGGGCAGCGGCTCGCCGATGCCGGTGCCGGGCGCGGCGTGGGGGGCCAGGTCGATGGCCCGGGCCCGGCGTCGGGCGCCGCGCAGCATGTCGAGGCAGACGTTGGTCGCGATGCCGAACAGCCAGGCGCGCAGCGGCGCCCGGCCGGGGTCGTAGCGCTCGCGGGCCGTCCACGCCTTGGCCAGGGTCTCCTGCACCGCGTCCTCGGCCTCGAAGCCGCAGCCGAGCATCCGGTAGCAGTGGCCGGTCAGCTCGGTGCGGTGCCGTTCGAGCTCGGCGATCTCCGTCATGGCCTGGTCACCTCGATCTGCAGCTCGGTCACCCACGCGTCCAGGTCGTCGGGGCAGTGCAGGTAGACCTCGCGACCCAGGCCGAGCGCGGTGCGGCCGTTGTCCTCGATCCAGTGGGCCAGCGTCTGGAACGTCGTCCCCACTCCGTCCATCGACCCGTGGTGGATGATCGTGGCCGCGCTGTCGACACCCGGAAGGATCACGACGTCCACGTCGGCGCCGGCGCAGTCACCGGCCACGGGCATCGCGGCGTGCACCCGCACCGTCCCGTCCTCCTGCGGCACGTAGGAGGCGATGCCCGGCCCCGCCGCCGGGACGCCGGCCGCCTCCAGCCGGGCGCACAGCTCGGCGTAGAGCGGCTGGATGACGGGGCCGACGTCGGCGGGCTCGTAGCTCGCCGCGACGGCGCTGAGCTCGCCGACCCGGACCGGGGCCACCCTCTTGAGCACGACCTCGTCGGTGGCCAAGCCGCCCTCCCTCTCGATGGAGCGCAGCCGCGCCTCGACGCCGCGCAGCCGGGCCAGGTCGGCGCTGATCCGCTCGGCCAGCTCGGCCCGGCGCAGCCGCACCATGCCGTGCAGCTCGCCGGTGCCGACGTTGTCGTCGAGGATGACCCGGACCTGCTCCAGTGTGAAGCCGAGGTCCTTGAGCGCGACGATCCGGTTGAGCCGCGAAAGCTGCGCGGCCTGGTAGGAGCGGTAGCCGGTGACCGAATCCACGTGCGCGGGTCGCAGCAGCCCGATCGCGTCGTAGTGGCGCAGCATGCGCACCGACACGAGCCCGAGCCTGGCGAAGTCTCCGATGCCGAACATGATGTCTCCACCTCTACGCCCTCACACGGGGTCAGGGTCAAGCGGCGGACGATCCCGTCAGGCGAGGATCGCGGCGGCCAGCAGCACGACCGCCACGACGACCACCGCGAGCGAGTCGTAGGCCCACCGCACCCGCACCGGGGCGTCCTCCTGGGCGCGGCGGCGGGCCGACTCGGCCCGGTCGGTGATCTGCTCACCCACCCAGTCGGCGTGCGTCTTGCCCGCGAACGCCTCCTGCGCCGCCTGCTCGGCCTTGGACAGCACCGGCTCGGTCCGCAACCGGCCGCGCCGGGGGGCCGGAGCCGCCGCCCTGCGCTGCGCCTTGGCCCGCTCGCGCGCGGTGCTCACCGGCGTCCACAGCCGCAGCACCTGCCCGTCGCCGTGGCGGAGGTTGATCGAGTGTGACACCGTCACCTCGTCGATGGCGGCCCACGGCAGCACCGTCGTGCGCAGGGGGTTGCGCCCCACCAGGGCGTCCTCGGTGAACAGGGTGACCGGCCGGAGCGCGATCAGGTAGACCAGGGCGGTGAGCACCGCGAGGACGGCGAGCGCCACCAGCGACGGCTTGCCGTTGTAGCGGGCGATCAGGTCCCACACGTTGAACGCGACGAACGCCACCCACACCCAGCCGAGGACGAAGGCGAACTTCGACCGGTACGCCTGTCTCACGGTTGCCACTTCAGCTGCGCGAACCCGGGCTTGATCACGCCGTTGATCAGCGCCAGCCGCTCGTCGAACGGGAGGAACGCCGACTTCATCGCGTTGATCGTGAACCACTGCAGGTCGTCCCAGCCGTAGCCGAACGCCTCCACCAGCTTGGCGAACTCCGCCGAGGAGCTGGTGGAGCTCATCAGCCGGTTGTCGGTGTTGACCGTGACCCGGAAGTGGAGGCGGCGCAGCAGCCCGATCGGGTGCTCGGCGAGGGAGGGCGCGGCGCCGGTCTGCAGGTTGGAGGTGGGGCACATCTCCAGCGGGATGCGCTTGTCGCGCACGTACGCGGCGAGCCGGCCCAGCTTGGCCGTGCCGTCCTCGGCCACGGAGATGTCGTCGATGATCCGGACGCCGTGGCCGAGCCGGTCGGCGCCGCACCACTGGATGGCCTGCCAGATCGACGGCAGCCCGAACGCCTCGCCCGCGTGGATGGTGAAGTGGGCGTTCTCGCGCTGGAGGTACTCGAAGGCGTCGAGGTGGCGGGTGGGCGGGTAGCCCGCCTCGGCGCCGGCGATGTCGAACCCGACCACGCCGACGTCGCGGTAGCGGACGGCCAGCTCGGCGATCTCCATGGAGCGCGCCATGTGCCGCATCGCGGTCAGCAGCGTGCCGACCCGGATACCGCGCCCCTCGGAGCCGAGCCGGAAGCCCTCCAGCACGGCCTCCACCACCTGGTCGAGGCTGAGCCCGGTGGTGGTGTGCTGCTCGGGCGCGAAGCGCACCTCGGCGTAGACGACTCCGTCGGCGGCGAGGTCCTCGGCGCACTCGGCGGCCACCCGGACCAGCGACTCGCGGGTCTGCATGACGCCCACGGTGTGGTCGAACGTCTCCAGGTAGCGCTCCAGCGACCCGGAGTCGGACGCCTCCTCGAACCACTGCCGGAGGTTGCCGGGGTCGGTGGTGGGCAGCCGGTCGTATCCGCACTCGCGGGCCAGGTCCACGATGGTCTCGGCCCGCAGGCCACCGTCGAGATGGTCGTGGAGCAGCACCTTCGGCGCCCGCCGGATCTCGTCAAGCGTGGGGCTCATCAGGCCATGATATGCGGCCGGTCCGCCCCTTTCCGTACGGCACGGCCGGGCACGCCCGGCGGCCGCCGGTGGGCCGTGCGCGGGGCGGGCTCAGGAGACGCGGTTGGCGCTGTCCGGGCTGAAGGCGGGCAGGCAGACGGCGATGTACTCGGCGCCTTCGGGACCGGCGCTGTAGCGGACGGTCTCCCCCGGTTCGGTCACGACGCTCTGCCCCGCCGGGACCTCGGTGACGCCGCCGTCGTGCTCGACGACGACCATGCCGCGCAGCACCACCGTGTACTCGGTGAACGAGGGCGTCTGGGCCGGCTCCTCCCAGCCGGGCGGTGCGACCATGTGGGCGATGGAGATCGCCTCGTCCGCGCTGTTGACCCGCCCCACGTGCTCGTCGATGAGCTTGCCGCCGGGCACGGGGACCCGCGTGGGGCCTTCGATCCTTCTGACCATCCGGTCAGTGTGCCACGTCGATGACGAGCCGGTCCGGACGGGTGTGGGCCGTCACCCGGAACGGCTCCCTGGAGCGGGCGGCCAGCCCGATGAGGACGCGCCCCTCGAAGTCGCCGGCCCTGATGGCCTCGGTGACGTTGCCCAGCGAGGCGGGGGCCGCGCCGCCCGCCCAGGTGGGCTCGCCGTCCTCGGTGTGGGCGTCGGCCGGGGTGAGCAGGACGGCCAGGCAGGCGCGGCCGCGCAGGTCCACGGGTTTGCCGGAGCCCTCCTGCGCCAGCGCGTCCACCCACCGGACGGTGTGGCCGGGCGCCGGACCGTCGAGGTCGATCACCACCCGGTCGAAGGTGGCGTGCCGGCCGAACCGGACCCCCGTCACCAGGGCGGGCTCCCCGCGCGGCCGCTCGGTGTGCACGGGGGCGGTGCCGGTGGGCCGGCCGGGCGTGGCGGGCACCTGTCCGGGCTCGGCCGGCTCCGTGCCCACGGGCGGCTCCGTGCTCTCGGGCGAGGAGGTGGCTCCGGGCGTCACCGTGCCGCCGGTCTCGGTGCCACCGGTCTCGGTGCCACCGGTCTCGGTGCCACCGGTCTCCGTGCCTGATCCGGGCCCTACCGTCCCGCACGCGGCCGCGCCCAGACAGCACGCCACGAGGACCGCGGCCCCGGTTACCAGCCGGATGGCCGTACGGGCAGCCGGAGGAAGGGCCGGAAGGGGGACACGGCGGGCCGGTGCGGAGGACGTAGGCGCCATGTCCACGTGATGCTCGGTCCGCGGCCCCCCGAAGCGACGACGCACCCGGCGCCGCGGAAAGGGGCGCGGAAAGGGGCGCGGAAAGGGGCGCGGAAAGGGGCGCGGGCCGGGGGCCCCAGGCCCCGGCGCGCGCCCCCGGCTGGTCGTTCAGACGCGCTCGTACGCCCGGACCTCCCGCTCCTCGACCGTGCCGGGCGCGCGGCGGGAGCGCAGCCCGAAGGCGGAGATGCCGAGGCCCACCAGGGCGAGGACGAGGGAAACGACGATGGCCGCGCGCAGCGCCCCGAGGGACAGCGCGCCGCCCCCTTCGGAGGTGAGCACGGCGGTGACCACGGCCAGCACGATCGCGCCGCCGACCTGTCCGGAGGTGTTGAGCAGGCCGGAGGCCAGGCCCTGCTCCTCGTCGTCCACGCCGTTGGTGGCCTGGATGTTCAGCGCGGGGAACGACAGGGCGAACGCCACGCCGAGCAGCAGCATCCCGGGGATGACCAGGCCGGCGAGGCTCGGCGTCTCGTCGATGCCGAGGAACATCGCGTAGCCGCCGGCCAGCGCGGCGGCGCCGACGACGATGAGCTTGCCGGTGCCGAACCGGTCGGCGAAGTCGCCCATCTTGGTCGAGGTGACCGCGACGAGCAGGCCGGCGGGCAGGAACGCCAGGGCGGTGCCGAGGGCCGACCAGCCGAGCAGATTCTGGAAGTACTGCATGGCCACGAACTGGAAGGCCACGTACGAGCCCATGAGGATGAGCAGGCCCAGGTTGGCCCGCACGAGGGAGCCGGAGCGCAGGATGCCGAGCCGCACCAGCGGGTGCCGCATCCTCAGCTCGGCGAAGACGAACAGCCCGAGCAGCGCGGCGGCGGCGGCGAGCGACCCGATCGTGCGGGCCGACGCCCAGCCGGCCTCGGGTGCCTGCACGACCGTGAAGACGAGCAGCAGCATCGAAGCGGTGATCAGCACGGCGCCCAGCAGGTCGTGGCCGCCCTCGGCGCGTTCCTCGGCGCCGCGCGGCAGCACCTTGAGCGCGGCGATCAGCGCGATGATCGCGACGGGCACCGGCATCAGCAGCGTCCAGCGCCAGCCGATCTCGGTCAGCAGGCCGGAGAACACCAGGCCCAGCGAGTAGCCGCTGGCGCCGGAGGCGGTGAAGATGCTCAGCGCCTTGTTCCGCAGCGGACCCTCGGGGAACGTGGTCGTGATGATCGAAAGGGCCGCCGGGGCGGTGAAGGCGGCGCCCACCCCCTTGACGAACCGGGCGACGATCAGCAGCGTGCCGTCGTCCACCAGGCCGCCGAGCAGCGAGGCCACGGCGAAGACGCCCAGCGCGACCAGGAACACCCTGCGCCGCCCGAGCAGGTCGGCGACCCTGCCCCCGAGCAACAGAAGACCGCCGTATCCGAGCACGTAACCGCTGACGACCCACTGCAGGGATGAGGTGGAAAGGCCCAGGTCGTGCTGGATGGAGGGCAGTGCCACCCCGACCATCGACACGTCCAGGGCGTCAAGGAAGATCACAGCGCAGAGCACGACGAGCGCGCCCCAACGGGATGAGGAAGAGGACATGACTCAGCAGACTACATGCACTCGCATCTAATGCAAGCACATTTAATTCCGTTGCATCTTTCTCAACCCGGTGGTAACCTCCGCGTCATGGACGAGGAGTTCGTCAAGACCTGGCACTACGTCCTGGCCAAACACGCCAAGGCCATGTGCTCGCTCGAACGTGAGCTCGGCGACAAGCACGGGCTGGGGGCGAGCGAGTTCGAGGTGCTCGACCGCATGGTCGGCCACGACCGCAAGCTGCGCCTGCAGGAGCTGTGCGACGAGGTGCACCTCAGCCAGAGCGCCCTGTCCCGCGTCGTGGCCCGCCTGGAGAAGGCGGGGCTCGTCACGCGCGGCGTCTGCGACTCCGACCGGCGCGGAGTCTTCGTCTGCATCACGCCCGAGGGGCGCGCCCGCCACCGCCAGGCGCTCCCCACCCAGCGCGCCGTCCTCGCCGACATCTTCTCCGACACGCTCGTCACCTGACGGCCCCGGCACACGCGAAGGCCGCCCCACCCCCGACGGGAGGCGAGACGGCCCCTTCGACCCGTCTAGGCCGTGATCCGGTCGACGACCAGCGGCAGGAGGTCGTCCCCGTCGGCCCTCCCGACCGCGTAACCGCCCTCCAGCGCCGCCAGCGCCCGCCCGAACCGCTCCGGCTCGTCGGCGTGCAGCGTCATCAGCGGCTCCCCGGCCCGCACCTCGTCCCCGGGCTTGGCGTGCAGCACGATCCCCGCGCCGGCCGACACCGGGTCCTCCTTGCGGGCCCGCCCGGCCCCCAGCCGCCAGGCGGCCAGCCCCACGGCGTAGGCGTCGAGCCGGGTCAGCACCCCGGACGCCGGCGCCGGCACGACCGTCGTCTCGGCCGCGCGGGGCAGCGGCGCGTCCGCGTCACCGCCCTGCGCGGTGATCATGCGGCGCCAGGAGTCCATGGCCGAACCGTCCTTGAGCGCCTCCGCCGGGTCCTTGGCGCCCGCGATCCCGGCCGCCTCCAGCATCTCGCGCGCCAGCCGTACGGTGAGCTCCACGACGTCGGACGGGCCGCCGCCGGCCAGCACCTCGACCGACTCCTCGACCTCCAGCGCGTTGCCCACGGCCCGGCCGAGCGGCCGGTCCATGGCCGTCAGCAGCGCCACCGTGCGCACGCCCGCGTCGGTGCCGAGCGCCACCATGGTCTCGGCCAGCTCGCGGGCCCGCTCCACGGTCTTCATGAACGCCCCCGAGCCGACCTTTACGTCCAGCACGAGCGAGCCCGTGCCCTCGGCGATCTTCTTCGACATGATGGAGGAGGCGATCAGCGGGATCGACTCGACCGTGCCGGTGACGTCGCGCAGCGCGTACAGCTTCTTGTCGGCGGGCGCGAGGCCCGAGCCCGCCGCGCACACGACGGCGCCCGCGTCGCGCAGCACCGCCAGCATCTCGTCGCTGGACAGTGAGGCGCGCCAGCCGGGGATCGACTCCAGCTTGTCCAGCGTGCCGCCGGTGTGGCCGAGCCCACGCCCGGACAGCTGGGGCACGTACGCACCACAGGCCGCGACCAGCGGCGCCAGCGGCAGGGTGATCTTGTCGCCGACGCCGCCCGTGGAGTGCTTGTCGGCGGTCGGCCGGTCGAGCGCCGACCAGTCCATCCGCTCGCCGGAGCGGATCATGGCCTGGGTCCAGTCGGCGATCTCGCGCCGATTCATGCCGTTGAGCAGGACGGCCATGGCCAGCGCCGACATCTGCTCGTCGGCGACCACGCCCCGCGTGTAGGCGTCGATCACCCAGTCGATCTGGGCGGTCGTCAGCTCTCCGGCGTCGCGCTTGGCGACGATGACCTCGATGACGTCCATTCAGGCCGTCCTGGACAGGTCGTCGGGGCCGAACGCGTAGGGCAGGATCTCCGCCATCGACTTGGGGCCGTCCACGGTCTCGACCAGCAGGTCCGGGCCGCCGAACTCGTAGAGGAGCTGACGGCAGCGCCCGCACGGCATGAGCAGCTCGCCGTGACCGTCGACGCAGGTGAAGGCCACCAGCCGGCCCCCGCCGGAGGCGTGCAGCGCCGATACCAGCCCGCACTCGGCGCACAGGCCGAGCCCGTAGGAGGCGTTCTCGACGTTGCAGCCGGTGACCACCCTGCCGTCGTCCACGAGCGCCGCCGCGCCCACCGGGAACTTGGAGTAGGGCGCGTAGGCATGGTGCATGGCCTCGGTCGCCTGGGCGCGCAGGCCGTCCCAATCGATGGTCATCAGTGTTGTTCCCCCCGGCGGTAGCGCACGCCGTCGGCCTTCGGCATCCGCAGCCGTTGCGAGGCCACGAGCAGCACGAGCAGCGTGAGCACGTGTGGTGTGATGAAGACGAACTCATTCGGCAGCTTGTCGACGGTCATCCAGAGCCAGACGAGCACGACCGCGCCCGCGGCGGCGCCGGCCAGCAGCGTGTACTCCCTGGTGGTGCGGGTGACAGCCACCTCGGTCTGAACGGGCGCGAGCGTCGCGAGGACCCGGATCCCGACGTAGATCAGCAGCAGCAGCGCGCCGAAGAGCAGGAACGAGGTGACAGCGCCGGAACTGCGCAGTTGCAGGCCGTCGGCGTAGCCGAACAGCGCGGCGCCCCCGGCCAGCCCACCGGGCCGCCAGTTGCCGAAGATCATGGCGGCGAGGCCGATGAAGCCGCGGCCCGCGGTCTGTCCCTCGACGTACTTGGTGCTGACGAACACCAGGAAGACGCCGCCGAGGCCGGCGAAAGCGCCTGAGATGACGACGGCCACGTACTTGATCAGGTAGACGTTCACGCCCAGCGACTCGGCCGCCCACGGGTTCTCACCGGCAGAGCGGAGCCGCAGCCCGAACGAGGTGCGCCAGAGCAGGAAGAACGTCAGCGGCAGCATCAGCACGGCGAGGATGACCAGCACGTTCACCCCGTGCGTGAGCCCGCGCACAATGCCCGCGAGGTCGGACAGCAGGAACCAGTGCGTGCGCTCCAGGCTGCCCAGCCAGTCGGGGCCTGACGAGAAGAACGGCAGGCTGATGTCGAACGCCTCCGACTTCAGCGGCGGCGAGGTGGTGATGCCCGCGCCCGCCTCGCCGGCCGGGGTGCCTTCCTTGTAGAGCACCTCCGACAGGAAGCGGGTGACACCGGGACCGAGCAGGTTGATCGCGACGCCGCTGATGATGTGGTCGACACCGAACGTCACGGTCGCCACGGCGTGGATGAGGCCTCCCACGGCGCCCGCGAGCAGGCCCGCGACCAGCGCGGCCACGGGGCCCCACTGGTAGCCGGCCCACCCCGCGAACCAGGTGCCCAGCACCATCATGCCTTCGAGCCCGATGTTGACCACGCCGGCCCGCTCCGCCCACAGACCGCCGAGGCCCGCCAGGCCGATCGGCACCGCGAGCATGAGCGCCGCCGCGAACGTGCCGGACGAGGTGATGTCGTTGGCTTTGGAGAGCACTCGGACCAGCGACATGAGCAGGATGAGCACGGCGACGCCGATGAGTGCCAGGTGGTACTTCCTGACCCGGGTGTCCGCGACGGTCGTCATGCCTTCACCTCAACGGGAGTGTTCGTGCCGAGCTGCTGAGCGGCTCGCCGCTCCTCGCGGCGCAGCGCCATCCGGCTCGTGATCTCGTTCGCGACCACGACCAGGAGCACGATGGTGCCCTGCATGATCGCGATGACCGAGGGCGGCACGTCGGCGAACTGCAGCGGCCCCTGCGCCCGGTCGAGGAAGCCGAACAGCAGCGCGGCGACCGCGATGCCGGCCGGCTTGTTGCGGCCCAGCAGGGCGACCGCGATGCCGAGGAAGCCCAGGCCGGGCGTGAAGTTGGAGCCGAAGTTGTGCTTGTCGCCGAGGATCTCGGGCAGGCCGATCAGGCCGGCGATGGCGCCGGACAGCACCATCGCGGAGATGACCATCTTCTTCGGGTTGACGCCGGAGGCGAGCGCGGCGGAGGCGTTCAGGCCGCTGGCCTTGACGTCGAAGCCGAAGCGGGTCCGCTCCAGCAGCACCCAGACGCCCACGCCCAGCAGGATCGCCACGACCAGGAAGCCCCACAGCCCGCCGCCGCGCGGCGAGGGCAGTGCGAACATCTCGAACACGACGTTCAGGTTGGGGAACCAGGCCGACTCGGGAAGGGTCGCCGTGCTGGTGGTGAGCTGCCCTTGCTCCCGCTCGCCCATGAAGGGGCCGCGCACGAGGAAGGTCGACAGGTTGATGGCGATGTAGTTGAGCATGATGGTCGAGATGACCTCGTTCACGCCGCGGCCGACCTTCATCAGCGCCGGGATCAGCGCGTAGAGGCCGCCGACGGCCGCCGCCACCACGATGATCACCAGGATCTGGATCGGGGCGGGCGCGGTGAACAGCGTGCCGACGTAGGCGGCGCAGACCGCCGCGATCCGGTACTGCCCCTCCACGCCGATGTTGAAGAGGTTCATCCGGAAGCCGACGGCCACGGCCAGCCCGGCGATGAACAGCGGCACCGCCCGGTTGATCATTTGGGTGATGCCGTTGACCACCGCCCGCTCGCTGTCGCCGAAGTTGAACAGCGCCGCGAACGCCGCCTGCGGGCTGGCGCCCGCCGCGCTGATCGCAACGCTGGAGATCGCGACCGCCAGCACGATCGCGGCCACGGCGCCTGCGACGGTGAGCAGCGCCCGGTAGAGCCCTGCGGGCATCACGTCTCCTCAGTGCCGGCGATGGCGCCGGTCATGTAACCGCCCAGCCGCTCCGGCGTGACGTCGGACGGGTCGAGCCGGGCGACGAGCCGCCCGCGGTAGATCACCCTCAGCGTGTCGGACAGGCCGATCAGCTCGTCCAGGTCGGCCGAGATCAGCAGCACGGCCAGGCCGGCCGCGCGGGCGTTGCGCAGGTGGTCCCAGATGGCGGCCTGCGCGCCGACGTCCACGCCCCGCGTGGGGTGGGCGGCGATGAGGAAACGCGGCTCGCCGCTCATCTCGCGGCCCACGATGAGCTTCTGCTGGTTGCCGCCCGACAGGGCGAGGGCCAGGGTGTCGACGCCGGGCGTGCGGACGTCGTACTCCTCGATGATGCGCGCGGTGTCGGCCTTGGCGGCCCGCCGGTCGACCCAGGGGCCCTTGCGGGCCGGTTTCCTGGTCTGGTGGCCGAGCACGCGGTTCTCCCAGAGCGACGCCTCCAGCAGCAGGCCCTGCCGGTGCCGGTCCTCGGGGATGTAGCCGATGCCCGCCTCGCGGCGCCTGAGCGTGCTCCAGCCGCTGATGTCCACGCCGTCCAGGGTGATCTCGCCGTGCACGGGCCGGATGCCCATGATGGCCTCGATCAGCTCAGACTGGCCGTTGCCCTCGACCCCGGCGATGCCGAGGATCTCGCCGCGGTGGATCTCGAACGACACGTCGTCCAGGAGCAGCCGCCTGCCCTCCTGCCGCAGCCGCTCCACGTACTGGGCGACCGGGACGCCCTTGGGCACCGGCCGGAAGCCTTCGGCCTCCATGGTCAGGCCGGCCGCCTTCAGCGCGACGGTGCCGGTGACCGTGGACTCGCGGGTCTCGGGTGTGGGCAGTTCGCTGCCGACCATCAGCTCGGCGAGCTGCCGGGCGGTGACCTCGCGCGGGTCCACGCTGGCGACCGTGGTGCCGCGCCGGATCACGGTGATCGCGTCGGCGATGTCGAGCACCTCGTCCAGCTTGTGCGAGATGAAGATGACGGTCAGGCCGCCCGCCTTGAGCTCGCGCAGGTTCTGGAAGAGCTCCTCGACCTCCTGCGGCACGAGCACCGCGGTCGGCTCGTCGAGGATGAGGATGCGGGCGCCCCGGTAGAGCACCTTGAGGATCTCCACGCGCTGGCGGTCGCCGACGCCGAGGTCCTCCACCAGCCGGTCCGGGTCCACGTGCAGGCCGTGGCTGCTCGCCAGCTCCTGGATGCGCCGGCGGGCGCCGGCGGTGTCGAGGTGGCCGGCCGTCGTCGGCTCGGCGCCGAGGACGATGTTCTCCAGCACGGTGAAGTTGTCCGCCAGCATGAAGTGCTGGTGCACCATGCCGATCCCGGCGGCGATGGCGTCGCTCGGCGTGCGGAACGACCTCTCCTCGCCGTTGACGCTGATGGTGCCCTCGTCCGGCTTCTGCATGCCGTACAGGATCTTCATCAGGGTCGACTTGCCCGCGCCGTTCTCCCCGACGATCGCGTGCACCGTGCCGGGTTCGACGGTGATGCGGATGTCGTGGTTGGCGACGACGCCGGGGAAGCGCTTGGTGATGCCCTCCAGCCGCACGGCGGGTGGCGCCGTGGCGAGGGCCTCGGTGTTCACTGGTCGCTCACCGTTCCTCATTCGCTGCGCGGGCCCGTTGGTTGCTCACGTTGACTCCGCTTCGCTGTGAGCCGTCAGGTCCGCCCCCCGCCCGAGTCACCCGGGTCACCCGGGTCACGGGCTCGCCGGACCTGCCGGCCAGGGGCGGATAGAACGAAGGCCCGGGGTTCGGGACTCCGGGCCCTCGCTCAGGGTTTCCTGTTCCAGGTTACGGCTTGGCCGGAACCGTGATCTTGCCGTCGACGATGTCCTTCTTGGCCGCGTCGAGCTTGTCCTGGATGTCGTCGATCTCGCCACCGGTGGTGGCCAGGCCCACGCCGTCGACCTTGAGGTCGTAGGTGACGTTGCTGCCGCCCTTGGCGCCGCCCTGGAACGCCTTGATGTACTCGAACACGCCGACGTCCACGCGCTTCAGCATCGAGGTCATGATGACCGACTGCAGGTCGGTCTCCTTGATGGTCTGGCGCTGGTCGGCGTCGACGCCGATGGCCTTCTTCTTGGCCGCGGCGGCCGCCTGGAAGACGCCCAGGCCGGAGTCGCCGGAGGCGTGGTAGACGATGTCGGCGCCGTCCTGGTACATCTTCTCGGCCGCGACCTTGCCCTTGTCGGGGGCCTTGAAGCCGCTGAAGTCACCGTCGGGCGTGAGGTACTTGACGTCGATCTTGGCGTCCGCCTTGACCGACTTCACGCCGGCCGCGAAGCCCGCCTCGAACTTCTTGATCAGGTCGTTCTCGACGCCGCCGACGAAGCCGACGTGGCCGCTCTTCGACTTCGTCGCCGCGGCGACGCCCGCCAGGTAGGAGCCCTGCTCCTCGGCGAACAGCAGGCCCGTCACGTTCGGCGCGTTGGAGGCCGAGTCGACGACCGCGAACTGGATGTCGGTGTACTCCTCGGCGGCCTTCTTGATGTCCTCGCCGTAGGCGAACCCGACGCCGATGATCGGGTTGTAGCCCGCGTCGGCGAGCTGGCGCAGCAGCTCACCACGGTTGGAGCCGTCGGAGGCGGGGCTCAGTTCCTTGATCTCCGCGCCCAGCTCGGTCTTGGCCTTCTCCAGGCCCGCGTAGGCGGCGTCGTTGAACGACTTGTCGCCGCGCCCGCCGATGTCGAAGGCGAGACCGACCTTCAGCGCGCCCTCCTTCGGCGCGTCGCTGCCGGTGCCCGCGCTGGGCTGGGCGCTCGACGCGGTGTCGCCGCCGGTGTTGCCGCCACCGCAGGCCGCGGCCGCCATGAGCATGGCGCCGGCCACGGTGCCGACGGCCATCCTGCCGAATCGCTTGCTGAGCAAGTCGACTCCTTCCGTTTTCCCCGCCGTCAGACTTCATCGCAGGCGCGAAGAAAAGTACGGCAACCCTGCACGGAAGATAGTTGGTTGCCCATGGCGGTCCAAACCGGCACACAGGGTCGCAACCGCTCCGTTATCGACATCAGTCGCGTCTGTGACCTGACCCTGGGGCCGAGCTGACCGGATGCCTCCAGAGGATCCACGCCGCGCCGGCCCGGGAGGGGGTCCTTGTCGTTGGTGGTGCTGTCCACCGACCGCGACTACAACTCCGCTACCCGGAGGGCAGTGGAATCACCGTGTCGCCGTCGCGGTCGTCCCTCACCCTGCCCCTCACCCTCGGCTGTCTCACCTGACGAGCCATCGTCGTGAGGGACGTACGGCGAACAGCGCCCGGAAGGGGCGAGGACCCGTTCTCCCAGGCCGGCCGACTGTCGAGGACCGCAACAGCCTGCGCGTCGGCCTGGCGATCGCCCCCGACCGGCTGCCTCATGCCGTGCTTGACCCGGGCCCGGGCCCGGGCCGGCCACTACCGGCTACGCTTCAACATCACGATTCAGACTGTCCTACTCCGGACTCTTCCTCGGCCACTGCAGGTGTCCGGGGCACCAGCACGATGATGAGTCCGGCGGCAACGGCTATCGCGGCGTAGAAGTAGAAGTTGATGCGCCAGTCGCTTTCGGCTGCCACGAGCCACCCGCCCACGACCGGGCCCAGGATCGCTCCAAGACGCCCGAACCCCAGGGACCAGCCCAGTGCTGTCGCCCGCCCGGCCGCAGGGTAGCAATTGCCGATGTAGGCGTTGAGGAGGATCTGGGTTCCGACTCCGAAGCCGGCGCCGGCGACCAGGACGAGGCCGATGGCCATCGGCTGTTCGGTGCTGAGCAGGAGGATGGATACCGACGCGATGGCGAACATCGTCACCAGCGCCTGTTTCGGTCCGCGCCGGTCGGCCAACTTGGCCATGACCAACGCGCCGAGGATGGTGCCGGCGTTCAACGCGAGCAGGAAGTTCAGCGCGGACCCCAGGGAGAAGCCGGCCTGGCGCATGATCTGCGGGAGCCACGTGTTGAGTCCGTAGACCAGCAGAAGCCCCAGGAAACAGCCGGCCCACAGCAGTGATGTCATCACTCGGCGCTCCGTGACGAACAGCATCCGTACGGGGGTGCGCTTCGCCGGTGGCCGCGCGGGGGAAGTCGGCTCCTCGGGGAGGCCGAACCGGCGTGCCACCTGACTCGCTTCGGCGTGGCGACCCCGAGCACGCAGGAATTCCAACGACTCGGGCAGCAGGCCGACTGCCAGAGGCAGGACGATCACGATGGGAAGCGCGCCGATCAGGAACATCACTCTCCAACCGGCCTCAGGCAGCAGTGCCTGCCCGACCACGGCCGTGAGAACGCCACCCACGGCCCAGCCGGAGAACATCAACGCGTAGGTGAAGTTGCGTCGCTGTGCGGGCGCGTACTCCAGCGTCAGAGCGGTGGCGGTAGGAATGACGCCACCGAGGCCCAGCCCGGCCAGGAAGCGCAGCGCGCCGAGCCACTCCTTCGATCCGGCCATCGCACAGGCTCCCGTCGCCAGAGAGAACCATGTGAGGCAGAGCAGGATCGTCGGCCGGCGGCCGATGATGTCGGTGATGGTGCCTGCGACGAGAGCACCGATGAGCATGCCGATCAAGGCGTAGCCGCCGATGGCTCCTGCAGCAGCCGGGCTCATGGACCAGCCTGGCTCCTGCAAGAGCAGTGGTATCACCGCGCCGTAGACGATCAGATCGTAGCCATCGAAGATCACCGTGGTGAAGCAGATGGCGACGACCACGATGGTGGCCCGAGGCCAGCCTTGTTTTGCGTGCGTGATGGGCATTGCGGTTCTCCGGGATGCGACGGGGGGTGAGGGGTGTGGATCGCAGGGCTGTGATGAGGGCGTGATCGGACGGCGCACGCCTGAGCCGATCATGAGATCGGGCAAAGTGCCATGAACTGCTTTTGTAACCCATAGGCATACAAGCGTCAATGGATTGGTTTCAAGTCACCAAGACATGTGCTGCGCAGCCACCCAGATGATCCTCAGCAGCGAGAGAGCCCGGGTGGCCCACGATGAGACGCCCCCGAAGATCACCTACTCCGTGGCGCCCGCTTCGTACTCCGCCTACCAGCCCAGCCCGAGTGTCGCTCCGGCCGGACATGAGCCGTGCAGCCAGCGCAGTGAGCAGGCAACGACAGGGTGACCGCCCTGCCGACGACTTGCCGAATGCGGGCGTCAACGAAGGCTTCGGTCGAACAAAATGAAACATAACCATTGACGGACGTGCATAGTTGCGTTTCAATCGGCCCGTGAGGCGGCAGCTGACCGCACCGAGGAGGCAGGCATGAAGACCGCGAACGGCCTCGCAGGCGCACCGAGCCGGCACACGCCATGGCCCGAAGCCGACGCACGGCGCTATCGGCAGCGAGGCTACTGGCGGGATGTTCCTCTGGGCAGCGAGTTCCTTGCCCAGGTGGACCGGACGCCGACGCACACAGCCCTGATCGACGGCGCTGATCAATGGTCCTACCGTCAGCTCGCTGACGCCGTAGATCTTCTGGCAGTCCAGTTGATCGACCGTGGGCTACGAGGCGGTCAGGTGCTGGTCACCCAACTGCCCAATGTGGCCGAGTTCGTCATACTGACCCTGGCCTCGTTCCGGATCGGCGTCGTGCCCGTGATGGCGCTGCCGCAGCACCGGCAGGCAGAGATCGGTTACCTGCTCAAGTTCACCCAGGCCCACGCCTACGCGTTGCCGGAACGCTACCGGGATTATGACTATCGAACGTTGGCCGTCGAGGTGGCGGACGACGCTCCAGCCCTTCGCCATGTGCTGTTTCAGGGCGGATCGGCGCATGACGGCTTGTCGGCCATGTGCCGGCGACCCGGCGATGTCCAGGCTGCACGCCACCTCGTCGAACAACACCGTCCATCCGGGGATGACGTGGCGCTGCTGCTGCTTTCCGGCGGCACGACCGGACGCCCCAAACTCATCCCACGCACACACAACGATTACGCCTACAACGCACGCACGACAGCCCGCGCATGCGAGGTTGACGAGAACACCGTCTACCTGGTCGCCCTGCCGGCGGCGCACAACTTCGCCCTCGCATGCCCCGGCATTCTCGGGGTGTTGCTGTCCGGCGGCACGGTGGTGATGAGTGACAGCCCCTCACCGGCCAAGACCTTCGCCTTGATCGAGCGTCACCGGGTCACGCACACCGCCGCGGTGCCGGCCGTCGCCCACCGGTGGGCACAGGCGGCCGCCGACGAACAGGCGGATCTGACCAGCCTGCGTTCCCTCGCCGTCGGCGGTTCCCGTCTGGCGCCGGAACTGGCGCGACGCGTCGAAGCGGCGCTGAACGTGCGTGTGCAACAAGGATTCGGCATGGCCGAAGGCCTGATCAACTACACCCTTCTCGACGACCCCGAGGAGGTACGACACCAGACCCAAGGCAGACCGGTATCCCCCGACGACGAGATCCGCATCGTGGACGCGCGAGGTCACGACGTACCCACCGGCGAACCCGGTGAGCTCCTCACCCGCGGCCCGTACACAATCCGCGGCTACTACCGAGCTGCGGAACAGAACCAGCGCTCCTTCACATCTGACGGCTGGTATCGCAGCGGCGACATCGTCCGCTGGCATCCCTCCGGAAACCTCACGGTGGAAGGTCGCGTCAAGGACATCATCAACCGCGCGGGGGAGAAGATCTCCGCCGAGGAGATCGAGAACCTCGCCTACAAGCACCCGTCCATCACTAACGCCGCGGCGGTTCCACTGCCCGACCCCGTGTTGGGAGAACGGGTCTGCCTCTACGTGGTCAGCCGCGAGGCCAGTGAGCCGACCCTTGAGTCGATCCGTCGGTTCATGACACAAGCGGGAACCGCCGTCTACAAACTCCCCGAAATACTCCACGTCGTCCCCGCGCTGCCCACCACCAACGTCGGCAAGATCGACAAGCAGGCCCTGCGCGCCGACGCGGAGATCCGAGCACGCGAGAACCAGTCAACGCAGGAGCGGAAACCGTGACACAACTCCATCCCGATCCCGCCTACGCGGCACTCCAAGATCTGGGCACCGCGCCTTTGTGGAAGTACTACGGAGAGCTGTTCGCCGCCGAGCCGCGCAGCGCCGCTGTTCCCTACCTGTGGAGTTACGCGAGGCTGCGCCCGTACCTGCTGCACTTCGCCAAGACGCTGTCCTTGGAGGAGGCGGAGCGACGCGTGCTCATGCTGATCAATCCCGGCCTGCAGGATCCCCCGGCGACAGTCAACTCGCTCTACGCCGGCCTCCAGGTGATCGTCAGTGGTGAAACAGCGCAAGCGCACAGGCACGCCTCCAATGCCTTCCGGTTCGTGATCGAAGGGGAAGGCGCCTATACCACCGTCAATGGTGAGCGCATTCACATGCGGCCGGGAGATCTCCTGCTGACACCCGGCTGGCACTGGCACGACCATTACCACGAGGGCGACGAACCAATGATCTGGCTGGACGCCCTCGACTACCCGCTCGTCAACGCATTGGAGGCGGGCTTCTTCGAGCTGTACGGAGAACGCGCCCAGAAGGTCAGCCGGCCGGACGGCATCTCCACACGCCAGTTCGTGCACGGCCATCTCGTGCCGGCCTGGGAGATCGACCGAGGTTCCAGCTCTCCGATCGGCAACTATCCGTGGTCCGAGGTGGAGCGGGCTTTCGACGCCATCGGAGATGACGCCGAAGGCAGCGCGGTCGACGGCGTGGTCCTTGAGTACACCAACCCATGGACAGGTGGTCCTGTTCTGCCCACCATGTCGTGTCGGGTGCGACGGCTGCCCCCCAAGTTCCACGGCGCGGCGATCCGACGCACCTCAAGTTCCGTTCACCACGTGATCCGCGGGCAAGGGACTGCCATCGTCGGAGGCCGGCGTTTGGACTGGAACGACAAAGACGTCTTCGCAGTGCCGGGCTGGACCGCGTGCGAACTCATCAACACCAGCGAGACCGACGACACATACGTCTTCTCCTACAGCAATGAGCCGGTGATGCGCTCGCTCGGCCTGTATCGCGAAGAACTCATAGAACGACAGAAATGAGGTAGCAGTGCGTATCGCAACGTTGGCTGCGAATCGCCTGGGCCTGGTGGCGGAGAGCGGCATCGTCGACATCACTGATCTGGTGAGCGATCCGACCGACGAACGAGGGCCTCTACACCGCTTCATCGCGGACGGCGACATCGACGCCGCCCGGCGACTGGAAAATGACCGGGGACGAGTAACAGATGCCCGCCTGGCGGCCCCCCTGCCGAGACCGCCGAAGATCATCGCGGCGCCGGTGAACTACGCCGACCATCAAAGCGAAATGGCGGTCAGCCAAAGTATCGCCGACCTCGGGGTGTTCCTCAAGGCCACTTCGTCGGTCATCGGTCCAGGAGAAGCAGTACGCCTGCCGTACAGCGACATTCGAACCGATCAGGAGGCGGAGCTCGCCGTGGTCATCGGCAGAGTCGCCCGCCACGTCAGCGTCGACGACGCGCTGGACCACGTCTTCGGCTACACCTGCGCCCTCGACATCACGGTACGCTCCACCGAGGACCGCTCCACGCGTAAATCATTCGACACCTTCACGCCGCTCGGCCCCTGGGTGGTGACCGCCGACGAGGTGGACGATCCCGATGATCTCACCCTGCGCTGCTGGGTGGATGGGGAGTTGCGCCAAGACACCAGCACGAAGGCGCTGATCTTCAGCGTCGCGGAGCTCATCGCATACACCACTTCGGTCATGACCCTGTGGCCCGGCGATGTGATCCTGACAGGCACACCAGCGGGGGTCGGCCCCATCAACGGTGCCAGTTCGGTGACCGTGGAGATCGAGACCATCGGACGGTTGGAAGTCGCCGTCAGCGACGCGACCGCCAGACCCTACGCCGAACGTCCGAGGCCGACCTGCCTGCCAGGAGGCGAACGATGACCAGGATCGCTGTCATCGGCGGCGGCCCCGGAGGTCTGCTGTGCGCCGCGCTGATCGCCGAGCGCCGCTCCGACTTCGAAGTCGAGCTCTTCGAGCGCAACGGCCCGGACGAGAGCTTCGGCTTCGGGGTGGTGTTCTCCGCACCCACACTGTCCCGCCTCACCGAGGCAGACGCGAGATTGGGCGCCGAACTCCACCAGGGCGGCCGCCACTGGGACCACATCGACATCCATTGCAAAGGACACCACACTCGCTGCGGCGGGCTCGGCTTCTCCGCGATTGGTCGGCGTCGGCTGCTCAGCCGGCTACGTGCCAGGGCGTATGAGGCCGGCGTGCGACTGCGCTTCAACGTCGAGGCGGATTCCGCCGTCCTCGAGCGCTCCCACGACCTCGTGATCGCCGCTGACGGGTTGAACAGCGCGACCCGCCAAACATACGCGGAGTCCTTCCAGCCCACCGTGGAGGTGGCCGGCGCCCGCTACATCTGGTTCGGCGCGAATCGTCCGTTCGACTCGATGACCTTCTTCTTCGAGGAGGCGGCGGCAGGCTGGTTCGCTGTGCACGCCTATCCCTATGACGAACACACAAGTACGTTCGTGGTCGAATGCAGCGAGGAGACCTGGCGGCGGGCGGGTTTCGAGGCCACGTCCGCCCTGCCCCCCGGCACCAGCGACGAGCCGACCCGGCAGGTCATGCAGGAGGTGTTCGCCAGACACCTTGACGGAGCAGAACTGCTGGCCAACAACTCCCGCTGGCAGAATTTCCGCACGGTACGAGCGGCGTCGTGGTGCCACGATCGCACCGTTCTGCTGGGAGACGCCGCACACACCGCTCACTTCTCGGTAGGCTCCGGCACGACGATGGCGCTGGAAGACGCCCTTGCACTCGCCGAGGCGATCACCGATCCCGCCAGCACCGACTTCTCGAGTTCGGCAAGGCTCTATGAGCAGGCTCGAAGGCCCAGAGTGGACCGCATCCAGGAAGCCGCCGAGCCGAGTATGTTCTGGTGGGAGCATTTCGACAGCTTCACGGCGCTTCCCCCGGAGCAGTTCCCTGTTCATTTCCTCACGCGCAGCGGCCGCGTCTCCTTTGATCGCCTGGCTGCGGGCGACAGCAGATTCGCCGAACACCTGCTGAAGGAACGTGGCACTCGCCCCCGAGCGATCCTGCAGACCCCCTGCCGCGTGGGAGAGGAGACCTTCCCCGGCCGTCTCGTCTCAGCGGCGGATCTCGACCGTCATGTGCCGAATGCTGCCCGGCTCACCGCGCCGGCGCACGCCGCGGAGGTCCCCAAGCTCGTCGAAGACATAAGGGCGGCCGACGAACACACGGCGCTCTATGTCATCAGCCAAGCAGATGCCGGCCCGCCCGCCACTCGTGCCGCCATGCATCTGGCCGAGCTTCTCAAGCTCCACGGCGAGGCGCCTGTCGCCCTTGCGACCAACGCGAACGATGTCGAGTGGCTGGCCACTCTTGTCCTGTCGGGGAGAACCGACATGATCGTACTGCCCACGCCCGAAAGGGAGATCACCTCCCCATGAGCGAGACCCCTCCCCCTACGGGCCTCGACCGGCTCTTCACCCCTCGCTCGATTGCTGTCGTGGGGGCGTCCGACGCCCCGGGCAAGGCCGGGCACGCGATGATGACCGCGCTTGAGACCTTCTCCGCCGTGTACCCGGTCAACACCAAGTCGGCGACGGTCGCTGGGCGTAAGGCTTACGCCGCCGTCGGGGATGTCCCCGAAGAGATCGACCTGGCGGTCCTGGTGGTTCCACCGGCGGCAGTACCGCATGTTCTGGAGGACTGCGCGTCCGCCGGTGTCGGCGCTGCTGTCGTGTGCTCGGGCGGTTTCGCGGAGACCGGCCCGGCAGGTCGGGATCTGCAAGAACGCGTCCACGAGATCGCGACAAGCGCCTCCATCCGCGTCCTCGGCCCCAACACCTCTGGCTTCCTCAACCCGGCAGCCGGTGTGTTCGCGAACTTCATGCCCTCGGTGGGTGCGCTGCGACCTGGCCCAGTGGGCATCGTCGCTCAGAGCGGAGGCATGAACCTCGCCCTGTCCTTCATGCTGCATCAAGCGCACATCGGGGTCAGCCTCGCCATAGGGCTGGGCAACGCCATCGACGTCGGCTTCATCGACGCGCTCGATTTTCTCGTCCAGGACCCCCACACCAAGGTCATCTCCCTTCACATCGAAGGCGTGGCCAACGGCGCGGCCCTCGTGCAGGCGGTCCGGCGGGCCGTGATGATCAAACCGGTGGTAGTGCTCAAGGTCGGTCGCACGGATGTCAGCGACTTCGCTCAGTCCCACACCGGCGCTCTCATCGGCGGCTGGGCACTCACGAGATCTGCCCTGGCTCAAGCCGGGGCAGTCGTCGTGGACACTCCCAGAGACATGGTGGACGCGCTCGCAGCTCTGGCCTACTGCCGCCTGCCTGCTTCAGCTGATCCGGGCATCGCCATCATCACAGGTCAGGCCGGCCCCGGCCTGTTCATCGCAGACCAGCTGCGATATGGGCAGGTACGGATGCCCGATCTGTCTTCCTCGACCGCACGGCAGCTGGCCGAACTGCTGCCGCCCATGACGTACCAGCGCAACCCTGTTGACACCGGCCGCCCCGAAGAGAGCTTCGACCGCGTGGTCGCAGCAGTGCGGGCGGACGATTCGGTCGATGGAGTGCTCGTCTACGCCCTGCAAGAGAAGCAGATTCAGCACGTCACCGCGAATCTGAGCGCGGGAGAGCAGAGCGGGACGGTTTTCGTGACCGGCGGACGGGAGGAGGACGTCTATCCGCAGCTCACGTCACTTCGGGCTTCCGGCATCCCGGTGTATGCGGCACCTGATTCCGGCGTCACCGGGATGAAGGCCCTGGTAGCGGACGCGCGGGCCCGTGCTCGAAGCGTCCACGTCCCCACCACGGGGAAGCAGGCGCGGGTTCACGTACCGGAGGGGGGTCCCTTCGACGAGGACCAAGCCAAGACGATACTGGCCGACCTCGGTCTGGCCAGCCCATCGCGCCTCGTCGCACGTTCGCACGACGAGGCACACGAAGCCATGGCGGAGCTCGGTGCTCCCGTCGTCGTGAAGCTGTGTGACGCTCATGTGCAGCACAAATCCGACATCGGCGCCGTCCATATCGGCGTGCGATCTGCGCATGAACTCACGGCCGCGCTGGAAAGGATCGATGCGGCGGTCCATCCGCGCGGCGCCCGATACCTGATCGAGCGGCAAGCCCCGTCCGGCACCGAGTTGATCATCGGTGCTGCCCGTAACGACAGTTACGGCCCGGTCGTGCTGCTTGGTGTCGGTGGGATCGATGTCGAGAGCTTCGGAGAACCGGCGATGCGACTGGCTCCCTTGACCACTCAGGACGCGCTGGAGATGATCAGCGAACTACCGCAAGGGATTCGTACCGGAGCCAGGGGCAGGACGCCGGTGCCCGACGCAGACCTCGCGGCCCTGCTGATCCGCGTCGCGGCATTGATGATCGACAATCCTCACGTCAACGAGGTGGACATCAATCCGGTCCGAGTCGTGGCTACGGGTCTGCTCGCTCTGGACGCGTTGATCCTCACGGGCTGACCGCCCCATACCGCGGAGCAGGCAACGGGGGAGCCTCGGGCACGGACACTTCCCCACCCGGATGGGGCATGTCCGCCGTCAAGGCTTTGTAATGCTGGGTGGCCGGTTCGCGGAGTGTCGCGAACACGCTGCGCATGACGCGCCACGCTGGATGTCCTGGCCATTCGTCAGGCAGCAGCCGTGCCGGGAGATCCGGATCCGCGAACAGGAATTTGCGATATTCGTGGATGACCTGTGTACGCAGCACGAAAGCGCGGTCCGGCGCGGGCGGTGCGGCGCGCACTTCGCTCAACGTGCGCGTCCACCGCTCGATGTAGTCGAGGTAACCCTTGGCGATCAGTACTAGATCCCAGCAGCGCCCGGCTATCGCGCGATCCTCTTCCGGGGTGAGTGAGCGAGTGATCATCCGGTCGAACTGCGTGCACGGCTCCCCTCTGAGCAGGTCAGTCGCCTCGCTGAGGCGGTCATGAGGGGATACCCATGTCGAGGGCGCCAGCTGCCCGAAGCCCAACCACACCAACTGCTTGCGAATGCGGGCGCGAGCCGTCCTTTCCGTTTCCGGCACAGAGAAGATCACCATGTACCAATCACCGGACCACTCGTCGTGTGGTCCGCTCATGATCCGCGTGTATCCCTCATCAAGCAGTTGCCACCCGAGAGCGGAAGGGAGGTAGAAACTCGTCCGACCCACTCTGATGGTCTCGAACCAGCCGTTGCGACGTAGGCGCGACATCAAAACCCGCAAAGAGTCCGGTTGCACACCGAACGGTGCCACCAGTCGGGAGAGCGCCTGCAGCGTGAGATATCCGCCATTGGCCCGTACGTATTCTCCGAACAAGTCGAACACCAATGACCGCGGTGTCGCTTCGGCCCCTTCTTCCACTGCCATACTTCCAGTATGGCGCACCCCTCGGCCAGGGACGCAACGCGCCTGCTGCGCTTTAGAGAGTCACGCGACGCGGCGTGGCTTTCTCTCGCATTTCGACTGGCTCATATCCAGCCCTTAGCCGTACCGCCGAAGATTACAACCCGCGTGACGATCCGCGCAAGCTCGTGTGCGCGAAGCGAAAGCGGCGTGCTGCTTCTCTGACGTGGTGCCGGATGGGGCCTGGAACGAACCGCCTCGATTCGACCAGGCTTCCATCCTAGTGCGCCTGATCAACTCAACCGTGCGGCGCCAATCGACACCAGGTGGCAGGGCGCCCGGCCGGTTGTCCAGGTCAGGAGAGGGGCGGCGATGTCTGGGGGCAGGCGCCGCAGAGGTGGCGCTGAAGAGGAGACCATGAGGCTCATGATTTTGACGGCCGGTCGCGCGTCGGCGGGCGCCCGGCTGAGCCGGGTTCTGCTCAGAAAATACCGCAGAATGACATTGGGCAGCCTGCTGCCGAGCTTCGACAACGGCTACGGGATCAACCCCGGCTGTTTTCAGGCCGGCCCGAGTCACCTCGACAGATGCATTTTCCTTGCCGGCCGCCGAATCAGCGTCACAGCCTGGGCTTGATCCGGTTTGACGGACATCCGAGAGCGAAGTCTCCGGAGAGTTGTCCATGATGGAGAGCGTGAGGAAGAAAGAATCCGCGTCCTCGCCGCTTCTTCACTCCGGAGGTCAAGGCTGAGGTCGTCGAGCTGTGCCGGGGCGGTGACCGCTCGGCTGCACCGAACGCATCCACCGTTCAGGCCAGCGTCGTGATGGGGTCGGTGACCGTGACGGGCCGCGACTCCCACAGGGCGGTCAGGGCGGTGGCGGCCATGAGCCGGACGCCCATGGCGATCGCGCCCTCGTCCACGTCGAAGGTGCCCTGGTGGATGTCGTACGTCCGTCCGCCCGGCGACCGGGTGCCGAGCCTGGCGAAGGCGCCGGGGATGGACTCCAGGTACCAGGCGAAGTCCTCGCCGCCGAGCGACTGCTGGGTGGGGGCGACCGAGCCGGCGCCGAGGGCGCGCTGCGCCGCCTCCGCCAGCATCTCGACGCTCATCTCGTCGTTGACCACCGGCGGCACGCCGCGGGTGTATTCCATCTCGGCCTCGACCCCGTAGGCGCCGGCGACCGACTCCAGCAGGGACTTGATGAGGTCGGGCGCGACGTGCCAGGCGTTCTCGTCGAGGCAGCGGACGGTGCCTTCGGCGATGCCGTCGTCGGGGATGGCGTTGGCGGCTGAGCCGGCCTCGACGCGGCCCCAGACGAGGCTGAGCGAGCTGCGCGGGTCGATCCGCCGCGACAGGGCGGCGGGCAGCTCGGTGAGGATCTTGGCGAGGGCGAAGACGAGGTCGGCCGTCAGGTGGGGCCTGGCGGTGTGGCCGCCGGGTCCGGACACGCGGATGAGGAGCCGGTCGCAGGCGGAGGTGATGGGGCCCGGCTTGAGCCCGACCTGGCCGACGTCGAGGCGGGGGTCGCAGTGGAGGCCGAAGATGCGGTCGACTCCGCTGATGCCGCCCTGCGCCATGACCTCCAGCGCGCCGCCGGGCAGCTCCTCGGCGGGCTGGAAGATGAGGCGGACCCGGCCGGGCAGGAGGCCGGCGGCGGCCTGCTGGGCGAGGAAGAGGGAGGTGCCGAGCAGGATGGTGGTGTGCACGTCGTGGCCGCAGGCGTGGCAGGCGCCGGGGACCGTGGAGCGGTAGGGGGCGTCCTTCTCGTCCTGGAGGGGGAGCGCGTCGATGTCGGCGCGCAGCGCCACGGTGGGGCCGTCGCCGCTGCCCACGTCGCAGATGATGCCGGTGCCGCGTGGGAGCACGGCCGGGACCAGGCCGGCGGCGGTGAGCCGCTCGGTGATCCGCTGGGTCGTGCGGTATTCGGCGAAGCCCAGCTCAGGATACATGTGCAGGTCGCGCCGGAACGCCACCAGATCCTGCTCAGTCTCCGCCAGGAACGCGTCGAGTTCGCCCCGCAGCTCACGTCCCCGCATCAGTCACCGTCCCGTCCCATGCCGTGCGCTGTGTACTGCCCAGAGAAGCACGGCCTATATCGTCAAAAATCCTTGTCGTCCCGTCACTTGTCTCACTGCGGCCACTGTTCGATCGGAACAGCGGCCCGGCGAATCACACGCCGAACCCCTGGGTCTCGGTGCCGGGGATCGTCAGCACGGGCGCGGTCACGGATCTCCGGACGGAGATCGACCGCTGCAGCCCGGAACCACGGCGGGTGGCCGTGAGCCCGACGGCGATGCTTCGACTTTATCGCTCCCGCACGCCTCTCCGCGGACAACTACACCAAAAGTTAGCCGACGGCATGCCCGTAACCCCGGTTCCTCACGGTGAGTGACGGTCGCCTGGCCCGGAAATAGTCACAACGGATCAGTAGATGGTGACCCCGTGACGCCGCCCCCAAACGTGGTGGCCGATTCCGAATCCTGTCACCTTACGGCATGGCGAACACACTGCGGCGCTTGCTGCGTTCGCGAAGTATGCGTGCTTCACTCGCCATATGATCACTAAAATCCCGTTCGGGGAGAAGTATGCACGGTTAAGCATCTTCGAGCCGAGCGAGGGGACCCTGGTGGTCGTGCCCTCGCTCTCCCTGCCACAGGACGAGCTGCGCCGCATCACCGGAGCGAGGTGCTACGAGGAGCGTCTCCTCTTCCTCCTCCTCACGCTGCGTGAACCGGGCGTCCGGGTGGTCTACCTCTCCTCGGCGCCGATCGACCGCGACATCGTCGACTACTACTTCGGGTTCCTGCCCGACCCCGACGACGCCGCCGAGCGGCTCACACTCATCAGCCTCGACGACCCCTGCTCGCAGCCGCTGACACGGACCCTGCTGTCACGCCCCGACGCCATCGAGCGGATCCGGCAGGCCGTGGACGGCGACGCGTGGATGGTCCCGTTCGTGCTGAGCGAACTGGAGGAGGAACTCGCCTCGCTGCTCGGCGTTCCCCTCTACGGGCCGGCCACGTCCCTGGCGTACTACGGCTCCAAGAGCGGGGCGCGCGAGGTCGGCCAGGAGGCGGGTGTGCCGATGGCGCGCGGCTTCGGCGACCTGCGCACCGAGGCCGAGATCCAGGACGCCATCGACGCGCTGCCCGGCGAGCGGGTCATGGTCAAGCTGAACGACGGCTACTCCGGCCTCGGCAACGCGATCGTCAGCAAGGACGGCGGCCCGGCCGTCAGCTTCTCGGCCGACGGCGAGACCTGGGACACCTTCAGCGCCAAGATCGCCGAACGGGGGGCGGTGGTCGAGGAGTTCATCGGGCACCGGCCGCTGTACTTCCCGAGCGCACTGGCCAGAATCACGCCGGGCGGCCACTACGACGTCGTCGCCACCCACGACCAGGTGCTCGGCGGCGCCAACAACGACGTGTACCAGGGCTGCACCTTCCCCGCCGCTCCGGAGTACCGGGCGGAGGTCGGGGCGTCGGCCGCGCGGATCGCCCGCATCATGGCCGAGCGCGGCGTGGTCGGCCTGTTCGGCATGGACTTCTTCGCGCTGAAGGCCGACGCCGGCTACGCCGCCCTGCTCTGCGAGATCAACCTGCGCATCGGCGGCACCACCCACCCGTTCGGCGCCGCGCTGCTGACCACCGGCGCCACCTACGACCCGGGCACCGGGCTGCTCATGGTCGGCGACCAGCCCAAGTACTACACCGCCACCGACAACTGCGCCGCCTCCTGCCTGCGCGGGCGCTCGCCGGGCGAGGTCGTGCGGATGGCCGAACGGCTGGGCCTCGGCTTCGACGCCGCCCGTCGTACCGGGAACGTCTTCCACCTGCTCGGCGCGATCCCCGAGCACGGCAAGCTGGGCTTCACCTCGATCGGCGACTCCCGCGAGGAGGCCGACGAGTTGCACCGGCTCACCCGCCTCGCACTCGGCGGAGCGCCCGCCGGCCGATGACGACCAGCACGGCCCCGAGCACGACGTTGACGGCGATCAGGATGCCGTGCACCACGTAGAAGCTCGTCCGGTGACCGTCGGCCAGGTTAAACCCGAGGTTCACCCATTCGAAGATCATGAAAACGCCCAGCACCATGAGGAAAAGGGCGATCTTTCGCGACATCATCACCTCTCCAGTATCGAGGCCGGAGCTTGTGGGGATGAGTCGGCGCATGTGGAAGAACTCGAAGCTACGCTGAGATCGCCATGTGGAACAGACTCCTGCCGGTGACGGCACTCATCGCGGCGGTCGCGCTCACCGGGACCGCACACGCCTCACCGACGCCACCGGTCGGAGGCGACCAGCTCGCCAGCCGCGGGCTGGTGCGTCCCGACGGCGTCAAGGCTCCGCCCAGGACGAAGGCGACGTCCTTCGTCATCGCCGACGCCGTGACGGGCGAGGTGCTCGCGGCCAAGGACGCCCACGGCCGCTACCGCCCGGCCAGCACGCTCAAGATGCTGACCGCAGTGACCCTGCTCCCGCTGCTCGACAAGGACCTCACGGTCCGGCCGAGCCGCGACGCCGTCAACCAGGAGGGCAGCGCGGTCGGCCTGACGACCAAGCCCATCTACAAGGTCGACGACCTGATGAAGGCGCTGATGATGTCGTCGGGCAACGACGCCGCCATGGCGCTGGCCGAGGCCAACGGCGGCCTGGCCAAGACCCTCCAGGACATGAACACCGAGGCCAGGCGACTGCAGGCGAACGACACCGTGGCCAAGACGCCGAGCGGGCTGGACAAACCGGGCCAGAGCAGCTCGGCCTACGACCTGGCCCTCATCGCGCGGGCCGGACTGGCCAACCCGGAGTTCCGCCGCTACGTCGGCACGAAGGTCGCGAAGTTCCCGGCGCCGAAGAAGTACTACGAGATCAGCAACCACAACAAGCTGCTGTGGCGCTACGACGGCATGATCGGCGTCAAGAACGGCTGGACCACCAAGGCGCGGGCCAGCTTCGTCGGCGCGGCCACCCGCGGCGGCCACACGATCATCGTGGCCATCATGCGGCACGAGGGCTTCTTCTGGGAGGAGGTCGCCCAGCTCCTCGACTGGGGCTTCGCCGCCCGCGGCAAGGTCACGCCGGTGGGCCGGCTGGTCGACCCGCTCCCCGCCGAGGCTGCGGCGCCGGCGCCGCAGCAGGTCACGGCCACGCCGCTGCCCTCCGCCGCCCAGCCGGCGCCGCTGCTCGAAGCGGCCGCCGCCAAGCAGACCGACACCACGCGCACCGTGGGCGTCGTCGTCATCGGGGCCGCGCTGCTGTTCGGGCTGGTCTGGCTCGGATACGGCCTGCGCCGCCGGCGCGGCTCACGCCCCCCTGCCCTCGGCGAGTGACCGGGCGGCCGGCTCGCTCCGCGCGGGCCCGGCCGGGCCGGTGGCCTCGGGGGGCTCGGTGACCCCGCCGTCCGACGGGATCGGCGAGGGGGCGGGCGGCGGGGCGTATCCCGCCGTCGCCGTCCAGGCGGCCACGTACATGACGAGGCGGGCCGAGAAGTTGATCCACAGCAGCAATCCGACGATCACCGCGAACGTGCCGTAGAGCGGGTTGCTGAGCGTCGTGCCCAGCAGCAGTCCGGCGAGCTGCTTGAGCGCCCCGAACCCGATCGCCCCCAGCAGCGCCCCCTTGGCGATGACCTTGAACGGCTGCGTCGGCCGCGCCACCCAGCCGAGCACGATCACGAAGAGCAGCCAGTCGGCCGCCAGGCTCGCCCCGAGGCCGACGAAGAACAGCATGAGCTTGTTCACCGGCGTGTCGTCCAGACCGAGGAACCGCGCCACCACGGCCGTGGCCTGCGTGGCGAACCCCGTGACGACCACCGAGGCAAGCATCGTCGCCCCGAGCATGACGAGCGAGGCCAGGTCGCGCAGCTTGCCGAGGAAGAAGGCGAGGGGCGGCGTCGTGGTCATCGACATCTCGCGCAACGCCCCGCGGAGCGCGTCGACGGCGCCCAGCCCGGCGTAGAGCAGGCCGAGCAGGCCGATGATCCCGGCGGTCGCCTTGGCCGTGGCGATGCCGTCGAGGTCGAGCCGGTCGGCCACACCCGGCAACTGCTCGGTGATGGCCCGGTTCAGCGCGTCCATCGCGCTCTGGTCGTTGCTCAGCACGTAGCCGAGCAGCGCGTACGCCAGCGCGACCAGCGGGAAGAACGACAGGAACGCGAAGTAGGTCACCGCGCCCGCCAGCCGGTCACCCGACTGGAGCTGGTAGCGCTGGACGGTACGGATCAGGTGGTCGATCGAGGGCCGCCGGACCCGCCAGTACTCGACCCGGCCACGGCCCCACGCCTTCGCCGCCTCGATCCGCCCGCCCAGACCGGCCATCTCGTCCGCCCCGCTCTTCCTGGCGCGGGGCCACCGGTCCCCGCCGTCCGCCTCTCCGGTGAGAGGTCCCTGCCCAGCCCCGCCCAGGTCAAGCGCCGGACCCGGCGGACGCCGTCCACACCCCGGAGATGGGCAGGCAGGCCAGACCGTCACCGAAGCTGAGCGACTCCGACCCGCAGTAGAGGACGAACCCGGCCCGCATGCGCTCACCCAACCGCCGCCGCAACAACCGCAGACCTCGGAAATCGTCGCTCCGGACCGTCTCGGCGGCCTTGACCTCGATGCCCACGATCTCGCCCGCGTTGTTCTCCAGGACGCCGTCGACCTCGTACTGGTCGCGATCACGGTAGTGGTAGAGCCGTGCGGAGGTATGAGCCCAGGTGAGCTGCTTGGCGATCTCCCCGAGCACGAAGTTCTCCATCATCCCTCCCAGCACCTCGTCTCCGCCGCCGCTGCCGGCCAGATAGCGGGCCAGTCCCGAGTCGACGAAGATGACCTTGGGAGTGGCGAGGGCACGAGCCGTGCTGCTCGCCGACCAGGCCGGCAGCAGGCGCACAAGGAAGATCGTTTCCAGGATCTCCATATAGTGCCGGACAGTCGGGTTGGAGATGGACAGATCGCTCGCCAACCGGTTGACGTTGAGCAGCCCCCCGGTCTGCGCGGCCAGCAAGGAGATGAGCCGCCGCATGTCAGTGGCACGCTCGATCTGCGCCACCTGCTTCACGTCTCTGGCCATCAGGTCAGCGACGTAGCTCTCGAAGAACCGGTCGCGGCGGCGCTGCGTCTTCCGCTTCAGGGCTTCCGGGTAGCCGCCACGCGCCGCCAGTTCCAGATAGTCCTTTCTCCGCAGTCCGAGAGACTCGCAGCGTAGCTCAGCCCCGGCGGCGAACGCGGCGTCGACGAATCCGTCTTCGTGCCCCTGGATCTCGCCCTGGGACAGCGGCCACAGTTCCACGGTCTCGGCCCTACCTGGCAGCGCGTCGGGAAGACTGCGCAAAGCCAGCAGACGCGCGGATCCGGTCAGAAGGAAGCGCCCCGGGCGGGGGTCGCGATCGACCGCATGCTTGATCGCCAGCCAGAGGTCCGGCACCCGCTGGACCTCGTCGATGAGCATGAGTCCGTCGTGGCCCACGAACCGGACGGGATCCTCGCTCGCCGCCGCTCTGGTGACCGGGTCGTCGAGAAACCTGGCCACACCCCCTGAGACCTGACACAGCACTCGCTCGGCCAGCGTGCTCTTGCCCACCTGCCGGGCTCCGTTGATGACAACGACCCTCGTGTCGTCCAGAGCTTCGTACACGAGGGCCGCCGCACGTCTGGGCAGGTAATCGACACCTTGTCGCACGCAGAGAGTCTAACGACCTTTCAATCTGCCGAAGGGAGGTCTTTCAATCTGCCGAAGTGAGGCCTTGAGAGCGCCGACACGCGAGCCGGCCGGGGTGACCACCCAGGCGGCGTCCCGGGGGGCGTCAGCGGGTGGGCAGGAAGCCGACCTTGTCGCGGACCTCCGCCATGGTGCGCTCGGCCACCTCGCCCGCGCGCTCGGCGCCGATGGCCAGCAGGCGGTCGAGCTCGGCCTCGTCGGCCAGCAGCTTCTCGGTGCGCTCGCGGATCGGGCCGAACGTCTCGACCACGGCCTCGGCGACGTCCTTCTTGAACGTGCCGTAGCCCTGGCCGACGTAGCGGGCGACCAGCTCGGGGATGGGCGTGCCGGTCAGCGCCGACTGGATCCGCAGCAGGTTGGAGATGCCGGGCTTGTTCTCCTCGTCGAAGAGCACCTCGCTGCCCGTGTCGGTGACCGCCCGCATGACCTTCTTGCGCAGCGGGCCGGGCTGCTCCAGCACGTCGAGGATGCCGGCCGGGCTGGAGGACGACTTCGACATCTTGGCCGACGGGTCCTGGAGGTCGGTGATCTTCTCGACCTCCTTGAGGATGTGCGGCTCCGGCAGGGTGAAGGTGTCGCCGAAGCGGTGGTTGAAGCGCTGCGCGAGGTCGCGGGTCAGCTCCAGGTGCTGCTTCTGGTCGGCGCCGACCGGGACGCGGTTGGCCTGGTAGAGCAGGATGTCGGCGGCCTGCAGGATCGGGTAGGTGAACAGGCCCACGCTGGCCGCGCTCTCCCCGAACTTGGCCGACTTGTCCTTGAACTGGGTCATCCGGGCCGCCTCGCCCATGCCGGTGAGGCAGATCAGCGTCCACGCCAGCTCGGTGTGCTGCCGGACGTGCGACTGCACGAAGACCGTGGAGCGCTCGGGGTCGAGCCCCGCCGCGAAGAGCTGCGCGGCCGCCACGCGGGTGCGCCGGCGCAGGTCGGCCGGGTCGGTCGGCACGGTGATCGCGTGCAGATCGACCACGCAGTAGAAGGCGTCGTGAGTCTCCTGCAACGGCACCCACTGACGGACCGCACCCAGGTAGTTGCCCAGGTGGAAGGAGTCCGCGGTGGGCTGGATGCCGGAGAGAACACGAGGTCTGGCCATAGCAGGTAATTGTGTCAGGAATCCTCGGCAGGCGGCGACTCGACGGGCGGGGACTCGACGGGCGGCGAAGGCGACTCGACGGCGGGCCGGCGTTTCACCCGCACCCTCGCGATCCGGCGGCCGTCGAGCTCGGTGACGGTCAGCTCGAAACCGTTCACCTCGACCATCTCACCCGTGCTCGCGACGTGCCCGAGCATCGCCATCACGAACCCGCCCAGCGTCTCGTACGGCCCGCTGGGCAGCCTGATGCCGGTCTCTTCGGCGAAGTCGCCGAGATTGGTCAGCCCGTCGATCTCCATCTCGCCGGCGGGCAGCACGACCGTGTCGTCCTCCACGTCGTACTCGTCCCTGATGTCGCCGATCAGCTCCTCGACCAGGTCCTCCAGGGTGACGATGCCGGCGGTGCCGCCGTACTCGTCGACCACGATGGCCAGATGGTGCTGTTCGTCGCGCATCTCCGACAGCGTCGTCAGCACCCGCTTGGAGGCGGGCACGAACTTGACCGGCCGGATCGGCACCAGCGTGCTGATGGGCTCGACGCGGCCGGTCAGCACCGGGTCGAGCAGGTCCCTGACGTGCACGAACCCGATGACCTCGTCGTACGACTCGCGGTAGACGGGGAAGCGCGAGTGCGGCATGGCCGCCGCGAGCACCGCCGCCTCGGCCAGCGGGGTGTCGGCCTCCATGAACTCCACCTCGGTGCGCGGCAGCATGACCTCGCGTAGCTGCCGCTTGCCCGCGGCGAACACCTCGGCGATGAGGTTGCGCTCGTCGCTCGTCAGGTCGGTGTGGCCGACGACCATCTCGCGCAGCTCCTCGGTGGTCACCTCCTCGGTGTCGGCGTGCGGGTTGCCACCGAGCAGCCGGACGACGCCGTCGGTGGACTTGGACAGCGCCCAGATGATCGGGCGTGACAGGGCGGCGATGCGGTCGAGGAACGGCGCCACGAACAGCGACAGCCCCTCGGCCCGCTGTCTGGCCAGGCGCTTGGGCGCCAACTCGCCGAGCACCAGCGACACGTACGAGATGGCCAGCGTCACCAGCACCAGCGCGAGCACGGGGGCGACGGCTGCGGGCACCCCCCATCCTTCGAGGACGGGTGTGAGCTGCATGCCGAGCCGGTCGGCGCCGAACGCGGCCGACAGCATGGTGGCGACGGTCACCCCGATCTGCACGGCCGACAGGAATCGGTTGGGGTCGCGGGCGAGTTTGGCGACGCGCTCGCCGCGCCGCCCGCGCTGGGCGAGCTTGCGTACCTGGCTCTCCCTCAGGCTCACCATCGCCATCTCGGCCGCCGCGAAGTAGCCGCCGACCAGAATGAAGACGAGGACGAGCGCGATGTTGGCCGCGACGTTGTCATACATGGTGGTTGGCAGCGTACTCAACGGCTTTTCACCTATGCTGAACGGCAAGCCGACCAAATCGAACATATTCCAACAGGAGTAGACATGAAGCTACTGGTCACCGGAGGCGCCGGATACATCGGCAGCGTCGTGGCGGCGCAGCTCGTCGAGGCCGGGCACGAGGTGACCGTGCTCGACGACCTCTCGACCGGCCACGCCGACGCCGTGCCGGAGGGCGCCCGGTTCGTCCATGGCTCCATCACCGAGGCCGGCGACGCCCTGCGCGGCGTGGACGCGGTGCTGCACTTCGCCGCCAAGTCGCTGGTCGGCGAGTCCGTCGAGAAGCCGGGTCTCTACTGGTCGCACAACCTCGGCGGCACGCTGGCCCTGCTGGACGCCATGCACGGTCAGGGCGTGCGCCGGATCGTCTTCTCCTCCACCGCCGCCACGTACGGCGAGCCCGAACGCTCCCCGATCGAGGAGAGCGACCCCACGCGCCCGACGAACCCCTACGGCGCCTCCAAGCTGGCCGTCGACACGGCCCTGACCGCCTACGCCGGGCTGCGCGGGCTGGGCGCGGTGAGCCTGCGCTACTTCAACGTGGCGGGCGCCCACGGCCGCTACCGCGAGCGGCACACCGTGGAGACGCACCTCATCCCCAACGTGCTGAAGGTCGCCACCGGCGAGCGCGAGTCGGTGAACGTGTTCGGCACCGACTACCCGACGCCCGACGGCACCTGCGTGCGCGACTACATCCACGTCGCCGACCTGGCCCGCGCCCACCTGCTGGCGCTCGACGCGGTCGCCGAGGGCCGGCACGAGATCTACAACCTGGGCAACGGCACGGGCTTCTCGGTCCAGGAGGTGATCTCGGTCTGCCGCGAGGTCACCGGGCACGAGATCCCCGCCGTCGTGGGACCGCGCCGTCCCGGCGACCCGGCCGTGCTGGTCGCCTCGTCGCAGCGGATCCAGAGCGAGCTGGGCTGGAAGGCCGAGCGGGCGGAGCTGCGCGACATCGTCGCGGACGCGTGGGCGGCGCTGTCCGCCTCCTGACCGCCTCGGCCACGCCTCCCGGCCCGGCCCCCGGTCCCGGCTGCCGGTCGAGGTCGCCGGTCCGGTACGCCGCCGGACACGACGAAGGCGCGCGCCCCGGAAGGGGACGCGCGCCCTCGAAGGTGCCTAGATGAGGCCGAGCGACCTGACCGCGTCGCGCTCCTCCACCAGCTCCCGCACGCTGGCGTCGATGCGCTCGCGCGAGAAGGAGTCGATCTCCAGACCCTGGATGATCTCGAACCGGCCGTCCACGGCGCGGACCGGGAACGACGAGATGAGCCCCTCCGGGACCCCGTAGGACCCGTCGGAGACGATGGCGGCGGAGGTCCAGTCGGTGCCGTTGACCCAGTCGTGGACGTGGTCGATCGCGGCGTTGGCGGCCGAGGCGGCCGAGGAGGCGCCGCGCGCCTCGATGATCGCCGCACCGCGCTTGGCGACGGTCGGGATGAACGTCTCGCGCAGCCACTCGGCGTCGACCTGCTCGGCGGCAACCTTGCCGCCGACCTCGGCGTGGAACAGGTCGGGGTACTGCGTGGCGGAGTGGTTGCCCCAGATCGTCATGTGCTTGATCTCGGTGACCGGCACCTGGAGCTTCGCGGCGAGCTGGGACAGCGCCCGGTTGTGGTCGAGGCGGGTCATCGCGGTGAAGCGCTCGGCCGGCACGTCGGGCGCGTGCTGCTGGGCGATCAGCGCGTTGGTGTTGGCGGGGTTGCCGACCACGAGGACCTTGATGTCGTCGGCGGCGTGGTCGTTGATCGCCTTGCCCTGCGGCCCGAAGATGCCTCCGTTGGCGCCGAGCAGGTCGCCGCGCTCCATGCCGGCCTTACGCGGCATGGCGCCCACGAGGAGGGCCACGTTGGCGCCGTCGAAGGCCACGTCCGGGTCGTCGGTGATCTCGATGCCGGACAGCAGCGGGAACGCGCAGTCGTCGAGCTCCATGGCGGTGCCCTCGGCGGCCTTCACCGCCTGCGGGACCTCCAGCAGGCTCAGCTTGACCGGGACGTTCGCGCCCAGCAGCTGGCCCGACGCGATGCGGAACAGCAGTGCGTAGCCGATCTGACCGGCGGCACCGGTGACGGTCACCTTGACGGGCGTGGCCATGGCCTTCCCCTAACTCGCAGGACGATTGATTGACCTTCGGATGCTACCCGTTCGTCATCGGCAGGCTTCCATCACGGGTCTGTTCAGCTCCATGTCGAACTCGACCTTCTTGAAATGGCTGGTGAGGAGCTCCTTCAGGGCGCCGGTGGCGTAGAGGTCGGCGATCACGGCGTTGACCGCGCCGCACGTCCGGGCGTCGCCCTTGCGGATGCCGACGGCGTAGCGCTCGTTGGTGAGCTTGGCGCCCAGCACCTTGAAGCGGAGGTTCTCGCGGCTGGCGAACCCGGCCAGGATGAGGTCGTCACCGGGAACCGCGTCGACGCCGCCACTCCTGAGCAGGTCCATGCACTCGGCGTAGTTGCCCGCTGTGACCGGCCTGACCTTCACCCGGTCCTGGACCAGGCCGACCGAGGGGCTGTTGATCGCGCAGATCCTCTTGCCCGCGAGGTCGTCGATCCGCTCGATGCCGCTGCCGCTGCGCACCAGGATGTCCTGGTGCGCCAGGTAGTAGGGCCCGGCGAAACTGACCTTGTTCTCGTCGGCCTCGTCGATGGAGTAGGTGGCGACCACCAGGTCCACCGTGCCGTCGGCGAGCAGGTCGGCCCGGTCGCCGCGGGAGACCCTGACGAACTCGGTCTGCTTCGCGCCGAGCGCCGCCGCGATCTTCTTCGCCAGCTCGACGTCGAACCCCTCGAAGCCGCCGCCGCGTTCCAGCCCGATGCCGGGCAGGTCGCCCTTCACGCCGACGACGAGCTTGCCGGTGACGGCCGCCTTGTCCACCGCGCTCGACGAGGTGCCGTCGCCGCCCGTCGGCTCCCCGCCGGAGAGACCGGACTTCTGGATCAACGCCAGCGGCGACCAGCCCCGCGAGACGGCCACGACGGTCAGCGCGCAGAGCAGCACCATGGTGACGGCCAGGGTGAGCCATAAGACTCGCCGGCCGCGCCGGGCAGGGGTGGCCGGCGGGGTGACGGGCGCGGGCGGCACGCCGGTGCGTGGCTCGGCCGGGCTCCCTGCCTGCGGCTGCGACCCCGGCGCGGGGCCGTCCGAATGCTGCTGGGGCAGCGGGGCGCCCGGCTGCGCCGACAGTTGCGTCCCCGCGGCGTACCGGGGCGACGCGCCGGTCTGCGCGGGGAACGCCCCGGCATGCGGCGCCCCCGCGCCGCCGGTGTACCGCGAGGCTCCCCCGCCGGTCGGTCCCGCCGCCCCGCCGGGGTGCGCGGACGTGCCACCCGGGTGGGAAGGCGTCCCGCCCGTACGGGAGGACGCTCCGCCCGTGGGCACGGACGTGCCGCTTGAGTGCGCGGACGTGCCGCCCATGGGCGCGGACGTGCCGCCCGTGCCGGTCTGGCGGTTCGCGAGCGACGGCGACACGCGCAGGAACGGCGTGGTGTCGTCGCCGGCCACCTCCGCGCCCCGGCTGAGCACGGCCGTGGACGCCCCGGTCGTCTCGGGCTGGCCGAGTAACCGCAGCAGGATCTGGTCGGCCGACGGCCGCTCCTCCGGCGCCTTGGCCAGCGCCGAGCGGACCACCCCGCGCAGCGGCTCGGGCATCATGCCGACGTCGACCTCGTGGTTGAGGATCCGGTTGAGCACCACGGCGATCGAGTTGCCCTCGAAGGCCACCTTGCCCGTGGCCGCGAACGCGATCGTGGCCCCCCACGCGAACACGTCGGTGTAGGGCCCCACGTCCTCGCCGGCGATCTGTTCGGGCGCCATGTAGGCGGGCGTGCCGATGGCGCGGCTGGTGATGGTGCCGGTCGAGTCGATGATCCGCGCGATGCCGAAGTCCACCACGCGCGGCCCGTCGGCGGCGATGAGCACGTTGTCGGGCTTGAAGTCGCGGTGCACGATCGAGGCGTGGTGGATGGCTGTCAGCGCTGTCGCCGTGCCGATGGCCAGCCGGTCGAGCACCGTGCCGCGCAGCGGCCCGTCGGTGTCGACGAGCTCCCGCAGCGCCCGTCCCTCGATGTACTCGCTCGCGATGTACGGCGTGTCACCGTCGAGGTCGGCCTCGATGACCCGGGCGGTGCAGAACGACGCCACCCGTTTGGCCGCCTTGAGCTCCCTGGCGAAGCGCGACCGGGCGATGGTGTCGCCGCTGAACTTGATGTGCAGCAGCTTGATGGCGGCCTGCTCGCCCTCGTCGTTGACGCCCAGGTAGACGATGCCCTGGCCGCCCTCTCCGATCCGTCCGGTGAGCCGGAACGACCCCAGCTCGCCGGGGTCGCCCGTGACCAGCGGCGAGATCTGCGGCATGTCGTCATGTCCCCACGTGTGCAAACGGCCCGACGACGCAAACTTTACGACGTTCAGAAAGTTCTCAGGGAGGCGTTAACCGTTCGTGACGTGACTCTTCGGTCCGTGACCGTCCCTGCGAGGCCCGCGGCTCACCCTTCGCAGGGCGAGGCAAGGTGGAAGCCGAGGTCCGGATCCGCGTGGTCCGGGCGGCCGACCGTGGCGGCGCGGCTCCCCCACCAGCTCTCGGTGTCGACGACGAGATCCGGGGCCGCCGTGCTGGCGCTGTCGCAGTCGGTGACGTCGATGCCGATGACGAACGCCGCCCGCTCGCCCGGCGGGATCGTCACGGGCAGGGAGCCGCCGTCCGCGACGGTCACTGACGTGACCCTGACGCCGGGCCCCCGCATCGCCACTCCGTTGATCGTGACGGGCAGCCGGCCCTCGTTCGCGATCCACCGCCCCGTCTCCACCAGGAGGGCCCCCGGCCGGCCGAGCTCGTCCTCGAAGGCCCGGATCTGCACGTGGCGGGGTGTCTCCACCAGGCGGGGCGCCACCGCTCCGCTCCACCAGCCGACCGCCGTGACGAGCGCCACGGAGGCGAGCGCCCCCGCCGCCCGCAGCACGCGCCGCCGCTCGGCCCGGCCGCCCGTGCCCGTCGTCGGATCGAGCCGTTCCCACACCTCGTCGGCGATCATTGACTCCCCTGACTCAAGATCCGTATTCTGCTACTTTCTTCGGCGTGACGGAAACCGAGATTTGTTAGCCGCCCTCTTTCTGGCCCTGTCGGCGCTGGCTGTTCCGGTCGCCTATTCCCGGGCGACCAGGCCGCTGCCCCGGGCCCTGGCCGATCATTTCGCGGCGAAGCAGCCGGTCGCCGTGACTGTTTTCACCGGAAACCGGATTATCCGGTATCTCCAGGTCACCAGGCGGTTCCGCTGGATCGGCGGAGCCGTGGGAATGGCCCTGGCCGTGACCATCATGGTGCACGACGCCACCGTCTCCCCGTACTTTCCGATCACCTGCTGGTTTCTCGGCGGGGTGGCGGCGGAAATCACCTTCGCCCGTTTCCGGCCGCGTACGCGCCGGCCGCACGGGTGGTGTCTCGCCTCGGCCCCGCTCGTCGGCATCTGGCGGTGCGCCGCCATTCTTTCCGCCGCCGTCGCCCTCAGCACGGTGGTGCGGTCGTTCCGGATGGACGTCGGCGTGACCGAACGCGCCTGGGCGGCGCTCGCGCTCGGCGTGGTGCTCACCGTGCACCTGCTCCTGCGGCACCTCGACGGCGCGCCCGTGCCGCAGGGACCGGCCGACCTGGTCTGCGCCGAGCTCGCCATCCGGTCGAGGTCCGCGCGCACGCTCCTGGCCGGCGGCACCGCCGTCGCCCTGTGGACCGCGTCCCGCTGCGGCCTGCCCGAGCTGCCCGCCGTCCTGCGGGGGACCTCCGAGCTGTCCGCCGCCGCCCTGCCGATCCTCGCGTGGCTCCTCGCGGCGCTCGCACCCTGGCAGGTGACGGCGGCCACGCGGCGGACGTGCTCGCCTCGCCGGCCGCCGAGGTCCTCCCGGACGGGGTGGACCACCTGGGCGTCGTCCTGACCGACACGCGCACGGGCCGGACCGTCCGGACGGTCGTCCCCCGGCTGCCCCCCGGCTGGTGGATCGGCCGGATCCTGAGCTGGGCGGACGACGGCACGCTCGCCGTCGCGATCCGGGGACCGCACGGCGAGCACGCCGTCCGCCTGCTCGACCTGGCCGACGGCACCGCCCGCCCGGTGGCCTGACCTGTCAGTACGGCAGCGCGTACGTCTTGTACGTCGTGCTCAGGAACGGGTTCTTGAACTTGGGGAAGGCCACCGTCGTCACGTCGCCGTCGGAGGTGTAGCGCATGTCCGGGTTGCTCTTCAACCAGTCGAGCCAGGCCGTGGAGCAGAACTGGGCGCAGTCGCCCTTCTTGTCCATGGCCTTGATCCGGGGGATGCCCAGCGGGTCGAACGACCTGCTGAACGGCGACGCCGCCGGGGTGTAGCCGGCCAGGAAGACGCCCTTGTGGTGGTAGGAGGTGCCGCGGGCGGCCCACTCCTTGGTGCTCGGCTGGTTGCCGTACGGCAGGGCGATGGTGACCGGCTTGATCCCGGCCAGCTCGCCCACCTCCTTGGCGATGGAGCCGATCTGCTCCTGGACGCCGCTCTTGGCCATGCCGCGCAGGTTGAGGTGGTCGCGGGTGTGGTTGCCGATGTCGAAGCCGTTGTCCTTGAGCCAGAGCAGGATCTGCGCCTGCTCCTCCTTGACGGACTTGCCGAACATGTCGCGCGTCACGTAGAAGGTCGCCACCGGCCGGAAGCCGGGGTGCCGGGCCGCGGTCTCGCGCAGGATGGCGACCGCCGTGTCGGGCTTCGGCTGGCCCATCTCGTCCAGCGTGAGCTGGGAGGGTGAGGAGTCGTCGAAGGTGATGACGACCGGGTGCCGCCCCGCCGGGATGTCCATCTTGCCGGTGACGAACTCGGCGGCGGTGACGGGCACGTACCCGTCGCGGGCCAGCCGGTCGAGGTCGGCGCGGAACTGTGCCGGAGTGCGGTCGTCCGTGGTCGCCGGCTTCGGGATGATCCGGTGGTACATGAGCACCGGCACCTGCCCCAGCTCGTTGGCCTTGACCTTGGCCGCGGCGGCGGCCTTCGCGGCCTTGCTCTGCTTCGCCGCCGCCGCGTCGGCCTTGGCCGGCGGCTTGGCCTGCGGAGCGGGCTCGGAGCCACAGCCGGTCACGATCGCCGCGATCGTGACCGTACCCACCCCAGTGATGACACGCAGTCGCATCCGAACCCCCCGAGACGCGCACGACTGTTACGCCGGGCTCATACCCAACTGATCGACACGGGATGTCCAAGGGAGGCTCTGAGCAGCGGAAAGGCCGGTGACAGTCGCGAACGGCCGCCGCCCGCGGCGCGACCGCGGGCGGAGGCCGTTCGCGACCGGACGGCCGGCTGTCAGACGGCCATCTTCTTCTTGAGGTTCTCGTCCAGCGTGGCCAGGAAGTCCTGGGTGGTCAGCCACTCGGCGTCGCCGCCGACGAGGAGCGCGAGGTCCTTGGTCATCTGACCGCTCTCGACGGTCTCGACGCAGACCCGCTCCAGCGTGTTGGCGAACTCGGTCACCGCGGGGGTGTTGTCGAGCTTGCCGCGGTGGGCCAGGCCACGCGTCCACGCGAAGATCGAGGCGATCGGGTTGGTGGAGGTGGGCTTGCCCTGCTGGTGCTGGCGGTAGTGGCGGGTCACGGTGCCGTGGGCGGCCTCGGCCTCGACGGTGCGGCCGTCGGGCGTCATGAGGACGGACGTCATCAGGCCGAGCGAGCCGAAGCCCTGCGCGACCGTGTCGGACTGCACGTCACCGTCGTAGTTCTTGCACGCCCAGACGTAGCCGCCCTCCCACTTGAGGGCCGCGGCGACCATGTCGTCGATCAGGCGGTGCTCGTAGGTGAGCCCGGCCTTCTCGAAGTCCTCCTTGAACTCGCTCTCGTAGACCTCGGCGAAGATGTCCTTGAAGCGGCCGTCGTACGCCTTGAGGATCGTGTTCTTCGTGGAGAGGTAGACCGGGAAGTTGCGGGCCAGGCCGTAGCGCATGGAGGCGCGGGCGAAGTCGCGGATCGACTCGTCCAGGTTGTACATGGCCAGCGCGACGCCGGAGCCGGGGAAGTCGTAGACGTCCAGCTCGATCGGCTCGGAGCCGTCCTTCGGGGTGAAGGTGAGGGTCAGCGTGCCCTCGCCGGGAACCTTCAGGTCGGTGGCGCGGTACTGGTCGCCGAAGGCGTGACGGCCGACGACGATCGGCTTGGTCCAGCCGGGGACCAGACGCGGCACGTTGGACATGATGATCGGCTCGCGGAAGATGACGCCGCCGAGGATGTTGCGGATGGTCCCGTTCGGCGACCTCCACATCTTCTTCAGGCCGAACTCCTCGACCCGCGCCTCGTCCGGGGTGATGGTGGCGCACTTCACACCGACGCCGTACTGCTTGATGGCGTTGGCGGCGTCGATCGTCACCTGGTCGTCCGTGGCGTCACGGTGCTCGATGCCGAGGTCGTAGTACTTCAGGTCGACGTCGAGGTACGGCAGGATCAGCTGGTCCTTGATGAACTGCCAGATGATCCGGGTCATCTCGTCGCCGTCGAGCTCGACGACAGGACCCTCCACCTTGATCTTGGGCATGCGAATGGTTCCCCTTCAATGAATGGATGCGTTGAGGCTATCGGACCGCCAGGTCAACGTGCCAAAAGGGACATGATGAACGCCTTCAGCTCGTTGTTGCCCAGCAACATCGACGTCAGCACGAGCACGAACCCGAACGCGCCCAGTGTGATGACGTCGGTCTTCCTGCTGCGTACGGCGAGCGCGCCGCCGTACCCGGCGAACCGGAGCGCGGCTCCGATCATGATCACTCCCCCCAGCGCGAACCCGCCCCACCGCAGGTCGGCCAGCAGCGCCGTGGCGACGGCGACGACCGCACCCGCCAGGATCAGCGGGTACGGCCCCCAGGTCTCGCCGGAACGGTTCACCGTTCCTCGATCGGCTTCCACTTCTGGTCACGCTCCCCGATGTATTCACTGTCGGGGCGGATCAGCCGGTTGTCGGCGTGCTGCTCGATGACGTGGGCCGTCCATCCCGACATCCGGCTGATCGAGAAGACCGGCGTGAAGAGGTCGGTCGGAATGCCAAGGTAGTGGTAGACCGACGCCGCGTAGAAGTCGACGTTCGGATACAGCCCCTTGGTCTCGAGGACGACCTCCTCCATCTCCTTCGACATGCGGTAGTAGGTGTCGTCTCCGGACGCCTCGGCGAGTTCCGCCGACATCTTGCGCAGGTGGGTGGCGCGGGGGTCCTCGGTCTTGTAGACGCGGTGCCCGAAGCCCATGATCTTTTCGCCCGCGGCGAGCTTGTCGCGGACTGCCTGGGCCACGCCGGACGGCGAGATCGACTCCAGGGTCTTCATGACCTGCTCGTTCGCGCCGCCGTGCAGCGGGCCCTTGAGGGTGCCGATCGCGGCGACGATGGCGGAGTGCATGTCCGACAGGGTCGCGGCGCACACCCGGGCGGCGAAGGTGGAGGCGTTCATGGTGTGGTCGGCGTGCAGCACCAGGCAGGCGTCGAAGATCTCGACCTCGCGCCGCTCCGGGGTGCGCCCGGTGACCTGCAGCAGGAAGTTCGCGGCGATGCTGAGCGCCGGGTCGGGCTCGGGTGCCCGGGTGCCGGTGCGCGCGGCGTGGTAGCGGGCGACGAGCAGCGGCTGCTGGGCCGTCAGCCGGGCGGCCTTGCGCAGGTTGGCCTCGGGCTCGATGGAGTCCTTGTCGGGATCGTCGGCGCCGGCCAGGGAGACCAGGCTGCGCAGCGCCTCCATCGGTTTCTGCTTCTCGGCGATCTCGGCGACGTTCGCGGACACGAGCGCGCCCAGCTCACGGCCCCGGGCCAGCTCGGCCCCGTAGTGGTCCAGCTCCGCGCGACTGGGCAGCCTGCCGCGCTGGAGCAGGTGCGCGGTCTCCTCGAACGTCGCTCGGCCGGCCAGGTCATGGATGTCGTATCCACGGTAGAAGAGGCGACCGGCCTTCCCGTCGATGTCGCTCAGCGCAGTGGACGCGGCTACGACGTCGGCCAGGCCTTTCGTGGGCTTGTCCGCCATGAGTGTTTCCTCCGCTTATCGTCGCTGGAAGTCTACCCGTGAGCAGGGAAAACCGTCGGCGGAGGTCCAGACCAATTTCAAGCGGGATTCTCCTTACGGCAAAGGCGATTCCGCATCCCCTCGGTTGGGTAAGCCGGAGCTGTAGTAATAGTTACGGCGGGCTACCTGGGGAGGAACTGCCGTGGAGGGGCCGTTCATACGCATCGAGGACACCGGCGAGGTGATCCCGTTGCGCCCCGAGATCACGACGGTGGGGAGGGGCCGTGGTGTCGACATCCGGCTGACCGATCCGAGCGTGTCTCGACTCCATGCCGAGTTCGTCAGGCGAGGACCCTACCTGTATGTCGTTGACCTGGGCCTGTCCCGCAACGGCACACGGGTGAATGGCAGGCCGATCGCCCGGAGGGTGCTGGACGACGGCGACGTCGTCTCCTTCGGCGCGGCGCGCGGTCGCGTCGGCGGAGTCCCCCGTGAGGACTTCGCCCCCGAGATCGAGCTGCGCAGGGCGGCGGCGCCCGAGCTGACCAGGCGCGAGGTCGACGTGCTGACCTCGCTCTGCCGGCCGGCGCTGTCGGACGAGGCGTTCGTCGCCCCGGCGACCGCCCGCGAGATCGCCGACGACCTCGTCGTGACCGAAGCCGCGGTCAAGCAGCATCTGCTGCGGCTCTACCAGAAGTTCCGGATCCCGGAGGGCACCAACCGGCGCACGCGGCTGGCCAACGAGGTCGTCGCGCTGGGCCTGGTGCGTCCCACCCCTGTGGTGCCACCACAGCGGGCGGGAGCCACGGCCGACCAGCCGTCAGCCGCCGGACGCAGGGCTTCGTAGCAGCCGGATCGCGACCGGGGCTTCGGCGAGGGGTTCCGGCAGCGTCAGAGGGCCGGAGCCGGGTGTCATCGTGCCCAGCACGCGCGCCCCCGCGGCGCCCGTGCACCCGGGCACGGTGGCCGGCAGGCCGTGCGCGGTGAGCCAGCCGAAGAGCGAGAAGGCGACGGCCTCCTTCGCCCCGGCGGGCACGCCGAGCTCGTCGCTGGCCACCAGCCGCGTGTGCGGCGCGCGGGCGCGCAGCATGCCCATCAGCGTGGGGTTGCGGATGCCGCCGCCCGACACGACGACCGTGTCCAGCCGGTGCCGGCGCAGCTCTGCGGCGACCGTCTCGGCGGTCAGCGCCGTCAGCGTGGCCACCAGGTCGGCCGGCGGCAGGTCGGCCGGCGGCAGGCCGGCCGGCGGCAGACCCACCGGCGGCAGGTCGGCCCCGGCGCGGTCGCGGACGTAACCGGGTGTGAAGAGCTCCTTGCCGGTCGTCTTCGGCGGGTCCTGGGCGTAGTAGGGCTCGGCCAGCAGGTCGGCGAGCAGCTTCTCGTCCACCGTGCCCGCGGCGCCCAGCGCGCCGTCCGCGTCGTACGGCGGCGCGGCGGCGTCGATAAGCGCGCACGCGGGCCCGGTGTCGTAGGCGATCGGCCCGCCGGAGTCCGCCGAGGCGACGGTCAGGTTGGCGATGCCGCCGAGGTTGAGTGCGCCGGCCCGGCCCGGCAGCCCGGCCAGCAGCAGCAGGTCGAGGTACGACACCAGCGGCGCGCCCTGCCCTCCGGCGGCGACGTCGCGCACCCGCACGTCGGAGACGACGGGCAGGCCGGTGCGCTCGGCGATCCAGGCGGGCTGGCCGAGCTGCAGCGTGCCCAGGACCCGGCCGTCCGTCACCCAGTGGAAGAAGGTCTGCCCGTGCGAGCAGATCAGGTCGGCCCGTGGGCAGTGCCCCGCCGCGTCGGCGAACGCCTGGCCGACCAGCGTGTCGAGCGCGCACACCTCCCCCATGTCCACCCGGTGGGGCGGGAGGGCGGCGACGATGCGGGCTCTCAGCCCGGCCTCGTACGGCCGCTCGCCGACGTGCTCGATCCGGCCGATGAGCGTGCCGCCGTCTAGCGACCAGTCGACGACCGCGCTGTCGATGCCGTCGTGCGACGTGCCGGAGATGAGGCCGAGAACCCGCATCGCGCTCCTTACAGGACCCTGAACCCGTTGCTGGGCCGGCTCGTCCGGTTGGCCCGGTCGACGGCCATCACGTAGTAGTGGTCGCCCCGCTTGCCGTCGGGGTCCACCCAGCGGACCTGCCGGTCGCCGGGGACGACGGCGACGAGGTGGCGCGCGTCGCCGAAACCTTCGGCGGACGCCCGGCGGGGGAAGCGGAACACGGCGAACTGGAACGGCTCGTCCCGGCCGGTCGCGACCGCGCGCACCTCCACTCCGCCTGCCGGGCGGCGCAGCGCGTACGCCACGACGGGCCGCCGCGGCCCCTCGCCGTCCGCCAGCCGGGGCAGCACCGGCGCGAGCGCGGGGCGGGTGTAGTGGTCGCCGACCGCCGTGCTGATCGAGGCGATCCGGTCGGCGCGCAGGTCGTTGGCGTTGTACCAGATGTCGCCGGAGATCTCGGGGTGGGCGCGGTTGAGCGTGAGGTGCTTGGACAGCTCGGCCGGGTCCTGCCAGGGCGCGGCTTGCGCCGGGTCGCCCGCCTTGTAGGCCGCCTGGCCGATCCACAGCAGCGTGTTCGTGCCGCTCGCCACGTCCGACCACCACGGGACGAGCTTGGAGTAGTCGGCGGGGGGCTGGCCGATGTACCAGTAGAGCTGCGGCGCGATGTAGTCGAGCCAGCCCTTCTTGACCCAGCCGCGCGTGTCGGCGTGCAGGTTGTCGTACGACTGGCCGCCGTTGGTGTCGGAGCCGAGCGGGTCGGCGGCCTTGTTGCGCCAGATGCCCGACGGGCTGATGCCCCAGGCGACCTCCGGCTTGGCCTCGCGGACGCGCTGCTGCATCTCCGAGACCATGAGGTCGACGTTGTGGCGGCGCCAGGTGGCCAGGTCGGGGAAGCCGGCCCCGTGCTGGGCGAAGGCGGCGCTGTCGTCGAAGGCCGTGGTGTTGGTGGGGTAGAAGTAGTCGTCGAAGTGCAGGCCGTCGATGTCGTAGCGGGTGAGCGCGTCGAGCATCGCGTCCTGGCAGAACCTCCGCACCTCGGGCAGGCCGGGGTTGTAGTAGAGCTTGCCGCCGAACGGCAGGATCCAGTCGGGGTGCCTGCGGCCGGGGTGGTCGGGGTGGAGCTGGGCCGGGTCCGGCTGCATGGAGACGCGGTACGGGTTGAACCAGGCGTGGAAGGCGAGGCCCCGCTTGTGCGCCTCGGCCACCGCGAACCCGAGCGGGTCGTAGCCGGGGTCCTGCCCCTGGGTGCCGGTCAGCCAGTGCGACCACGGCTCGAACGGCGACGGCCAGAAGGCGTCGGCGGTCGGCCTGATCTGCACGAACACCGAGTTGAGCTTGCGCTGCACGGCCAGGTCCATCCAGGCGACGAACTCCGCCTTCTGCTGGTCGGCGCTCAGCCCCTGCTTGGAGGGCCAGTTGATGTTGGCCACCGACGCGATCCACATGCCGCGCATCTGGCGCAGGGGCGGGACGTACGAGCCGTCCAGCGTGGTGAGCGGGGCGGCGGAGGAGGCTGAGGCGGGCAGCGGGACGGCGGACGCGGCGGCGGCGAGGGCGAGACCTTTGAGAACTGTCCTTCTGGTGGGCATGGGGGGTGGCCTCCGGGAAGCGGTTGTGTCGAGGGCGACGATGACAGAAAATTACCTTCAATTCAACAACCGTGAAGGAAAATGCCGCATGTCCGCTGACCTGTACCGACTCGCCCTGGCAGTCCTGCAGCCCGGCTACGACGAGACCACCGCACCCGACTGGCTGCGCAGGGCCCTGGGCGAGGGGCTGGGCGGAGCGGTGCTGTTCGCCCGCAACCGGCCGGACGCGCGGCACGTACGGGCCCTGCGCGCCGAGAATCCGGGCGTCGTCGTCGCCATCGACGAGGAGGGCGGGGCCGTCACCCGGCTGGAGGTGGCCGCCGGCAGCTCCTTCCCGGGCAACCGCGCGCTCGGCGTGGTCGACGACGTACGGCTCACCGAACGGGTGGGCCGCCAGATCGGCCGGATGCTCGCCGAGGCCGACATCACGCTGAACTACGCGCCCGCGGCCGACGTCAACGCCGACCCGGCCAACCCGGTGATCGGCGTCCGCTCGTTCGGCCCCGAGCCCGGCCTCGTCGCCCGGCACACCGTCGCCTACCTGCGCGGCGTCCAGGGCGCCGGCGTCGCCGCCTGCGCCAAGCACTTCCCCGGCCACGGCGACACCACCACCGACTCGCACCTGGCGCTGCCGACCGTGCACGCCTCCGGGCAGGTGCTGGCCGAACGCGACCTGCCGCCGTTCCGCGCCGCGATCCGGGCCGGCGTCCAGGCGATCATGTGCGGCCACCTGCTGGTGCCCGCCCTCGACCCCGAGCTGCCCGCGACGCTCAGCCGCACCATCCTGACCGACCTGCTCAGGGACGAGCTGGGCTTCGAGGGCATGCTGGTCACCGACGCGATCGAGATGCGGGCGGTGGCCGCCCGGTTCTCCCCCGGCGAGATCGCCGTGCGCGCCCTCGCCGCCGGCGCCGACGCCGTCTGCGCCGGCCTCACCACCGAACGCACCCTGTACGAGCTGCGCGACGCCATCGTGGCGGCCGTCCGCGAAGGCACGCTCCCCGAGGAACGCCTGGCCGAGGCCGCCGCCCGGGTGCGGGCCGTGTCCGACTGGTACGGCGAGCGGGCGGCGCTGCGCGAGAAGGCCGCGGCCGACGCCGACCCGGGGGTGGGCATGGAGGCGGCCCGGGCCGCGCTCACCACGTCGGGGACCGGCCGGCTGACCCGGCCGCCGCTCGTCGTGGAGGTCAACACCCGGTTCAGCCAGGCCGTCGACCCGGTCATGCCGACCGGCCTGACGGCCGCCCTCACCGAGCTGCTGCCCGGCACGTCCCGCGCCCGGCTGCCCGAGGACGGCGAGCTGCCGCCGTTCGACGACCGGCCGGTGGTCCTCGTCGTGCACGACGCCGCCCGGCACGCCTGGGTCCGGGAGCGGGTGGCGCGGGCCGCGCGGCTGCGGCCGGACGTGATCGTCGTGGACACCGGCATCCCGGCCGGCCCACCGGCGGACCCGCGCGTCACCCACGTCGCGACGCACGGCGTCTCGCGCGTCTCGGCCCGGGCCGCGGCCGAATGGCTGGTGCGATGACCGGCGGCCGGGCAGCCGACGCCACCACCCCGGCGCAGCCCGCCAACCCGGCGGCGGCGGTGCGGGCGGTGCTGCCGTCGCTCACCCCCGCCGCGCGGGCCATCGCCCGTATCATCCTCGACGATCCCGAGCTGGTGGTCCGCAGCACCATAACCGAGTTCAGCGCGGTGTCCGGCACCAGCGAGGCGACGATCGTGCGCACCGCCCGCGTCCTCGGCTTCTCCGGCTACTCCCAGCTTCGCTTCGCGCTGGCCGCGGCGGTCGCCAAGGAGCAGGCCCGCGAACCTGACCGGCTCGTGCCCGGCGACCTCGGCCCCGACGACCCGCTCACCGACGTCATCGCCAAGGTCGCCCGCTCGGAGTCGGAGGCGCTGGCCGACACGGCGGCGCAGCTCGACCCGGCCCTGCTCGGCGAGGTGGTGACGGCCATCGCCGCCGCCCGCCGCGTCGACGTGTACGGCGTGGCCGCCTCGGGCCTGGTGGCCGCCGACATGTCGCAGAAGCTGCTGCGGATCGGCCTGTCGAGCCATCCGTTCGCCGACGCCCACCTCGCCCTCACCAGCGCCGCCCTGCTGCGCCCCGGCGACGTGGCCGTGGCCATCAGCTGCAGCGGTGAGACGCCCGACGTGCTGGTGCCCGCCCGCACCGCCGCCGAGGCCGGGGCCGTGGTCGTCGGCATCACCAACAACCCGCGCTCCTCCCTGGCCGAGGTTGCCCATCACACGATGGTGTCGGCGGGCCGCGAGACGGCGTTCCGGCCCGGGGCGCTGGCCAGCCGGATCAGCCAGCTCCTCATCGTCGACTGCGTCTTCGTGGGCCTCGCCCAGCGCACCTACGACACGGCGGGCGAGGCCATCCGCGCCACCCGGGAAGCCACCGACCGCTACCGCCACCGCTCCTGACCGCCCGCCGCCACGATCCCTCGGCAACCGCCCGCGCGCACCTCCGGCCGTCAAGGAGTGGGTGCCGCACGTGGGATGCGCAGGGTGGAGCGGTGGGCCCAGGTCACCCAGCGCCAGAGCCACTCCATGGGCCCCTGGCGACAGCGGCGCAGCCAGAGGACGGAGAACAGCCACTGGACCGCCAGGATGACTCCCGCGACCTGGAACGCCGCCGACGACGACCGGCCGATCGGCAGGCCGAGGAGCTGACCGGCCGCCAGGACGAGGAGGGTGGCGGTCAGATAGTTGGTCAGGGCCATCCGGCCCAGTGGCGCGAAGACGAACCGCAGCACCGGTCGCAGCGGCGTCCTCAGCAGGACCAGCAGGCCGCACACGTAGACGCCCACGAGCAGCAGATCGGCCAGGCTGGAGACGGCGGGCAGGTACGTGGTGGCACCCACCGCCCGCATGCCGGCCTGTGCCCACAGAGCGGCGGCCAGGCCCGCCGCGAAGACCAGGCCCAGCAGGAGCGGCCCCCGGGTGGACCGCTCGATCTTCTCGATCACCCCGTACCGGACCAACGCCGCCCCCAGCAGGAACAACCCGGCGATCAGCAGGGGGCCGCCCCCGCCGAAGACCAGCGCCGCCGGGACGAGCGCGGCGGCGAGGCCGGCCACGGCCCACCGCGGCAGCCAGGTCGAGGGCAGCAGCACCAGCATGCCGACGACGGCGTAGTCGGTCAGGATCTCGCCCGGCCACAGCAGCATGTGCACCAGGCCGATCGCCAGCAGCGCCACCAGCCGGCGCAGCAGGACCAGCCGCGGGCGGGGGACGCGGTCCGCGGCGGAGTCCAGCAGCAGGGCGAACCCGACGCCGAACAGCAGGGAGAAGATCGGCAGCCCGAGCCAGGGGTCCCAGTCGCCCATGGGCTGCGCCACGACGGCGGAGGCGCCGGTGGCCATGAGCTGGATGTTGGCGAGCAGGATCTCGCACAGCGCGAACCCGCGCAGGACGTCGAGCGCGGCGATACGCGACCGCCCGGGGGAGGTCATCGCGGCGCCTCTCCCGTCGTCGCCGCGGCACGGGCGAAGGGGACGCCAGCGATGTGATCTTGAATGGGCATGGACCTCATCCTGTGGCAGGGGGCCCGGCGCGAGCATCGACCGAAGGTGGGGTCCCCGACAGTACTTTCGGCCGGTTCACCGCGTAGCCTGTCCTGATGACCTTGAAGGGACAGGCTGCCCCGGCGCGGACCGGCTGAATGTCGCCGCGCGCTGTCCTGCTGCTCGGAGGCTTCCTCCTCGCTTCGCTGAACCTCCGGCCCGCGCTCGCCGGAGTCTCCCCGCTCCTCGACGAGATCATGACGGATCTCGGGCTGACCCCGGCGGGCGGCGGCGCGATCACCACTGTCATGGTCGTCTGTCTCGGGGTGTTCGGCGGGCTCACACCGGTCCTGGCCAGGCGCGCCGGCCTCGACCGGACCCTGCTGGCGGGCCTGCTCCTGCTCGCCGCCGGCGTCGTCGTGCGGACCGTGGACGGCGTGCCGGCGCTCTACCTCGGGTCCGCGCTGGCCGGCACCGCGATCGCGATCATGAATGTGGCCATGCCGGGCGTGGTCAAGCAGCACTTCCCGCACCAGGTCGGGGCGTACACGTCGGTCTACGTCACCGGGCTGGTGGCCGGCGCCGCCGCCGCGTCCGCGCTCATGATCCCGCTGGAACGGCTCACCGGCCACGGCTGGCGGGGCGTCTCCGCCCTCGTCGCGGTGCCGGCCGTGGCCGCGGCCCTGCTGTGGCTCCCCCAGGCGCTGCGCAGACCCGCCCGCACCGGCGACCGGCCCCGCCACTTCGCCGCCATCCTGCGCAGCCCGGTCACGTGGTGGGTGACGGTGTTCATGGGGGTGCAGTCGCTGACGTTCTACATCATGCTGGCGTGGCTGCCGACGATCTTCCAGGACGCGGGGCTGCCCGCGGACCAGGCCGGCTACCTGCTCAGCCTGACGAACCTCACCCAGATCGCCGCCACCCTGGCCGTCCCGGTCCACGCCGGACGCCGTGCCTCCCAGGTGCCGCACGTGACGGTCGCGACCGCGCTGACCATCGCCGGCTACCTCGGCGTGCTGCTCGCGCCCACGACCCTGCCCTGGCTGTGGATGATCGTCCTCGGGCTCGGCCAGGGCGCCGCGATCGCCCTCGCCCTGCTCATCATCACCCTGCGCGCCCCCGACCCGGCCTCGGTGACGGCCCTGTCGGCCGTCGCGCAGTCGTGCGGGTACGTGCTGGCGGCCGCCGGACCGCTGCTGATCGGGCTGCTCAGGCAGACCTCGGGCGGCTGGACCACACCCCTGCTGGCCGGCCTTGGGTTCTGCCTCGTCCAGGCGGTCGCCGGGGTGTTCGCCGCCCGGCCGCACCCGGCCCGTTGACATGTGGGGCATCATGCCCTGGTGGACCTGAACTACTACGACACCCTGATCGCCATCGCCGACGACTGCCCCACCGCCGGCGCCGTGGTGCCGGCCCCGCGAGGCGGCAAGAAGACGGTCGCGGTGGTGCAGCACGACCTGCTCGCCGACCACCCCGGCGAGCTGACCCAGGAGGACGTGCTCTTCGAGACGTGGCTGCGCCGCCAGGAACAGCCGGAGCCGGCGGAGGCGGACCGGGCACGGCTGCGCGCGGAGTTCTTCGCCAGGCCGCAGGCCTGCCTGCGGGCGTCGCCGCTGCCGAAGAAGTACGGCTGGGGGCTGCTCTTCGACGGCGCCGGCCGGGTGCGCCTGTGCCCGGCCGGATCGGCGGAGTACGAACGGTTCGTCGCCGGCGAGGTGCCGGGCATCACGATCCTCAAGGCCATGCGCTCCCGCCGCGCCTGACTGCCGGTGGGCACGCCGCCGGCGGCGTGCCTACCGGCGTTCGGCGGCTTCCACCACGTTGGACAGCAGGAGGGCGCGGGTCATGGGGCCGACCCCGCCCGGGTTGGGGGTCAGGAAGCCCGCCACCTCGGCCACGTCGGCCGCCACGTCACCGGCGATCTTGCCGTCGACGCGGGAGACGCCCACATCGAGGACGGCCGCGCCGGGCTTGACCATGTCGCGGGTGATGAGGCCGGGGACACCGGCGGCCGCCACCACGATGTCGGCCCGGCGGACGTGGCCGGCCAGGTCCTGGGTGCCGGTGTGGCAGAGGGTGACGGTGGCGTTCTCGCTGCGGCGGGTCAGCAGCAGGCCGAGGGAGCGGCCCACGGTGATGCCGCGGCCGACCACGGCCACCTCCGCGCCCTTGATCGGCACGCCGTACTCCTGTAGGAGCAGCACGATGCCGTGGGGCGTGCAGGGCAGCGGCGCGTCGACCATGTGGACGAGCCGGCCCAGGTTGACCGGGTGCAGGCCGTCGGCGTCCTTGGCCGGGTCCATCCGCTCGATCAGCGCCATCGTGTCGAGGTGGCGCGGCAGCGGGAGCTGCACGATGTAGCCGGTGCACTCGGGCGAGGCGTTGAGCTCGTCGATGGCGGCCTCGACGTCAGCCTGCGTGGCGGTCGCGGGCAGGTCGACCCGGATGGAGGCGATGCCCACCTCGGCGCAGTCGCGGTGCTTGCCGGCGACGTAGATCTGGCTGCCGGGGTCGTCTCCCACCAGGACGGTGCCCAGGCCGGGGGTGACGCCGCGGGCCTTGAGCGCGGCCACCCGGGCCGCGAGGTCTGCCTTGATCCGGGCGGCCGTGGCCTTGCCGTCGAGTTTCACTGCGCTCATGTCGCCCCATCCTTCCACGGCTTCCCGGGCTGCCGCACTCCGGTCTCCGCCCCCGCGCTGACATCGTTGTCATCGGGCGTGGAAGGACATAAAGTGACGGTCGCCCGTTCGCCGTCCACCGAGGAGCACCGTTGTCCGACACCCCGCGGGAGCGTCGATGAGCTCCGTCCTCGCCATCGACATCGGGGGAACCAAGCTCGCCGCCGCGCTGGTGCGTGAGGACGGTTCCGTCTCGGGATCGGCGATCCGGCCGACACCGCGTACGGACGTCATGTCCACCCTGGCCGCCCTCATGGACGAGGTGTGCGACGGCGGGGAGCGGCCCCGGGCGGTCGGCGTCGGCTGCGCCGGCCCGCTCGACCTTGCGGCCGGCACCGTCAGCCCCGTGAACATGCCGAGCTGGCGCGACTTCCCGCTGCGCGACCAGGTGCGGGAGCTGACCGGGCTGCCGACCGTGCTCGCGGGCGACGCCCAGTGCTTCGCGCTCGGCGAGCACTGGCTCGGCTCCGGGCGGGGCAGCTCGGCGCTGCTCGGCATCGTCGTCTCGACCGGCATCGGCGGCGGCCTCGTCATCGACGGCGTGCCACTGCTCGGCCCGACCGGCAACGCCGGACACGTCGGCCACATGACGGTGGACCCGTACGGCGAGCGCTGCGAGTGCGGCGGGCGCGGCTGCGTCGAACGCTACGCCAGCGGCCCCAACCTGGCCCGCTGGGCGCTGGACAACGGTTGGAAGGCCCCGCAGGGCGAGCCGGCCGACGCCCGGAACCTCGCCCGGGACGCCGCCGAGGGTGAGCCGGTCGCGGTGGCTGCCTACGAGCGGGCCGCCAGGGCGCTGGCCGGGATGATCGCCTCCGCCGCCGCTGCCGCCGAGGTGACCAAGGTGGTCATCGGCGGCGGCGTGTCGGGGGCCGGCCCGGTGCTCTTCGAGCCGCTGGAGCGGGCCCTGGACGACGTGGCGGGGCTGGGGTTCGTCCGGGCGGTGGACGTCCAGCCCACCATGCTGGGCGTACGGGCCGGCCTGGCGGGCGCCGCCAAGCTGGCCTGGGACTATTCGGACTCGGCGCCGGCGGCCTGAGCCTCGCGCCGCTCGATGATCCGGCGGGTGAAGGGGATCAGCTCAACGGCCCGCACGCCCAGGTAGGCGCCCAGGAACGCGAGCACCACCAGCACGAAAGGGCTCGTGGCGAACCCGTTCACGGTCACGAAGGCGTACAGGATCGAGTCGAGCAGCACCATAGGAGGACTCCGAGGGGAGAAACAGACGGCGAGGCCCATAGGGTAACCGGACCTCGCCGATGCTCGCCGCCGTTCGGCCGGCCTCGCACCTCGGACCGCTCCCGACCGGACCGCTTCCGGCGGACCGCCCGCTCCGGGGCCGCCCGCCCAGGCGGCCCGTCAGGCGGCCCTTCAGGGTCGCCCGTCAGGCGGTCCGTCAGGGTCAGTGGAAGAAGTGGCGCGTGCCGGTGAAGTAGAGGGTGATGCCCGCCTTCTCGGCCGCGTCGATGACCTCCTGGTCGCGTACGGACCCGCCGGGCTCCACCACGGCCTTGACCCCGGCCTCGATCAGCACCTCCAGCCCGTCGGCGAACGGGAAGAACGCGTCGGAGGCGCCGACCGACCCGGCGGCCCGCACGCCCGCCCGGCTGACCGCCAGGCGGCAGGAGTCGACCCGGTTGACCTGGCCCATGCCGACGCCCACGGTGGCCCCGCCGGAGGCCAGCAGGATGGCGTTGGACTTGACCGAGCGGCCGGCCCGCCACGCGAACGCCAGGTCGGCCAGCACCTCGGGGCTCGCCGGCGCGCCGGCCTTGAGCTCCCACTGCTCGGGAGCGTCGCCGGGCGCGTCGACCCGGTCGGCCCGCTGCAGCAGCAGGCCGCCGTCGATCCGGCGGAACTCCGACGCGTTGGCCGGGCCTTCGGGGCAGACGAGCAGCCGGATGTTCTTCTTCCGGGTCAGCACGGCCAGCGCCTCGGGCTCGAACGACGGCGCCACCACGACCTCGGTGAACACCTCGGCGATCTGCCCGGCCAGCTCGGCCGTGACCGGCCCGTTGACGGCGATCACTCCGCCGTACGCCGACACCGGGTCGCAGGCGTGGGCCTTGCGGTGCGCCTCGGCCACGTCGGCGCCGACGGCGATGCCGCACGGGTTCTGGTGCTTGATGATCGCCACGCACGGGTCGGTGAAGTCCCAGGCGGCCCGCCAGGCGGCGTCGGCGTCGAGGTAGTTGTTGTAGGACATCTCCTTGCCGTGCAGCTGCTCGGCCTCGGCGAGGCCGCCGGAGCCGCCGGTGTAGAGGGCTGCGGCCTGGTGCGGGTTCTCGCCGTAGCGCAGGGTCGCCTTGCGCTCCCAGGCGGCGCCCATGAACGCCGGCCACTCGCCGTCAGGCTCGTAGACGTTGGCGAACCAGGAGGCGACGGCCACGTCGTAGGAGGCCGTGTGGGCGTAGGCGAGGCCCGCCAGCCGCCTGCGCTCGGCCAGGGTGAAGCCGCCCGCGTCTAGGGCGTTCAGCACGTCGCCGTAGGCGCCGGGGTCGACGACGACGGCGCAGGTGCTGTGGTTCTTGGCCGCGCCGCGGATCATCGCCGGGCCGCCGATGTCGATCTGCTCGACGCACTCCTCCGGCGACGCGCCCGAGGCGACCGTCTCGGCGAACGGGTAGAGGTTGACGACCACGAGCTGGAACGGGTCGATCTCCAGTTCGTCGAGCTGGGCCACGTGGTGGGGCTTGGTCAGGTCGGCCAGCAGCCCGGCGTGCACGCGCGGGTGCAGGGTCTTGACCCGGCCGTCGAGACACTCGGGGAACCCGGTGAGCTGCTCCACCTTCGTCACCGGGATGCCGTAGGAGGCGATGGCGGCCGCGGTGCCGCCGGTCGACACGATCTCCACGCCGGCCCCGTCGAGCGCCCTGGCCAGCTCCTCCAGCCCGGACTTGTCGTACACCGCGATCAGCGCGCGCCGGATGGCGATGCGAGTCACTTGGATTCCCCTCCTGTTTGGTTCCCGATGCGGACCACACGTCCGCTGACCGTCCAGCCCTCACGGGCCATCCGGCCGACGATGTCGACGAGCAGGCGGCGCTCGACGGTCTTGATGCGCTCGTGCAGGGACTCCTCGTCGTCGTCGGGCAGCACGCTCACCGCCTCCTGCGCGATGATCGGCCCGGTGTCGACGCCCGAGTCGGCCAGCATCACCGTGCAGCCCGTCACCTTGACCCCGTGGGCGAGCGCGTCACGCACGCCGTGGGCGCCGGGGAAGGACGGCAGCAGCGCGGGATGGGTGTTGACCACCGGGAAGGCGCCGATCGTCGGCTCCCCCAGGATCTTCATGAATCCCGCCGCGACCACGAGATCGGGCTCGTACGAGGCGATCCTGGCCGCGAGGGCGGCGTCCCAGTCCGCCCGCGACGGATGGTCCGCCAGTTTCTCGACGAATGTCGGCACGTTGGCCTTCTCCGCCCGGTCCAGCCCCGCGATCCCCTCCCGGTCCGCGCCGACGGCGACCACACGTGCCCCGTACGACGGGTCGGCGGAAGCGTCCAGCAGGGCCTGTAGGTTGGTTCCAGAGCCGGAGACGAGGACGACGAGCCGCCCAGCCTTAGACACGCATCACTCCAATGGGAAACCGGGGTGGGGCTGCCAGCGTATCCGCTCCTCGCCCGGTCACGCAGAGGAGGTCAGGTGTCGACACCGGTGCAGGCGCCGGCGGGCCAGCAGCCCGCGGATTCCGCGGGCCGCCGCGCGATCTGGTTGTCCATCGCAGCGCTGGCCATGACGTTCATGCTGCCACTCGCCGGGCTGGTGATGGCGCTGTTCGCGCTCATGGCGGGCATCCGGGCGCTGCCGCAGCTCAAGAGCGCGGGCAGGCCGACGGGCACGGTCGTGGGCGGCATCGCCGTCTCGGCGATCGCGCTGGCGCTGTCGGGCGGCGCCACGGCGATGCAGGTCTACCTGATGGACGAGTACTCCGCCTACCAGGAGTGCATGCGGGCGGCGGGCACGGTCACCTCGCAGGGTGAGTGCTTCACCCAGTTCAGGAACGCGGCGCAGCAGAAGCTGCCCGCCGAGGTCCTGGAGATGCTGGGCACCGTCCAGCCGTAGACCGCACGGCCGTCGTCGCACGGCCGCCGCCGCCCAGCCGCCGTCGCGCGGCCGCCGTCGCCAGCCGGCGGCGGCACGGCCGTCAGTCGCGGTCCCAGGCGTACGGGTCGAGGTAGATGACGTGTCCACCGCGGTCGTCCGACTCGTCCACGATGTCCCTGCGCGGCTCGGCGCGGCCACCGGTGGGCGGGCGGGGCCGCGCCTGGGCCAGCGTCTCCGCCTCGGCCGAGGCGTGCTCGTCCTGCCAGTCGTCGCGGATGACGGGGATGGGCTGGGTGTCGGCCTCGGTGGCGTCCATCCAGTGGCCCGGCAGCGGGCGGGCGTCGGCCTCGGCCAGACCCACCTTGCTCGCCGCCCGGGCGATCGCCGCCCCGGCCCTGCGCACGGGCGCCGCCGCCTTGTCGAGCGGGGCACGGGCCCGCCGGTTGAGCAGCAGCACGTTGGTCACCCCGGCCGAGATGCCCGCCGCGACGCCCACCTCCAGGGCGACCGACACGGCAACCTCCCACGGCGACGGCCCGACGGCCGCCAGCCGCCCGCCGCCGATCGGGCCCCCTGACAGGGCCGCGAGCAGTCCCGCCACCAGGCCGGTGGTGACGCCGGTGAAGAAGCCCCACAGCGGGGCGGCCTCGTACGAGGGAGAGGGCGAGATCCGGGCGAACACCACGCCCGCCACCGCGCCGGCCAGGAACGGCAGCGCGACCACCGCCATCACCCAGCCGGGCACCGGACCGCTGTCGGGCAGCGCGCCGAGCAGCGGCAGGCTCGGCACCGTGCCGAGCTGCACGCCCGTGGGCGCGACGAGGGTCCCGGCGCCGATGGCGAACCCCGGCCCGGCGACGTAGGCCAGCGCCCAGATGACCACGTTGAGCAGGTAGAGCAGTTGCAGGAGCGCGAGCAGCACCCCGCCCACGAAGCCGGGCGACAGCACCCCGGACAGCTCGCGCACCTGCCCGAAGTTGACCCCGACCGCCACGACCACGAGCACCAGCCCGGCCGCGAGCAGCAGGGCCGTGGCCACCGCCGTGCCGAGGGTGAGCGCGCGGACCCGTTCGGGCAGCAGCCGCAGCATCGCCCGCCACGGCCCGATCGTGCGGGCGGTGGCCAGCGAGCCCGCCAGGAAGGCGAGCGTGAAGTGGCTCAGCAGCGCCTCGCCGATGTAGGGCTGGGTGATGTCGTTGCGCGCCACGACCGCGATCAGCCCGGCCAGCAGCGCGTATGGCGCCGCCAGCGAGACCCCTGCCTGCGCGACCAGGACGAGCTGCGCGCGGCGGCGGGCGTTGGCCTTCTCGCGCGGGCTGTTCTTCGGCAGCCGGGCCGGCAGCCGAAGCCGCAGGTCGGCGTCGCGGGCCATCCAGCGGGCGGCGCGGTAGAGCAGCAGCGCGGGCAGGATGATCAGGCCGAGGGGCAGCAGCCCGACCCGGCCGCCGGGGATCGCGAACCCGGCGTGGTGGGCGGCCAGCCAGGCCTGTGCCGCCGTGCGGAACACTCCCGGCAGCCCGGCCCCCAGCGTGCCGTTGGGCGCGGCGATCCAGCCGACCAGGGTGAGCGTGGTGAGCGCGGCGAGCCCGACGCCCAGCGTGCAGGCGGCGGCCAGCATCCCCGACACGGGCAGCGGCCGCCGGGACTCGTCGTCGTCCGACACCCCGGGGAGTTTGCCGAGCACCGAGCGGGGGGCTGCCCGGAGCTGGTCGAGAATCGCCGTCACAGTAGACGATTTTCGCAATCTTTTCCGACCGCCGCTTGGTTGACGCGCCGCGCCGGTCCGCCTTTGTCGGCTTTCCGGGCGTCCCGGCCGTCCCGTCGCCCGGGTACGGCGCGCGAAGGCCCCGCACCGGGCGGGTGCGGGGCCTTCGACGGGGTGCTCAGCGGGCCTGCATGATCTCGCGCATGAGGCGGGCCGTCTCGGAGGGGGTCTTGCCGACGCGGACGCCGACCTTCTCCAGGGCCTCCTTCTTGGCCTGGGCCGTGCCGGCCGAGCCGGACACGATGGCGCCCGCGTGACCCATCGTCTTGCCCTCGGGGGCGGTGAAGCCCGCGACGTAGGCGACGACCGGCTTGGTCACGTGCTGCTCGATGTAGGCGGCGGCCCGCTCCTCGGCGTCGCCGCCGATCTCACCGATCATCACGATCGCGTCGGTGCCGGGGTCCTCCTGGAACGCCTGCAGGGCGTCGATGTGCGTGGTGCCGATGACGGGGTCGCCGCCGATGCCCACGGCCGTCGAGAAGCCGAAGTCGCGCAGCTCGTACATGAGCTGGTAGGTCAGCGTGCCCGACTTGGAGACCAGGCCGATGCGGCCGGCCGTGGTGATGTCGGCGGGGATGATGCCGGCGTTGGAGGCGCCGGGCGAGGCGATGCCCGGGCAGTTGGGGCCGATGATGCGGGTCTTGTTGCCCTTGGCCACCGCGTAGGCCCAGAACTCGGTCGAGTCGTGCACCGGGACGCCCTCGGTGATGACCACGCAGAGCGGGATCTCGGCGTCGATGGCCTCCTTGACGGCGGCCTTGGTGAAGGCCGGGGGCACGAAGACGACGGACACGTCGGCGCCGGTCTGCGCCATGGCCTCCGCGACCGTGCCGAAGACGGGCAGGCCCTCGTGGGTGATGCCGGCCTTGCGGGCGTTCACGCCGCCCACGACGCGCGCGCCGGAGGCGAGCATGCGCCGGGTGTGCTTGGTGCCCTCACCGCCGGTCATGCCCTGAACGATGATCTTGCTGTTCTCGGTCAGCCAGATAGCCATGTCTCACGCACCTACCGCAGCGAGCTCCGCGGCGCGCTTGGCCGCCTCGTCCATCGTGTCAACCAGCTCGACCCGCGGGAGCGCGGCGTCGGCGAGGATCTGCCGCCCGAGCTGGGCGTTGTTGCCGTCGAGGCGGACCACCAGCGGGTGGGTCACGGCCTCGCCGCGGCTCTCCAGCAGCTTGAAGGCCGCCACGATGCCGTTGGCGACGGCGTCGCAGGAGGTGATGCCGCCGAAGACGTTGACGAAGATCGACTTCACCGACGGGTCGGAGAGGATGATCTCCAGGCCGGCGGCCATGACCTCGGCCGAGGCGCCGCCGCCGATGTCGAGGAAGTTGGCCGGGGCCGGCTTGCCGGGGAAGGCCTCGCCCGCGTAGGCCACCACGTCCAGGGTGGACATGACCAGGCCCGCGCCGTTGCCGATGATGCCGACGTCGCCGTCGAGCTTGACGTAGTTGAGGTCCTTCTCCTTGGCCTTGGCCTCAAGGGGGTCCTCGGCCGCCTTGTCGGCGTACGCCTCGTGCTCGGCCTGGCGGAAGACGGCGTTGTCGTCGAGCGTGACCTTGCCGTCGAGGGCCTTCACCTGGCCGTCGGCCGACAGGATCATCGGGTTGACCTCGACCAGGGTCGCGTCCTCGTCGACGAAGCAGCACCAGAGCTTCTCGATCAGCTCGGCGGCGCCGTCGAGCGACTGCTCGGGCAGCCCGCCCGCGACCGCGATCTCGCGCGCCTTGGCCCGGTCGACGCCGTTCAGCGCGGAGACCGGAACCTTGGCCACCTTTTCGGGCGCGGAGTGCGCGACCTCTTCGATGTCCATTCCGCCCGCTGCGGAGCAGATCGCGAGGAATGTACGATTCGCGCGGTCAAGCAGGAAGGAGAAGTAGTACTCCTCCGCGATCGCGCTCGCCTCCTCCACGAGTACCTTGTGGACCGTGTGGCCCTTGATGTCCATGCCCAGGATGGCCTTGGCCTTCTCGACGGCGTCGGTGGCGTCGTCCGCCACCTTCACGCCGCCGGCCTTGCCACGGCCGCCGGTCTTCACCTGGGCCTTGACCACGACGCGGCCGGTGAGCTGCTCGGCCGCCGCCCGCACCTCCTCCACGGTGTGGGCGACGATGCCGCGCGGCACCGGGATGCCGTAGTCCGCGAAGAGCTCCTTCGCCTGATGTTCGAACAGGTCCACGAGGGTCCGTCCTTGCTTATCCGACTGATGTTCGACGGCCCGGGCCACCCCGTGCGTGCCGGGCGTTTCCGCCAGTGAAGCCTAGCCCCAAGCCCGACCTCCCCAGGTCACCGGGTGGGCGATATGCCGTGATGTGACGGTGATCTCACTGTCGCGGGCCGCCGGACAAGGAGAAGCCCGGGGGCGTACGGTGGCGGCCACCCGGCCGGGCGGCCGCGGACAATCGCCACCATCCGCCACGCGTGCCCACAAAGCACCTGCGCCATTCCATGGCGCTCCGAAAGAGGCGAATACCTCGCCCAACGTGACGTTCGCCGACCTCACCGTAAACCCGCCACTATTCTGCCCGAGAAATACACTATTTCCCGCATGTGAGCCATAGCCCGAGATAACATCGTGATCTTCGCTTGGCAGGATCTCCTCGCGCTCAAATGAGAAACGAGAGGGATTCATAATGAAGCGAATCGTCACCGGCCTGGCCTTGGCCTCGGCCGCGACCCTCATCGCGGCCGCTCCGGCACAGGCCGCGCCGGTGAACCCGGCCGCCACCGTCAAGAAGCAGTACGCGGCCGGCAAGGGCGTCAAGTTCGCCGAGGTCGTCAAGATGGCCTACCAGGGCGAGCGTCAGATCCTCCTGCGGCGCGGCGGCACGCTGCAGTTCGGCGGCTCGGGCGTCGTCGCCTCCGACATCACCGGCCAGCTCAACATCAAGAAGGAAGACGCCGAGGCGCTGGTGGACCTCTTCGCGGACGAGGAGGACGCCGAAGGCGGTGAGGCCCTCGTCACGGCGCTCACCATGCCCGAGCGGATCGTCACGGTCGGCAGGTCGACCTACCTGACGGGCAGCCTGTGGAGCGCCGTGCTCAACTCCAACAAGAGCTGGATCAAGCTCCCCGGCACCGCCCCCGTCGGTCTGACCAGCACCTACAGCCAGCCGCTGAACATCGTCGGCGAACCGGCCACGCTCAAGACCCTGCTCAAGGGCGCCAAGGCGACCAAGGACGGCTTCTACGGCAAGATCTCGGCGGGCGAGCTGGGCAAGGTGTCGCCGTCGTTCCGCAAGACGCCCGGGATCAACCTGAAGGCGGCCAAGGGCGCCGTCAGCTGGAAGATGTCCGTGGACGCCAAGGGCCTGCCGGTGCGGCTGGTGTCGACGTTCCCGTCGTCCGTGCTCGGCATGAGCCCCAAGGACGTGACGATCAGCGTCGACACCCGCTACAGCGGCTGGGGCGCGCCGGTCACCGTCACCGCCCCGCCGGAGCTGGAAGTGGCCAGGACCCTGGAAGAGGCCGTCGACCTGCCCGGCCCGCAGAGCATCCCGCTCAGCGCCATCGTGCACTGACGCGCGACCGGTGCCGGCGCCCCTTCCGCCCGTGGGCGGGAGGGGCGTCCCCGTCCCGTCGCCCGCAGGCGGGAGGGACCTCCCTGCCCCGTCGCCGCTAGCCGACCTCGCCCAGCCGCGCGTCGCGGACCCGCGCCCACTCCAGCGAGTGCCTGATGCCCTCCTCCACCGAGTGTCGGGCCCGCCAACCCAGCAGCCGCTCGGCCAGCTCCGTGCGCGTGTAGGCCCCCGCCACGTCACCGGGCCTGCGCTCCGCCTCCACCACCTCGACCGGCCGGTCCACGACGCGGTTGAACGCCTCGGCCAGCTCCCGCACCGTGGTGCCCGTGCCGGTGCCCAGGTTGATCACCGCGCCCTCGGGGAACAGCCCGTCGAAGCGCCGCAGCGCCTCCACATGGGCCGCGGCCAGGTCCCAGACGTGCACGTAGTCGCGGATGCCGGACCCGTCGCGGGTCGGGTAGTCGGTGCCGGTGATCCGGAACGGCACGCCCTCCTCGTACGCCTCAATGAGCTTGCCCAGCGCGTGGCTGGGCCGGCGCAACTGCAGCCCGGTGCGCATCTGCGGATCGGCGCCGATCGGGTTGAAGTAGCGCAGCGACAGCACCTGGATCGGCCGGGTAGCCGCGATGTCGGCGAACATCGCCTCACACATCGCCTTCGTCCGCGCGTACGGGCTCTGCGGGTCGAGCGGCGAGCGCTCGTCCACCGTGTGGTCGGCCCCCGTCCGGTAGATCGACGCCGACGAGCTGAACACCATCCGCTCGCACCCGTTGCGCAGCAGGTGGTCCACGAATTCCAGGCTCTTGGCCACGTTCGCCCGGTAGTAGCCCACCGGGTCGGTCACCGAGTCGGGCACCACGATCAACGCCGCGCAGTGGACGACCGCCTCGATGTCGGGATGCTCGGCGAACACCTTGTCCACGAGCGCCGCGTCGCTGATGTCGCCCTCGTAGAACGCCCTCCCCTCGGCGAACTCCCGCCGCCCCGTCACCAGGTTGTCGAGGATCACCGGCTCGATCCCCGCGTCCAGGCACGCGGACGCCACCGTGCTCCCGATGAACCCCGCCCCGCCGGAAATCAACACGCTCATGCCAGTCCCCTGCCTCTCACCGCGCGCGTCACGCGCCGTCCTCGTACGTCAGGACGCGGGAATCCCACCCCGACCCCGCCCCGTTCGATCATCCCCGACCGCCGGACCCGCCCGCGCCCCGCCTGTGGCCTGGCGCGGTGGACAGCAACCCGTTACCGGATCGTTAGGGCCATCTCGCCTACGGAGAAACCCTTTCGTTTGTCTACCTATGCGACGTAGCACTTACTCCTGGAGTAACCCCGTGAATCCCCTCCCCCGGATGCCGATGATCGCCGCACTTCTCGCCCTGGCCACGGCGACGGCGTGCGCGGCGGAAGGCACGTCCACCACCCGCGTGGCGGCGACGCGAGCCGCGAGCGCCTCACCCGCCTCCGGCGCGGTCAACGCCGCGGGCGTCGCCGCGGGCCTCGCCGCCGAGGCCGCCGCCACCACGCCGGTCCCCACGCCGACCCCCACGCCGACGAGGACGACACCCGCCAAGCCCCGCCTCGGCATCGCCGACATCACCCCCATGGGCGAGAAGACGGAGAAGGTCGGCGTCGGCTTCCCGATCATCGTCACGTTCGACCGCGACGTCCGTGACAAGGCGGCGGCCGAGGCGGCCCTGGAGGTCCAGGCGGACAAGCCGGTCGAGGGCGCCTGGCGCTGGGTGTCGCACCGCAAGGTCGTCTACCGGACGAAGACGTACTGGAAGCCGCACCAGAAAGTGCTCCTCAAGGCGCGCCTCAGCCAGATCCCGGGCAACGAGGCCGCCAAGGACGTCTCCCGCCGCTTCGCCGTCGGCACGGCCAACATCTCGGTCGTCGACACGCGCCGACACGTGATGAAGGTGCGCCGCGACGGCAAGCTCGCCAAGACCATCCCGATCAGCGCGGGCCGCGGCGGCATGATCAGGAACGGCGTGGACGTCTACCTGACGACCAGCGGCGTCCACCTGACCATGGGCAAGAAGGCCGTGGAGACGATGACGTCCTCCTGGATGGGCGTCACGGACCCCAAGGACCCGCGCTACTACAAGGAGGAGATCCCCTGGGCCGTCCGCATCTCCGACAGCGGCGAGTACGTGCACCAGAGCTACGGCGACTACCAGTACCTCGGCCGGTCCAACCAGAGCCACGGCTGCGTGCGCGCCACCCCCGCGGGTGCGAAGTGGTTCTACACCATCGCCCAGCGCGGTGACGTCGTGAAGATCGTCGGCACCAAGCGCAAGCTCGACTGGCGCAACGGCTGGAGCTACTGGCAGCTCAACTGGACCCAGTGGAAGAAGGGCAGCGCCCTCAAGAACTGACCCCGCTCCCACGCGGCCACGTCTGCGGCCCGTCCCGCCCGACTCCCGTGCAGGAGCCGGGCGGGGACACCCGGCACCCGCAGCCGTCCACCGACACCGGACAGACGGACCCACGACCGTCCACCGACACCGGACCGACGGACCCACAGCCGTCCGCGGACGTCAGGCAGGCAGCCGCGCCGGTGGTCGTCCGTGAGTTGCCACGCGGTCTCAGCGGCCGGGGCGAGCCGGGCCTGGAGAGTTGCCACGCGCTCTCAGCGGCCGGGGGCGAGCCGGGCCTGGAGAACTTCGGGCACCGCCGCGCCGGCGAGCGTCTAGAGCTTCTCCAGCGGCGCGTACGCCAGCAGGAGCGTCTTCTCGCCCCCGCTGCCGAAGTCGATCTTCACCTTGGTCTTCTCCGCCACTCCGTCCACCGACACGACGGTGCCCAGGCCGAACGCGTCGTGTGACACCCGGTCCCCCGGCGTCAGCGACGGCACGGCCCGCGCGCCCTTCTTGGGCGCCGCAGTGGGAGCGGGCTCGCGGCGGGTGGCCGCGGTCCAGGCCGTCTTCTCCGGCGGCGTCCGCCAGTCGACGAGCTGCCCGGGCACCTCGTTCACGAACCGCGAGGCCGGGTTGAACGACGGCGACCCCCACGAGCTGCGGACCGCCGCCCGCGTCAGGTAGAGGCGCTGCCGGGCCCGGGTGATGCCGACGTAGGCCAGCCGGCGCTCCTCCTCCAGCTCCTTGGGCTCGCCGAGGGAGCGGACGTGCGGGAAGACACCGTCCTCCATGGCCGTCAGGAACACCACCGGGAACTCCAGGCCCTTGGCGGTGTGCAGGGTCATCAGCGTGACCACGCCCTGACCTCCGTCGGCCTCGGGGATCTGGTCGGCGTCGGCCACCAGCGACACCTGCTCCAGGAACTCCACCAGCGTGCCCTCGGGGTTGGCCTCCTCGAACTCCGAGGCCACCGAGACGAGCTCGTTGAGGTTTTCCAGGCGCGACTCGTCCTGCGGGTCCTCCGACGCCTCCAGCTCGGCGCGGTAGCCCGTGGCGACCAGCACCTCCTCGGCCAGCGCCGACGGCGGCATGCCCGCGGCCTTGCCGATCAGCTCCTCGATCATCGCCACGAACTCCCGCACGGCGTTGAGCGAACGCGTCGCCATGCCGTACGCCTCGTCGGCCCGGCGCAGCGCGTCCCAGTAGGAGATGCGCTCGCGGGACGACAGCGCCTCGATCATCGCCTCGGCCCGGTCACCGATGCCGCGCTTGGGCACGTTGAGTATGCGCCGCAGCGACACCACGTCGCCGGGGTTGGCCAGCACCCGGAGGTAGGCCAGCAGGTCCTTGACCTCCTTGCGCTCGTAGAAGCGCACACCGCCGACCACCTTGTAGGGCAGGCCGGTGCGGATGAAGATCTCCTCGAACACCCGGGAGGCGGCGTTGGTGCGGTAGAAGACGGCCACGTCGCCCGGCCTGACGTCTTCCTCGTCGCAGAGCCGGTCGACCTCCTGGGCGACGAACACGGCCTCGTCGTGCTCGTTGTCGGCCACGTAGCCGACGATCTTGGGACCGTCGCCCTGGTCGGACCAGAGGTTCTTGGGCTTGCGCGACTCGTTGCGGGCGATGACCGCGTTGGCGGCGGCGAGGATGTTCTGGGTGGAGCGGTAGTTCTGCTCCAGCAGGATCGTGCGGGCGTCGGGGTAGTCGCGCTCGAACTCCAGGATGTTGCGGATCGTCGCGCCGCGGAAGGCGTAGATCGACTGGTCGGCGTCGCCGACCACGCACAGCTCGGACTGGTCGGCGCCCGACCGGATCAGCTCGCCGTCGCCGGTGCGCAGCTCGGGGCGGCCCACCAGCTCCCTGATCAGGATGTACTGGGCGTGGTTGGTGTCCTGGTACTCGTCGACGAGGACGTGCCTGAACCGCATCCGGTAGTGCTCGGCCACCTCGGGGAAGAGCTGGAAGAGCGTCACCGTGTTCATGATGATGTCGTCGAAGTCCATCGCGCCGGACTCGGTGAGCTTGAGCTGGTAGCTCTTGTAGGCCTCGGCCAGCACCTTCTCCAGGTGCGAGCCCGCCCTGTCGAGCGCGGTCTCGTAGTCGATCAGCTCGTTCTTGAAGTTGCTCACCTGCGCCGAGAACGACCTCGGCGGATAGCGCTTGGGATCGAGGTCCATCTCGCGGCAGACCATGGCCATCAGCCGCTGGGAGTCGGCCTGGTCGTAGATGGAGAAGCTGGAGGGGAAGCCGAGCCGCTTGGCCTCGCGGCGCAGGATGCGCATGCAGGCGCTGTGGAACGTCATCACCCACATCGCGCGCGAGCGCGGGCCGACCAGCTTGTCGATGCGCTCCTTCATCTCGCGGGCGGCCTTGTTGGTGAACGTGATGGCGAGGATCTCGCCCGGATGCACGTCGCGCTCGGCGAGCAGATAGGCGATGCGGTGGGTGAGCACCCGGGTCTTGCCCGAGCCCGCTCCCGCCACGATCAGCAGCGGGCTGCCGTGGTGGATCACGGCCTCGCGTTGCTGCGCGTTGAGTCCGTCGAGCAAGGGGTGGTCAACAGAGACCTGGGTGGTCGGCACGCCATCTAGGTTAAGACGCCCCACCGACAATCGGCGCCCGGAATGCCGACCGGGGGCGCGCGGTTGTCTCCCGACAGGAGATCAGAAAGGGAGACCATGCTGGCCGAGAGCGAGATCAACCGGGTCCTGACCGTCACGGCCCACCCGGACGACGTCGACTTCGGCGCCGCCGGCTCGGTGGCGCTCCTCGCCGACCGGGGCGTCGAGGTCACCTACCTGCTGGTCACGGACGGCGACGCCGGCGGCAACGACCGCGACCTCGACAACTCCGGCATGGCCGAGCTGCGCCGGGCCGAGCAGACGGCCGCCGCCAAGGCCGTCGGCGTCACGGACGTGCGCTTCCTCGGCCGCCCCGACGGGACGGTGGTGCCGTCGCTGGAGCTGAGACGCGACATCGCCCGCGTCATCCGCCAGGTACGCCCCGACCTGGTGATCACCCATCACCCCGACCGCAACTACCAGTTCGCCGCGCCCAGCCACCCCGACCACCGCGCCGTCGGCGGCGCCACGCTCGACGCCGTCTATCCCGACGCCCGCAACCCCTACGCCTTCCCCGAGCTGCTGCGGGACGAGGGCCTGCAGGCCTGGACGGTGCGCGAGGTGTGGCTGATGGGCGGCATGACGCCCGATCACTGGGTGGACGTCACCACCGTGATCGAACGCAAGCTCGCGGCCCTGCAGTCGCACGTGAGCCAGATCGCGCACGTGGCGGGCTTCGAGGAGGCGGTCAAGCTGCGCTGGGCGGAGTGGGCGGCCCGGGCCGGCTTCGGCGACGGCCGCTACGCGGAGGCCTTCCAGGTCGTCCCCACGGCCTGACCACGGCACAGGCCGCCGGTCCTGCCCACCGGCACAGGCCGCCGGTCCCCACCCACTGGTCCCCGTCTGTCGGCACGGTCGGGCGCGATGCCGGACTCGGGCGCGGCCTCCGCGGCGCGGACGGAGGCCGGGCATGTCACGACACGGAGCCCGGTGGCACCACCCACAGGGATGGCTGGCCGGTGACCTCCGAAATGACGTCGTAGTCACGGTCGTAGTGCAGGACCGTCGCCCCGTGCACCTCGGCACAGGCCGCAATCAGAAGATCGTTGGGCCCGACGCCTCGGTGCTGCGACTTACGCGCGAGTAAGCCTTGCACGTCGAGTGCCCGTTCCTGTACTTCGGCATTGAGCTCCAGGAACCGGAAGTCGTCGCGCAGATGCTGTGCGTCGAGTTCGTATCCTGCAGGATCTCGGGCGCTGAAGAGGACTTCGAGCTGCGTAACCGTGCAGATCGCCAGCATCTTGTCGAGCATGAGCGGCTTCAGCGCACGCCCGACGAGCGGGTTGGGCATGCGCGCCAGCGCGCTCTTGTCGATGAGGTAGACCACGCCGGTGGCTACCACGGATGCTTCATGGTCTCCGGATCCAAGAGATCGGTATTGTCCCGTGAGGTCCAGTATTCGAACGCTTCTCGACGCTTTGCCCTTTCGGCGACCTCCGTCAGGGCGGCGTGGACTGTCTCCTTCATGTTCTTCGTCCCAAGCTCCTCCTGAACGACTTCCAGGAGCTCCTTGTCGATGTCGATGACCGTGCGCAAGGGGCATCACCTCCGTTACCTCCACCGTATATCACAGGTCGTGATCTTGATATACGCACGCTCCGTACGTTGTCCGACACGGAATGTACGCAGCGGAGAACGTACTGCATCGGAGCCCTTCCTCTCCGTGCACGTCGGACGGCGGTGGAGGATCTTCACCCCGCGGACGAAATTCCCGTTCCCCGCCGTCCCGCGAGGCGGGCGAAGAGATAGCCGAGGGAGTTGGTGGACAGGTGGAGCATCGACGGCGCCAGCAGCCCGGCCCGGCGGCGCAGCTCGCAGAAGAGCACCCCCGCCACTCCGGTGGACAGCACGCTCCCCGCGACCACTCGGGCCGTGTCGAGGCGGCCCGGTGACTCGCCCGCCGTGAGAGCGCCGAGTGCGGGGTTGGCACGGGCCATGTCGATCGCGGGCAGGATGTGCCACAGCCCGAACAGCGCCGACGACACGGCCGTCGCCGTCGCCGTGCCGTGGGTACGGCGCAGCCCGCCGTACAGGGCGCCCCTGAAGCCGACCTCCTCGAGCAGGACCGTGCCGAACGGGACCTGCACGAGTGCCTCCTCCAGCACGCGCGCCCGCGACAGCGACAGCGCGCGCTCGTCGTGGAACAGCGGCCGGGTGCGCGGCAGCGCGACGCCGACGGTGTAGGCGGCGACGACCCCGGTGGCCAGCGCCGCCCCGACCAGTGCGCCGCGCCGCGGCTGCTCGAAGCCGAGCTCCCGCCAGGACGCTCCCGACCGGCGCGCCATCGCCACCAGCGCTGCGGTGGCGGCGGCGGAGGTCAGCGGGCCGAGACGGGGGGCGACCTTGTTGTTGAGGACGTTGGCCGCGGCCAGCACGGCGATCGAGGGAAGCAGCACCCTTGCAGGCTATGTCGCCCCGCGCCCGCCCATCGCGGCTGGGAAGCGGCTGCGGCGGCGCTCCTGCGGGGTCAGGCCGCCCCAGATGCCCTCCGCCTCGCCCGCGCGTAAGGCGTAGGACCGGCATTCCTGCAGCACCCGGCACCCGGCACAGATCTCCTTGGCGCGGGCCTCCTGGGCCGGGGAGGGGGCGAGGGGGAAGAAGAGCTCTGGGTCGCTGGATCTGCAGGCTCCCCCGCGCAGCCAGCCGGTCTCCTCCAAGGGCATGAGGCCACGCTATGCCGCGTTCATGATCACTCGCATCATCCTGGGGGTTGACCCTCGGGTACATCGCCGGCGGGACGCGGCGGGCCCGCGGTCAGCAGGCGCTCACCCCACGGTTGTAGCCGGTGGCGAACGCCCGCTGACGCTGCTCGGCCGTGCCGTGGGCGGCGGGGTTGAGCCAGTCGTCCGTGGGGTCGCCGGCGGCTTCGAGGTTGAGCAGCAGCTCCTCCTCGTCGCCCGGTTCGGCGCGCAGGGAGCCCGCCCGGACGAGGGCCGACAGCGTGCCTCCCGCGTAGCAGTCGGCCTGCAGCTCCGCCTGGACGTTCAGCTCGAACTGGGAGTCGAGCTGCGCCTGGACGGCGTGGCCCAGCTCGTGCAGCACGATCAGGTAGACCGACCCGTCGCCCATCTCGCCCCAGAGGCGCTCCATCCAGTCGCGGTCGAAGGCGACGAAGTGGCCGGCGGGGCAGTAGAAGGCGTTGTTGGGCACGGCGGGCTCCCCGGCGCAGCGCGGGCCGGACCGCCCGGAGTAGGGCACGAAGTCGATGATCGGCCGGTAGGTCCGGCCGGACTCGCTGAACTGTTGCTTCCAGAACATCTCGCCCAGCTCCCGCGCGCCCCGGACGTCGTCCTCGAACGTGTCGGCGCCGCGGGTGTCCCTGGACGGCGCGCCCGTGAGCCCGCACCCGGCGAGGAGCAGCGCCAGGAGGAGGACGAGAGCGCGGGTCACCCGGTCAGACTTCCCACGTGTGCACGGGTTCATTCGTGTGCATGCGCTCGATGTACTCCAGCGTCATCAGGCGCAGTGCCTCGTGCCGGTCGCCGCCGAGGGCGCGTACCTTCTCCACCTGCCAGGTCGCGCCGGTACGGCCGGAAAGGCAGCGACCTTCGATGACCCGGAGCAGCCGGTCGGCGACGGCGGTGGCCACGCCGCGCACCGCGAGCCCCTCGTACGCCATGGGAAGCAGGCGGCGCAGGATCAGTTCGGCGGCGGGCACCTCGCCGAGGCCCGGCCAGTACAGCCGCGCGTCCAGGCCGTGCCGGGCGGCGGTGGTGAGGTTCTCCTCGGCCGCGGCGAACGACATCTGGCTCCAGATGGGCCGTTCGCCGAACGGCAGCACGCGCATCAGCCCGTAGTAGAAGGCGGCGTTGGCCGCGATGTCCAGCACGGTCGGGCCGGCCGGCAGGACCCGGTTCTCCACGCGCAGGTGCGGGACGCCGTCCACCACCGCGTAGACCGGCCGGTTCCAGCGGTAGATCGTGCCGTTGTGCAGGGTGAGCTCGTCCAGTTCGGGGGTGCGGCCCGCGGCCAGTTCGGCCTCGGGGTCCGCCTCCTCGCAGAGGGGCAGCAGGGCGGGGAAGTACCGGACGTTCTCCTCGAACAGGTCGAAGACACTGGTGATCCATCGCTCGCCGAACCAGACGCGCGGGCGCACACCCTGGGTCTTCAGCTCGGCCGGCCGGGTGTCCGTGGCCTGTTCGAACAGCGCGATCCTGGTCTCGCGGTGCAACTCCTTGCCGAACAGGTACGGCGAGTTGGCCGCGGCCGCCACCTGCACCCCGGCGATGGCCTGGGCGGCGTTCCAGTGGGCGGCGAACGCCTCGGGACTGACCTGCAGGTGGAGCTGGACGCTGGTGCAGGCCGCCTCGGGGGCGATGCTGGCAGCGTGGGTGTCGAGCCGTTCGACGCCCTCGACGCACAGGTGCAGGTCCTCGCCGCGGGCGGCGAAGATCTGCTCGTTGAGCAGCCGGTAGCGGGGGTTGGCCGACAGCGTGCCCTCGTTGACGTCCCGTTCGCGCAGCGTGGGCAGGATGCCGATCAGGGCGAGGTGGCCGCCGCGGGAGCGGGCGCGTTCCTCGGCGTGGTTGAGCCGGGCCCGCACGTCGTTCTCCAGCCGGAGCGCGCCGTCGCCGCCGAGGTCCTGCGGCTCGATGTTGATTTCGATGTTGAACTGGCCGAGTTCGGTCGCCCAGTCGGGCCGTTGGATGGCGTCGAGGACGTCCGCGTTGCACATGGCCGGCTCGCCGGCCGCGTCCACGAGATTGAGCTCGATCTCCAGGCCGGCCAGGGGACGCTCGTCGGCGAAGCGGGACTCGGCGAGCATCTGGGCGAAGACGTCAAGACATCGACGCACCTTTTCCCGATATTTCCGGCGATCGTCCCGGTTGAAAACAACGACCGGCACATCTTTGCCCATATCGGAAATGTCGCACGTAACTGGTTGTCATGCCAGCCCACTCCGGGCAACGTTCGCTCACTTCTCGTCAAGCGGCCCGTCCCCGGCGAGCCGGGCCATGGCCGCGGGCGAGGCGAGCCGGGTCGGGGCAGGGCCGCTGCCCAGGCGAGCCGGGCGGGGACGCCGGTGACGGCTGTCAGACCACTGGCGACGGCTGTCAGACCAGGCGGCGGGCGGTGGCCCAGCGGGAGAGCTCGTGCCGGTTGGAGAGCTGGAGCTTGCGCAGCACCGACGACACGTGCGTCTCCACCGTCTTGACCGAGATGAACAGCTCCTTGGCGATCTCCTTGTAGGCGTACCCGCGGGCGATCAGCCGCAGCACCTCCCGCTCGCGCTGCGTCAGCGAGTCGAGCTCCGGGTCGATCGAGGGCGCCTCGGAGGAGGCGAACGCGTCCAGCACGAACCCGGCCAGCCGCGGCGAGAACACCGCGTCGCCCTCGGCCACCCTGCGGATCGCGTCGGTCAGCTCCTTGCCGCTGATGTTCTTGGTCACGTAGCCGCGGGCGCCACCCCGGATGACGCCGATCACGTCCTCGGCCGCGTCCGAGACCGACAGGGCGAGGAAGCGCACCTGCGAGCCGGAGCCGAGCACCCGGCGCAGCACCTCCTGACCGCCGCCGCCGGGCATGTGCACGTCGAGCAGCACCACGTCGGGCTGCAGCTCGGCGATCGCCCGCACCGCGGTCTCGACGTCCTCGGCCTCGCCCACCACCTGGATCGAGTCGCCCAGCTCTGCCCGCACACCTGACCGGAACAACCGATGATCGTCGACGATCAGCACCCGGGTCACGTTCATTCCTTCGCCACCTTCATGGTCAACATCACTTCCGTGCCCTCGCCCGGCTCGGTGCGCACCCTGGCCGTGCCGCCGTGGCGTTCCATCCGGCCGACGATGGACTCCCTGATCCCCATCCTGTCAACCGGCACCGCGTCGAGGTCGAAGCCCTTGCCCCGATCCTTCACGAAAATCGTGACCTCTTCACCTTCGACTTCGGCGTACACGGAGATGGCGGGGCTCCCGGAGTACTTCGCCGCGTTGACCATGGCCTGCCGGGAGGCCGCCAGCATGGCCGCGAGCTTGCCCGCCGGGTCGAGCTCGACGTCGCCCACGCACACCACCTCGATGGCCACGCCATGGGCGTCCTCCTCCTCGGCGGCGATCCGGCGGACGGCGGCGGCGAGCGTGGCGTCGGCGTCCTGGGCGGGCTGGTAGAGCCAGTTGCGCAGATCGCGCTCCTGCGCGCGGGCCAGACGGCTGACCTCGCGGGGGTCGTGCGCGACGCGCTGGATGAGGGTGAGCGTGTGGAGCACGGAGTCGTGGATCATCGCGGCGACCTCGGCGCGTTCCTCCTGCCGGATGCGCTCACGCCGTTCGAGCTGGAGCTCCTTCCACAGGCCCGCGAGCCAGGGGGCGGCGATGACGGCGAGTCCGCCGACCACGACCGCGGTGAACAGCAGCCCCTGGCCGGCCTCGGCGAGCCGTCCCTCGATGACCAGGAAGCCCGCTGCCCCGCCGACGACGAGGGCCACCCCGAGGAAGGTGCGCGCCCGGTTCTTCCGGATGCTCGTGGTGGCGCCGCTCACCCAGCCCTTGCGCCGCTCGGGATCGGCCTGCTGCCACAGGATGAGCGCGCCGATGCCGCCGACCGCGAACGGCAGCACGCCGATGCCGCCCTTGGACGCGCCGGTCAGCCAGCCGAACGCGAGCAGCGCCACGCCGATCGCGCTGAACGCCGCGAGCTGGCTCCAGTCGCGGACGGGGGGCCGGCCCTCGTACGGCTCGCGGGGCGAGATCATCCAGAGCACCGCGTAGGCGACCACGCCGACCCCGTCGACCACGCTCAGCAGCACGAACATCAGCCTGATCACCACGGGATCGAGCTTGAGCTGTGCGGCCAGCCCCTGCGCCACGCCGCCGAGGAGGCGGCCCTCCATGGGCCGCATCAACCGGCGGTAGGGCGCGTCGCCACCGGGTTCGGCAAGTGTCTTCTGGTCAGCCATAACATCGCCATCGTCACACGCACGGGACGAAAACGGCATCCGGAACAACCCCCGGGTCAGGTCAGGGGTTCCCCGGATGCAGGGGGCGGCGGGCAGGGGCCACGATGGTTCCATGACGCAAGCACCGCCCAAGGAAGCCGGCGCGCCGCCCCGTGCGCTGCGGCGCAGCCGCGAGGGACGTCTCCTCCTGGGCATCTGCGCCGGGCTGGGACGGCACACGGGCATCGACCCGGTGGTGTTCCGGGTCGCCTTCGCGGTGCTGCTGTTCGGCTCCGGCATCGGCTTGTTCCTGTACATCGCGGCGTTCCTGCTGATGAAGGAGCCGAGCGGGCGGCCCGGGTACATCGAGACCTGGACCCAGCGCGACTTCGACGCCGAGACGGTGCTGGCGCTGCTCACGGCGGTGCTGGGGTTCGGGCTGGCGATCAACCTCACGACGGTGTGGCTCGACACGGGGACGCTGGTGGTGGGAGTGCTGCTCGCCGTCTCGCTGCTCGCGGCCCACTCCAGCGGGGTGGACCTGGTGTCCCTGGTCCGGTCGATGCCCGAGCGGCTCAACCGCCGGGCGGCGCCGCCGCCGGCCTTCCCGCCGGCCTTCCCGACGGCCTTCCCGACGGTCGCCACGCCGGCCGAGCGGGCGGCGACCGGACTCGGCACGCCCGCGGGGGAGGCGGACCGGCCGCCGGCTCCCGTGCCCGGAAAGCGCCACCAGGACGCCGCGGAGGGGCCGGCCGCGCGCCCCACCGAGGAAATGCGCCTTCCGCCGGCGACCGGGGAGCCTCCCTCGGCCCCGGCCGAGCCCGAGGTGCGCGAGCCCGGCGCCTCTCAGGAGAACGCCGTGTACGGCCAGCCGTTCGCCCCGCGCGGCCCGTTCCAGCCGAGCGGCCCGCAGCGGCGGCACGACGCCTTCCGGACGGCGGGGCTCACCCAGGAGGGCGGGCTCCCCCAGGGTGGGCTGCCCGAGGAGGGCGGCTACCAGCCGCTGGACCCGCGCAGGCGGGCCGGCTGGTCCCCCTACGACCCCGCCCTGTACGGCCGGCCGGCGCCGCGCCGCCGGCGGCCCAGATCGTTCATCGGCCTCATCACCGTGTTGCTGGCCATCGTCATTGGAGGCATCGTCGTGGCGGTCCAAGCCGGATCGGGCACGGGAGTCAATCCCACGGTCGTGGGGGGCGCCGTGCTGGTCACCGTAGGGGCGGGCCTGCTGGTCGCCGCCTGGTGGGGGCGCGGGGCGGGCCTGGTGGCCGCGGGTACCGCCGTGGCGTTGCTGATCGCGCTGGCGATGGCCGTCGGCGGGATGCCGCGGGAGGTCGGCAACACCGTCTGGGTCCCCCTCACCGCGAACGCGGCCGCGAGCCGGTCGTACGATCTCGGGCTGGGCAGCGGGCGGCTGGACCTGTCGGAGATCGAGCTGGCGCCGGGCGCCGATCTGACGGTGCGCGCCTCGGTGCGGGTCGGCGAGCTGCTGGTGATCGTGCCGCCCGAGGCCCGGGTGGAGGTGCACGCCGTGAACCGGGTCGGCGACATCAAGCTCGACCAGTCGCTGCGCGGCGGCGTGGACGTGAAGTGGGACAAGGTGCTGGAGCCGGAGGTCCGGCCGCGGGGGGAGCCTCCGACGATCGCGCTGCATCTGCGCGGCGGCATGGGCGACGTGGAGGTGCGGCGTGCCGCGTGAGGACGACGGCACGCCGGGGTCGGACCTGGACAGGCCGCGGCGGGCGCACCGGACCGACTGGATGGCGCTGCTGAGCGGATTGCTGTTCGTGGTGCTGGGCATTCTCATACTGACCCGCTCGATCACGGATCCGCTGGTCCTGTCGGGCCTGGTGGTGATGGGGCTGGGGTTCGCGGGGCTGGTGGCGGTGGTCGCCAGGGTCGTCAGAGGTAAGTAACCCTTGACCGGGAAAAACACCGGCGTACCTTGGCATTTATCCACTTATTCCCCCCTGTTCTGAGGGAGGACGTATGCCCCGCATCGCCATAACCGTCGACGGGATCGGATACGAGGAGGACGTCGAGCCGCGGCTCCTGCTCGTTCACCTGCTACGAGAGAGACTGGGCAAGACCGGGACGCCGGTGGGCTGCGACACCACCAACTGCGGCGCCTGCACGGTGATGCTCGACGGCAAGAGCGTCAAGAGCTGCTCGGTGCTGGCCGTCCAGGCCGACGGCTGCGACGTCGTCACGATCGAGGGTCTGGGCGCGAACGGCTCCCTGCACCCGATGCAGCGGGCCTTCCACGAGGAGCACGCGCTGCAGTGCGGCTACTGCACGCCCGGCATGGTGCTGGCCGCGATCGACCTGTTGAGGAACGATCCCGACCCGTCGGAGGAGACCATCCGCCAGGGTCTGGAGGGCAACCTGTGCCGGTGCACGGGCTACTGCAACATCGTCAGCGCGGTGCGCCGGGGCGCCCAGGAGATGGGGCAGGCGGTGCGGACGCCATGACCGAGCTGGACCCCGGCCTGGTCGGCGAGCAGATCGCCGAGAGCGGGCAGATCTCCGAGCCGGACGGCGCCCGGGAGATCGGCCGGGCCAGGCGGCGCAAGGAGGACCGGCGGCTGCTGACCGGGCACACCAGGTGGACCGACAACCTCCAGCAGCCGGGCATGCTGCACGTGATGTTCGTGCGCAGCCCGATGGCGCACGCCCGGATCACCCGGGTGGACGTGTCGGCGGCGCGCGACCTGCCGGGCGTGGTGGCCGCCTTCAGCGGCCGGGACTTCGCCGACGAGCAGGGCAGCCTGCCGTGCGCGTGGCCGGTGAGCGAGGACATCGTGATCCCCGACCACCCGCCGATGGCCGTGTCGCAGGTGCGCTACGTCGGCGAGGCGGTCGCCTGCGTCATCGCCACCGACCGCTACCGGGCGGCCGACGCGCTGGAGGCGGTCGAGGTCGACTACGAGCCGCTGCCCGCCGTCATGGACATGAACGAGGCACTCGCACCGGACAGCCCGAAGGTGCACGAGGCCGGCAACCAGGCGTTCAGCGTCACGATCACCTCGGGGGACGTCGAGGCGGCGCTGCGGGACGCACCCGTGGTCATCGACCGCACGTACGTCCAGCAGCGGCTGATCCCGAGCGCGATGGAGCCCCGCGCGGTGCTGGCGAGCACGGACGGCGACACGTTCACGCTCTGGTCGTCCACCCAGATCCCGCACGTGCTGCGGGTCATGCTGGCCGTGACGACCGGCATCCCGGAGCACCGGCTCAGGGTGATCGCGCCCGACGTGGGCGGCGGGTTCGGCTCGAAACTGCAGGTCACGGCCGAGGAGGTGCTGTGCCTGCTGCTCACCCGCCGGCTCGGCGTGCCGGTCAAGTGGACCGAGTCGCGCTCGGAGGGCAACCTGACCGTGCACCACGGCCGTGACCAGATCCAGCACCTGACGCTCGCGGCCGAGGCCGACGGGCGCGTCCGGGGGCTGCGGGTCGAGCTGCTGGCGGACATGGGCGCCTACCTGATGCTGGTCACGCCGGGCATCCCGATGCTGGGCGCGTCGATGTTCAACGGCATCTACAAGATGGACGCCTACGAGTTCCGCTGCACGGGCGTCTTCACCACCAAGATGCCGACCGACGCCTACCGGGGCGCCGGCCGGCCCGAGGCGACGTTCGCGATCGAGCGGGTCATGGACGAGCTGGCCGCCGAGCTGGGGATCGACCCGGTCGAGGTGCGGCGGCGCAACTGGATCGGGCACGAGGAGTTCCCGTACACGACCGTGTCGGGCCTGACCTACGACTCGGGCAACTACGAGGCGGCCACGGACCGGGCGCTGGCCCTGTTCGGCTACGACAAGCTGCGGGCCGAGCAGGCCGACCGGCGTGACCGGCGCGACCCCGTCCAGCTCGGCATCGGCGTCAGCACCTACACCGAGATGTGCGGGCTGGCCCCGTCGCGGATGCTCGGCATGGCCAACTACGGCGCCGGCGGCTGGGAGCACGGCTCGGTGCGCATGCTGCCGACGGGCAAGGTCGAGGTGGTCACCGGCACCTCGCCGCACGGCCAGGGGCACGTGACGGCCTGGAGCCAGATCGTGGCCGACTCGCTCGGCGTGCCGTTCGACGACGTGACGGTGCTGCACGGCGACACCGCCGTGGCGCACAAGGGCATGGACACCTACGGCTCGCGCTCGCTCGTGGTCGGCGGCATCGCGGTGCTGCAGGCGTGCGAGAAGGTCAAGGACAAGGCCCGCAGGCTGGCCGCGCACCTGCTGGAGTGCTCGCCGGACGACCTGGAGTTCGACGGCGGCGCGTTCAAGGTGCGCGGCACCGGGTCGGCCAGGACGATCCAGGAGCTGGCGTTCGCCGCGTTCACGGCACACGACCTGCCCGAGGGCGTGGAGGCGCGGCTCGACTCCGATGCCACGTTCGACCCGGACAACTACTCCTTCCCGCACGGCACCCACCTGTGCGCGGTGGAGGTGGACACCGAGACGGGCCAGGTCCGGTTCCGCTCGTACGTGGCGGTGGACGACGTCGGCAAGGTGGTCAACCCGCTGATCGTGCGGGGGCAGGTGCACGGCGGCATCGCGCAGGGCATCGCCCAGGCGCTGTTCGAGGAGGCCGTCTACGACGCCGACGGCAACCTGCTGACCACGACGATGGCCGACTACCTGCTGCCGTCGGCGGCCGACCTGCCCGACTTCGTCACAGACCGCACCGAGACGCCGGCCACGGGCAACCCGCTGGGCGTCAAGGGCGTCGGCGAGGCGGGCACGATCGCCTCCACGCCCGCCGTGGTCAACGCCGTCGTGGACGCGCTGCGCCCGTACGGGATCCACGACATCCGCATGCCCTGCACGCCCGAGCGGATCTGGCGCGCGCTGGAAGGAGCCCGGTCATGATCCCTGCCCAGTTCGGCTACGTGCGCGCCGGATCGGTCGAGGAGGCCTGCCAGGCCCTCGCCGCGGACGAGGACGCCAAGGTGCTGGCGGGCGGGCAGTCGCTGCTGCCCCTGCTGCGGCTGCGGCTGGCCTACCCGTCGACGCTGGTGGACATCGGCCGGCTGCCGGAGCTCTCAGGTGTGCACGACCGCGACGACCACGTCTACATCGGCGCGATGACCACGCACGACGAGGTGGTGCGCTCCCCCGTGGTCAACGGCGCCTGCCCGCTGGTGGCGCTGGCCGCCGCCACCGTGGCCGATCCGGCGGTGCGGCACCGGGGCACGTTCGGCGGCTCGCTGGCCCACGGCGATCCGGCCGGTGACCTGCCGGCCGTGGCGCTGGCGCTGGACGCCGTGCTCGTGGCCAGGTCGGCGCGCGGCGAGCGGGAGATTCCGGCGGCGGAGTTCTTCGCCGACTACCTGGAGACGGCGCTGGAGCCGGACGAGGTCCTCGCCGGGGTGCGGATCCCGAAGCTCGGCCCGGGCTGGGGCTACCACTACGAGAAGTTCCGCCGTACGGCGCAGGCCTGGGCGGTGGTCGGGGTGGCCGCGGCCGTCAGGCGCTCCGACGGCGGCATCGAGGAGGCCAGGATCGGGCTGACCAACATGGGGGCGACGCCCGTGCGGGCCCGCGCCGCGGAGGCCGCCCTGCGCGGGGCGGAGGCCGGTGACGGGGTGCGGGCGGCCTGCGAGGAGGCCGCGGCGGACACCGCGCCGCCGGCCGACCTGCACGCCCAGCCGGACTACCGGCGGCATCTGGCCAGGGTGCTGACGCACCGGGCGGTGCGCACCGCCGCGGGCTGGAGCTGAGGCGCGGGGCGGGGCGCCGCCGAGCGGGGGCGCCCCGCCCGTCCAGGTTCGAGGGAACGGCGGAGAAGGAGCGGATCAATGGCGATGCGGTTCGAGCACGAGTTCACTGTCCCGGTCCCGGTGGAGCAGGCGTGGGCGGTGCTGCTCGACGTCGAGCGGGTCGCGCCGTGCCTGCCGGGGGCCTCGCTCGACACTGTCGAGGGTGAGCGGTTCACCGGCCGGATGAAGGTCAAGGTGGGCCCGATCACGGTGGCCTACCGGGGTACGGCCGAGTTCGAGGACGTGGACAAGGACGGTCACACGCTCACGCTCAGGGCGTCCGGCAAGGAGGACCGGGGTGCCGGGACGGCCTCCGCCACGGTGCGGGCCAGGCTCGCCCCGGCGGGCGGCACAGCGGGCGGCACAGCGGATGGCACTGCGGATGGCACTGCGGGCGGCGCGACGGCCGTCGCCGTGGAGACGTCGTTCAACGTGACCGGCCGGCCGGCGCAGTTCGGGCGCGGCGTCATGGCGGAGGTCGGCGGCAAGCTGATCGACCGGTTCGCGGCGAACCTGTCCGACCTGCTGTCCGAGCAGCCGGCCGGCGACACCGCGCACGGCGGGCACGGCCCCGCGGAGCGCGTTCCGTCCGGGCCCGCGGCCGTGGAGGACGTCCAGGCGGAGCGGGTGCTCGTGGAGGACGTCCAGGCGGAGCGGGTGCTCGTGGAGGACGTCCAGGCGGAGCGGGGCGAGGACCTGCGGCCGGCGGGCACGGTGCGCACCTCGCGCACACCGGACGAGGAGGCGCTCGACCTCCTGGACATCGCCGGCGCGCCGGTGCTGAAGCGGCTGGCGCCCGTCGCGGCGGCCGTCGTGGCGATCCTGCTCCTCGGCTGGCTGATCAGGCGACGAATGCGTTAAATCCGGCAAAAACCCCTCCAAGCCGGACACTATGTCGCGACCTGCGGGAATGCCCCTGGCACGTGTCCGATCCGGGGGGAGATGGCATGCCGGCCTGCACAGTTGTCGTGATCGCCCACAACGACGCGGACCGCCTGCCGAGGGCCGTACGCTCGGTGCTCGCCCAGACCCTCGGCGACCTTGAGGTCGTCATCTCCGACGACGCCAGCACCGACGCCACCCCCCGGGTCGCCGAGCAACTCATGCGCGCCGACCCCCGGGTGCGCTACCTGCGCCGGGCCACCAACAGCGGCGGCTGCGGCGCGCCCAGGAACGACGGTCTCGACGCCGCCGAGTCGCCGTACGTCATGTTCCTCGACAGCGACGACGAGCTGCCCCGGCACGCCTGCAAGAGCCTGCTCACCGAGATCGAACACACCGGCGCCGACTTCGTCTCCGGGCAGATCTCCCGCCTGTACGAGTGGAACGGGCGCACCCAGCGCTACTACCCGGCGCTGTTCGCCCGGCGCAGGGTGGTGGCCGGCATCCGCGAGGAACCGGCGCTGTTCCTCGACTCCTTCACCACCAACAAGCTCTACAGCGTGCGCTTCCTGCGCGAGCACACGCTGCGCTTCCCCGAGGACATCCACTACGAGGACCACGTCTTCGCCAGCCAGCTCTACGCCGTCGCCGAGCGCTTCGCCGTCGTGCCGTGGGTCGTCTACCTCTGGCACCGCACCCGCGACCGCACGTCCATCTCGCTCAGCATCGGCGACATGGACAACGTCCGCCACCGGGTCGCCGCCGCCCGCCGGAGCGACGCGGTGCTGCGCGCCCACGGCGCGGACGACCTGGTGCCGGCCCGCCAGGACCGGTTCCTGCGCCAGGACCTGCGCGTCTACCTCAACCCGCTGCCCACCCGCGACAAGGTGTGGGCCAAGGAGTTCGCCGCGGTGGTCCGGCCGTACCTGGTGGAGATCCCCGCCGAGGTGCTGGACCGGGTGGAGCCGATGGCCAGGGTGTGCTGCCACCTCATCCTCGCCGACCGGATCGACGACCTGCTCGTCGCGGCCACCTCGCTCACCGGCCCGCAGGCGCCGCCACGGGCCGCGGTGCGGCAGGCCGGCCGGACCTACTGGGGCACCACGGTCTCCCCCGGCATGGACATCACCCGGCTGCGCCTGGCCGAGCTGCCCTTCAGCGCCAGCCGGCTGCGGCACGAGGTGGCCGAGATCACCGCCGACGGCCCGCGCGTCCGGATGACCGTGCGCACCTACGACCCGTTCGGCGCGCTGCCGCTGGAGTGGACCGCGTTCCTGCGGCTCGGCCGCGAGCGCGTCCCGATCCACCCGCAGGCGTCCGGCGAGGGCGGCTACGTCAGCGAGGTCGCCTTCGTCCCGCGCGCGGGGTGCAACCCGCGCATCGGCTTCACCGACGTCGCGACCGGCCACACCACGGCCGACCGGCTGCTGGTGAACCCGGCCATGGAGCCGATCGAGCTGCCCGGCGGCGTCAGGGTCTCGGCCGACGGCCCGGCCGCCCACCTCATCGTGCGGGCCCCCCACCCCCGGCGACCCCTCCTGCCGCGGATCAGGCGGGCGCTGCTGCGCCGGGCCGGAACCCCGGCGAACAAGCTGCGCGTCTACAAGACCCTGATCCGGGTCCTGCCGCCGCGCCGGAACCTGGCCCTGTTCGAGTCGGACGTCGGCAAGGGCTGCACCGGCAGCCCGCGGGCGATCTACGAGGAGCTGCGCCGCCGCGGGCTGCCCGTCGAGGTGGTCTGGTCGGTGACGCCCGGCCGCGGCGGGGCGCCCGAGGGCGCGCGGCTGGTGCGGCGCGGCGGCTGGCGCTACGTCTGGACCCTGGCCAGGGCCGGCTTCTGGGTGGACAGCCACGGCTTCCCGCTCGACTACCCCAAGCCCCGCCGGACCCGCTACCTGCAGACCTGGCACGGCCAGGGCATCAAGTCGATCGGCTTCGACGCGCCCGACCTGCGCGCCGACTTCGACCGGCCGCGCCGGCGCTGGCGCGCCGCCGTCGCCCGCTGGGACGCGCTGGTCTCGCCGAGCGCCGAGTTCACCCGGCACTTCGTGCGCGCCAACGGCTACACCGGGCCCGTCTACCGCTACGGCACACCGCGCTGCGACGCCCTGGTGCACGGCACGGCCACCACGGACGCGCGGGCCGCGCTGGAGATCCCGCCCGGCCGCAAGGTGCTGCTGTACGCGCCCACCTACCGCGACGGGGCCGAGCACAGCGGCAGGTCGGTACGGGCCGATCTGGAGCTGATGGCCGAGGAACTGGCCGGCGAGTGGGTGGTGATCCTGCGGACCCACCCGGTGGACCGCTACGCGGTGCCCCGGCACCTGCTGCACTTCGTCCGGCCCGCCGGAACGTATGCCGAGGTCAACGACCTCATGCTGGCCTCCGACGCGCTGCTCACCGACTACTCGTCGGTGATGTGCGACTACGCGCTGACCGGCAGGCCGATGCTCTTCCTCATCGACGACTGGGACGACTACCGGCTGCGCGGGCGTGGCGTCTACCACGACCTGCCGTCGATCGCCCCCGGCCCGTGCGTGACCACGACGGAGGAGCTCGTCGCCTGCCTGCGCGACCTGCCCGCCGTGCACGACTCCTACGCCGGACGGTACGCCGCCTTCCGCGAGATGTGGTGCGCCGAGGAGCGCGGCGACGCCGCGGCCCGGGTCGTCGAGGACTTCTTCGGAGATCTCATCAAGGCGCGGAGGGTGCCGTGACCATTGTCTTCGCGTGCCTGGAAGCCGACACGCTCGGCGGTGTCCAGCAGGTGACGCACACCCTCGCGCAGGGTCTCGCCGGGCGCGGCCACGACGTGCACGTGATCGGCCTGTACCAGGCCGCCTCCCCGTTCCACTACGTCGACAGCCCCCTGTACGAGCAGCACGTGATCAGCCGCACGGCCATGGACCGGCAGGGGCGCCTGGCGCGCTGTCACGCCGACCGGCGGCTGGCCCGGCTGCTCGGCTCCGTCCAGCCCGGCTTCGCCGTCATGACCTCGCCGTCGGTGGTCACCCGGCTGACGCGGCTGCTGCCCGGCACCCTGCGCACCATCGGTCAGTATCACGGCTCGTACGAGCACGCCCGCGACTGCTGGCACCTCGGGTCCATCCGCAAGTACTATCCGGCCCTCGACCAGGCGGTCTTCCTCAGCCGGGACGACGCGTGGATGTTCTCCGAGCACGCGCTGCTGCCCAACGCCTGGGCGGTGCCGAACCCGCTGGCCACCTGGCCCCGGGAGACGGCCACGCTGGAGACGCCCCGGGTGCTGGGGGTGGGCCGGCTGGAGGGGGTCAAACGGTTCGACCGGCTCATCACCGCGTTCGCCCGGTCGGGCGCGCCCCGGCCGTGGGAGCTGCACCTGATCGGCGAGGGCGCCGAGCTGGAGCGGCTGCGGGTGCACGCGGCCGAGGAGGGCGTGGCCGACCGGGTGGTCATCAAGGGGCGGGTGGCGGCGGCGCGGATGCCGGGCGAGTACCTGGCCGCCTCGATCGTGGCCGTGACGAGCGAGCACGAGGGGCTGCCGATCGTGCTGCTGGAGGCCGCAGCGCACGGGGTGCCCGCGGTGGCGTTCGACGTGTCGGGCGGGGTGCGGTCGGCCGGTCCGGTGCTCGTGCCGCCGGGTGACGTGGACGCGTTCGCGCGGGAGCTGGCCCGGCTCGTCGAGTCGCCGCAGGAGCGGCGGCTGCTGGGCGCCGCCGCCCGGGCGAGGGCCGAGACGTTCCGCCTGGACCGCGTCCTGGACGAGTGGGAGTCGCTGTTCACCCACATCTCCCGCTGAGCGTCCCGCCGGACGCGGGCGAGCAGCAGACGCCCGGAGCGCCCACCCCCGGACCGGGCGAGAAGCGGAGGCCCGGAGCGCCCACCCCCGTGCGGCGCTCCGGGCATCCGCCGTCACCCCGAGCGGTCGGCCAGCTCGGGCTCCTCGGTGCGCTGCTGCGGGACCCCGGCGAGCGCCCGCTGGGTCGTGGTGAGCAGCGCGGCCACCGGGCCGGGCTCGCGCAGCCGGTTGATCCGGTCGCGCATGTGCTTGCGCACCCGGCTCGCCCGGCGCTTCTGCGCCGTCTTCTGGAAGATCGCCAGGTGCGCCTTGGAGGCCGGCGGCGCGCCCGTCAGCTCGTAACCGTTGGCCACCAGCCGCTCGCCGAGCACCTGCTCGCACAGCGAGATCTCCCACGCGTCCAGCCGGTTGGCCCAGCTACCGACCCGGGTCCGGGTGACGTCGCCGTGGGTGTTGCTGTGCCAGACCTTGTGCGGCGGCACGGCCACCGCGGCGGCCTCGCGCGGTGAGACCATCGCCGGGTCGAAGTCCTCCTCCAGGAAGAGGCAGAGCTTCTTCAGCTCGGTCGACGGGTCGTCGGTGAGGTCCTCGTAGCGCAGCTCGTAGTAGCTGTCCTCGGGCATCGTCCTGCGCAGTTTGACCCCGGCGTCGATCGCCTCGGCCCAGGTGGAGACGGCGTGGAAGGAGTTGTGGGTGTACCAGGGCATCTCCTTCAGGGAGGAGACGCAGTCGCGGCCGTCCCTGATCAGGTGGATGAACTGGGCGTCGGGGAAGAGCCTGAGCAGGTACTCGACCTGCTTGACGTAGCTCGGCCGCTTGTCGCCCCAGCGGGCCTTGTCGAACCGCTCGGCGTACATGCGGAACGTCGTGCCGAGCACCGAGCCGAGCGAGCCGGGCCCCTCGACGGCCTGCCGGACGTAGTCGTCCGCGTCGATCTTGAGTTCCTTGAACTTGGTGGTGCGGTCCCCGGCCACCCACTCGGCCAGCGCGCGGCGGCGCTGGGCGAGCCGCATGTCGCCGAAGGTACGGCGGCGCATGTAGGCGGGAATGAGGTACCGCGTCTCCGGCGGCACCGCGATGCGCGGGTGCGAGTGCAGCATGAGCTGCAGCATGGTGGTGCCGGAGCGCGGGCAGCCGACGACGAACACTGGCCGATCGGACATCTGGTTCTAACCCCCGAAACTTAGACGAGAACGTGCTCTCGGCTCTCCTGCGGGGCGGACACGGTGTGCCTGCGCGTGAAGAGCCACATCCGGTAGACAAGGAAGATCTCGTTGCCGAGCAGCAGGACTCCGGCGACGGCCGAGACCGGCACCAGGGCCGCCACCCCGACGAGGGGCGCGACCACGAACACCGCCGCGTGGAACTCGATGCCGCTGATCAGGTGGGTCCGGATCCGGCGGCGGGCCAGATACCGGTTGAGCCGCCGGCCGAAGGACCGCCGCCTGCCCGCGCCGCGCGGCGCGGGCACCAGCCCCGCCACGGCGGCGCGCTCCGCGGCCTGGGCCCGCGCCTCCTTGATCGTCTCGCGGACCCGCTTCATCTGCGGGGCGTTGACGTACCTGAACAGGTCGAGCACGGCCACCCCGGCGCCGAGCACGATCCAGCGCACTTCCCCCGTGAGCGCGTACTGGCCGTAGGCCAGGCCCGCGGCACAGCAGACCACCCTCACCCGGTCGCCGACGTAGTCGAGCCAGAGCCCGAAGGGCGTCCCCGTGCCCTTCAGTCTGGCGATCTTGCCGTCCACGCAGTCGATCGTGAAGCTCAGGTAGAACATGGCCGCCCCCGCGGCCAGCTCGTCCAGGGCGAAGCATCCGGCGGCGAACAGGCCCAGCACCAGCGAGGTGACGGTGAGCGCGTTCGGGGTGATCCGGGTGCGGTTGGCCACCGCCAGAGCCGCCCGGCACGCGACCGGGTCCACGAAGTAGACGGTCCACCAGGAGTCTCTGCGCTTGCGAGCCGCGTAGACGTCAGCGAGCGAATAGGTGCTCATGGATTCAGCATGGCTACGCGGCGTCATGTCCGTATTACTCTCTGGAACTAATGGGCGATGTCCATGCCGGTTCTTGACCATCCCGGAACGGACAGCCGCCACGGCCGGTGGGCGTCCCCGTCACGGAAGTGGGTGGTGAGCTGCACGCCGCGGGCGTCGACCAGGGCGTGCAGCCGCCAGTTCGGCCCGCCGCCCCGGAGCTGCGCCGGGTCGATCTCGGCGACGTGCCTGCCGCCCTTGGTCCGGCGGGACGGCACGGGCACCTCGCGGTTGCCGTCGCTGAGGAAGAGCCGCACCTTGCGCGGCCGCCGCTCGACCCGATGGATGGCCACCTCGCCGAGCACGGTGAACCGGCTGCCCGTCCACCGGCACTCCTCGACCCTGGCCAGCAGCTTCAGCTCGTCGCCGGCGTCGTACACCTCGTCCGGGATGCGGAGCGAGCGGTCGCGGAAGTAGGGGTAGTCGCCGTACCAGCCGGCCTTGCGCAGCCCGCGCGGCACGATGCGCGGCGAGTCGGCCGTGGCGCGCCGGAACTCCCGCACCTCCCTGAACTGCCTGATCAGGCCGCGTTCCACCAGGTGCAGCTCCAGCCGGCGCAGGGACGGCGCGGTGCCGAGCACGGCGGGGCTGAGCACGGCCAGCCACTGGCGGGCCAGGTCGTGCAGCGGCGGCACGTCCTCCTCCCTCGCCTGCTCCAGCGCCTGGAACAGGAAGACGATGTCCCTCTCCAGCACCAGCCCGTCGAAGGCCAGGATCAGCTCCGGAGCCTCCTCCCGCAGGAACGCCCGGACCGCGCAGATGGCCTCCAGCCGGTCGCTCAGGTTGGTCAGCTCGGCGCGCCGCTGGGTGATCGAGACCTCGCCCGACTCGCGTTTGCGCCAGTGGTAGACGACGTCGGGCAGCAGGTCCACGCTGTCGGCCAGCACGTGCGCCCGCATGCTGAGCGGCACGTCCTCGTAGATCCCGGCGGGAAAGCGCAGCCGGTGCTCCTGCCAGAAGTCCCGGCGGTAGACCTTGTTCCACACGGTCCGGTCGCGGACCAGCACCCGCCGGTCCATGATGTGGGTGCGCCGCACCGCCCGCTTGAAGATCTTCTCGTGCAGCGACGAGGCGGCCAGGCCGCCGTCCCTGATCCGCCGCACGCCGCCGCACGCCAGGTCGGAGCCGGTCCGTTCGAGCGAGCAGACCAGCGTCTCGTACGCCTCGGGCGGCACGACGTCGTCGCTGTCGGCGAAGGCGAGATAGGCGCCGCGGGCCCACCGGATGCCCTCGTTGCGCGCCGGCCCGGGCCCGCGGTTGGGCTGGCGGACCACCACGAACCTCGGGTCGCGGCCGGCGAAGGCGTCGGCGATCCGCGTGCTGCCGTCCGTCGATCCGTCGTCGACCAGGATGACCTCGATGTCGGCGAGCGTCTGCGCCGCCAGGGACTCCAAGCACTCGGTGATGTACGGCTCGACGTTGTAGAACGGGACGACGACGCTGACCAGGGGCGTCATAGAGCCGGCTCCTTGTGTGCGGGGGATGGTTAGACGGCAGCATGCCCCGGCCGTCGCCGTCCGGCGGGTCGCGCTGCCCCTCCCTGATCAGCTCTTTACCTGACACATAATCCGCTACGGTGTGACCCCGTACGAACACGGAGTGTAGGGAGAGCTGTGCTGAGGCCGGCCCGCGACGACGACCTGCCCGCGCTGCTGCGCTGGCGCAACCACCCGCGCGTGCGCGCGGCCAGCTTCACCACCCACGTGATCGGCGCGACCGAGCACGCCCGCTGGTGGGCGGCGGTCCGCCACGACCCCGCCCGGCGCGTGCTGGTCTACGAGCACGACGGGCGCGACGCGGGCGTGGTCACCTTCTCCGGGCTCGCTCCCGCCGCCACGACCGGCGAGTGGGGCTTCTACCTCGACCTTTCCGGGCTGGAACGGACGGGCGCGGTGCTCGCGGCGTGGGCCGGGCTGGAGCGCGCCGCGATCGGCCACGCCTTCGGCCCGCTCGGCCTGACCACGCTGCGGGGCCAGGTGCTCGCGGGCAACGAGCCGGTGCGGCGGCTGCACCGCCGTTTCGGCTTCACCGAGGTCGGCGTCCACCGGCGCGAGGTGGACGGCACGCCCGTGGACGTCGTCACCGTCGAGCTGACCAGGAAGGACCACACATGATCACGATCGCGGGCCGTGCCGTCGGGGCCGGCCATCCGCCGTTCGTCGTCGCCGAGATGTCGGGCAACCACGACGGCAGCCTCCAACGGGCCCTGGCGATCGTGGACGCGGCGGCCGACGCCGGCGCGCACGCGGTCAAGCTGCAGACCTACCGGCCCGACACGATCACGGTCAACGCCGACGGGCCGGCGTTCCGGCTCGGCGACGGGCACCCGCTGTGGGGCGGCGCGCGCCTCTACGACCTCTACGAGCGGGCCCACACTCCGTGGGAGTGGCACGAGCCGATCTTCGCCAGGGCCCGGCAGCGGGGGCTGGCGGCGTTCTCGTCACCGTTCGACCCGACCGCCGTCGAACTGCTGGAGAAGCTGGACGTCCCGGCGTACAAGATCGCGTCGTCGGAGATCGTGGACCTGCCGCTGATCCGGCTCGCCGCGGCCACCGGCAAGCCGCTGATCCTGTCCACCGGCATGGCGTCGGCGGGCGAGATCGACGCCGCCATGCGCACCGCCCGCGAGGCCGGCTGCGCCCAGCTCGCGGTGCTGGCCTGCACGGCGAGCTATCCCGCCGACCCGGCCGAGAGCAATCTGCGCTCGCTGCCGCTGCTGGCCGGGCTGACCGGGGCCGTGGTCGGCGTCTCCGACCACACTCCGGGGCTCGGCGCCGCGCTGGCGGCCGTGGCCCTCGGCGCCTGCCTGATCGAGAAGCACGTCACGCTGGATCGGCGGGGCGGCGGCGTGGACGCGGCCTTCTCGCTGGAGCCGGGCGAGCTGGCCGCGCTGGTGACCGAGAGCGGGCGCGCGTGGGAGGCGCTCGGGCGGCCGGAGCTGGGGCCGCGGCCGTCGGAGCGGGAGGGGCTGCGCTTCCGCCGGTCGCTGTACGTGGTGCGGGACGTGCGTGCGGGCGAGCCGGTGACCGACAGCAACGTCCGCTCCGTCCGGCCCGCCGGCGGGCTGCCTCCGGCGGCGCTCGCCGAGGTGACGGGCCGGCGCTTCACCCGCGACGTGCCGCTCGGCACCCCGCTGACCTGGGACCTCGTCTAGCTAGCCGAGGAGGGCGAGCAGGGCGTCGGCGACACGCTCGCGGCCCCTGCCGTCGACCAGGCCTCGGCCGCGCCGGCCGTACTCCTCGCGCGCCTCGGGGTCGGCCAGCAGGCCGGCGAGCACCTTGGTGGCCGCCGCGTCGGGCGCCGGCCCCGCGCCGGCGGCGATGCCCCGGCCCACCAGTGCCTCGTACCCGATGAGCTGGTTGGCCGCCACCCACGTCAGGGCGGCCGGCACGCCGAGGTAGAGCAGCTCCCACACGGCCGAACCGGCCGCGGTGACCACGAGGTCGGCCTCGGCCATCAGCGCGGGCAGCCGGTCGGTGGGCGGGATGACGGTGAACGGCCCGTGGGCCGCGAACGGCGTGGGACTGACCACGGTCGCCTGGAACGGCAGGCCGGTGTCGGCCAGCGCCCGCGCCCAGGCGGGGGCCACGCCGGCGCTGTCGGTGCCGCCGAAGAAGCACAGCACCCGGGGCGCGTCCCGCCGCGTGCCGCCCCTGCGGCGCAGCCGGCGGACGCTGTCGCGCAGCAGCACGTAGTGCGACCCGGCCAGCCTCCGGACGGGCTGCGGGACGGGGCGCAGCTCGGCGCCGAGGTTCTGGTCGAGGTAGAGGTCGGCGTCCTGGCCCAGCGGATCGCCGTCGACGATGGCCAGCACCGCCGCCGACGCGCGTACCGCCGCGCCCGTGCCCGGCGGCAGCTCGTACGAGTCGAGCACGACCGCGTCGAGGCCGAGGTCGCGCACGAGCGCGGCCAGCCGGGCGGGCCGGTCGGGGGCCGGGAGGAGCGGCAGCCTGCGCTCCAGGAGCTGCGCCCGCGCCCACGACCCGGCCACGTCGCCCAGGAAGCACACCTCGACCCCGCGGCCGCGCAGTTCCTCGGCCAGCGCGACGCAGCGGACCAGGTGGCCCGCCCCGCGCGTGCCGCCCGCGTCGCAGCGAACGCCGACCCTCCTGCTCAAGCCTCCTGCAGCTCCTTCTGCTGCACGTGCGCGTTGAGCAGGCACACCTCGGGCCGGGCGCGCAGCCAGCTCACCAGCGTCGCGTACGGCACGCACCGGTCGCCGAACTCGCCGGCGACGCGGGAGATGAGCCGCCAGTCGTCGGGCGTGTCGAGGGTGACCCGCAGGTCGTCGGCGGCCGGCGGGTAGGCCAGGCCGAGCAGCCGCGACCTGCCCGGACAGGTGTAGACGTAGGAGGTGACGTGGGCGCGGTGGTGGTCCGTCGCCTCGCGGTCGGCCCGCAGCAGCGCCGGCAGGCTCACGATCTCGACGTCGAGGCCGCGCGGCAGCGTGCGCGCCAGGCCCGTGCTCAGGTAGTCGAGGCCGGGCACGGCGCGGAAGACCAGCGCGGCCTCGCGGATCACCACCGGGTCGAGCAGCGGGCAGTCGGCCGTGAACCGCATGACCGCGTCGCCCGGGTGCTCCCGCACCGCGGCCACGTACCTGCCGAGCACGTCGTCCACCGCCCCCCGGTGCCAGGCCACGCCCAGCCTGCGGCACTCGGCGACCACCGCGTCGTCGGCCGCCTCGGTCGTGGTGGCCACGACCAGGTCGTCCAGCGTCTCCGCCTGCCGGGCGGCGCGCACCACCCAGCCGAGCACCGACCTGCCGCGCAGCTCACGCAGCACCTTGCCCGGCAGGCGGGTGGACCCCATCCGTGCCTGAATAATTCCGACAATACGCACCGAAGCCCCATTCCCCCGTGTGACCGTGCGTCGCTGACAGGTCGCGCTATGCTACCGGCCAGCTCGGACGACTACAGCGCGTCAACGCGATTCCAGGGGGCCCCGTGAGCATTCTCAGCGGATCGTCAATACTGATCACCGGAGGCACGGGGTCGTTCGGCAAGGCGTTCATCCGCCACGCGCTCGACGCGCTCGACGTGCGCCGTCTGGTCGTCTTCTCCCGCGACGAGCTCAAGCAGTACGAGGTCCGCCAGCAGTTCGACGACGACAAGCGGCTGCGCTGGTTCCTCGGCGACGTGCGCGACCGCGACCGGCTGGCCAGGGCCATGCACGGCGTCGAGCACGTCGTGCACGCAGCCGCGCTCAAGCAGGTCGACACGGCCGAGTACAACCCTTTCGAGTACGTCCGCACCAACGTCGCCGGCTCACAGAACGTCGTCGAGGCCGCCATCGACGCCGGAGTGCACAAGGTCGTCGCGCTGTCCACCGACAAGGCGTCCAGCCCGATCAACCTGTACGGCGCCACGAAACTGGTCGCCGACAAGCTCTTCGTCTCGGCCAACCACTACGCCGCCAGCCACGTCACCCGCTTCGCCGTCGTCCGCTACGGCAACGTGGTCGGCAGCCGGGGCTCGGTGGTGCCGTTCTTCCAGCGGCTCGCCCGCGAGGGCGGCACCCTGCCGATCACCGACAAGCGGATGACCCGCTTCTGGATCACGCTCGACCAGGCCGTGCGCTTCGTCGTCGACTCCTTCGACCTCATGCGCGGCGGCGAGCTGTACGTGCCGCGCATCCCCAGCATGCGCATCACCGACCTGGCCGAGGCGCTGGCCCCCCGCAACCCGGTCTACGAGGTGGGCATCCGGCCGGGCGAGAAGCTGCACGAAGAGATGATCGCGCCCGACGACGGCCGCCGCACGCTGCTCCTGGCCGACCGCTACGTCGTGCTGCCGACGATCGCGACCTGGGGCTACGTGCCGCCGCAGGGCGGCCAGGTGCTGCCGGAGGGCTTCGCCTACCGCTCCGACACCAACGACCGCTGGCTGTCGGCGGAGCAACTGCGCGAGATGGTGGCGGTCGGCGTCTGATGCTGCCCTACGGAAAGCAGTCGATCACCGACGGCGACGTCGACGCGGTCGTCGAGGTGCTGCGCGGCGACTGGCTGACGACCGGGCCGGCGGTGGGCCGCTTCGAGGCGGAGCTGGCGCGCTGGACCGGAGGCGTTCCCTGCCTGGCCGTCACCTCCGGCACCGCCGCCCTGCACGTCGCCTACGTGGCCGCCGAGGTGGGGCCCGGCGACGAGGTGGTCACCTCGCCGCTGACCTTCGTGGCGACGGCGGCGACGGCCGCGCTGCGCGGCGCGCGGGTCGTCTTCGCCGACATCCGGCCCGACACCGGCACGCTCTGCCCGGACGCCGCCTCGGCCGCCGTCTCCGGACGCACCCGGGCCGTCACCGCCGTCGACTACGCCGGCCACCCGGCCGACTACGACGAACTGCGCGAGGTCGCCACGCGGGCAGGGGCGGTGCTCGTCGCCGACGCCGCGCACTCCATCGGCTCCACCTACAAGGGTCTGCCGGTGGGGCGGCTCGCCGACCTGACGACGTTCTCGTTCTTCCCCACCAAGACGGTCACCACGGCCGAGGGCGGCGCGGTGGCCGCCGCCGACCCCGAACGGTTCCGGCGAGCCGCCCGGTTCCGCAACCACGGCCTGGTCCGCGACCCGGCCGGACAGCGCGACCCCGGACACGGCGGCTGGCACCAGGAGGTGCACGAGTTCGGGCTCAACTACCGGCTGCCGGACGTGCTGTGCGCCCTCGGCGCCAGCCAGTTGCGCCGCCTCACCGCCTTCAAGGCCCGGCGGGCCGAGCTGGTCGCCCGCTACGACACGCTGCTCGCCGGAGTGCCCGGCCTGACGCTGCCCGCGCGGCGGCCGTACGTGGAACCGAGCTGGCACCTCTACCCCGTGCGGGTGCGCGACGGGCGGCGGCGCGAGGTGTACGACCGGATGCGGGCGGCCGGGATCGGGGTGCAGGTGAACTACATCCCGGCCTACTGGCATCCGGTGTTCGAGGACCTGGGCTACCGGCGGGGCCTCTGCCCGCAGGCGGAGGCCTACTACGCCGAGCAACTGTCGCTGCCGCTCTTCCCCGACCTGTCGTTCGACCAGCAGGACCGGGTCGTCGAATGCCTGGCGGCCGTCCTGGGCCCCTGATCCGCCCGCCGGCGTCCGGCCGTCGCGTCCGCACGTCCGGCCATCGCCGACCGGACGCCGTTCGGACCGCTCGGACGTCACCGCTCGGACGTCACCGCTCGGACGTCACCGCTCGGACGTCACCGCTCGGACGTCACCGCTCGGACGTCACCGCTCGGCGAGCATGAGGGTGCCGTCGTCGCTCCGGTCCACCTGGAAGCGCCGCCCGGCGACGGTGGCCGCCGGGCGGGCCGGGGTGCGGACGAGGGGACGCAGCGGGCGGCCCTGGTCGATGACGACCTCCCAGCGCGACTCGCGGCCGACAGGCGCGTCCACCTCGCCCAGCGGAACCCTCGCCCGGAAGCGGTGACCGGTCAGCGACAGGGGGAAGTACATCTCCTCCCCGTCGGTACGGCGGACGAGCCGCAGCACCGGGTCGCCGTCGCCCAGGTCCGCCAGCTCCCCCGCGACCAGCAGGGCGTCGCCGTCGAGCCGGCACTCGCTGACGAACGCCTCCGCACGGCGCAGCCGCAGCCCCCACACTCCCCTGCCGCCGCGCACCGGCACCACCCACACCCCCGCCCGCCGCACCGGACCCGGCACCGGGACGCCGAGTCCGGCGTCGTGACCGGCGTCGTGACCGGGTGTCGTGGCGACGGCCTGCTCGGGGTCGCACCGCCCCGGCCCGGGCGTGCGGCGCGGCGCCGGGACGAACGGCGGATCGGCTTCCCCCCGGCCTCCGTCGGCTTCCCCCCGGCCTCCGTCGGCGGCCCGCGGGGCATCTCCCCGCCACCGCCGGGGCGTGGCCGCCGCTCCTCGGCGGGAGCCGACGGCCGGGCGGTCGGGGGCGGCGTCGCGGGAGGGGACGAGGAGGGCGGCCGGGTCGGTCACGCGGCGCGGGGCCGGGACGAACGGCGGTTCGGCGGCAGCCAGCCGGACCGGCGCCGGGACCGAGGGCGGCAGCCAGCGCGGCCCCGCCACCTTGGCCGCCAGCCGCAGCCCGGCACCCCTCAGCTCGGCCCACAGGTCCCAGCGTCCCTGCCGGGCCAGCCGCGCCGGACCCAGCGCCGCCGGGTCCCACGCGAACCCGAAGGCGAAGCCGTGTTCGGGCACCGCGCCCCCGTCCTCCTGGGACACGCTCCGCCACGCGGGCGAGACGATCTCGTCCCCCAGGGCGAGCCGGTCGCCGGTCCCGCGCTCCTCCAGCCAGACGCGTACGCGCATCCGCCGCAGCCCCTCGACGGCGAACCGGCCGACCGTCGCCCAGCCCTCGCCGCACAGCAGGCCGTCGCGCCAGCCGATGTCGAGCAGCCGGGCGGCGAGGGCCAGCTCGCCCGTCACCTCCGCCAGCGGGGGCGGCACGGCCGGATGCCGGGCGTACCAGCGTCTGCGCAGGAGGCCGTCGGAGGCGAGGTGCGGCCACAAGCGGCCGTCGCGGTCCCTGTCGAACACGGCCGCCAGCTCCTCCAGGCGGCGCAGGTGCAGCAGGCGCACCATGAGCCGGCGCGTGAACGGCAGGCTCAGCAGCTCGCCGGGCGCGACCCCGTCGAGGTAGGAGCCGGCGAGGTCCAGCAGCTCCGCGTCGGCGGCGCCGCCCATGCGGGCCACCGCCTCCACGGCGACGGCGAGGTCGATGTCGAGCGTGTCTCGGTCGAAGTACGGCTTGAGCTCCGGCGCCCGCTCGGCGAGCAGTGACGACGTCTCCAGCACCGAGAGCAGGCGGTCGCGCAGGTTGCCCGGCTCCAGGCGCCGCTCGGTGATGGAGGAACGCTCCTCGCGCAGCCGCCAGTGGTAGACGACCCCCTTGAGCACGTCGACCGAGGACGCGCCCACGTGGGCGCGCATGGCGACCGGCTGGTCCTCGTACATCCGCTCGGGGAACGTGAGCCCGAGCGACTCCCAGAACGAGCGCCGGTAGACCTTGTTCCACAGCATGCGGTCGCGGACCAGCAGCGGGTGGCGGGTGATGTGGGTGCGCCGCAGCGGCCGGGCGAACGCCTCCCGGTGCGCCCACGACGGGACGAGCAGGTTGCGGTGCAGCCGCATGACGTTGCCGCACGCCAGGTCGGACCCGGTGGTCTCCAGCGACGACACCAGCCGGTGGAACGCCCGCGGCGGCACCGTGTCGTCACCGTCGACGAACGCGAGGTAGCGGCCGCCGGCGTGGCGCAGGCCCGTGTTGCGGGCGTTGCCGACGCCCTGGTTGTCCTGCCGGATCAGGCGCACCCGCCGGTCGGCCGCCATCCGGGCCTCGACCAGGTCCGCCGCGCCGTCGCGGCTGCCGTCGTCGACGCAGATCACCTCCAGGTCGCGCAGGCTCTGCGCGGCCAGCGAGTCCAGGCAGGGGCCGAGGTACTTCTCGACGTCGTGGAACGGGACGATCACCGACAGGATCGGCACGGGTGCTCCTCTCGATCAGCCGGACAGCAGGCGCAACATCTTGCGGGCGGCCTTGCGGGGGCGGGCGAGGCGGCGTGAGAGACGGCGCGAGAGGCGGTGGCCGAGGGTCCTGCGCAGGGCGGCGGCCTTGCGCCGGGTCCTGCGCAGCCTGGCCCTGGCCCGCACCAGCTCCCGCTCGCGGTAGGTGAGCTTGGTCTCCAGCCGGGTGACCCTGGCCAGGGCGGCCGTCAGCCGGTCGGCCAGGCGGTCGCGGTCGGCCAGCAGGTCGCGGTAGGCCGGCGCGGCCCCCGGCGGCAGGGCCGGTTGCCCCAGCTCGGCGTCGAGCTTGCGCGCCCGGTCGAGCTCGTCGTCGTCGCACGGCCGGCCGGCCATGCCGCACAGGGTCAGCGCGAGCTGGTCGGCGGCCTGCGGCCACGGCCAGGGGTGGTGGTGGCCGCTCGCCAGCAGGCGGACGGCGAACCGCCACAGGATGCGGCAGAGCACCACCCGCGTGGCGACCGGGCCGGTGGGCGCGGGCTGCGGGGTGACGGCGGCGAACCGCTCGCCGTCCCAGACCAGGTTGTCGGCGGGCGCGTCGCCGCCGTCCTCGACCCAGTCGGCGAGCCTGGCGAGCAGGTGGCGGATCGACCGCACGTCCTCGCGGGCGCACGCCTCGACCAGCACCTCCTCCAGGACGCGCCCGCGCGGGATCGGCCGCGGGCTGCCGTCGGGCAGTCGCCTGGTGGTGGTGGCCGTGACCTCGTGCACGACCCGGCCCACCTCGACCAGCCCCGCCGGCAGGCAGGCCGGCTCATCCGGCGCCTGGTCGGGGTGCCGGCCGGCGGGCCGGGCGGCCACCGTCACCCACAGGGGGGCGAGGTGCTCACCGAGGCCGTGCCGGAAGGCCAGCCGGGTCAGGCGGAGCGGGTCGGCCACCAGCATGGTGTCACCCTCGCGGGCGGCCAGCGGGACCGTGAGCGCCTCCGGCAGCTCCTGGGCCAGCAGCTCGCCGGAGAGCAGCGCGCGCGGCGCGGCCCGGCCCGGGTAGGCGGCGTAACGGCCGCCGGTGACCAGGCCCGCCGCGGCCAGGGCCGTGTCGAGCGCGTCCGGCCCGCCGGGGTGGGTGGGGTCGAAGCCGTGCGGCTCCCAGTGGTCGTCCGCGCCCTGCCGGTCGGGCGGCCTGGCCTCGACGAACCGGTCGACGCCCAGGTCGTTGGGCACCGCCAGGACGAGCCGGCCGCCGGGCGCGACCAGCCCGGCCAGCGCCTCGAACGACTCCTGCCACGACGGCGCGGGCTCCTCCGCGGAGTAGGTGCGCCCCAGGCCGTCGAGCGCCAGCACCAGGTCGTACGGCTCCTCCGTCAGCGCCCGCAGCCGCCCGCAGTGGACGGTCAGCGAGGGGTGCAGCTCGCCCAGGGCGCACGCGTCCGGGTAGGAGCGGACGAGGACGGCGGCGTGGCCCGCCCGGTCCGTGACGGCGGCCACCAGCCCGGCCGCGTGCGGGCCGGCCAGCAGGACCCGGCCGCCCGCTGGGACGAGCCGCCCGGCCAGTTCCAGGCCGACGCCCCGCCAGTCGGTGACCGCGTCCGCGTCGGACCAGAGCAGCATCTCGCCGCCGATCAGGCGGACGTCGCCCGGCGTCTCGTTCACGCGCATCGCACCCGCTTCCAGCCGAACATGCGCAGCAGCTCCTCCGGTGTCGCCTGATGGTCGAATCCCAGCTCGCGCCGCGCGGCCTCGGCGGCCAGGTCGGGGTCCACGCGCACCCCGTGCAGCTCGGGCCACAGCCGCATCCGGCGTGCCGTGCCGCCGTACTCGGGCCGCTCCCCCTCGAACTGCATCGGGTCCCCGTAGACGGCGACGTCGCAGCCGACGGACGCGCCGTAGAACAGCGCGCTGCCGAGCCGGTTGGAGGCGACCCTGCGGTGCCGGCGCAGCTCGACGAGCTGCCCGCGCAGGAAGTCGCGGCCCTTGCCGTCCCAGCGGGACCCCCGCCCGCCGTGGCAGACGACCCGGAAACCGGCCGACTCGTACGCGCGCCTGATCTTCGGGTCGCCGAACTCCAGCCAATAGAGGCATACCGTCACCGGGCCGGACTCCACTTCGCGTATTTCGGCGGCGAGCCGGGAGTGGTCGCCGCTGACCGCGTTCTTCTCCCAGCCGTGGAACGGGTACCAGATGGTGCCCCGGCGTTCGGCATCGGGGATCGCGCCCAGGTCGGGCTCCAGGTGGAGCAGATATATCCAGGGGGCGCCGATGAGGTAGTGGCCCCTGCGCCCCATGGACCAACCCCGACGTCTGAGCACGTCGCTCCAGATGAAACGGGGATATCCAGGGCAGCACCAGTGGTCGTCGGGAGGAAATCCATGCAAATAGTTCCAACCGTGCTGGACAAACCCCTGAATACGCCGGGGGGTGTCGTCGGACAGCCCGCAGTAGGTGCCGAGAATGCGGGAGTGACCGTACCAGTGATTTGATTCGTCCATCATTTCCCCTGTAGCGGTGGGCGCGCCCCGTCCGACATTCCCAGCCGCGCCCGCGCGACATCCGGCGTTATACGGTTCCATTACCCGCGACGGGGCCTCGGTTTGAGCCGCGCACGATCGGAGCTACACTACGTCTCGGTTCGACCACAGAGAGTGAGAGGCCATGACCCACCTCGACCGGCTGCGCGACGTCTTCCGTGTCTCCTTGGGCCTTGCGGCCGGAGCCGACGTCGACGACCTCGAATACCGGGCGATCCCGCAGTGGGACTCGCTGGCCCACATGGCGCTGGTCGCCGCGATCGAGGACGAGTTCGACATCATGATCGACACCGACGAGATGATCGACATGAGCTCGTTCACCCAGGCGGTCCGGCTGGTGGAGAAGCACGGTGCCGGCGCTTCCTCCTGAGGCGCGTCCCGGTCCGGCCGCCGGGCGGCCCGTGACGCTCGTCACGGGCTCGACCTCGGGCATCGGGCGGGCCGTCGCCGTCGCGCTGGCCGCCGCCGGACATGACGTGGTCGTGCACGGCCGTGACGGGGAGCGGGCGGCCGAGGCCGCCGCGGAGGTGGCCGCCGCGACCGGGGGCCGTGCCTTCCCCGCGCACGGCGACGTGGCCGACCCCGAGGCGGTGACGGCCGTCATGCGCGGGATCCACCGCAGCCACGGCCGCCTCGACGCCCTGGTGGTCAACGCGGGCGTGCACGAGGCGGGCCTGCTCGGCATGACGCCGGCCGCGGCGGTGTCCCGGCTGTTCGAGGTCAACGCGATGGGCGCGGCCCACACGCTGCAGGCGGCGGTGCGGCTGCTGCGGCGCGGCTCCCGCCCGGCCGTGGTGCTGGTCTCGTCGATCATGGGCCTGCGCGGCGTGCCGGGCCAGGCGGTCTACGCCGCCTCCAAGGCCGCGCTGCTCGGGCTGACCGTGGCCGCCGCGAAGGAGCTGGGCCCGGCAGGTGTCCGCGTCAACGCCGTGGCCCCCGGCTACGTCGACACCGGCATGCTCGCCACGCTCGGCGACGACGCGCGGGCGGCGACCGTCGCGGCGACCCCGCTCGGCCGGCTCGGCAGACCCGCCGACGTGGCCGCCGCCGTGGCCTTCCTGCTCTCCGAGCCCGCCTCCTTCATCACCGGCCAGGTCCTCGGCGTCGACGGCGGGCTGGTGCTGTGAGAGCCGACCCGACGGATGGACCTGTGATGGACGCATTCCCGCACCCGGACGCGCGGCTCGTCGTCGCGGGCGAGCCGGTCGCGCTCGCGGGCGCCGACCTGGCCGCCCGGATCGACCGGGCCGCGCGGGTCCTGACCCGCCTGCCGCCCGGCCCGGTCTTCTGCGGCATGCGCAACGACCTCACCTCGGTGGTGCGTTACCTCGCCGCTCTGCGGGCCGGCACGCCGGTGGCGCTGCTCGACGCCGACCTGTCCCCCGGCGCGCTGACCATGCTGATCAGGAGGTTCCGGCCGACGGCGGTGTTCGGCTTCGCGCACGCCGTCGAAGGCTCACCGCGCGGCCGCCGCGAGGCGCCCGACCCCCACCCCGACCTGGCCGTCCTGCTGGCCACCTCGGGCTCGACCGGCAGCCCCCGGCTCGTCCGCCTGTCCCGGCGGGCCGTGTTGGCCAACGCCCACGCCATCGTCACCGCCCTGGCCATCGGTCCCGGCGACGTCGCGCCGACCAGCCTCCCGCTGCACTACAGCTACGGGCTGTCGGTGCTCAACAGTCACCTCGCCGCGGGAGCCGGCGTGGTGCTGACCGACGCGGGGCTGCTGGAGCGGTCGTTCTGGACCCATCTCGACGCCCATGGCTGCACCTCGCTCGCCGGCGTCCCCTACCAGTACGAGATGCTGCGCAGGCTGCGCTTCGACCCGGCCGAGCACCCCACGCTCACCACGATGACCCAGGCGGGCGGGCGGTTGCGGGCCGAGCTGGTCGGCGAGTTCGCCGCCAAGGCGCAGCGGTTCTTCGTCATGTACGGCCAGACCGAGGCGACCGCGCGGATCTCCGTCCTGGCCCCCGAGCACCTGGCAGACAAGCCGGGCTCGTGCGGGCGGGCCGTGCCGGGCGGGCGCCTGACCGTCGAGGGCGGCGAGGTCGTCTACCACGGCCCCAACGTCATGATGGGCTACGCCGAGACGGCCGCCGACCTGGCCCGCGGCGACGACCTCGGCGGCGTGCTGCGCACCGGCGACCTCGGCCGTCTCGACGACGAGGGCTTCCTCCACCTCACCGGCCGGGTCAAGCGCATCGCCAAGATCTTCGGGGTGCGGGTCAGCCTCGACGACGTCGAGGGGCTGCTGCGCGACTGCGGACCGGTGGCGGCGACGAGCGGCGACGACCGGGTCACCGTGTGGGCCGAGGGCCTCGACCGCGACGGGTGCGCGCGGCTGGCCCGGCGGCTGGGCACCGAGCTGAGGCTGCACTGGAGCGGCTTCGACGTACGGGCGGTGGACCGGCTGCCGCTGCTCACCACCGGCAAGATCGACTACCGCACCCTGGAGTCCCGCACATGAGCCCGCACACCGGTCCGGGCGCGGGGACGAGCGCGGCAACGGACGCGGGGAGGGACGCGAGGATGGGCGGGGTGGCTTGCCGGGGGGCGGCGGGAGGGGCGGGGTGAGCGTTTTCCGGCTGTCCGAAGGCGAGCGGGAGGCGGCGCTGCTGCCCCGGCTGGCCGAGCTGACCGAGCGGCACCGGCGTTCCTGCCCGCCCTACCGCAGAATCCTGGCGGCGATCGGGGCGACGGGGCCGTACGAGCGGGTGACGGACCTGCCGTGGCTGCCGGTGCGGCTGTTCAAGACCCACGAGTTGCGCAGCGTCCCCGAGGAACGGGTGTTCAGGGTGCTCACGTCCAGCGGCACCACCGGGCAGGCGCCCAGCCGCGTCTATCTCGACCGCGAGGCGGCGGCGGCGCAGCCGCGCATGCTGGCGGCGACGCTGCGGGCGGTGCTGGGCGAGCGGCGGCTGCCGATGCTCGTCGTGGACAGCCGGACGGTGACCCGCGACCCGACGCTGAGCGCCCGCGGCGCCGGGGTGCTCGGGATGATGACCTTCGGACGCGACCACACCTTCGTGCTCGACGAGCGGGGCCGGCTCGACCGGCGGGCGGTCGAGGGCTTCCTGGCCCGCCACGGCCACGAGCCGTTCCTGGTCTTCGGGTTCACCTTCATGGCCTGGCTGCACCTGCTGGAGCTGCGGGCCGACCTCTCCCACGGGGTGCTGATCCACTCCGGGGGCTGGAAGAAGCTGGCCGACAGGGCCGTGGACAACGCCGCGTTCCGCACCCGGCTGGGCGAGGAGTGCGGGCTGACCCGGATCCACGACTTCTACGGCATGGTGGAGCAGATCGGCACGGTCTTCCTCGAAGGGCCCGAGGGTGACGGGCTCTACTGTCCCGACTTCGCCAACGTGGTGATCCGCGATCCGGAGACGTGGCTGGAGGCGCCGACGGGCGTGCCGGGGGTGATCGAGGTGGTGAGCACGCTGCCCACGTCCTATCCGGGGCACGTGCTGCTCACGGAGGACCTCGGGGTGGTGCACGGGGTGGACGACGGGGTGTGGCCGGGCAAGCGGTTCTCGGTGCTGGGGCGGCTGCCGCGGGCCGAGACGCGCGGGTGCAGCGACACCTCCGGTCAGGCGGCCGCGTGACGGCCGCCTCCCCGCGCGACGAGCGCGGCGCCGCGATCCCGCCTCTGCCCGGCGGGCGTTCCACCGGGCAGCGGCCTGGTGGGCGTTGCGCCGCCGGCGACGAGGTGGCGGTGCGGTTTCCCGAAGGGGCCCCGGTGGACGTCGAGGGGCTGCTCGGCGGGCTGGCCGGGGCGGGCTGTCTCGGCGTCGGCGACGAGCGGGTGCGCGAGTTCCTCGCCGCGTTCGGGCGGCGGCTGCTGCGCCCCGAGCTCGCCCGCCGCCATCCCGAGCTGGCCTCGCTCGGCTTCTTCCTGCGGCCCCGCGAGCTGGCGCGGACGGCCGGCGAGCTGCGCGGCGGCGAGCACGTACGGGTGCCGCGCGGCCTGGTGTTCCACATCCCGCCCGCGAACGTCGACACCGTCTTCGTCTACTCGTGGGCCCTGTCGGCCCTGACGGGCAACCGCAACGTGGTGCGGCTCTCGCCCCGGGCGGGCGCGGTGGCCGCGCTGCTCGTGCGGACCCTGCTGGAGACGCTCGACGGGTGCGACCGGGCGGTGGCGGAGGCCGTGGCCGCGACGCAGCGGATCGTCTCCTACGGCCGCTCCGACGCTGTCACCGCCGCGCTGTCGGCGGCCTGCGACCTGAGGGTGGTCTGGGGCGGCGACCGCACCGTGGCCGGGGTGCGGCGGCATCCGCTCGCGCCCCACGCGCGCGACCTGACCTTCCCCGACAGGTCGTCGTTCGCGCTGGTCTCGGCCTCGGCGTGGCTGGGCGCGCCGTCCGGCACGCGGGAGGCTGCGGCCGACGGGTTCGCCGCCGACGCCTACTGGTTCGGCCAGGCCGCCTGCTCGTCGCCGCGTACCGTCTTCTGGGTGGGCGCGCCCGCCGACTGCGACGCGGCCCGCGACGACTTCACCGACCGGCTGGCGCGGGCGGTGGCGCGGCGCGGCTGGACGGTGGACGCCGCGATGGCGGTCGAGAAGCGGGTCGCCACGTACGGGCTGGCCGCCGACGGCGCGGCGCGGTCCGTGGGCTTCCGCGGCAACGCGGTGGCCGGCGTGGTCCTCACCGCGCCGGAGCTGGCGCCGCGGCGCTGGCTGGGCACGGGCACGTTCGCGCACGCCCGGATCGCCTCGCCGGCCGAGCTGGCGGGCCTGGTGCGGCGCGCGGACCAGACGATGACCCACTTCGGTTTCTCGCGCGCCGAGCTGGCCGAGCTGGCGGCGACGCTGGCGGGCCGGGGCGTCGACCGGATGGTGCCGATCGGGGAGGCGCTCAGCTTCCACCGGGTGTGGGACGGCGTCGATCTGCCCGCCGAGTTCACCCGTCTGGTCACGATCCGCTGACGTCCGCGGCCACGGCTTGTCCTGGCGACGCGAGGGGGGTCCGTTCGGCTTAAAGTGGCACCTGTGGTGATTCAGGGGTTACTTGCGGTTTCGCTGGTGTTGACGGGTGCGCCGGTGTCCGGAGCGGCGGCGAAGGTCGACTGCGCGAAGGTGAAGTGCATCGCGCTGACCTTCGACGACGGCCCGGGCAAGCATACGCCGGCCCTGCTGGACGTGCTGCGGAAGGAGAAGGTCAAGGCCACCTTCTTCCTCATGGGCAAGCACGTCGAGGAGTTCCCGGACATCGCCAGGAGGACCGCCGCCGAAGGTCACGCCGTGGGCAACCACACCTACGGCCACCCGTCCCTGACGTCGTCGAACGACCGGGAGGTCCTCGACGAGATCCGCCTCGCCCAGACGATCATCGAGGAGACCGTGGACAGGCGGGTGACGATGTTCCGCCCGCCGTACGGGCACACCGACGAGCGGGTGCTGCGCCTGGCCGGCGAGCAGGGGCTCGCCCAGGTCATGTGGACCGGCACGACACTCGACTGGAAGGTGCGGGACGCCAGGCGGATCAAGGCGACCGTCCTCCGGCTGGCCAGGCGTGACGGGGTGATCCTCATGCACGACGTGGTCCCGCAGACCGTCAAGGCCATGCCGGCGATCGTCAAGGAGCTGAAGAAGCGCGGGTATCACCTGGTCACGGTGCCCACGCTGGTCGGCGGCAGGAAGCTCGCAGCCGGAGTGAGTTACCCCTAAACCGGGGTAGGGGTCCCGCCGGCCGGGATGGGGGTCATGCACAACGCGAAGGCATCGCGACCAGGGACGCTCGCGACTTTCCTCGCCATCCAGGCCGTGCTCGGGTGCTGGTGGCTCGCCTATCATCCCGGCCTGTTCAGCCGGGACTCGGTGCTCTACCTGAGCCACACGATGGCCGGTCCCTGGGTGAGTGACCATTCCGTCGTCTACGACGCCCTGCTGTGGCTCAGCGTGCGCGTCAGCGGCGATCTCGGCCTGGTGACGCTGCTCCAGACGACGGCCATGGCGGCGACGCTCACCTACCTGGCGACCGCCCTGCGGGCGCTCGGCGCGCCGCCTCGGTCCACGACGGCGGTCGCCGTGCTGATGCCGTTGCTGCCCCCGGTGGGCGCGTTCGCGGTCACCCTGTGGAAGGACGTGCCGTTCACCCTGTGCGTCGTGGCCGTCGCGGCGTCGTGCGCGGGCATGGCGGCGGCGCGGACCGTCACCCCCCGGCGGCTGGCCGGGCTCGGCGCGCTTCTGACGGCGCTGGGGCTGTTCAGGGCGAACGGCTTCCTGATCGTGGCGGTCACCGTCGTCGTGCTGGTGCTCGTGGTCCGGGTCATGAGGGTGCGGCTGGCGCTCGTCGGCGCGACGGCGGCGGCGATTCCGCTCCTGCTCACCAACCTGGCGTTCCCGGCTGTCGGCATCGCCACCCCGTCGAGGACGTACGTGTACCACACGGCCTTCGGCGACATCGCGGTGCTGTACCGGGGGCATCCGGAGCTGTTCGACCACCGGGACCGGGCCGTCATGGCGGGCGTGGCGCCGCTGTCGCGCTGGACGGCCGGCGGCACCTGCCACACGATCAACCCACTGATCTGGCGGGACGACTTCAACTGGCGGCAGGCCGACGCGCGGGCGGGCGAGCTGCTCGACCTCTGGAAGCGCCTGCTGCTGCGACGGCCCGGCCTCGTCGTGGACGCCCGGCTGTGCCGGGGCGCCATCGCCTGGAAGATCACTCAGGACGAGTCGGCCGTCGGCGGCGAGACCTACCACTTCTCCCGCAGGCCGACCGCCGAGGCCTACGTCGGCCCGGACAAGGTGCCCGACTTCCCGGAGCGGCACCTGTTCTCGTTGCGGCCGGTCTCTCAGGAGCTCTACCAGGTGGCCGACGCGTGGCTGCTCCACGCGGCGGCTCCCCGCCACGACTGGCTGCTGTGGCGGGGGGCGCTCTGGTCGTACGTGTCGTACCTGGCGGTGGGGCTGGCCGCGTGGGCGCTGCGCAACAGGTACGCGCCGGCCGTGGCGGCGGTGGTGGCGGGACAACAGCTCGTCATCCTGGCCAACATCTCGGCCCAGGACTTCCGCTACATGGCCGCCCCCGTCCATGTCGGGATGCTGCTCCTCCCGCTGCTGGTGGCGAGCGTGGCGCGCCTGCCGCGCGGACGCCGGGAGACGGACGCCGAGCAAAAATTGCCGGACACGCATCTTTTCTGATCGCGCAAACTTAGCTACAGTCATGGTCGTGGGAACCGAGGACGCCGGGCGCCCCGGCCTGAGGGAGCGCAAGAAGCAGCAGACCCGCATCGCGTTGAGCTGGGCCGCCATCCGGCTGACCGTCGAGCGCGGGTGGGACAACGTGCGCGTCGAGGACATCGCCGCCGAGGCGGGCGTCTCGCCCCGCACGTTCAACAACTACTTCGCCGGCAAGGGGGAGGCCATCGCGGCCCGCCACCTCGACCGGGCCCTGCTGATCGCGGAGGAGCTGCGCGCCCAGCCGGCCGGCAGGCCCCTGTGGGAGGCCGTCACCAGCGCGGTCCTGACCCGGTTCGCCATGGAGGACACCGGCACCGACCACGCGGGCTCCGGGTTCGAGGGGACCTCCGACCAGTGGCTCGCGGGGGTCCGGCTGATGGTCGCCGAGCCGGCGCTGCAGCACGAGTTCGTCAAGGCCGGCGTGGCGGCCGAGGCAGAGCTGGCGGCGGCGATCGCCGAGCGCACCGGCACCGACGTCGCCCGTAACCTCTACCCGCGCCTGGTGGCCGGCGCGGTCGGAGCGGCCATCACGGTGGCCACCGACCAGTGGCTGCGCGCCGAGCCGCCCGTCTCGATGGCCGACCTGCTGCGCGACGCCCTCGGCCAGCTCGCCGCCGGACTCCCCCAACCCTGACCGTCCGCCCGACGCCCGGGCCGAGCCGCCGGCCCGCCCTTTGAGCACTCCTGCGCAGACCCGCGCACCCGGACACGGGAGCGGCCGGGTCGCCGCGCCATGCCCGAATGCCGAAGCCCACCAAGGAGGACCGCCGTGTCCGCAGACGTCATCATCGCCGGTGGAGGCCCGAACGGGCTGATGCTGGCCTGCGAGCTGAGCCTCGCCGGAGTACGGCCGGTGGTGCTGGACCGCCTGCCCGCCCGCACCACGGAGAACCGCGCCAACGGCCTGGTCGGCCAGGTGGTGCGCATGCTCGACCGGCGCGGCCTGTACGAACCGCTGAGCGGCGACCCCGGGCCGCCCCGGCCGGCGCCGCACTACATGTTCGGCGCGCTACCGCTCGACCTGAGCAGCCTGGACGACAACCCGCTCTGCCTCCTCCCGGTGCCGCAGCTCCGGGTCGAGGAGGTGCTGGAACGGCGGGCGACCGAGCTGGGCGCCGAGATCCGCAGAGGTCACGAGCTGGTGGGGCTGGCGCAGGACGACGCCGGAGTCACCGCCGTGATCGAGGGGCCGGGCGGCGGTTACCGGCTGCGCGCCCGTCACCTGGTCGGGGCGGACGGCGGGCACAGCGTGACGCGCAAGCTGGCGGGCATCGGCTTCCCCGGCGTGACCAGGGACGACACGGTCTCGCGGACCGCTCACGTGAGCGTGCCGGCCGAGCTGATCGACCCGGAGACCGGCGGGCTCGACGTGCCCGGATACGGCCTCGTCCCGCCGTTCATGCACCACCGCACCGACCGGGGGCTGTTCGCGTACGCGCCGTTCCCGTCCCGCCCGGCGGCGGTCACCACGCTGGAGTGGGGGCCGGCCGGCGAGCAGGGGCCGATGACGCTGGACGAGCTGCGCCGGAGCGTCCGCCGCGTACTCGGGGTGGACCTGCCGCTCTGCCCGCCCGTCGGCGAGGGACCGCACCTGTCGCGCAGGCTGACCGGCGGCAGCACGCGACTGGCCGACCGCTACCGGGCGGGCCGGGTGCTGCTGGCCGGTGACGCCGCCCACGTGCACAGCGCCATCGGCGGCCCCGGCCTGAACCTGGGACTGCAGGACACGGTCAACCTGGGCTGGAAGCTGGCCGCCGAGATCCACGGCTGGGCCCCGCCCGGGTTGCTGGACACCTACGAGAGCGAGCGGCGGCCGGTCGCGCGGCGGGTCGTCATGCACACGCGGGCGCAGACGGCGCTGATCGCTCCGGGCGGCGACGTCACGGCGCTGCGCGAGGTGTTCGCGGAGCTGCTCGGCGACCGTGACACCGTCGGCCGTATGGCGGGCCTGCTGGCCGGCTCGGACGTCGGCTACGCCATGGGGCCGGACGACGGTCATCCGCTGACCGGCCGGTGGGCTCCCGAGCTGGTGCTGGACCTGGAGCCGGGCCGGGTCCGGCTTGCCGAGCTGACACGGAACGCCCGGCCGCTGCTGCTGGATCTGACCGAGGACGCGTGCCTGGCCGAGGAGACGTCCGGCTGGGCCGACAGGGTGGACGCGGTCATCGCCCGCACACCCCGACCCACCCCAGCCGGCACCGGTGACGGCTCGGGCGTCGTTGATCGCGCCGCTACGGCGCTGCTGCTGCGGCCCGACTGCCACGTCGCCTGGGCGACGGACTCGGCTCGTCCGGGCCCCGGCGAGCGTGCCGCCCTGCGCGCCGCGCTGACCCGCTGGTTCGGCCCCGCCGCCTGACGGCTCCGGTCAGGAGGCGGTCGCCTGGCGGGCAGCTGTACGGCGCCGCGCGCCCGTCAGGCGTGCCCGTCGCCGGCGGTCACTCCCACTCGATGGTGCCCGGCGGCTTGCTCGTCACGTCGAGCACCACCCGGTTGACCTCGGGCACCTCGTTGGTGATGCGGGTGGAGATGCGCGCCAGCACGTCGTAGGGCACCCGCGACCAGTCGGCCGTCATCGCGTCTTCGGAGGTCACCGGGCGCAGCACCACCGGGTGACCGTAGGTGCGGCCGTCACCCTGGACGCCCACGGAACGCACGTCGGCGAGCAGCACCACCGGGCACTGCCAGATGTCGCGGTCGAGGCCGGCGCGTGACAACTCCTCGCGGGCGATCGCGTCGGCCTCGCGCAGCAGGTCGAGCCGCTCGCGCGTGACCTCGCCGACGATGCGGATGCCGAGGCCGGGACCGGGGAACGGCTGCCGCCACACCATGGCGGCCGGCAGGCCGAGCTCCTCGCCCGCCCGGCGCACCTCGTCCTTGAACAGCGTGCGGAGCGGCTCGACCAGCTCGAACTGGAGGTCGTCGGGCAGGCCGCCGACATTGTGGTGGGACTTGATGTTGGCGGTGCCGGTGCCGCCGCCCGACTCGACCACGTCGGGGTAGAGGGTGCCCTGCACGAGGAAGTCGACCGGGCCGTCGGCCATGATCGCGCGCTGCTCGTCCTCGAAGACGCGGATGAACTCACGCCCGATGATCTTGCGCTTCTCCTCCGGGTCGCTGACCCCTTCGAGGGCCTTGAGGAAGCGGTCGGCGGCGTCGACGACGCGCAGCTTCACGCCCGTGGCGGCCACGAAGTCACGCTCGACCTGCTCGGCCTCGCCCTTGCGCAGCAGCCCGTGGTCGACGAACACGCAGGTGAGCCGGTCGCCGATGGCCCGCTGGACGATCGCGGCGGCCACGGCGGAGTCGACGCCGCCGGACAGCGCGCAGATGGCCCGCCCGTCGCCCACCTGCCGGCGGACCGCCTCGACGGACTCCTCGACGATGTTGAGCATGGTCCACGTCGGGCGGCAGCCGGCCGCGTCGAGGAAGTGCCTGAGCACGGCCTGGCCGTGCTCGCTGTGCAGCACCTCGGGATGGAACTGCACGCCGTACAGACCGCGCTCGGGCTGCTCGAAGGCGGCGACCGGCGTCTCACGGGTCGAGGCGGTCACCGTGAAACCGTCGGGGGCGGCGGCGACGCTGTCGCCGTGGGACATCCACACCTTCTGGACGGCGGGCAGCCCGGCGAAGATCACACCCTCGCGGTGCACGTCGAGCTGGGTGCCGCCGTACTCGGCGACGCCGGTGCGGGCCACCTCGCCGCCCAGCGCCCGGGCCATCGCCTGGAAGCCGTAGCAGATGCCGAACGTCGGCACACCGGTCTCGAACAGCCCGTGCGGCACGGCGGGGGCGTTGTCGGCGTAGACCGAGGAGGGCCCGCCGGACAGGATGATCGCTTTGGGCTCCTTGGCCAGCATCTCCTCGACCGGCATCGTCGAAGGGACGATCTCGGAGTAGACGTGGCACTCGCGCACACGCCTGGCGATCAGCTGCGCGTACTGCGCGCCGAAGTCGACCACCAGCACTGTGTCGAACTCAGACACCGAGACAACCCCCCAAAGGCGAATGCGGTGCCTCTCAGTGTATCGGCAGTGCTCATTCGGCCTGGACGGGCCCGGTGCGACGGCTGCTCGCCGGGCGCCGGCTACAGCGCGGGCAGCCCGCCCGCGAGCAGGGTCTCGGTCTGCCGGCGCAGGTCGGTCTCGTACTCGGGGTGGGTGAGCAGCAGGAAGCGCTCCTCGTGGACGGCGTCGACCACCATGTCGGCCACCCGCGCCGGGTCGATGCCCCTGTCGACAGCGGCGTCGACTGCGGCGTCGGCTGCGGCGTCGACGCGGCTCTGCTGGTCGAGGCCGTCGGGGGTGGGCGCGACGGCCAGGTGGAACGGGCGCACCCGTTCGGAGCGGTTGATCCGGGTGCGGACCGCGCCGGGGCACAGAGCCGTGACCCGCAGCTTGGAGCCGGTGGCGATCAGGTCGTGGGCGAGCGCCTGCGAGGCGGCGAGCGCGGCGTACTTGCTGACGGCGTATCCGCCGGCTCGCGGCCCGGCCAGCAGGCCCGCCACCGACACGGTGTTGACGATGTGGCCCTCGGTGTCCTGCTCGATCATGCGCGGGACGAACGCGCCGACGCCGTGCAGCACGCCCCACAGGTTGACGCCGAGCAGCCAGGTGAAGTCCTCGGGGGTGCGCGTCCACAGGTGACCGCCCTGGTAGACGCCGGCGTTGTTGCACAGCAGGTGGACGGCGCCCAGCTCGCCGAAGGCGCGGTCGGCCAGCCGGCGCACCGAGTCCTCGTCGGACACGTCGGCGAGCTGGGTCAGCACCTTGGTGTCGCCCGCCAGCCGCGCCGTCTCCGCGAGGCCGCCGGGATCGACGTCGGCCAGCATCAGTGACATGCCCTCCGCCGCGAAGCGGACGGCCAGTGCCCTGCCGATGCCGCTCGCCGCGCCCGTGACCACCGCGACCTTGCCGGAGAGTTCTCGCACCCGAAGCCTCCCTAGCGCTCGTTTCGACGCTACAGGATCGGGCCCACGAGTCCAGGGTGCTTCGGCGATTCTCGTCAGGCGTCCCGACGGGCCTCCCGCCAGGCGTCCGTCAGGCGGCGATGGCGGCGACGTCGGCGATCTCGTCGAGGAGGGCCTCCAGGGTCCGGTCGTCCGTGGCGGGGGCCATCACCGTGACGCGCAGGTGGCGGACACCGTCCAGCTCGGTCGAGGACAGGTGGAAGGAGCCGTCCCGCATCAGCCGCTCCCGCAGGGCCGCCTGGTCCGCCCCGCCGTACCGGAAGCAGACGATGTTGCTCTCCGGCTCGTACGGCAGGTGGAAGCCGGGCCGCCGGCGGGCGAGCTCCCAGAACCGGTGAGCGGTGTCGTAACGGCCGGCCACGTAGTCGCCGATGCCGCGCTCGCCGCGCCAGGCGAGGTTCATGAAGATCTTCAGCCCCAGCTCGGCCTTGGTGCACTCGACGGTGCGGTTGATGAGGTCGAAGCCCTGGTCGCCGTAGAAAAGGTAGCTGGCCTCCTGCCTGAAGGCCGCGTCGAGGTCGCCCTCCCTGCGCACGAGGACGGCGGCGGCCAGGGCCGAGGTGCGCAGCATCTTGTGCGCGTCCCAGATGACCGAGTCGGCCAGATCGACGCCGTCGAGCAGGTGCGCGTGGCGCTCGCTGAGCAGGGCGGAGGCCCCGTGCGCGCCGTCCACGTGGAACCAGATCCCGCGCTCGCGGCACCACGCGCCGATCGCGCGCAGGTCGTCGTGCAGGCCGGTGCCGGTGGCGCACGCGCCCGCCACCAGCGCCATCACCCGCCTCCCCGAGACGTCGGGCAGGCGGGTCACGTCGATCCTGCCGAGCGCGTCGGTCGCCAGCGGCACCAGCGACCGCTGCCCGAGCCCGAGGATGGAGGCGGCGCGCGAGACCGAGTAGTGCGCCGCCGGCGGCGCGAGAATCACCAGGTCGCCGGGGAGCCCGTTCTGCCAGGCGTCCGGGACGGCTCGCGCCCGCGCGGCGAGCAGCGCGGTGAGGTTGGCCAGCGAGCCGCCGTGCGTGAGCACGCCGCCCCCCTCAGGGAACCCCACCTTGGCCAGCATCCACCGGAGCACCTCGAACTCCACCGTGGCCGCCGCCGCGCCCATCTCGTAGACGGCCATGGGGTTGTTCGTGGCGCCGTGCACGAAGTCGGCCAGCGCCGCCGGGAAGTCGGGCGAGGCGGTCTGGTGGGCGAGGTAGGCGGGGTGGTGCAGCCGCGTCCCCTCGGCGAGGAAGACGCGCAGGAAGTCCGCGTAGGCGGCCGGCGTCATGCCGCCCTTCTCGATCAGCTCGCGCAGCCCCAACCGGTCGGCCAGTTCCCGGGGCGGCCGGCGCCTGAGGACCGGGACGGCGCCGCGCTGGCTCTCGTCCACGTACGCGGCCAGTGCCGCCACCGTGACCTCCGCCGCCTCGGTGAACTCTTCGATGTTCCACATGGGAGAAATGGTGGTTGCTTCGTCGGTATGTTGCTACTGTCGGCGAATCGGAGGGCGACAATGGCGCATAACGCCGAACTGGATGCGGTGGACCTGGCCATCCTGGCCGAGTTGCAGAACGACGCGCGGCTGCCCAACAAGGACCTGGCCGAGCGGCTCGGCGTCGCGCCGTCCACCGCTCTGGAGCGGGTGCGCTCGCTGCGCCGCCGCGGGATCATCACGGGCTTCCGCGCCTCGGTGGACACGGCCCGCCTCGGCCGGCCGCTGCAGGCGCTGCTCGCCCTGCGGGTCCGCCCGCACACCAGCCAGCTCGTGGACCCGTTGCGGGCGTTCGTGCTGGACCTGCCGGAGACCATCACCCTGTTCCACGTCGCGGGCGCCGAGGACTTCCTCGTGCACGTGGCGGTGGCCGACGCCGACCACCTGCACCGGCTGGTCCTGGAGCGGTTCCTCATCCGGCCGGAGATCGTGCACATGCACACCACGCTGGTCTTCAGGACCGAGCACCAGCCCGTGCAGCGACCCGCCGACATGTAGCGCCAGGATGCGACAATGTGCGGCATGTCTCTGCGGATCACCACGCTGGCCGAGCGTCCCGAGTTCGCCGCCTCCCTCTGGGACATGGACCACTCGTGGCCGGCGTTCATGTTCGAGGACCCGCTCGCCGACCTGTTCTACGCGGTCGCCGAGCAGGCGTACGCCGACTACGTCCTGGTCGCCGACGACGAGGCGGAGCCCGGCCGGCTGGTGGCGCGCGCGTGCATGGTCCCGTACACGTCGAAGGACGACGAGCTGCCCGACGGCGGCTGGGACGCGGTGATCCGGCGCGGCTGGCTGGCGCGCGAGCGGGGGCTCGCGGCGGACCGGGTCTCCGCCCTGGAGATCACCGTGCGACGTGACCGGCTCGGCACGGGCGTCTCACCGCGCATGGTGGCCGCGCTGCGCGAGCAGGCCGCCCGGCTCGGGTTCGCCGAACTGGTGGCGCCGGTCCGGCCCAACCTGAAGCACCTGGAGCCGCGCACGCCGATGACCGAGTACGTCGCGCGCACCCGGGACGACGGCCTGCCGCACGACGCGTGGCTGCGCGTGCACGTGCGGGCCGGCGGGCGGATCGTCAAGGTGGCGCCCCGCTCGATGGTGGTCGCCGGCACCCTGGCCGAGTGGCGCGCGTGGACGGGCCTGCCGTTCGACCGGAGCGGCCCCGTCGAGGTGCCAGGCGCGCTCAGCCCCGTGCACTGCGACGTGCCCCACGACCACGCCGTGTACGTGGAGCCGAACGTCTGGGTGAGCCATCCGCTGACGCGGGACTGACGTTAGCCTTGCCCGGCTGCGGGCAAGCGCCTCCACATGTCTCAGAACCAGGACTCCACACCGCCGGAGCAGACCCAGCCGTACCCCGGCAGGACCGGCGAGATGACGCCCGAGCCGCGCGACGAGATGCGCGACTACGAAGGCCGCGGGCTGCTGTCCGGCCGGCGGGCGCTGATCACCGGCGGCGACTCCGGCATCGGCCGGGCCGTCGCCGTCGCCTTCGCCAAGGAGGGCGCCGACGTCGCCATCGCCTACCTCAGCGAGCACGAGGACGCCAACCACACCCGCAAGCTGGTCGAGCAGGCCGGGCGGCGCTGCGTGCTGCTGCCCGGCGACCTGGGCGACCGCGACCACTGCGCGTCGGTCGTGCAGCAGGCCGTGGACGGGCTCGGCGGGCTGGACGTCGTGGTCAACAACGTGGCCTACCAGGCGCCGGTCGACTCGCTGGAAGAGCTGACGGACGAGCAGTGGGAGCACACCTTCGCGGTGAACATCCACAGCTACTACCGCGTCACCAAGGCCGCCCTGCCGCACCTGCGCGAGGGCGCCGCCATCATCAACACCTCGTCGATCAACGGGTTGCGCGGCAACAAGACGCTGCTCGACTACTCGGCGACCAAGGGGGCGATCAACGCCTTCACCTACGCGATGGCCCAGAACCTGGTCGAGCGGGGCATCAGGGTCAACGCGGTCGCGCCGGGGCCGGTGTGGACGCCGCTGATCCCGGCGACGTTCCCCGAGGAGAAGGTCGGCTCGTTCGGCGAGCAGGTGCCGATGCAGCGGGCGGCCCACCCGGACGAGATCGCGCCGTCGTACGTGTTCTTCGCCAGCGAGCGGCTGTCGTCGTACTACACGGGCGAGATCCTCGCTCCGATCGGCGGCGAGACGCTGCCCGGCTGACCGCCGGGCAGCCCTCCATGGGTCGGCGCGCAGGGTCGGCGCACAGGGTCAGCGCACAGGGTCAGCGCCCGCTGGACACCGCCCGGTAGTGCAGGTCCTGCACCTGCGGCGTCGTGGTGATCGCGTACGGCGAGACCACCTTCGCCACCGCGGCGGAGCCTCTGGTGACGGTGGCGGCCGCCGTACCCGCCTTCAGCGGGAACGTCTTGGCGGACACGCCGGCGGGTGCGTCGTAGCTCTGGGTCGTGCCGCCGATCGTGACGGACACCCTGGCCGCCTTGGTCAGCATGGTGAGCACCTCGACGGTGTCACGCGCCGCCGTGCTGCCGCCGCGCAGCCTCATGAGCTTGGTCTGCGCGAACGAGGACCGTGCCGCGACCGGCTGGATCCGGTGGGTGAGGTACGCCGTGTCGTTCGTGATCTTCGGGCAGCCGAGCTTGTAGCAGGTCAGGTAGTAGGCGTTGATGTCCAGGTAGGTCCAGCCCGCGTTCCTGGAGGGGGCGAACTGGGTGTTCTCCGAGTAGTCGTTCCACGTGGTCAGCTGGACCCAGTCCGCCTTGCCGTCGATGGCGCCCTTCCAGGTGGCCCGGAGGTTCTCGGTGTTGCCGGCCTCGTCGAAGATGCCCTGGTTCGGGCGCTCGTCCTGGACGGACACCGGCTGCATCCAGATCTTGTCCATGCCGTGGGCGCGGCCGATGTTCGTGCCCAGGCCGGAGTTGGCCGCCGGGTTGCGGTTGCCCCAGTTGGAGAAGCCGTAACTGATGGACGCGAAGGCGTCGCGGTGCTTGGCGAAGTCGAGGAAGCAGGGCACCAGGGCGACCTTGATGCCGTGCCGCTTCTCCATCGTCTTCATCCAGCCGGACCACCAGGCGGCGGTGCGCCCTTCGGCCTTGAAGGGGGCGACGACCAGGCGGTTGTCGGCGAGTCGGAAGACCGACTTGGAGGCGGCGAGCTTGGCCATGGCGGCGGCGAGGGCGTCGCTGTCGACCGAGGCCAGTCCGTTGGTGTCCGGCATGAGCACGATCTTGAATCCGGGGTCGACGGCCTCGGCGGCCTTGATGAGGTTCTGCACCCGGGTCCAGTGCGCGCTGGTCACGGAGAGGATGTCGACGGTGAAGCCGTCCAGGCCGGCGGCGATGGCCTGCTTCACCTCGGTCTTGAAGTCCGCCGTCGCGTAGTCGCCCGTGATCGGGGCACGGCCCAGGGGCCGGTCACGAAGCAGCCCGCCGTACGCGGAGTGCTTCCCGCTCTCTCCCTCCGGTTTGAGGTAGTTCCTGGCGTAGTAGTCGTTCGCGGGCGCCTGGTTGTCGAGCGAGAGCGGGTACGGGGTGAAGTAGTGCGCGAACACCTTCTTGCCCGAGGCCCGCAGCGCCGCCGTGCCGGCGAGGGTGAAGGGCAGCGGCCCGCCGGTCGGCTCGTCCCCGGTGTCCCCGGTGCCCCCGGTGTAGGTGATCGTGAGCTTCGGCCCGCGGTTCCCGGTCTCGCGTGACGACATCAGGACGGTGGCGGTGGCGTCCGTCCCGGTGAGGGCGAACGCGTACGTGCCGTCGCCGTTGACGGCCGACGAGACGTCCAGCTTGGCGGTCGCGCCGGCGGTGAAGCCGGTGTGCGAGGCGATGGCGGTCGTGCCGATCGCGGGCCGGGTGTTCCAGGTGGTGGCGGCCTCCGTCCAGGCGCCCGTCACCTGGCGGACGGAGACGGTGGTGTCCGTCGTCCGGGCTGAGACGACGTCCAGGGTGACCTTGACGTCCTCGGCGTCCTCCGGGATGCCGGCGACCTTGAACCGGGTGAGGGCGACGCGCTGCCCCGCGGCGGCGCTCCCGCAGCCGGTGCCGCAGACGCTCATCCAGGTCGCGGTGGCGAAGCTCTTGGCGGGCTCGGCCTGGCTGACGAACACGTCCTCGGCGGCGGCGACGGTCACGCTGACGGGGGCGACGGCGGACGCCTGCGCGGGGGCGACGGCGGCGGTCCCCAGCAGTGCGGCGACCGCCACGGCCGTCAGCGGCGTCCGATATCGGTTGACCATGGAACTCCCTTGGCTGTCGGGATTGACCCGGCGAAGGCGGAGTCGCCTCGCACAGCCAAGGATGGGGCAAGATCAAACGCTATATCTGGCAATTCGGATAGGTCGAATAGATCGGGCAGGTCGGCCATCCCTCTCATTTCAGGCGCAGCCGCCGCATCGTCTTCAACGTGGTGCTCAGCACACCGGCCCACTTCTCGTACGGCACGCCGGGCGGCGGCTCGAACCCGAGCCACGACGCCTGCGAGGCCACGGTCTGCGACTCGGTGTAGCGCAGCAGACCCTCCGCGCCGTGCCTGCGGCCCAGCCCGGACGCCTTCATGCCGCCCATGGGGGCGTCGTAGGAGGCCCACGCCGAGCCGTACCCCTCGTTGACGTTGACCGTCCCGGCCCTGATGCGGGCGGCCAGGGCGCGGCCGCGCGCGAGGTCGCCGGTCCAGACGGAGGCGTTGAGCCCGTAGATGGTGTCGTTGGCCAGCTCCACAGCCTCGTCGTCGGAGGCGAACGGATGCAGGGCGACCACCGGGCCGAACGTCTCGTTGCGGCACAGCTCCATGTCCGCGGTCACCCCGGTCAACACCGTGGGCTCGTGGAACAGCGGCCCGAGGTCCGGCCTGGCCTTGCCCCCGGCCAGCAGCGTGGCTCCCTTGGCCAGCGCGTCCGCCACGTGCGCGGTGACCGTGTCGAGCTGCCGGCGCGAGGTGAGCGAGCCCATCTGCACCGACCAGTCGTGCCCCGGCCCCAGCTTCATGGCGCGCACCTGCGCGGCGAACCGCTCGGCGAAGACGTCGAACACGCTCGCGTGCACGTACAGCCGCTCGATCGACAGGCAGAGCTGGCCCGCGTTGCTGAAGCAGGCGCGGATGGCGCCCTGCACGGCGCGGTCGAGGTCGGCGTCGTCGAGCACCAGCATCGGGTTCTTGCCGCCGAGTTCGAGCGAGCAGCCGATGAGCCGCTTGGCCGCCTCCTCGGCGATCTTCCGGCCGCCGCGGGTGGAGCCGGTGAAGGCCACGTAGTCGGCGCCGTCGAGCAGGGCGTCGCCGATGTCGGCCGGCTCGCCCAACACGACCTGCCAGATTTCGCGCGGCATGCCCAGCTCGGCCAGCAGGTCGATGGTCCACAGCGCCGACAGCGCGGTCTGCGTGTCGGGCTTGTGCACGACCGCGTTGCCCGCGAGGAGGGCCGGCACGGCGTCGGTCACGCCGAGCGACAGCGGGTAGTTCCACGGCGTGATCAGGGCCACCACCCCCTTGGGGCGGCGCAGCTCCGTCACGCGCGTCGCCACGGGGAAGACGCCCTGGCGGCGGCGCGGGGCGAGCAGCCGCGCAGCGCGGCGGGCGTAGTAGAGCGCGCAGCCCGCGACGTCCAGCACCTCTTCCAGGGCGTGCTTGCGCGCCTTGCCCGTCTCGTTCTGGACGATGTCGAGGATCTCGCCGCGGCGGTCGAGCAGCGCGTCGTGCAGCCGCAGGAACGGCCGCACGCGCTCGGCGACCGGCCGCGCCGCCCACTCCGCCTGCGCCGCGCGGGCCTTGGCGTAGGCGGCGCTGACGTCGTCGGCGCTGGACAGGGGCAGCTCCGCGAGGGGCTCACCGGTGAACGGCGCGGTGATCTGCCGGGTCGTGTGCATGACCGAAGGATATTCCGCCCTGGCTACCGACCGGTAGTTTTCCCGGATCCTCGACAAAGGGCCACAATCCCCTCATGCCTTCCTTTGCTCCGCTCCGACCCGGCGACCCGCGACGGCTGGCGGGCCTGGACCTGATCGGCCGGCTGGGCGAGGGCGGCCAGGGCGTCGTCTACCTGGCCACGGACGCGACCGGCACGCGGCTCGCCGTGAAGTGGCTGCGCCCCGAACAGTCGGGCGACCAGGTCAGCGTCGAGCGGTTCCTGCGCGAGGTGCAGGTGGCCCAGCGGGTCGCGCCGTTCTGCACCGCGGCCGTCCTCGGCACGGGCATCGAGCAGGACCGCCCGTACATCGTCAGCGAGTTCATCGACGGACGGTCGCTGCACCGGGTCGTGCAGGAGGACGGGCCGCGCACCGGGTCGGCCCTGCACCGGCTGGCCATCGGCACGGCCACGGCGCTCGCGGCGATCCACCAGGCCGGCATCGTGCACCGCGACTTCAAGCCGGCCAACGTCCTCCTGGGCGCCGACGGCCCCCGGGTGATCGACTTCGGCATCGCCCGCGCGCTGAACGCGACCTCGACGATCAGCAGCATGCCGGTGGGCACGCCCGCGTACATGCCGCCGGAGCAGATCATGGGCCACCAGGTCGGGCCGGCGGCCGACCTGTTCTCGTGGGCGGGCACGATGGTCTTCGCCGCCTCGGGACACGCGCCGTTCGGCAGCGACACCATGCCCGCGGTGATCAACCGGGTGCTCAACCAGCAGCCCGACGTGGGAGTGCTCGACGGAGCGCTGCGCGACGTGGTGCTCACCTGCCTCGCCAAGGACCCGGCGCAGCGGCCGACCGCCGAGCAGGTGATCATGCGGCTGCTCCAGCACCCCGTGAGCGGAGCGCGGGGCGGCTCCGGCATCCTCGCCGAGGCCGCCGCGGCCGCCGGCCCGGCCGGGCCCTCCTACGGCGCGCCACCGCCCGGGTACGGCCCGCCGCCCACCAACTTCTCCCCCGCGTACCCGTCGCCGGCCGCGCAGCGACCGGGCCGCAGCAGGAAGGCCCCCGTCGTCATCGGCGCGAGCGTGGCCGTCACGCTGCTCGTCCTGACGGGTGTGACGCTCGTGGTCGCCCGTGACAAGCCGACCGCCACCGCCTCCCCGGCGAGCGCCACCCCCACGACTGACCGGCCGGTCTCACCCCGCCCGACGGCCACGCCGACCCCGTCCAGGAAACGGCTCGCCGGCGGCGCGATCACTCTCTTCGAGCACCCGTCCGACCCCGTCACGCTCACCTCGTACGAGATCTTCGACGACAAGAGCGACGAGTGGGTGGACTACTCCCGGCGGTCGTTGCGCGGCACGTTCGCCAAGCAGGCGCGCACCTGGGAGTCCAAGCTCTCCCCTGACGGCCGCTACCTCGCGACCCGGGGCCGCACCTACACCTCCGACGACTACGACTCGATCGTCATCACCGACCGCAAGCTGGGCTCCACCTCCTCGGTCAAAACCGTGCGGGACCCCCTGATCAGCAGCATCCGCGCCTGGTCCAGGGACGGCTCGAAAATCCTGCTGAACATCGAGAAGAAGATCAAGAACCGCGACGGCGAGGACGACTGGATCTACCCGGGCTTCGTCGTCGTCGACGTCGCCACGACCACGGCGAAGGTGCGCACCGTGGCCGGCGGCTCCACGCGCACGACGGGCTTCGGCTGGGACGCCGGCGAGGACGGCGTGGTCAACGTGCACGGCGAGCGCGGGCTGCGCTTCTTCGACGCCGCCGGCACGGTCACCCGCACGCTGCGGAACGTCGGCACGCTGCCCTCCGGCACCCAGGACATCTTCTCCCCCTCCGGCAAGCTGTTCGCGACGAACTGCCCGCCGGGCGGCGGCGGCGACCACTGCCTCTGGGACACCGACACCGGCAAGAAGGTGCGCGCCTTCTCCTCCGACTGCGACAAGGTGCTCGGGTGGTACGACGAAGGGCACCTCTACTGCTGGGAGCAGGACAACGCGGACAAGGACGAGATCCAGGTCGTGGGCTTCGACGGGCGCCTGGTCCGCAAGCTCCTGGAAATACCGGCGAACCTCGATCTCAGCCCGGTCTTCACGATCAATCCGGGCTCCTGACCTGTCCTGACCGCCCACCGACGATCATCGAGCGGTCGGCCATCTTGCTGGTCGGCGGGGACAAGTCCGGGGATTGGTCGAGCTGGTATCGGCGAGCCATCCCCCAGGCCGAAGAGCCGTATGAGAGAAGTACCTGACCGAACGCGAGGCGGAGGAGAAGGACCGATGACGAGTTTTCCCAAGTGGAGCGACGTCCGCGCCGCCATCGTGGCCACCTCCGGCGGCGAGGAGGCCGTGGCCGAGGCCCGGCGGCGTAATCAGGCCTACATCGACGGCTACCGGCTGGCCGAACGGCGCAAGAGCCTGGGCCTGTCCAGACCGAGGTCGCTGACCTGATGGGCGTGACCAGAAGCCGGGTCTCCCAGATCGAACGCGGTGAGGGGTCCACCGTTCCGGGCGCCGTGCGCGACGTCACCGCCGCACGGACGGTCGGCCTGACCGACGCCCTGTGTGACCCCTCTCAAAAGGCGGCCAGTCTGCTGCACGGTCCCCGGTGAGGACCTGAACCGCTCGGCGCGCCGATCCGTCAAGAAGGTCATGAAGACGCTGACGCGCACGGCGGTGGCCGCCGCCCTCCTCGCCACGGCGACCGCCGCGTGCACCTCCTCCGCCGGTGACAGCGACCCGGCCGGCCCGGCCGCCGGGCAGCGGCCGGTGTCCGTGCGGCTGGTCGCCTACCGGGGCTGCGACGAGATGCTCGCCGGGCTGCGCGAGCACGCCGCCGAGAACGTCGGCCCGTGGGGCTTCGGCGGTCCGCACGTGCTGCGGCAGATGCGCAGCGACACCGCGATGGCGGAGTCCGACACCGCCGCCAAGAGCACGGGCAGCGCCGAGCACTCGACCACCAACACGCACGAGGCGGGGGTGGACGAGCCCGACGTGGTCAAGACCGACGGCAGGCGGGTCGTCACGGTGAGCGGCGGCACGCTGCGCGTCATCGACGTCGCCACCCGGAAGGTGACCGCCACGCTCCGGCTGACCGAGAAGGACGAGCCGACCTACGCGCCGGCCGACCTGCTGGTGTCGGGCGACCGGGCCCTGGTGCTCATGCGGGGCGGCGACATGATGTACAAGGCCATCGCCCCGATGGGCGAGACCCGGTACGTGCTCGTGGACCTGGCCGGCACGCCCAAGGTGCTGGGCACGGTCAAGCCGCAGGGCGCCCACGTGGACGCCCGGATGGTCGGCTCGACCGTGCGACTGGTGACCCGCAGCCAGCCCGAGATCACCTTCCCCGAGGCGGGGCCGGACACCGCGGAGGCCGAACGGACGAAGCTCAACCGGGCGGCCGTGCGGAAGGCGCCCATCGAGGCGTGGCTGCCCAGGATGGAGATCACCGACGCCTCCGGCGCGGTCAGCAAACGGACGGTCCCGTGCGAGCGGGTCAGCCACCCCACCGACTACACCGGCACGTCGCTGCTGACCGTGCACTCCATCGATCTCGCCCAGGGCCTCACGGCGGCCGGCACCGACCCGATCGGGCTGGCCGCCGACGGCGACATCGTCTACGGCACGGGCCAGAGCCTGTACGTGGCCAGCAACCCGCGCTGGTGGTGGCCCGTCGAGCCGGTGATGCTGGAGGACCAGGCCCCGGCCGCCGAGCCGTCACCCGGGGAGCCCACGCCGGGCGTGACCAAGGTGAAGGCGCCGCCGGAGGAGACCGAGGTGCACCGTTTCGACGTGACCAGGCCGGGCGCGCCCGTCTACGCGGCGTCGGGCAAGGTGGCCGGCCGGCTGTTGAACCAGTACTCCCTGTCGGAGCACGACGGCCACCTGCGCGTCGCCACCACGACCGGCGGGGAGGGCCGGGGGCAGAGGCGGAGTGTCAGCGGCGTCCACGTGCTCCGGGCGTCCGACCTGACGAAGGCCGGCGAGGTGGGCGGCCTGGGCAAGGGCGAGCAGATCTACTCGGTGCGGTTCATCGGCCCGGTCGGCTACGTCGTCACCTTCCGGCAGGTGGATCCGCTCTACACGCTCGATCTGCGCGACCCGGCCGCGCCGAAGGTGACCGGCGAGCTCAAGATCACTGGCTATTCCGCCTACCTCCACCCGGCGGGCGAGGGGCGGCTGATCGGCATCGGGCAGGAGGCCAGCGAGCAGGGCAGGACGCTCGGCACTCAGGTGTCGCTGTTCGACGTCGCCGACCCGGCGAACCCGCGGCGGCTGTCCCAGTTGTTCCAGAAGGATTCGGGGTCGGAGGCCGAGTGGGATCCGCACGCGTTCCTCTACTGGCCGAAGACGGGCCTGGCGGTCGTCCCGCTCAACACCTACGGCGAGGGCCGCCACGAGGCGGGCGCGCTGGCGTTGAAGATCGACGCGTCGGCGGTGACCAGGCTGGGCATGATCACGCATCCGGAGACGCGCCAGGGCGACACCGCCTACCGGCCCGGCATCCAGCGCACGCTGGTCATCGGCGACGGCCTGTGGACACTGTCCGAGGGCGGCGTCCAGGTGAACGACGCCGCGTCACTGGCCGAGCAGGCGTGGATCCCGTTCGCCAGGTGAGGATCTTCTCCGGCAAGCTGTATGGACACACTCCCACAAATAATGAAAAATCCACTGACATGGTGCAGTCGGACCGGGCGGGTGCGACATGCCTTTCGTGGGCCGGAAACGGGAGCTCCATCAGCTTGCCGAGGTCCTCAGCCGCCCGCCGGCCGTCGTCCTGCTGGAGGGCGAGGCCGGTGTCGGCAAGACCCGCCTGCTGCACGAGCTCCACTGGCCGCCCCTGACGATCGGTCGCTGCCATCCGATGCGCTTCCCGTACGGGCCGGTGGTAGAGGCGCTGCGCGACGCCAGCCCGCCCCGTGACCTCAACCCGATCACCGGCGCGTTACGCCCCCTGCTACCCGAGGTCGCCCACCTCCTGCCGCCCGCCCCGCCGCCGCTCCCGGACCGGCAGGTCGAGCGGCACCGCCTGTTCAGGGCCGTGCTGTCGCTGCTCGGCTCGCTGCGGCCGATCACACTCGTGATCGAGGACGTGCACTGGGTGGACCCCGACACCCGGGAACTCCTGGCGTTCCTGGCACGCTGCCTGCCCACCGCCGTCAACCTGGTGCTCACCTACCGGGCCGAGGACCTGAGCCATCCGGTGGCCGAGACGCTCGCCCACCTGCCGCCGCACATCGACCACGCGGAGATCGCGCTGGCCCCGCTCGACCCCGAGGAGACCGCGCAGCTCGCCGAACAACTCCTGCCTCGCCCCGGCGACCTGTGGCCGCTCACCCGAGGCGTACCGGCCGCGATCGAGCAGCTCGCCCGCATGCTGGCCGAGGGCAGACCGCCGGGCACCCCGCCGGCGCTGCGGGACGCCGTGCTGCTCAGGCTGGCCTCGGTGCCGCTGGCGGCGCGCACGCTCGTCCAGGCCGCCGCCGTGCTCGGCGAGCCCGCCACCGCCCGCTCGCTCGCCGACCTGGCCGGCGTCCCGCCGGAGCGCGGCGAGCGCGGCCTCGCCGAGGCGGTGCGCCGCGGCCTGCTCGTGGAGGAGTCATCCGGCCGGTACGCCCTGCGCCAGCCGCTCGCCCGGCAGGCCGTCCGCGACTCGATCACCCCGGCGGCCCGGCGCAGGCTGCACCGCCGCCTCGACGCCCCGGCCCGGCCGTTGAGCACGCTGTCGCCCAGGGAGGAGCAGGTGGTCCGGCTGGCCGCCGGCGGCCTCACCAACAGGGAGATCGCCGAGAGCCTCGTGCTGTCGCCGCGCACCGTGGAGGTGCACGTGGCCAACGCCCTGCGCAAGCTCGGCCTCAGCTCACGCCGGCAACTCCGGACGACCTAGCGCGGCGCGGCCGTCAGCGCTCCATGGCGAGTTTCACGCCGAGCCCGACGAAGATCCCGCCCGTCGCCACGTCGATCCGGCGGCGGACCGCCCGGCGGCGGCGCAGCCAGCCGCCGATGCGCCCGGCGAGCACGCCCACCGTGCCGTCGACGGCGAACTCCAGCAGGATGAGCAGCACACCGAGGATCGCGAACTGCAGCCACACCTGCCCGAGCTGCGGGCTCACGAACTGGGGGAGGAAGGCGATCGTGAACGTCACCATCTTGGGGTTGACGAGGTTCGTCAGGAAGCCGCTGAGGAACGCCTTGCGACCGGGCATCCCGCCGCCCGTCACCTGCGCCTCCTCGTGCCCCTCCCCGCGCCGGCGGATGAGCTGCACGCCGAGGTAGATGAGGTAGGCGGCGCCCACGATGCGCACCACGGTGAACGCGATCGGCGCCGCCGCGAACAGCGCGGCCAGCCCGGCCGCGGCCACCGCGACATGAATGGCCTCGCTCGCGGCCACGCCCGCCGTGGCGAGCAACCCGGCGCGCGGCCCGCCGCGCATCCCGCAGCCCAGGACGAACAGCATGTCGGGGCCCGGTGTGAGCATCGCGACCAGTGTGGTCAGCAGGAAAAGGGACAGCAGGTGGGGGTCGACCGGCATGCCCGCATCGTCTCATGCCCCCGCGCTCGCCTCGTGGCCCGCGCGCTCACCCCTCATACCCGCGCGCTCACCTCGTGCCCCGTGGGCGGGAACCGCGGCCGTCGCGGCCGGCCCGCCTGGCCCTGGCAGCACGGGACGCCGGAGCTCTCGCCCCAGCGCCACCACCGCCGTCCTGGTCAGCGGGCCCGCATGTGCAGCTCGCCCTCCCTGACCTGCCTCAGCACCGTCCCCAGCAACGTGATCCCCAGGCCGCTGACGATCATGACGCCCATGGCCAGCATGACGAAGAACCAGATCCCCATGGCATACCTCCCGAATTGTCTGCTTGATGGTGCTTTCGGGAGTGACCGGGTGGCGGGACGCCCGCCCGCCGCCATCTTTCGGCAAAGCCGGCGAGCGCTACGCCGCGGGGCCGGGCGCCAGCAGCGGACCGAACGCGAGGGAGAAGAAGGCGTCGAAGGCGGCGGCGGAGCGGTCGGCGCGGGCGCCGAGGAGCGCACCTTCCCAGGCGTTGACAAGGACGCGCGTTCGCCCCGGTCATCGAGGCCAACGGCGGCGGCGCGATCCTCAACGTGCTGTCCGTGCTCTCCTGGGTGCACCTGGCCGACCACGGCGCCTACAGCGCGGGCAAGGCCGCGGGCTGGGCGATGACCAACGCCGCGCGCGTGCAACAGCCCCCAAGGGCATCGACATGGACACCGACATGGCCGCGTCCGTCCCGGCCGACCAGAAGGCCGACCCGGCCCTGGTCGCCTCGGCCGCGCTGGACGCCGTCGCTTCCGGCGCGCCGGAGCTCCTTGCCGACGACCTCACCCGCACCGTCAAGCGGAACCTGTCGGCCCCGGCCACCACCTGACCGGGACGGCGGACGGCCCCCGCGGCCCGTCCGCCGCCACTGCCGGGCGTCAGCACACGATGAAGATGCTCTTCCAGCCGACGGGCGTCCGCTGCTCCGCGTGGCGGTTGGACGGCAGCTCGAAGTGCATCACACCCTGCGTGTCGGGCTGGTTGTACATCCGGCCGCTCTGGCCGTCGCCGTACCACTTGTACGACCCGTGGAAGGGGATGTTGGACGGGCCGCAACGGTCGATGACCACCGACCGGCCGGTGAAGCCCGGCCCTTCGTAGGCCACGTATTGGGAGGCGTACGCGGCGGTGCCCATGATGGCGACCATGGCGGCGGAGATGACGGGGACGAGGGCGATTCTCTTCACGACGATCCTCCTGATGCGTCTCAGCGATCTACCGTGAGTATGCATACCGTCACTGTGAGTAAATGAAACGCATGCTCGACGCATCCTGAGGTTCATGCGCGATCAGGTTTGAGCGTTCACGGTCAAGGTGTGTGCGGCGCGGCCGGGATTGTCGGTGCGGTGGGCCATACTCCGCCGAGCCAGGATGATCACCAACAGGGCGGAGGCCTTGCATGGCACAGTTGCTGCGGAGGCTCGACGACGAGATCTACGTCGAGTACAACACGTTCGGGCTGGACGGCACCGACCTGCCGTCGTGGGGTTCCCCCACCGACGAGATCTACCACTTCGTCGCGGCCGTGCGGCTGGAGTCCTGGGACGCCGAGCCGGGGCCCGCGGACGCCTCGTGGACGCCGGTCAGTTCGACGACGTTCGTCGCGGAGAGTGGTGTGGTCGCGATCGTCACGATGATGGACGGCAGAGGGCATGACTTCCTGATCGGGCCGCCGCGGTTCGAGTACGGCGTTCGCATGTACCTGCGTGAGCCAGAGCCGGGCGACGGACATGCCACGGGTGAGTGCGAGGAGGCATGGCTGCTGAGGTTCTGGCCGATCCGGGATGTCTTCGACCCGATCACGCACGCGGCGCCGTTCTCCTACATCGCGCGTGGAGTGCTGTACTACTCCATCGACCTCGAACCCGAGCAGCTCGTGCAACCGCCGGCGCGGCGGGAGGTCCCGGTGCCGGTCTCGGCGGCCGCGGACTGGGCGTCGCTGCGTGCGGACCCGGACCTGGACACCTTCGACGGCTGGCTGCGGAGGTTACGCCGCAAGGCCGAGGGCAGCGGCGTCACCGTTCACGAGTTGCTGCGCGAGGCCGGGTTCGACATCGACGACGGCGCGGAGCTCACCCCGGCCTCCTGCACCCCGCCGCGGGCTCGTGCGGGGCGCTTCAAGGATCCGCTGGTCGACCGCTACTACGCCGAGCAGACGCGGTGGGGTTCGTCGTCCGAGCAGGACCTGGGCGAGGATCGGCTGCGCGAGTACGCCGACGGCGAGCGCATCGCCAAGGAGTTGTGCCGCGCCGGCGCCCGGACGTTCTCGGTGCCCGTCGAAGGCCGTGGCGCCTCGCATGTGCCACCGGGCGTCAGCCGCCGCGTGTGGCGGTGGGAGGACGACCTGCTCGGCGGCGAACTCATGGACGACGGGCTGACAGTGGACCGGCAGATCCTGGCCAGGAACCCGTGGACCAGGCAGATCCTCGTCTCCGGCATCGTGACGGTCCTGCGCCGCGATCATGACAGGCGCGGCTGTGGCGACACCGTCTGGTACGTGGCGCGCGACGCCGAGCCGCACGAGGCGGCCAGGGTCCTGTGCGCGGAGGCCGCCTGGGAGGAGGACCCGGATCAGCGCCGGGCCCTGGACGAGGTGGCCAGGGAGAAGCTGATCGACCTGCGGGCCACCTACCGGAGCCGGGAGAGCTGAGGGCCGGGCCTCGTTCCGCGGCCAGCGCGAAGCATGAGCGCGGTGCCGTTCGCGCCCTCCGGCGGCACCGGGCCGGACACGTCCGGGAGGCCGTGCACCTCACGGTGACGTGGCGCGGGCCGCCATGGCGAGCGCCCGGCGCAGCGCCCGCGCGACGGACGACGGGGTGGCGCCGGGCAGGACCGCCGCGATGTGGGCGTCCGGCCGCAGCACCCACAGCTCGCCGGGACGCGCGGCGAGCGCCTGGCGCAGCGCGCCCGCCGGGTCGCTGTCGCCGAGGCGCAGCAGCCGCACCGGCGCCGACGTCGCCTGGCGCGCCGCCCGCCACACGGGGCCGGTGTCGACTCCGTCGGCGGCGAGCAGCAGGAATCCGTCACGCGCCACCTCCCGCAGCCTGGTCACGCCGGGCGTCGCGGTCGAGATCGGCGCATCGGGAACGAGCACGCCCGGGCAGGGCGGCGGCACCGCCCCTCGCGCGGGACGGCCGGGGAACGGCCGGACGGGCGCCGGCGTCGTGAGCGGCGATCCGGTGTACCAGAACGGTTCGGCGAGCCGTCCGGAGTCCACCGCCGCACGGGCCTCCGGATCGGATCGGGCCGCCTCCAGCACGGACGTCCTGCGCCGCCACCCCCTTTCGTCCTCGGGCACCAGGAACCGCATCGTCGCGCCGGTGACGTCGAGGTTCTCCAGGGCCGCGGCGTGCCGCTCGGCGTGGTAGCTGTCGAGCAGGGCGCCGTCCGCCCAGCCGCGGAGCACGAAGGCGAGCTTCCACGCGGCGTTCTCGGCGTCCTGCACCCCGGAGTTGAGACCGCGGGCGCCGAAGGGGGACACCACGTGCGCGACGTCCCCGGCGAGCAGGACCCGGCCCACCCGCATCCGGTCGACGACACGGGACTGGAAGCGGTACACCGAACTCCACACCAGCTCGTACGGCCGGTCGCCGATGACGGCGCGGATCCGGGCGTCCCGGGCGCCCGACTCCGCCTCCCCGCGGTCGTCGTAGTCGGGCGGCACCTGCCAGTCGACGCGGAACGTCGAGCCTGGACACGGGTGGATGAGCACCTGCCGCCCCGGATTCCACGGCGGGTCGAAGTAGAAGCGCCGTTCCTGGGCCCACCCGGGCAGCTCCGCGCGGATGTCGCAGATGAGGAACCGGTCGGCGAACGAACGGCCGTCGAACCGCACCCCGAGCATCCGCCGCACCTCCTCCCCCCTCGCCCCGGCGCACGCCAGCAGGTAGGCCGTCCGGACGGTGGTCTCGCCCGACGGGGTCAGGCAGGTCAGGGTCACCCCGGAGGCGTCCTGGGCGATGTCCACGACACGGTGCCCCCAGCGCACGTCGATCGACGGCTCGGCGGCGATGCGCTCGTCGAGGAGCTGCTCGGTACGTGACTGGGAAATGTTCACGAACGGTGGGAACGCGGGCCGGCCCGCCTCGGCGAAGGAGTAGCTGAACAGTTCGCGGTCACGGTAGAACGTGCGGGCGGTGGTCCAGGTCAACCCCTCGTCGGCGATCCGCCGGCCGGCGCCGACCGACTCCCAGATGTCCAGCACGTCACGCTGCTGCACGATCGCCTTCGAGCCGACCCCGTCACGGCGTGGCCGCTGGTCCACGAGCACGACGGGCACGCCCCAGCGGGCGAGGAGCAGGGCCGCCGTCTGGCCCACGGGCCCGTTGCCCAGCACGGCCACCGCGGCAGTCATGGTGGTGGTCATCTCCTCAGTCCTGCAGCCGAGCCCAGACCTCGCGGTCGCGCTGGACCGTCCAGATCACGGGCCGTTCGACGCCGGAGAGCTCGTCCCACAGGCGGGACACGTCGAAGGGCAGGCAGTGCTCGAAGATCGGCCAGCCGCCGTACCGGTCGACGAGGGCGGCCCGGGCGGCCTCGAACGCCTCCTTGAGCGTGCCGCCGCGCTCGTGCACCGCGCCGACCTCACGCAGCATCACGCGCAGGAAGTGGCGAGTCTGGCCGATCGCGGCCGCCACGGCGTCCTGCCCGCGCGCCACCGCGCCCCGGCCGCCCACCAGGGTCTCGGCGCCGAACGCGGCGACGCGGTCCAGCGTGCTCGTGGCCCATTCGCGGTGGAAGGCGTCGCCCGTGTAGAGCGCGGCCCGCGACTCGACGAGGTCACCCGCGAACAGGATCTTCCGCCGCGGCAGCCAGGCCACGACGTCGCCGTCGGTGTGGCCCCGGCCGCAGTACTGGAGCACCAGCTCGCCGCGGTCGCCGCCCAGGTCGATGGCGAACCGGTCGGAGAACGTGGCGTCCGGCCAGGTGAGCCCCGGGATCGAGTCGGGCTCCTTGAACAGGCGCGGCATCCGCGCGTACTCGGACTGCCAGTCCTGCTGCCCTCGTTCGGCGATCAGCGCGCGGGTGTTGTCGTGCGCGACGACGACCTGCGCGTCGAACGCGCTCGCGCCGAGCACGCGGACCGCGTGGTAGTGGGACAGCACGAGGTATTTGACCGGCTTGTCGGTGTGCTCGCGCAACCGGTCCAGCCAGGCGCGGGCCGCGACGGGCGTGGCCAGCGCCTCGAAGCAGACGAGGAAGTCCTCGCCCTCCACCGCCCCGACGTTGGGGTCGCCCTCGGCGGTGAGCGCGTACACGCCGTCCGCGAGCACGTCCAGCGTCTGCTGCTTGTCGTCGAGGTCCGCGGATGATGCGAACGCCTTCTGCGCCACGACACACCTCCATGTCGCCGAGCCGTCCGGCACGAGCCGGACGGCCTTCTCCGCCCTGACCGACATTCTCGACCGGGACGGGCCGGTGTCACGCATTCAGGTCGGACACGCCCGGCGCGGGGTCAGGCCCAGCCGTGAACGGACCTGACGGCCCCGCACACCCCTCCGCGGTCGAACCTCCCTCGGCCAGGCGGGCTGCGGCACCTGTGGTTTTCCGCACCCATGAACGGCCATCCGCCTCATGGTGGCCCCGCCCTGGTCCTTCCTAGTCTCGGACGCATGACGGAATGGCTGATCGAACTGATGGAGATGCTCGGCGCGCCGGGAGCCGGGATCGCGATCGCACTGGAGAACCTCTTCCCACCCCTGCCCAGCGAGGTGATCCTCCCGCTGGCCGGCTTCACCGCCTCCCGGGGAGAGATGGACCTGGTCGCCGTGCTGTTGTGGACCACCGCCGGTTCGGTGATCGGGGCGTTGGCGCTGTACTGGGTGGGCGCGATGCTCGGCCGGGAGCGCACGCTGGCCCTGGCCGCCCGGATCCCGCTGCTGAAGGTCTCCGACATCGCCAGGACCGAGGCGTGGTTCCTCAAGCACGGGCGCAAGACGGTGTTCTTCGGCCGGATGATCCCGATCTTCCGCAGCCTGATCTCCGTCCCCGCCGGGGTGGAGCGCATGCCGTTGGGCGTCTTCACGCTCCTGACCACGGCCGGCAGCCTGCTCTGGAACACCGTCTTCGTCCTGACCGGGTGGATGCTGGGCGAGAACTGGGCGGTGGTGGAGACCTACGTCGGCATGGGCACCAACGCGGTCATCGCCACGGTGGCGCTGGCGGTGCTGGTCTTCGTGGGCGTGCGGCTGTCCCAGCGGCGCAAGGGGCGGCATGCGGTCAGCGGTTAGCGGGCTGAGGCTCGTCGGGGCGGTGGCGGCCGGCGCGGTCACCGCGCTCGCGGGGTTGCTGTTCGTCCTGGTGGCGGCGCCGTTCGCGGACCGTCCCGCCGTACGGGCGGCGGCCGCCCGGCTGACCCGGCTGGAGCTGTGGCGGCTGCGCCTGGACCTCCCCGGCAGGAACGACGCGGGCGAGCTGCGCTACCTGGCGGCCCGGACGCCCGTGGGCGTGCTGGGCGGCATCGTGGTGCTGCTGCTCGTGATCGGCCTTGGCGCGGCGGTCCTGCTGGCGTGGTCGTGGGGGCGCGGGGAGGCGTTCGACGGCATGCTGCCCACCGGGCCGCTGCTGGCCTACATGTTCCTGTCGGGCTCCGTTCTGCTGTTCCTCGACGTGTGCGGCCTGATGGGGGTGGAGGCGCTGGAGCGGCGGCTGGCCGTACGGCTGCTCGCTCCCGACCCGACGGAGGCGCTGCGGCGGCGGATCGACGAGCTGACCGTGAGCCGCGCCGGGGTGGTCGCGGCGGTCGACGCCGAACGGCGGCGCATCGAGCGGGATCTCCACGACGGGGTGCAGCAGCGGCTGGTGGCGCTGTCCATGCTCGCGGGACGCGCCCGCCGGGGCCGCCCCGAACTGCTGGAGCAACTGCACGAGCAGGCCCAGCAGGCGCTGGTGGAGCTGCGCGAGGTGGCCTGGCGGGTCTACCCGTCGGGGCTGGACGCGCACGGGCTGGCGGAGGCACTGGCCGGGGTGGCCGAGCGGTCCTCGGTCGCGGTCAGGGTGACCTGCGAGCTGCCGCGGCGGCCCGCGGCGGCGGTGGAGGCCGCCGCCTACTTCGTGGCCAGCGAGGCAGTGACGAACGCGGCCAAGCACTCCAGGGCCACCCTGGTGACCATCGACGTACGCCGGCAGGCCACCATGGTCGTCGTGCGGGTGGAGGACGACGGCGTGGGCGGGGCCGACGCCACCGGCGGCGGGCTGACCGGGCTGGCGCAGCGGGTGGCCGCGTTGGACGGCCGGCTCGCCCTGTCCAGCCCGCCCGGCGGGCCGACCGTCGTGGAGGCGGAGTTGCCGTGCGGGTGATGCTGGCCGAGGACTCGGCCCTGCTGCGGGAGGGCCTGGTGCGGCTGCTGACGGAGGAAGGTCACGACGTGCCGGCCGCGGTGGGCGACGCCGACGCGCTGCTGCAGGCGGTGGCCGGCGAGCGGCCCGACGCGGTGGTCGTGGACGTGCGAATGCCACCCACCCACACCGACGAGGGCCTGCGCGCCGCCCTGGAGATCCGGCGGCGCTGGCCGGAGGTCAAGGTGTTGGTGCTGTCGCAGTACGTGGAGAAGAAGTACGCCACCGAGCTGATGAGCGGCAGCGTCGACGGCGTCGGCTACCTGCTCAAGGACCGGGTGGCCCAGGTGGGCGACTTCCTGGACGCGCTGGACCGGGTGGGTGCGGGCGGGACGGCGTTCGACCCGGAGGTGGTGCGCCAGTTGCTCGCGCGCACCAGTCACACCGACCCGCTCGCCCAGCTCACGGCCCGCGAGCGCCAGGTGCTGGAGCTGATGGCGCAGGGACTGACCAACGCCTCCATCGCCCAGTCCCTGCACGTGTCGCAGAGCGCGGTGGAGAAGCACGTCAACGCCCTGTTCGACAAGCTCGCGCTGTCGCACACCGCAGGCTACAGCCGCCGGGTCCTGGCGGTGCTGCGCTACCTCGGCTCCTGAAAGGCCGTGGTCGGCCTGGTCGCGCGGAGGTCAGCTGAGGGCCGGCGGGAAGCGCAGCACCCAGCGGCGCTGCCATGGGGTTTCGACGGCCCGACGGTGGTGGTGCTCGCGGGTCCAGGCGACGGCGTCGGCCGGGGCGAGACCGGCCAGGATCGCCAGGCAGGCGACGACCGTGCCGGTGCGGCCGACGCCGCCCCCGCAGGCGACCTCCACGGCGGCGCCCTCCCGCGCTCGCTCGTACAGCGCGCGGATCTGCTGTACGGCCACGTCGCGGTCGCGGGGCAGCATGAAGTCGGGCCACTGGATCCACGCGTGCGGCCACCGCAGCTCACCCTCGTGGCGGCGGCGGAGGCTGTCGGAGCCCAGGTACAGGCCGAACTCGGGCGTGGGCCCCGCCGGCAGCGGATAGCGAAGGCCGCGGCCGCGGATCCAGGTGCCGTCGGGGAGCCGGAAGGCGCCCGCGAGCGGCGCCCCGCCCACCGGCCGGGCTGTCGTGCTGTCCACGGAGTCGTTCATGGGGTTCTCCTTGTGTCCTTCAGACAGCGGAGCTGTCGTCTGCAGAGGGCGGAGCTGTCTTCTTCAGCGGGCGGTGGTGTCAAGCCGCCGCCGTTCGCGGTGATTCGCGACATTGATCCGGTTACCGCACACGTCGGGCCTGCAGTAGACGCGACGACCCCCGCGGCTGATGTCGACGAACACCCCTCGGCAGCCCGGGGCGACGCAGGCGCGGAACCGGTCGTGCCCGAGCGCCCGGACGGCGCCGAGCAACCCGATGCCGACGAGCGTGGCCAGTTCCTCGGCCAGCGGCGCGCCCGGCCTGGTGAGAACGTGCCACTGCCACCGCCCGGCGGAGTCGCGCTCCAGCACCGGCCTGAGTCCCGCCCGCCCGGCCAGCACGGCGCCACCCGCGACGGCCTGGTCCTCCGTCTCGGTCTCCACGACGCCGCGCACCTCCCGGCGCAGCAGGTGAACCTCGCGGACGTCGTCGTCGCTCGGCCGACGCCCATCGGCCACGGCGTCGAGCCGCAGCCCGTGCCCTGCGAGGAACTCCGCCAGCGCGTCCGGGGTCGGCAGCGCCTCGCCCGCCGCAGCCTGCACGGTGGGCGAGGTGTTGGCCAGATCGCCGGCCAGAGTCGCCCCGACCGCGTAGTCGGTGATGGAGATCCGCACGCTTCACCTCGTCTCGGTAACCGAATAAAATGGACTATACCCCTTACGTACATGCTGTAGGGCCACCAAGACAGGGAGGCCCATGGCCGCCCAGGGGTGCGGAAAACCACAGGTATAGACGGGCAAGCGCCTCATTCCGCCCAAAAGCGGCTCAACCTACTGTTTCCAGCCATGATCGGAAAGTTGTTCGAGGTGCCCCGGCGGCTGCTGGCCGGATCGGCAACCCTGCTCGTCCTTGCCGCGGTGATCATGCTGACGGCCATGGCGGACAGCACCATGCAACCCCTGCCGGCCACCGCCCCGGACGACCGGTTCAGCGCCGAGCGCGCACTGGTGCACCTGAAGAAGTTCGCCGCCGAACCACGGCCCATCGGCAGCCCGGCAAGCGACCGGGCCCGCGACTACCTGGCCGGGCAACTACGCGCCGCAGGGCTGGAGGTCGAGATCCAACGCTCGGTCGGCGCCCGTTCCGCTGCGGGGCTGGCGACGTTCGGCCAGGTCGACAACATCGTGGCCCGGCTGCGCGGAACCGACTCGACCGGCACCGTGCTCATCGCCGCGCACTACGACTCCGCGGCCATGGGACCGGGCGCCTCCGACGACGGCGCCGCGGTGGCCGCGGTGCTGGAGACCGTCCGGGCGCTGCGCGGCGGCCCCGGCCCGCGCAACGACATCGTGCTGCTCATGTCGGACGGCGAGGAGGACGGCGTGCTCGGCGCCGAGGCCTTCGTCCGCGAGCACCCCCTCGGCAAGGCCGGCGGCGTGCTGCTGAACTGGGAGGCGCGCGGGGTCAGCGGCCCCTCACTGATGTTCGAGACCTCCGCCGACAACGCCCGCCTGGTCGAGACGTTCACCGGCGCCGTCCCCGCCCCGCGCGGCCACTCCGCCATGGTGGAGCTGTACCGGCTGCTGCCCAACAACACGGACTTCACCCCGCTGACCAAAGCCGGCTTCACCGGCATGAATTTCGCCTACATCCAGCGTTCCTCGCTGTATCACACCGCCGGCGACTCCATCGCCAACCTCAACCGGGGCAGCCTGCAACACCACGGCAGCAACATGCTGGCGCTGACGCACGCCCTCGGCGGCGCGGACCTGCGGACGCTGGCCTCCGATCACGACGTCACCTACTTCCGCGCACTCGGCACCATGATCACGTATCCCGGCCGGCTCGTCTGGCCGCTGGCGGCGCTGGCCGCCGTCGCGGTGGCGGGCCTGGCGCTGCTGGCCCGCGTCAAGCGGCTGCTGAGCATTCCCCGGCTGCTCGCGGCGACGGCCTCGGCCGTGGTGCCGCTGGCGTTGGCGGCCGTCCTGGCGCAAGTGCTGTGGAGCCTGCTGGTGTCCTGGCGGCCCGCCTACGACCTGATGGGCGGGCTGCTGCACCGCCCGCAGCCGTTCCAGGCGGCGATCGTCGTGCTGTGCGCGCTGACGCTCCTCGGCTGGTACCTGGTGCTGCGCCGCAGGCTGGGCCCGGCCGCCCTGACGGTCGCGGCGCTGACCTGGTTCGCCGGGCTCGGCCTGCTGTGCGCCCAGGTCGCTCCAGGAGCGTCCTTCCTGTTCGCCCTGCCGGCGCTGATGGGCGCACTCGGCTGGCTGGCCGCGGTCCTGCTCCGCACGCCCGCCTGGGCGCGGACGGTCGCGGCGATGCTGGGCCCGGTCACGGCCGCCATGCTGCTGCCGTCCCTGGCCGGGAACGTCTTCGACGGGATGGGGCTGGCGCTCGGCGGGGCCGGCGCACTGGTGCTGGCCCTGTTCGGGCTGATCGTCGCGCCCATCGCGGAGCTGTTCCTGCCCGACCTCGCCACCCGGCCGAAGCGAGCCACCGTCCTCGCCGTGCCCCTGACGGCTGTCGTCCTCACGGCCGGACTGGTTGCGGTCGGGCTCGTGGCCGACAGCTTCGACGCCGACCGGCCGCGGCGCACACATCTGGCGTACGTCATGGACTCCGTCACCCGTACCGCCCACTGGGTCAGCGCCGACGCGGACCCCGCGCCATGGACCAAGCGGTACGTGTCCGGCCACGACACCTCCACGCTGCCCCCCGGGTACGCACGCGGCACCCTGCGGACCGGCCAGGCGCCGGCGATCGCCGCCGACGGCCCGCGAGCCGAGGTCCTGGCCCACAGCGGGGACACCCTGAAACTGCGGGTCACCGCCGCGAAGGGCACGCGCTCGGTGACGCTACGGCTCGACCAGCCGATGACCCACGCCACCGCATCGGCCGGCCGGTTCGGATCGGCGAGCGTGCCCGTCACCGGCACACGAGTCGGCACCTGGCCCTCGGAGATCCGCTTCCGCGGCATCCCCGCCCGAGGGGTCCAGATCACCGTACGCGTACCGGAGAAGGACCGGATCCGCCTCACGGTGATCGCCGAGACCGACGGGCTGACCACGGTGCCGGGCTTCGTCCCCAGACCCGCCGACCTGGTCGCCGCCACCAGGGAGGACGGCGATCTCACCGCGGTCACGCGCACCTACACCCTTGACCCCTAGGCCCCGGACGCTCACCATCCTGCCCGGCAAGGTCCCGCGATGACCCGGGTCATCACCTGCCCGCTGTCCGCGCGGACGCACAGGGACCTTGCCGGGCTGCCACGACAACGCGAGCTTGCCAGGACGACGTCTTCTCGGAGCACGCTCCTACGGAGTACGTAGGAAGGGTGGGTCCGGCAGGGTCGGCGGGAGCCGATTCGGTCGCCCTTCGCAGAAATGGCTGAAGGCGTCGAGGGCCTTTCCAGAATTCTTCGCGGTTCGGCGTCCGGCCCGGTGCCTCCTGGCGGCGAGGATCTGCGGACGCCTTCCCGCGCATGATGACTTGACGGGCGACGCCCGCCCCATGTGACATCGCCCGGTCCGGTATATCCAGAGTATGTTCCAGGGCCCGCGGCGCTATGTTCCGTTGTGGGCTCCGCGGCGGCGCTGCGACTCTTTTCCCGCTGTTTCTCCCCCGAGAAAAGAGTCACCATGAAGAAGGCACTGGCCCTGTCCGCCGCCGTCCTGGCGGCGGGCGCCATGCTGTCGACGCCCGCGCAGGCGACCGCGCTCGACAAGACCAAGGCGGAGCGCCTGGCGATGGCGCTGACCCTCACGAAGAACACCAAGGCCAGCTACAACGCGTGGGCCCGGTTCAAAACCAACAGGAACACCACTCAGGTCAAGGAATTCGAGTTCAACTGGAACACCGACGGCTGCTCCGTGCCGAAGGCAGTGCCGCACGGCAGCACCTGGGGCGCCGTCTTCAAGATCCCCTGCTGGCGTCACGACTTCGGCTACCGCAACGTCAAGGCCCTGGCATCCTCCAGCGCGTGGAAAAACTACAAGAAGGAAGTGGACTCGGCCTTCCTCGGGGACATGAAGAGGGTCTGCGACGCGCAGTCCAATAGTGCGGCGAGGGCCGCCTGCAAGGCCGTGGCCACCCAGTTCTACAACGCTGTCAAGTATTTCGCCTAGTCACAGCTGGTGCTTGATCGGTCCTGGCGTGTCCGGGACCGGCTGCGCGAGATAGCCCGCCACCTCGACGGGGGCGAGGAGGCGGGCCTCGCGCAGCAGCTCGAGCGACTCACGCCACTCCCGCCGCGCCTCCTCGTGCCGTCCGAGGTCGTGCAGGGTGTGGCCGAGCCACCAGCGGGATACGGCGCCGCCCATGGTGTGGCCGGTCTCGAGCTGGAGCTCGATCCCGCGACGGAACTCCGGAACGGCCTCCTGAAGCAGACCGTGGGCGCGGAGAGCGTCGGCGAGGGTGTCGTGGGCGATGCCGAGGCCACTGGTGTCGTCAAGCTCCCTCCTCATCTGCAGGGCGCGCCGCGCCTCGGCCACGGCTTCCTCGCACGATCCCCGGCGGTAGTGGACGTGCACCAGGTTGTTGCGCACGGACGCCTCCGGCGCCCTGCGTCCTGCTCGCTGGACCAGGTCGAGCGCGTTCTCCAGTGCGTCGAGCGCGTCGTCGTGGCGACCGATCAGGGCGTAGGTGATGCCGAGGTCGTTGAAGGTCCCCGCCTTCCGTTCAGGCTGCCCGGCCTTGTCCCAGCAGGCCAGGCTTTCCTGCAGGAGGGACACGCTCTGCTCGAAGTGTCCCGCCTGCTGGTAAACGGAACCCAGACCCTGCAGCAGGAACGCCGCCCCCTGCCAGTCCTCCGTCTCCTTGGCCAGTCGCAGCGGTTCCGCGCTCACTTCCACGACCTCCGCGAACCAGCCCCGGAGGTCGTACAACCACTGCAGGGCGTACGTGAGGCTCACCATCGCCGAGTCCGCGGTGCGCGCCGCCTGCCGTACTGCTGCCAGGAGGTTGTCCCGCTCGCGGTCGAGCCAGCCGTTGGCCGCCTCCACGGTGTCGATGGGCTCCCCCGGCTGCTCGGGATGGAAGTCCTCCATGGTCACGCCGCTGCCGCCACCTAGCAGCAGCTCGGAGACCCGCCGCGAGGTGGCGGCGTAGTGGTGTAGCACGCGGCTGACGGCGCCGGTCGCTTCGGCGCAGGGGACGTCCTGCTCGCGCGCGTACAGCCCGACGAGGTCGTGGAGCTGGAAGCGCCCGGGTCCTGCGGGTTCGAGGAGGTGGGCGCCCAGCAACTGGTCAAGCGCGATCTCGGCACGGTGCTCGGACCAGCCGGCCAGCGCGGCCGTGGTCGTCGGGGTGTGCTCGGCCAGGTCGAGCAGCCCGAGGAGGGGAAGCAGCCGCGCCGCGTCGTGCCCGGCGGGTTCCTCGCCCAACTGCCGGTGGCTGACCGCGATGCTGGCGCGCACCGCGAGATCGGCGTACTCCAGCAGGTCCAGCCGCCGGGTGGCGTCAGCCAGCCGTACCGCCAGATCGGACAGCGACCAGTCGAGGCGGGCGGCCAGGCGCGCGCCCGTGATGCGCAGAGCGAGCGGGAAGCCGCCGCATTGGCGCACCAGCTCCCGCGCCGCGTCCGGCTCGGCGTCCACCCGGCCCGGCCCGACGATCCTGGTCAGGAGGGTGGTCGCGGTGGCGTCGTCGAGCCCGCCGAGGTGCAGGTGGCGGGCGTTGTCGAGGGTGGCGAGCAGATCGCGGCTGGTGATCACCACGCGGCAGCGGCGTCCCGCGGGAATCAAGGGGCGCACCTGGCGCACGTCGCGGGCGTTGTCGAGTAGCACCATCAGGTCGCTTGCCGCTGTCAGCGACCGGTAGCGCGCCGCGGCCTCGTCGAGGTTCGCGGGCACGGCGGTGCCGTCCAGTCCCAGCGAGCGCAGCAGGTGGCGAAGCGCTTCTATCGGTGCCAGCGGGGCCTGCCCGGTGGTGGAGCCGCGCAGGTTGACGTAGAGGACGCCGTCGCTGAAGCGCCTCGCCAGCGCGTGCGCGACGTGGACGGCCAGCGCGGACTTGCCGATGCCGCCGGGTCCGGAGATCACGGTGACGGCGGCGCCATCCGTCAGCTCGGCGCGCAGCTGTTCGATCTCGGCGGCTCGCGCGGTGAAGGACCGCACGTCGGCGGGTAACTCGGCCGGAGGCGCGCTGATGCCCGTCGCGAGCTGCCGCGACGGTGGCAGATCGAGCGCGGGGTCCTTGACGAGGACGGCCTGGTGCAGGCGGCGCAGCTCGGCACCCGGTTCGATGCCCAGCTCCTCGACCATGGCCCGGCGAAACCGCTGGTAGACCTCCAGCGCCTCAGCCGCCCGCCCGTCGCGGTACAGCGCGAGCATGAGCTGCGCGGCGGGCCGCTCCCTGTGCGGGTGTGCGCCGACGTGCGCGGCCAGCTCGGCTGCGACGGCGCGCTCGTCGCCGGCGGCCAGGCGCAGCTCGGCGTGGTCCTCCAGGACGGCCAGCCGCTCGCGCTCCAGCCGGTCGGCCTCGAGCCGCGCCCACGGCGCGTCCACCTCGGTCAGCGGCGCGCCTCGCCACAGCCCGAGCGCCCGGCGGAACAGCCCGTCAGCGGCGGCCGCCGCGCCCTCGGCGCGGGCCGCGCGTGCCCGCTCGGCCAGGCGGGTGAATTCGCGCGCGTCCACCTGTTCGACCGCGAGCCGGTACCGCCCGCCGGGGAGGGTCTCGATCAGCCCGGGGCCGAGGGTCTCCCGGAGCTTTGAGACCACGATGTGCAGCTGCTTGGACGCGGTCGCGGCGGAACCGTGCGCCCACACGTCGGCGACGAGCCGGTCCGTGGGTACGGCCTGGCCGCCGGTGAGCGCGAGCCTGGCCAGCAACCCGATCCTGCGCCGCCCGGCGACCGCGACAGGGACACCGTCGACCTCGACCTCCCAAGGACCCAGGCACCTGATTTCCAGCCTCAAAGGGAGCGCTCCCATCCTCGACGGAGACTCGGAAGTCTACCGATTTGCAGGGATACGCCGCCGGAAGATCAGGTTCCTGGGCATCTGTGGGGGTGAACCGATCAGCTCCAATACGGCAAAGGGGCGGCGCCGCCCGTCCGCACGCCCGTGGGGCTCCTACGGAGTACGTAGTCGCAATACGTGGGCTCTACGTATGGTCGCAGGCCTGATTTGGGCTCATGTTTTCAGTGATCCCCGTCCGCCACCCCAGGAAGGGCTCACATGCGACCACGCACCCCCCTGTTCGCATTAGCCGTCACCGCTCTGGCGTTGTTCGCGACGCCGCTCCCCGCCTCGGCCGGCCCGCAGGAGAGCCTGCAGGAGAGCGCCTACATCGTCCAGCTCAGCGACAAGCTGCGCGCGGCCCCCAAGGCCACCGCCGAGGAGCACGTGCAGCGGCTGGGCGGTGAACTGGTCGGCGTGTACGAACACGCCTTCAAGGGCTACACCGCCCGGTTGAGCGCGTCGGCCGCCGAGACGCTCAAGCGGGACCCGAACGTGCTGTCCGTGGAGCCGGACGCCGAGGTCGTGGCGTTCCCGCAGACGACCCCCACCGGCGTCAAGCGGATCTTCGGGCCGGACAATCCGAACCTCGACATCGACGGGACCGACGACGTCCGGATCGACGTGGACGTGGCCGTCATCGACACCGGCGTGGACTTCGACCACCCGGACCTCAACGTCGTGGCGCGGGCCAACTGCCAGTCCGGCTCGTGCACGAACAACTCCGGTGACGACGACAACGGCCACGGCACGCACGTGGCGGGCACCGTCGGCGCGATCGACAACGCGATCGGCCCGGTGGGCGTCGCGCCGGGCGCCCGCATCCACGCGGTGAAGGTGCTGAACTCGGCCGGTTCAGGCACGCTGGCGGGCATCGCCGCCGGCATCGACTGGGTGGCGGCCCGGTCGGCGACGATCGAGGTGGCGAACCTGAGCCTCGGCTGCGACGGCTGCTCCAGCAGCGCGATCAGCAACGCGATCACGACCGCGACGAACCGCGGCGTCGTGATCGTGGTCGCCGCGGGCAACAGCAGCAAGGACGCCGCGACGTTCTTCCCGGCGAACCACGCCGACGTGGTCACCGTCTCGGCGCTGACCGACATCGACGGCCTGCCCGGCGGGCAGGGCGGCAACACGCTGTCGTGCCGCAGCGAGCGCGACCAGGACGACACGCTGGCGTTCTACTCCAACTACGGCCGCACGATCGAGATCGCCGCACCCGGCACCTGCATCTACTCGACGTGGATGAACGGCGGCTACAACACCATCAGCGGCACGTCGATGGCCAGCCCGCACGTCGCGGGCGCCGCGGGCGTGCTGACGTCGGGCGCGCACAAGCCGGCGGACCGGGCGGGCGTGCTCGCCGTACGGGACACGCTGGTCGCCACCGGGAACTCCGGCTGGACCGACGACTCCTCCGACGGCGTCAGGGAGCCGCTGCTCGACGTGCACGACGCCACCCGCTACCCGCCCGGGAGCGGCGGCGGCAACCGGCCGCCCACGGCGTCGTTCACCTCGTCGTGCACCCAGCTCGCCTGCTCCTTCGACGGGTCCGGCTCCGCCGACTCCGACGGCACGATCGCCTCGTACGCCTGGGACTTCGGTGACGGCTCGACCGGCACCGGCGCCACGGCGAGCCACACGTACGGCGCGGCCGGCACGTACACGGTCAAGCTGACCGTGACGGACGACGACGGCGCGACCGCGTCCACCACCAAGCAGGTCAGCGCGGGCACGCCGGCGAACCAGCCGCCGACCGCGAACTTCACGCAGACCTGCCAGGTGATCTTCATCTGGCGCTTCTGCACCTTCAACGGATCGTCCTCGTCCGACCCGGACGGCACGATCACCTCGTACGCCTGGAACTTCGGCGACGGGACGACCGGCACCGGCGCGACGGTGAGCCACATCTACAACTCCGGCGGCGCCAAGAGCGTCACCCTGACCGTCACCGACAACGGTGGCGCCACCGGCACGGTGACCAAGACCGTGACGGTGCCGTAGGGCACATCCCCATCCCCCGGGCCGGGCGGCACCCGCCGCCCGGCCCGGTCACGGGTCCGGTCACGGGTCCGGTCACGGGTCCGGTCACGGGTCTCTGGGCGGGGCGACCGGCACGATCTCGGGGGCGCCGAGCCTGATCGCGTCGGCCTCCTGGTCGCTGTCCTGTTCCTGGGACAGCCGCTCGGCCTCCACCCGCTTGGTGTAGTACTCGACCTCGTGCTTGGTCTGCTCGCCGTCCCAGCCGAGCGGGCCCGCCAGCAGCTCGGCCGCCTCCCGCGCGACGCCCAGGCCGCGGTGGAAGGTCTCGATCGAGATGTGCGTCCGGCGGGTGAGCACGTCGTTGAGGTGCCTGGCGCCCTCGTGCGTGGCGGCGTAGACGATCTCGGCGCGCAGGTAGTCGTCGGCCCCGTTGAGCGGCCGGGCGAGCGAGCGGTCGGCCTCGATGAGCTGCAGCACCTCGTCGATCAACGAGCCGTGCCGCTGCAGCAGGTGCTCGATCCTGGCCACGTGCAGCCCGGAGGTGTGGGCGAGGCGGTGCCGGGAGTTCCACAGGGCCTGGTAGCCCTCGGCGCCGACGAGCGGGATCTGGTCGGTGCACGAGGGGGGCACGCGGTGGTCGAGCCCGTGGGCGACGGCGTCCACGGCGTCCTTGGCCATCACCCGGTAGGTCGTGTACTTGCCCCCGGCGATCATCACGAGTCCCGGCACCGGGTGGGCGACCACGTGCTCGCGGGAGAGTTTCGAGGTCTCGTCGGACTCGCCCGACAGCAGCGGCCGCAGCCCGGCGTAGACGCCCTCGACGTCGTCGCGGGTCAGCGGCACCGACAGCACGGCGTTGACGTGGTCGAGCAGGTAGTCGATGTCCACCCGGGAGGCGGCCGGGTGCGCCTTGTCGAGCGTCCATTCGGTGTCGGTGGTGCCGATGATCCAGTGGCGTCCCCACGGGATGACGAACAGCACCGACTTCTCGGTGCGCAGGATGATGCCGGTGTAGGAGTGAATGCGGTCGCGCGGCACCACGAGGTGGATGCCCTTGGAGGCGCGCACGTGGATCTGGCCGCGGCCGCCGACGAGTTCCTGGATGTCGTCGGTCCACACGCCGGTGGCGTTGACCACCTGCCGCGCCCGTACCTCCATCTCGGTGCCGGACTCCAGGTCGCGCACCCGCACGCCGGTGACGCGCTCGCCCTCGCGCAGGAAGCCGACGGCCTGGGCGCGCGGCGCGACGTGGGCGCCGTAGGTGGCCGCGGTGCGCAGCAGGGTCATCACGTAGCGGGCGTCGTCGACCTGCGCGTCCCAGTACTGCACGGCGCCGGTGAAGGCGGTCCTGCGCAGCGCGGGCGCCAGGCGCAGCGCCCGCCTGCGCGACAGGTGCCGGTGTCCCGGCACGCCGCGGGACAGCCCGGTCGCGTAGCCGAGCGTGTCGTACAGCGCCACCCCGGCCCCCACGTACGGTCGCTCCCAGCCGAGATGCGTCATCGGGAACAGGAACGGAACGGGCCGCACCAGGTGCGGCGCGATCCGCTGCAGCAGCAGGGACCGCTCCCGCAGGGCCTCCCTGACCAGGTCGAAGTTGAGCTGCTCCAGGTAGCGCAGCCCGCCGTGGATCAGCTTGGACGACCGGGAGGAGGTGCCGGAGGCGAAGTCGCGGGCCTCGACGACCCCGACCTCCAGCCCCCGCGTGGCGGCGTCGAGTGCGGTTCCGGCGCCGACCACGCCTCCTCCCACGACCACCACGTCCAGTTCCTCGGCGCTCATCCTCGCCAGCGCCGCCGCCCGCTCGGCCGGCCCGAGCCGGGCCACGCCCCTTCCCGACGCCATGAATCCCCCTGGGGTACGGCCGTCATCCCTGTGCGTTCCCATACCTACCCGCTCAGCCGCGACGATGTCTGCCGGGCCGGGTGGCGAGGGTCACGCCCGCACCACTTTGACGCCCGTGTCGGTGAGCCGGGCGGCCAGGTCGTCGCTGAGCCGGTCGTCGGTGACCAGCGTGTCGATCTCGCCGATGGGACAGATGCGGGCGAAGGCCCGCCTGCCCACCTTGGAGGAGTCGGCCACCGCGACCACGTGCTCGGCCCGGCTGACGAGCAGGTGGTTGACGCCCGCCTCCCCCTCGTGGTGCGCCGAGGCGCCGAGGTCGGCGTCGATCCCGTCCACGCCGAGGAACGCCACGTCCAGCGTCACCTGCTCCAGCACGCCGGACGCCAGCGGGCCGATCAGCTCGTACGACTGCGGCCGGGCCACTCCCCCGGTCACCACGATCTTGACGTGTCGCCGGACCGTGAGCTCGGCGGCGATGTTCAGCGCGTTGGTGACGACGGTGAAGCCGGACTCCTGGGTGGCCCGGATGGCCAGGGCGCGGGCCAGCTCGGAGGTGGTGGTGCCGCCGTTCATGCCGACCACGGCGCCGGGCTCGACCAGCTCGGCCGCGGCGGCGGCGATGCGCTGCTTCTCGTCGGTGTGCCGGGCCGTCTTGTAGCGCAGCGGCAGGTCGTAGCTGACGCTCTGCGCGACGGCGCCGCCGCGGGTGCGCATGAGCATCTGCTGCTGGGCGAGCTGGTCGAAGTCGCGGCGGATCGTCGCGGTGGACACGTCGAGCGCCTGGGCCGCCTCCTCGACGCTCAGGCGGCCCTCCTGGGAGAGCAGCTCCAGGATCCCGTTCCAGCGTTCGTATCGGGACACCGCTGCCTCCCTGAGTGTGCGCTCCGTTGGCCGCAAGGGTGGCACACCACGCACCGGCACAGCCACCTCTGCACAAACCTGCTCTGTTCTGCTATAAAAAATACAGAAATAATCACGAATCAGGAGGAACCGGTGACCACACACACCGAAGCGGAGATCGCCTCCCAGCCGGACTGCTGGCGTCGCGCCGTCGACAACGTCCCGTCCGGCGTGCTGCCCGAGCCGGGCGAGCGGGTGGCGGTCGTCGGCTGCGGCACCTCCTGGTTCGTCGCCATGGCGTACGCGGCACTGCGCGAGGCCGCCGGGCAGGGCGAGACGGACGCGTTCGCCGCCTCCGAGATGCCGGCCGGCCGCCGCTACGACCACGTGCTCGCGCTGACCCGCTCGGGCACCACGACCGAGGTTCTGGACGTGCTCCGGCGGCTCGGCGGCCGGACCACCGCCATCACCGCCGACCCGCGGACACCCGTCATGCGGGCCGCCGGCCGCGTCGTCGTGCTCGACTACGCCGACGAACGGTCCGTCGTGCAGACGAGGTTCGCCACCACGCAGCTCGCGCTGCTGCGCGCCAGCCTCGGCGAGGACCTCACCCAGGCCGTCGCCGACGCCGAACGGGCCGTCGCCGCGCCGCTCGACACCGCGCTCGTCGAGGCCGAGCAGATCACGTTCCTCGGCTCCGGCTGGTCGGTCGGCCTCGCCCACGAGGCCGCACTGAAGATGCGCGAGGCGTCCCGCTCCTGGACCGAGGCCTACCCGGCGATGGAATACCGCCACGGCCCCATCAGCATCGCCGGCCCCGGCCGCGTCACCTGGATGTTCGGCCAGGCGCCGGAAGGGCTGCGCGAGCAGGTCGAGGCGACCGGCGGCGCCTTCCGCCAGAGCGGCCTCGACCCGATGGCCGAGCTGGTCACGGCGCAGCGCGTGTCGGTGGCCCGGGCGTTCGCCAAGGGCCTCGACCCCGACGAACCCCTCCACCTCACGCGATCTGTGATCCTCTCAGCATGAGCCTCACTCTCTCCGACGCCCGGATCGTGACCCCGGAGGGGACGCACGACGGGTGGCTGACCATCGAAGACGGCCGCATTACGCACGTCGGCCACGGCCCGGCCCCCCGCGACGGCCACAGCCTGCGCGGCCGCTACGTCGCGCCCGGCTTCGTCGACATCCACAACCACGGCGGCGCGGGCGGCTCCTTCCCGGCCGGCGACCACGACGGGGCGCGCTCCGCCATCGCGCTGCACGAACGGCACGGCACCACCACCATGGTGGCCAGCCTGGTCACGGCCGCCCTCGACGACCTGGAAGCCGCCGCGTCGGCACTCGCCGACCTGTGCGACGACGGGCTGCTCGCCGGCCTGCACTTCGAAGGCCCGTACATCGCGCGGGCCCGCTGCGGCGCGCACGACCCGGCGCTGCTGCGCGAGCCGTCACCACGCGAGTTCGACCGCCTGGTCAGAGCCGGGCGCGGCCACGTGCGCATGCTGACCATCGCCCCCGAACTGCCAGGCGCCCTCGACACCGTCCGCGCGGCCCGGGAGCAGGGCGTGATCGCCGCCCTCGGCCACAGCGACGCCGGCTACGAACAGACCCTGGCCGGCATCGAGGCCGGCGGCAGCGTGGCCACCCACCTGTTCAACGCGATGCCGCCGCTCGGCCACCGCGCCCCCGGCCCGGTCGCCGCGCTGCTGGAGGACGACCGGGTCACCGTCGAACTGGTCAACGACGGGGTGCACGTGCACCCGGCGATGCTGCGCCTGGCCGTCAAGGCCGCGGGCCCCGGCCGGACGGCGCTGATCACCGACGCCATGGCCGCCACCGGCATGGGCGACGGCTCGTACGTGCTCGGCACGATGCGGGTGGACGTGGCCGGCGGCGTCGCCCGCCTCGCCGAGGGCGGCTCCATCGCGGGCAGCACGCTCACCATGGACGTCGCGGTCCGCCGCGCCGTACGCGACGTCGGCCTGTCGCTGCCCGAGGCGGTGCGGGCGGCCTCGCTCACGCCCGCCCGGGTGCTCGGCCTCGACAGCGAGATCGGCTCGATCGCCGCGGGCAAGGCGGCCGACCTCGTCGTGCTCTCCGGAGACCTGGAGGTCGCCGGGGTGATGAAGCGCGGCGGCTGGATCGTGGAGCCCTGATGATCCTCACCGTGACGCTCAACGCCGCCCTCGACGTCACCTACGACGTGCCGCACGTCGACTGGGACGGGGTCAACCGGGTCCGGTCGGTGCACCGGCGGGCCGGCGGCAAGGGCGTCAACGTGGCCCGCGTCCTGCGCGGGCTCGGCCAGGAGGTGCTGGTCACCGGCCTGGCCGGCGGGCCGACCGGCCGGGCCATCGAGGCCGACCTCGACGCCGCCGGGCTGCCCGGCGCGCTGGTCCCGGTCGCCGGCGAATCACGCACGACGCTGGTCGTCTCCGGCGGCGCCGAGAGCGGGACGACGCTGTTCAACGAGCCGGGCCCCGAGGTCACGCCCGCCGAGCTGCGGGAGTTCGTCCGGGTGTACGAGGGGCTGGTGGGGCGGGCCCGCGCCGTCGTCATCTCCGGCAGCCTGCCCCGCGGCGTCCCGGCCGACACGTACGCGCGCCTCGCCGCGCTCGCCGCCGAACGCGGGGTGCCCGCCGTCGTGGACGCCGACGGCGAGCCGCTGCTGCACGCCCCCGCCGGACGGCCCGCCATCGTCAAGCCCAACGCCGACGAGCTGGCCCGGGCCGTGCCCCACGGCGACCCGGCCGAGGGCGCCGAGCACCTGCGGGCCCGGGGCGCGGAGTCCGTCGTCGTCTCGCTGGGCGCCGACGGGCTGCTGGCGGTCACGCCCGAGGGGACGTTCCGGGCGCGCATGCCGTACCGGGTGGCGGGAAACCCGACGGGCGCCGGCGACTCGCTGGTCGCCGGCCTCGCGCTCGGCCTGGTGGAGGGGACGGCGTGGCCCGACAGGCTCCGGCGGGCGGCGGCGCTCGGCGCGGCGGCCGTGGCCGCGCCGGTCGCCGGCGACTTCGACCCCGACGTCTACGCCCAGGTGCACCCGCGGATCGTCGTCACCTGACCCCGCAACCAGATCGCAGAAGGAGCCCGACATGCCCCTCGCCCCGACCGATGAGATCGTCCGCACGTCGCCCGCCGGGGTCGGCGCGTTCAACGTGATCCAGCTCGAACACGCCACCGCGATCGTCGCCGGGGCCGAGGCGGCCGGCCTGCCGGTCGTGCTGCAGATCAGCGAGAACTGCGTCCGCTACCACGGCGCGCTCGAACCGGTCGCGCTCGCGGCCCTCGCAGTCGCCCGGCGCGCCGACGTGCCGGTGGCCGTGCACCTCGACCACGCCACCGACCGGGCGCTCGTCGAGGAGGCGGTCGAACTGGGGCTGGGGTCGGTGATGTTCGACGCCTCGGCGCTGTCCGACGAGGCGAACATGGCCACCACAGCGGAGGTCGCGGCCTGGTGCCACCAGCGCGGCGTGTGGGTGGAGGCCGAGCTGGGCGAGGTGGGCGGCAAGGACGGCGTGCACGCCCCCGGCGCGCGCACCAAGCCGCACGAGGCCGCCGCGTACGTGGCCCGCACCGGCGTGGACGCGCTGGCCGTCGCCGTGGGCACGTCCCACGCGATGACCACCAAGGACGCGGTGCTCGACCTTGCGCTCATCGCCGAACTGCGGGCGGCCGTCCCGGTGCCGCTCGTGCTGCACGGCTCGTCCGGCGTGCCCGACGACACGCTGCGCGACGCCGTACGGCAGGGCATGAAGAAGATCAACATTGCCACGCACCTGAACAAGGCGTTCACCGGCGCGGTCCGCGACTACCTGGAGCACGACGCGAAGGTGGTGGACTCCCGCAAGTACCTCGGCGCCGGCCGCGACGCGGTCGCCCGCGAGGTCACCCACCTGCTGGGCGTGCTCGCCGGCTGACTCACGCACCGACGAGGCCCAGCACCCGCCGGACCTGCCTGCGGAACGTGGCCGGCGGGTTGCGCCTCCCCCAAGGGGAGACACGAGAGTGGAGGCATGCACGGCGACACGTTCCACACGATCGGCGACCTGGCCCGGCGCACCGGGTTGACGGTCAAGACCATCCGGTTCTACTCCGACCGCGGGATCGTGCCGCCCACCGGCCGCAACGCCACCGGCCACCGCCTGTACGGCCCCGACGCCGTCGCCCGCCTCGACCTCGTCCGGACCCTGCGCGAGCTGGGCCTGGACCTGCCGACGATCCGCCGGATCGCCGACCGGGAGCTCGCCCTCCCCGAGGTCGCCGCGGCGCACGCCGACGCCCTGGCCGTGCAGATCCGCACCCTCCGCCTGCGCCGCGCCGTCCTGACGGCGGCAGTCCGACGCGGCGCCGCCCCCGAGGAGATGGAGCTCATGCACAAGCTGGCCACCCTGTCCGCAGCCGAACGCGGCCGCCTGATCGCCGACTTCCTCGACGCCACCCTCGACACCGGCACCGACCCGGCGCTGCGCGGCATCGCCCGGTCGCTCACCCCCGAGCTGCCCGACGACCCCGAGCCCGCCCAGGTCGAAGCCTGGATCGAGCTGGCCGAGCTGACCCGCGACGCGGGCTTCCAGACCGCCCTCCGCCACCTCGCCGACCAACACCGAGCCGACCAGCACCGCGACGACCAGCACCGGGATGACCAGCACAGGGCCGGTCAGATCTCCGCCACCGTTCCGCGGCGCGACGCCACCGCCCTGGCCCGTGACCACGCGAGCCCTGCCCTGGCGGCAGGCGTCGATCCCACCTCACCCGAGGCCGGCGCGATCGTCGCGGCGCTCACCACGCACTACGCGAACACCCTCGGCCACCCCGACGACGCCGCCCTGCGCCGCCGCCTGCTGTCCCGGCTGGAGACCGCGAACGACCCTCGCCGGGAGCGCTACCTCCATCTCCTGGCGATCGTCAACGGCTGGCCGCCCCCGGCCAGCCTCACCCCGACCCTCGACTGGGCCGTGCAGGCCCTGCGCGCCGGCACCTCGGCCGAGACGTGATCGCGGCGACGGTGACCAGCGTCCCGCCGCGATCCCGTCCTCGACCTCGACGTGCTCGCAGGTGATGGCTTGCCGTGGTTCCCACGTCCTGCCCCGGACGGCCGAGGCCCCCAGAGCACCCCTCCCGCCGCGCTCCACGCCGACGAACAGAGCCGACGCCTACTCTCGCGGGAGCACCGACCGGACCGCGTCGTCACTCCGTCCAACGACGGCGTGTCCGTCGTCGGCGGTGATGATGGGACGCTGGATGAGGACCGGATGCGCGGCCAGCGCCGCGATCCAGCGGTCACGTTCCCCGGGGGTACGCGGCCAGCCGGCCACGCCCAGCTCGGCGGCGACGGGCTCGCCCGTGCGGGTGATGTCCCACGGCTCCAGCCCCAGCCTGGCCAGCACCTCACGCAGCTCCTGCTCGCCGGGCGGGTCGTCGAGGTAGCGGCGGACCGTGTAGTCGGCGTTCTCCGCGTCCAGGACGGACAGCGCCGAACGGCACTTGGAGCAGTCAGGGTTGATCCAGATCTCCATGAACCCTTTCCCAGGAGCTCGAACGCGTCGCTGAACCGCACGATACGGGATCCCGCCAGGCGCGACCTGCTGATCAAAGAGTCACGCCAACCGACGGAGTCGTCTCAGTGACAGCGCGGGGGGACAGGCCCGGTCTGCCCCACGGACAGGCACGGGCCCGCCTCCTCGGTGGGAAGGCGGGCCCGGTGCGGGGTGCGTCAGCGCTGGATGGGTGCGACGACGACCTCGACGCGCTGGAACTCCTTGATGTCGGAGTAGCCGGTGGACGCCATGGTGCGCTTGAGCGCGCCCATGAGGTTCATCGAGCCGTCGGCGACGCTCGACGGGCCGTGCAGGATCTGCTCCAGCGTGCCGACGGTGCCGAAGCGGACGCGACGGCCGCGCGGCAGGTCGGGGTGGTGGGCTTCGGAGCCCCAGTGGTGGCCGCGGCCGGGGGCCTCGGTGGCGCGGGCCAGCGGGGACCCGACCATGACGGCGTCGGCGCCGCAGGCGATGGCCTTGGCGATGTCGCCGGAGGTGCCCATGCCGCCGTCGGCGATGACGTGGACGTAGCGGCCGCCCGACTCGTCGAGGTAGTCGCGGCGGGCCGCGGCCACGTCGGAGATCGCGGTGGCCATGGGCACGGCCACGCCGAGGACGTTGCGGGTGGTGTGGGAGGCGCCGCCGCCGAAGCCGACCAGCACGCCCGCCGCGCCGGTGCGCATGAGGTGCAGGGCCGCCGTGTACGTGGCGCAGCCGCCCACGATGACCGGTACGTCCAGCTCGTAGATGAACTGCTTGAGGTTGAGCGGCTCGGCCCGGCCGGAGACGTGCTCGGCGGAGACCGTGGTGCCGCGGATGACGAAGATGTCGACGCCCGCGTCGATCACGGCCTTGTGGTACTGGACGGTGCGCTGCGGCGACAGGCGGACCGCGGTGGTGACGCCGGAGGCCCGGATCTCCTCGATGCGGCGGCCAATCAGCTCTTCCTTGATCGGCGCGTTGTAGATCTCCTGGAGGCGCCGGGTGGCGGCTTCAGCGTCCAGTTCGGCGCACTCGTCCAGCAGCGGCAGCGGGTCTTCGTACCTCGTCCACAGACCTTCGAGGTCGAGCGGCGCGAGACCGCCGAGCCGGCCGATCTCGATGGCGGTGGCGGGCGAGACGACGCTGTCCATGGGCGCGACGACGACGGGCAGTTCGAACCGGTAGGCGTCGATCTGCCAGGCGATCGAGACCTCCTCCGGGTCACGGGTGCGCCGCGAGGGCACGAGGCCGATCTCGTCCAGCGCGTAGGCCCGGCGGCCCGTCTTCCCCCGGCCGATCTCCACCTGCTGAGTCATGTATTACCTTCTGTGATAGTTCGGGGCTTCCACGGTCATCTGGATGTCGTGGGGGTGGCTCTCCTTCAGCCCCGCCGACGTGATCGGCATGAGCTGGCAGTCGGTGTGCATCTGCTCGATGGTGCGGCAACCGGAGTACCACATGCCCTGGCGGAGCCCGCCGACGAGCTGGTGGGCGACGGCCGCGACCGGACCGCGGTAGGGCACCTGGCCCTCGATGCCCTCCGGGATGTACTTGTCCTCGCCACCGACGTCGGCCTGCGCGTAGCGGTCCTTGCTGAACGAGGCGCCGCCGCGCTCGCGGTTGCGCACGGCCCCCAGCGAGCCCATGCCCCGGTAGGACTTGAACTGCTTGCCGTTGATGAAGATCAGTTCGCCGGGCGATTCCTCGCAGCCCGCCAGCAGCGACCCGAGCATGACCGTGTCGGCGCCCGCGGCGATGGCCTTGACGATGTCACCGGAGTACTGCAGACCGCCGTCGCCGACCACCGGCACACCGGCGGGCCCACAGGCCAGCGACGCCTCGTGGATGGCGGTCACCTGCGGCGCGCCCACGCCGGCCACCACGCGGGTGGTGCAGATGGAGCCGGGGCCCACGCCGACCTTGACCGCGTCGGCGCCCGCGTCGACCAGCATCTGCGCGCCGGCCCTGGTCGCGATGTTGCCACCGATGACGTCGACCTTGCTGTTGGCCTTGACTTTGGCGATCATGTCGGCGAGGCCCTTGGAGTGGCCGTGCGCGACGTCCACGACGACGACGTCCACGCCCGCCTCGATCAGCGCCTTGGCGCGCAGCTCGGCGTCGCCGCCGACGCCGACGGCCGCGCCGACCACCAGGCGGCCGTCGGGGTCCTTGGTGGCGAGGGGGTACTGCTCGCTCTTGGTGAAGTCCTTGACCGTGATCAGGCCGCGCAGCCGGCCGTCGGGGTCCACCAGCGGAAGCTTCTCGATCTTGTTCTTGCGCAGCAGCGTGAACGCCTCGTCGCGCGAGACCCCCACCGGCGCGGTGACCAGCGGCATCGGGGTCATGACCTCGCGCACCGGGCGTGAATGGTCGGTCTCGAAGCGCATGTCACGGTTGGTCACGATGCCGACGAGGGTGCCGTCGACGGCCGTCACCGGCACCCCGGAGATCCGGTAGGTGGCGCACAGCCGCTCGACGTCGGCCAGCGTGTCGTCGGGGGTGCAGGTGACCGGGTTGGTGACCATGCCGGCCTCGGACCTCTTGACCAGGTCGACCTGCTGGGCCTGCTCGTCGATCGACAGGTTACGGTGCAGGATGCCGATGCCGCCCTGGCGGGCCATGGAGACGGCCATGCGGGCCTCGGTGACGGTGTCCATGGCCGCGGAGACCAGCGGGATGGACAGTGTGATGCCCCGCGACAGCCGGGTACGGGTGTCCGCCTCACCGGGTTGGAGGTCCGAGTACGCGGGCACGAGCAGCACGTCGTCGAATGTCAGACCTGTCTCGGTGAACTTGGACATGCTGCGGCCCCCTCCTGCCGTTGCGCTTATCGCAGACAAGTCTAGGGCCTGGCTCCAAACAGGACCGATGCCGGGAGGACGATGACCCCCACGGCCCGTCGTACTCCCGGCATCGCAAGAGCCGAGGGACGGGACATCGGTGATCCGTCCCGCCCCCCGGCCACACCGGCATCCGGGCGCGTGAGCGCGTGGCGCCACCGAACCCCCCTCCGCGTCCTGATGGCTCCGCACAGCCGTGGCCCGATGTATGCCGACTCTCCACCCAGCGTGAGGGACCCCCGCGCCGGACGGCAATGTGCAAACCTGCAACTGCACGAAGTTGCAGAGACCGCCCGCGAGTCGGCGTAAGGGGCGGACAGGTGCCGACCACCGCGTTATCCTCGCGACACGCCCGTGTCCCCCGTACGGAGCTCCCTGAGATGCGCAACGAGTCACCCCCGGCGTCCTCACCTTTCGAGACGCTGGGCCTCGATCCGGCCTGGTCGGCCCTCTACACCGCGGTGCTGCGCCTGCACCGGGCCACGCTGGCGGAGGTGGCCGAGGCCATGGGCGGCCCGGCCGACACGGTGAGCAGACAGCTCGACGACCTGGTCAAGCTGGGGGTGGTGGACGAGCAGTCGGGCGAGTACCTCGCCCGGCACCCCGCCGGCGCGCTGGGCCGGCTGATCGCCGAGCGGCTCGACCGGCTGGCCGAGGAGAGCCGGCGCATCGACTCGGCGCTCGGCTCGATCCGCGGCCTGATCCGCGACTACGACGCCGGGCGCGACTACCAGAGCGGGCCGTTCCCGGTGGAGCTGGCCAGCGGGGCCGACGTGCTGTACGAGAGCGTGATCGGCATGGCCGTGCAGGCGCCGCCGATGACCCTGCTGACCGCCATCCCCGACGAGCGCACCATGACGGACTTCGTGCGGAAGTTCGCCGACCCGTGGATCGACGCGCAGCGGCGCGGGCTGCTGGAGGTGCGCGCGGTCATCCCGGTGGACTCTCTGCCGCTGTCCGGCGTGCGCGACCAGGTGACCCGCCTGCAGGACACGGGCGGCCGGGTGCGGACCCTCGACCGGGTGCCGAGCTGGTTCATGACCGCGGGTCCGGAGGCGGCCGGGCTGCCCGCGCTGTGGGGCGGCAACCTGCCGGACCACGCCTACAACTTCTATCTCGTACGCACCCCGATCGTGGTCGGCGTGCTCGGCTCCCTGTTCGAGGAGCTGTGGGGCCGGGCCGTGCCCGTGCCGTGGCAGGGCCGCGGCGACGGTGCGGTGCAGGTGCTCCGGCTCGCGGCCCAGGGCATGTGCGACGAGTCGATCGCCCGCCACCTCGGCGTCTCGGTGCGCACGGTCCGCGCGCGGTTCGCCGACGCGATGGCCAGGCTGGGGGCCCAGTCACGCTTCCATGCGGGGGTGGAGGCGGCCCGGCGCGGATGGCTCACCCATTGAGCACCGCTGAGGCCGCATCGGTCATATGGTGGGAAGGTGTTGGAAGACGTCCCCCGCGATCCGTTCGCGGACGACCCGAACGACCCGTCGGCGGCGATGGGTGAGCTCGACGACGCCGAGCCGCTCACCGCGGCCGAGCGTGACGAGGCCATCACCGACCTCGCCGACGTCGAGGTCTTTCGCTCCCTGTTGGAGCCGCAGGGGGTGCTCGGTCTGGTGCTCGACTGCCCCGAATGCGGCGAACAGCACTTCTTCGACTGGGAGCTGCTGCGCGGCAACCTCCGCCAGATGATCGAGAAGGGTCAGCCACAGGTGCATGAGCCGGCGTTCCAGCCGGACCCCGCCGACTACGTCACCTGGGAGTACGCCCGGGGTTATGTCGACGGTGTCATCGACACCGAAGAACGCCACTGACCCACTGCCGTCGTGCCGGTGCCGCCTCCACCGGAGACCCTGCCGCTTGCGGAGCTGAAAACCCGCCGCCCGCGAAACTGGAAACCCTGCCGCTTGCGGAGCTCGAAACCCCGCCGCTTGCGGAGCTGAAAACCCTGCCCCCGCGGAGCTCGAAACCCCGCCGCCCGCGAAGCTGAAAACCCTGCCGCTTGCGGGCACTTCGCCGCCCCCCGGCGGCTCAGCCGTCGCTCAGATGGTCGCCGCCGCTCCCCTTCGCGCTGCCGCACAGGGCCCTGACGTCTCCCGGCGGCACGCCGTCGCGCCTGGCCCGCGCGTCGGCCCGAAACACACCCTCCCCCCAAGCCCGCGCATCGGTCGAGGATGCGCCCTCCCCCCCGGCCGGCGCATCGGTCGAGGACGCGGTCGGGGATGCGCCCTCGCCTCCAGCCCGGTGGCCGTTTGAAACGTCGCGGCTTGAAACGTCGCGGCTTGAAACGTCGCGGCGCAGGGCGGCGAGCAGCCAGGCGGCGGGATCGGCGTCGCACGGCGGCTCACCGCGGGACAGCGCGTCAAGGAGGGCGTCGCTCTGCTCCTCCGGCGTCAAGCCGACTCCAGCTCGGCCATCTGCCGTAACCTCGCGAGCGCCCGGTGCTGGGCGACCCGAACCGCACCTGGTGACATGCCGAGTACATTACCGGTCTCCTCAGCCGACAGCCCCGACACCACCCGCAACAGCAGCAACTCGCGCTGGTGCTCCGGGAGCCGGGCGAGCAGCCTGCGGGCGTGCTCCACCTCGATGTAGCGGACCACGGTCTCCTCGGGCCCGGGCCCGTCGTCGGGCCCGTCGGGCAGATCCTGGGTCGGCACGGCCGAACGAACCGAGCTGCGCAGCGCGTCGGCGACCTTGTGCGAGGCGATCCCGAAGACGAACGAGGCGAACGGACGGCCCATGTCACGGTAGCGGGGCAGCGCGGACAACACCGCGATGCAGACCTCCTGGGCCACGTCATCGGCAATGTGATATTGCCCGGAAACCCGGCCCAGCCGGGCACGGCAATACCGCACCACCATCGGACGCAACTCGCCCAGCAGGGATTCGATCGCGCTGCGATCACCCTGCACGGCGAGACTCGTCAGTTCTCTTAGGTCGGAGTCATCCGTTCGTGCCGGAAGTCTCGACGCGAGCCTTACCCCAATTTTGGCGTCGGCGACGCTTCCCTCGCTCACGTTAGGCATGATGCCCGTACTGGTCCTGCCTGTCGTCATCGCGAACGGCTACGGATTGGTCACATTGACGCGACGATAACGGCCAGTAATCGAACGGCGACACTAAGCCTTTCATGGCGGCACTATATTTCACCCATTAGACGAAATGACGCGACATTTGTCAGTTGGGCCGACGCTTCGCTTACAGGAACGGTTTACTTGGGATAAGTCACCATTCCATATCCTCTGGCGGTCTGGGAGTCATAGGTACCACGTCACACAACATTGGCGCCCGACAAGCGCTTTACGGGTCGGCCCAAGGCGCGCTTCATCGACAGGGACGGACGGCGAGAAGGTCGTAAGCCACCGCCAGGTCACCCGCCCAGACGGTGTCGTGATCGCGCTCGAACGCCGCGTGCAGCCGGTCGCGCACCGCGTCGCGCCCCAGCCAGGCGAGCGCCGCGGCGGGCAGCCGCGCCCCGCGCGCCCACGCGGCCACCAGGCCGGCCAGGTGCCGGTCCACCTCCAGGGAACGCAGCCCGTCCCAGGTGTCGAGGAACGGCCCCGGATCCATGAGGCGGGCGACGTCGTCCAGGAAGTCGGCCACGTCCCCGAACCCGCCCACCCGCGCCGGGAACCCGGCGAGCATCGACCGCCAGACCGCCATGAGCCAGTCCTCGACCGCATCACGTTCGGCGTCCGGCCAGTGCGCCAGCCCTTCACGCGCCAGCAGGCCGAGGACGGTCGCCGGGAACAGCTCGTGCCCCGTGACGAGCCGCTCCGCGAGCAGCGGCAGCAGCGCCTTGATGTCGTCGAGAGTCCCAACCGTGCCGCCCAGTCGCATCGACAGCTCGAACAGGTGCTCCTCGTCCACCGGCACCCGGCCCCGGCAGTGCGGGCAGCCCTCCAGCACGGGACGCCGAGGATACCGGGCGAACACCTCCCGCAGCCGCGTCACCGCCGACGCCACGTCCCGATCCACCCGCCGAGTGTGCCACGTCGCAACCCGCGCAGGTGCCCGGCCATGCGAACGGCCCGCCCCGGAGCGGGACGGGCCGTGCGGTGGTGCTGGGGTCAGTGGCCGTGACCGTGGCCGTGGCCCTGGCCGGCGGCCGGAGCCTCCTCCTCGGGCTTGTCCACCACGAGGGCCTCGGTCGTGAGCAGCATGCCCGCGATCGAGGCGGCGTTCTGCACCGCGGAGCGGGTGACCTTGACCGGGTCGATGACGCCCTGACCGATGAGGTCGCCGTACTCGCCCGTCGCCGCGTTGAAGCCGTGGCCGGTCTGCAGCTCGGCGACCTTGTGGGTGACCACGTAGCCCTCAAGGCCGGCGTTCTCGGCGATCCAGCGGGCCGGCTCCACCAGCGCGCGGCGCACGACGCCGACGCCCGTGGCCTCGTCGCCCGTGAGGCCGAGGTCGTCGAGCTCCTTGGAGACGTGGATCAGGGCCGAGCCACCGCCGGAGACGATGCCCTCCTCGATCGCGGCGCGCGTCGCGGAGATCGCGTCCTCGAGGCGGTGCTTCTTCTCCTTCAGCTCCACCTCGGTGGCGGCGCCGACACGCAGCACGCAGACGCCACCGGCGAGCTTGGCCAGGCGCTCCTGCAGCTTCTCGCGGTCCCAGTCGGAGTCGGACTGCTCGATGGCAATCTTGATCTCCTTGACGCGGTCCTCGATGGCCTGCGCGTCACCGGCGCCGTCGACGATGGTCGTGGCGTCCTTGGTGACGACGACGCGGCGGGCCTGGCCGAGAACCTCGAGACCGACGTTCTCCAGCTTGAGGCCGATCTCCTCGCTGACGACCTGGCCGCCGGTGAGGATCGCCATGTCCTGCAGCATCGCCTTGCGGCGGTCACCGAAGCCCGGCGCCTTGACGGCGACGGAGGTGAACGTGCCGCGGATCTTGTTGGTGACCAGGACGGCCAGGGCCTCGCCCTCGACGTCCTCGGCGACCACGAGCAGCGGCTTCTTGGTCTGCGCGACCTTCTCCAGCAGCGGCAGGAAGTCGGCGATCGAGGAGACCTTGCCCTGGGTGAGCAGGATGTAGGCGTCCTCGAGGACGGACTCCATGCGCTCGGGGTCGGTGACCATGTAGGCCGACAGGTAGCCCTTGTCGAACTGGAGGCCCTCGGTGAACTCGAGCTCCATGCCCATGGCGTTGGACTCTTCGACCGTCAGGACGCCGTCCTTGCCGACCTTGTCGAACGCCTCGGCGATCAGGTCGCCGATCTTGGCGTCCTGGGCGGAGATGGTCGCGACGTTCGCGATCTCCTTCTTGTCCTCGACCGGGCGGGCGCTGGCGAGCAGCTTGTCGCTGATCTCCTTGGCCGCCTTGTCGATGCCGCGCTTGAGCGACAGCGGCGAGGCGCCGGCCGCCACGTTGCGCAGGCCCTCACGGACCATGGCCTGGGCCAGGACGGTCGCGGTGGTCGTGCCGTCACCCGCGATGTCGTTGGTCTTGGTGGCCACTTCCTTGGCGAGCTGGGCGCCGAGGTTCTCGTAGCGCTCCTCCAGCTCGATCTCACGAGCGATGGTCACGCCGTCGTTCGTAATCGTCGGAGCACCGAACTTCTTGTCGATGACGACGTTGCGGCCACGCGGGCCGAGGGTAACCTTCACGGCATCCGCGAGGGCGTTGACGCCACGCTCGAGCGCGCGCCGGGCGTCCTCGTCGAACTCCAGGATCTTCGCCATTTTGCTGAAAGTCCTCTCCTGGTGTCGAAGGCCCCGGCCGCAAGAGAGCGCCCGGGGCCCGACACGACCGGCTTACTTCTCGATGATCGCGAGAACGTCGCGGGCGGAGAGCACGAGGTACTCCTCGCCGCCGTACTTGACCTCGGTGCCGCCGTACTTGCTGTAGAGAACGATGTCGCCCTCGCTCACGTCGAGCGGGATGCGCTTGTCGCCGTCCTCGTCCCAGTTGCCCGGGCCCACCGCGAGGACCTTGCCCTCCTGCGGCTTCTCCTTGGCGGTGTCAGGAATGACCAGGCCGGAAGCGGTGGTCTGCTCTGCCTCGAGCGGCTGCACCACAATGCGGTCGCCGAGCGGCTTAACGGGAACCTTGGTGGCGGTCGTCACGATCGGACCTCCCCTTCAGATTTGAATGATCAGAAGAGGCGACCAGCGGGGCCTGCCGTCGCGGGTGCCAGACCTGCCTCGTCGCACGTTGGCACTCTCAAGGGGAGAGTGCCAACAGGAAACATATGCAAGAGGGGCTTGACAGTCAACACGAACGCGTCTGCTCAGAGCGATCAGGACCGAGACATGCCCATTTGGCGAGGCAGGCGGGGCCTTCGACCGGGTTCGTCCTGGCCACCTCCGGAGGGCGGTCACCCCCTCCGGCGGCGCCCGTACCGGGGGCGAGGCGCTAACGTCGTACGGCGTGGACCTCGACGCCTTCACCGAGCTGCTGACCTCGCGCGGCCGGCGCGCTCTGGAGGAGGCGCGGGAGCTGCGCGGCGCCGATCCGGTGGCGGCGGCGACCCGGCTGCGCAGGACCTACGACGCCGCGCTCGTGTCGGCGGCGCTCACCCAGACGGCGCTCAGGGAGCGGGCGCGGGCCAAGTTCGGGGCCGACGCCGAGCTGATGTTCTTCACACCGCACGGGCTTGAGCAGGCCACCCGCGCCGACGTCGCCGCCCACCGGGCGCGCCGCCTCACCGGCTGCGCCCTCCCGGCCCCGGCCCCAGACACGCTCCCGGCCCCAAACACGGCCCCCGACATGGCTCCCACTCCCGACATGGCTCCGGCTCCCGACATGGCTCCCGCTCGGGACGTGGCCCCGGCCTCAGCGGGCGGGCTGCGGGTGGTGGACGTCTGCTGCGGGGTCGGGGGTGACTTCCTGGCGCTGGCACGGGCGGGTTGCGTCGTGGACGCCGTGGACGCCGACCCGCTGACCGTCGCCGTCGCCAGGGCCAACGCCGAGGCGCTCGGGCTCGCCGACCGGATCACGGTGCGGGTGGCCGACGCCGCCTCGGTGCGGCCGGAGGATCACGACGTGCTGTTCGCCGACCCGGCACGGCGCGGGGCGCGGGGCCGCACGTTCGATCCGCTCGCCTACTCCCCGCCGTGGCCGGTCGTCCTCGACCTCGTGGCCCGGTCCCGGCGAGCCTGCCTGAAGGTCGCGCCGGGCATCCCGTACGCGTTCATCCCCGACGGCGCCGAGGCCGAGTGGGTGTCCGTCAGGGGGGAGGTCAAGGAGGCGTCCCTGTGGATCGCGTCCGGCGCGTCCGGCGCGTCCGGCGCCTCAGGCGCCTCAGGCGCCTCAGGCGCCTCAGGCCCCGTGGCGCGGCGGGCCACGCTGCTGCCCGGCGGGCACACGCTCGCGGCCACCGGCGCCGCCGCTCCCGTGGGGCCGCTGGGCCGCTACGTCTACGAGCCCGACGGGGCGGCGATCCGGGCGCATCTGGTGGGCGAGGTGGCCGAGCTGGTCGGCGGGCGGCTGCCCGACCCGATGATCGCTTACATCACCGGCGACGAGCCGGTCGACACCCCCTGGGCCGCGCGTTACGAGGTGGCCGAGGCGCTGCCGTTCTCGCTGAAGCGGCTGCGCGCGGCCCTGCGTGAGCGGCACATCGGGAATGTGACCATCAAGAAGCGCGCCTCGGCCGTCGACATCGAACGGCTCCGCGCAGATCTGCGACTTTCGGGCGATAAATCCGGCGTGGTCATTCTCACCCGCGTCCTGGACAAACCGTCGGCCCTCATTTGCCACCCCACCCCACCTGCGTAAATGACAAACCAGGGCGATACCACAATAACCCCGATATTTTCCATCGACCCTGACGGACCTTGATCCAGAGGCTAAGGTGTGCGGGCGTGAGTTCTCCCCCCGCAGCGGCTCACCGCGCCCTCCTTTTCATCTGAAAACCGGACCTACCCCACCGCTGCGCGGCAGACCGTCGGCGAGCGAAGGAGCTTTCGGTGGATCATTCCAGCCACACCACCCTTCTCCAGTCAGGCGGGCACCTCAACGTTCCCGACAGGATGCGCGAACTGCTGGCACGCGTCGCCCAGGACCACGTGTACGAGCAGCGCACCCAGGGCGCCGTGCTCGACGAGATCCGGCAGCGGCTCGAAGGGATGGAGTGGCTGCTGCGCGAGGTGCGCGAGCGCGAGCTGGGCGGGCTCAGCGGCACGCTGGAGACCGTCAACGGCCGCCTCGACGACATCGCGGCCAAGCCGCCGATGTGGGCCGAGGGCCTCGCCCAGCACGTGGAGGCGGTACGTGACCACGTCGACGCCGTCGGCGAGCAGGTCGGCACCGTCGACGCCCGCGTCGAGTCGGTCACCCAGCGGGTCGCCCCGCTCAGCGAGCTGCCCACCATGTGGGCCGACCTGTCGACCATCGGCGGCGGTGTCGAGGAGACGCTCAAACGCCTGGAGAGCGTGCTCGACAGCAGCGAGGGCATCGCCCGGCGGATGGGCGACTTCGCGGCCACGCTGTCGCAGCTGCACTCCAGCATGGAGGTGGCCGCGAGCCGGTTCACGCGGCTCGACAAGTCGATCGCCGAGCTGGCCTCCCGCACCGACCATGTCGAAGGCGTGCTCACCGAGCTGTCGGCGGGCCTCGACAGCCGGCTGTCCGCCACCGCCGAGCTGGTCGGCGCGCAGCTCGACGAGCGGCTGGCGGCCACCCGGCAGCATGTCGCCACGCGCCTCGACGACGCCGAGCACCGGCTCACCGGCCACCTGCAGGAGACCGAGCAGCGCGTCACCGGGCGGCTCGACAGCCGGCTGCTCGCGATCGAGTCGCGACTCGACGGCGTCGACGGCCGCATCGAGGCGACCGGCGAGGGCTTCGCCGACCTCGACGGCCGTCTTGACGGCATCGACGGCCGGATCGCGGCGGTGGACTCCCGGCTGACGTCCGTGGACCAGCGCGTCGTCGCCGTCGACGGCCGGCTCGGCGCGATCGACGGGCGCATGGACGGCCGGTTCACCGCGCTCGACGAGCGGGTGGCCGCGACCGACCAGCACCTGTCCGAGGCCGCCACCCGCAACGAGGGCCGCTTCAACCACCTCGACAACAACCTGGAGTCCCTGGACGAGCGCATCGGCGAGCTGGAGGAGCACCTGACGACCCGCTTCGACCAGGTCGACAGCACCGTCAACGGCCGCCTCAACACCGTCGACACCAAGCTCGCGGCCGGGTTCGAGACCGTGACCAGCCGCGTCGACGCCGTCGACGGCACGGTGACGGCCCGCCTCGCCACGATCGACAACGGTCTGGAGAGCCGCTTCACCGCCGTGGACGGCAGCCTGCGCAGCCGCTTCGACGCGGTCGGCACCCGCTTCGACGGGGTCGAGGGGCGCCTGACCGAGCTGGCCGCCCGCGCCGAGCAGGCCGGCGAGCAGTTGGAGAACGTCGACGACCGCGTCGAGGCCGTCAACCAGCGCGTCGGGCAGCTCCCCACCACGCTCGCCATCGGCGAGCGCCTGGACGAGCGGCTGGCGGCGCAGACCGCCGAGCAGGCCCAGCGCCTGACCGCCGCCGCCGCCGCGCTCACGGAGGCCGTCCAGGCCCGGCCCGACCGCGACGAGCTGACCCAGACCGTGACGGGCATCGTCCATCCGGCCACGACCACCCTCACCAAGCGCCTGGGCGCCCTGGAGGAGACCATGCTGGCGCTGGCCGAGGCGCTCCTGCGCCCGACCCGCCCCAAGGACTAGCGCCGCCGGCCCACCAGCCGGCTCGCCGATCACCCTCGTCATCCCCCGGGTCCTCGAACCCGAGATCGCCTCTCGGCGCCGTGCCGCCGGTACGGCGCGCCTCGCCAGCGCGGGCCACGTCACGGCGCATGCGACCGTGGCAGCAGCGCCCGCGGTTCCAACCCCGTCGGTCCAGGTGGCGTTGACAGAGGGATGAGAGGAGACGCATGGATCGATACGAGGGCTTCAGGGAGTTCGTGCACGCGCGCCAGCAGGCGCTGATGCGCAGCGCGTACCTGCTCACCGGGAACGCCTCCCAGGCCGAGGACCTGCTGCAGACCGTGCTCATGCGGACCGCCAGGCACTGGCACCGGCTCGCCGGGGACGGCAACCCGGAGGCGTACGTCCGTAGAGCGCTGATCAACGAGCACGTGTCGTGGCGCAGGCGGTTACGCCGGCGGCACGAGACCCCTACGGCACGTCCGCCGGACCGCGGCCGGGACTCCGGCGACGAGAGCCTGCACCGTCTGGCGCTGCAGGAGGCGCTCATGCGGCTGACCCCACGCCAGCGCGCCGTGCTGGTACTGCGCTACTACGAGGACCGCAGCGTCGAGGAGACCGCCGCCCTGCTCGGCTGCTCCAGCGGCACGGTCAAGAGCCAGACCAGTCACGCGCTGGGACGGCTGCGCGTCCTCGCCCCCGAACTGGCCGATCTGCTCAACGCCGTCGATCCCCAGGAGCTGCCCCGATGACCGGACTGCGCGACGAACTGCACCTGCTCGCCCGCCAGGCCCCCGCCGTCGATCTCGCCGAGCGCGCGGTGCGGGGCGCGAGGCGCAGGCGGCGGATCGGCCTCTACGGCTCCGCGCTGGCGACGCTGGTCGCCGTGGCACTGGGTGCGACAGTGCTCGCCGGCGGACTCCTCGGCGGCGCCGAGCAGGGCACGATCAGCGGCCGCGTCACCGACGTGCTGCCCACCTCGGGGGTGGATCCGCTCGCCTACGCCTACTACGACATGTGCGGGGTGAAGTGGACCCCCGGCAAGAACACGGGCGAGTTCGCGGGCAAGGACTGCGTGCAGTGGCACGTGGTCACCCGCACCGGGCAGAACTTCCGGATGCCCGAGGCGCTCAGCTTCTACACCGACCAGAGCGAGCAGAACTACATGAACACCGCTGCTCCCGTGGCCATCACCCCCGACGGCCGGCGAATCGCCTACTACAGCGAGAAGGACCAGCGGTTCGCCGTCCGGGACCTGGCGTCGGGCGACGTCCGGTTGGCGCCGCAGACCGTGAGCAGGGCGACGATGGTCACCAACGGCGGGCTGCTGCGACTGTCACCCGACGGCCGGCACCTGGGCCTGTACGGTTTCGGCGGGCTGGACGCGGTCGTCGACATGGACGCCGGTCGGGTCCACGAGATCCCCGCCGGATGGCACGTGCACAGCGTCCCCGACGGCGGCTCCCCGGTCGTCCTCGTGAACGAACAGGACCGGTACGCCCTCCTGATCGACGGGCAGGCGCGACCCTTCGCCGCCGCGGACGTGGCACGGCAGGTGAGCGAACTGGCGCCCGACGGGCGGAGGGTCGCCTACCTGACCGGCGGGACGCCGGGGCTGACCTCCGGCGGTGCGCAGAAGTCGCGACCCGACGACACGATCGTCACGGTCGACGCGACGACGGGACGGATTCTGTCCAGGGTGAGGATCCGCGACGAGGCCGAGCGCTTCCCGTCGTGGCGGATCGGCGGCTGGCGCAGCCCCACGGAGGTCGTCGTCTCGGCTGCCGTCATCGACCGCTCCTGGACCGCCAGCCGTACGGGAAGGCCGGTCGAGGGGCGCGTGCCCACCCTGGGGGAGACGGCGTACGCCCTCGACGTCACGACGGGCGCCGTGCGCAGGCTGCGTGCCTACACCTTCCGGGGCTGGAGCGGCGACATCGTCCTTCCGGGCTTCTGACGGCACCGCACCGCCCACCTGGCCCCCTGGGCGGCCCCGTCAGACGTGGACGGTCGTGATCGGCAGCGACGAGTCGGCCGGGATCTCCAGCGCGGACGGGGTGATCCCGGCCGCCACCAGGTCGGAGCCCAGGGCGGCGACCATGGCCCCGTTGTCGGTGCACAGTCCGGGGCGGGGCACGCGCAGCCGCACGCCCGCCGCGTCGCACCGCTCCTGGGCCAGCGCGCGCAACCGCGAGTTGGCCGCCACGCCGCCGCCGATGAGCAGGTCGTGCACGTCGTACTTCCTGCACGCCTGCAGCGCCTTGCGGGTCAGCACGTCGACCACGGCCTCCTGGAACGAGGCGGCCACATCGGGCACGTGGATCGTCTCGCCGGCCGCCTGCCGCGCCTCCACCCAGCGGGCCACGGCCGTCTTGAGCCCGGAGAAGGAGAAGTCGAGCGTGCCGTCGTCGATCTTGCCGCGGGGGAAGGAGACGGCGGTGCCGGAGCCGGTGACCGCCGCCCGGTCGATGTGCGGGCCGCCGGGGAACGGCAGGCCGAGCACCCGCGCCACCTTGTCGAACGCCTCGCCCGCCGCGTCGTCCACGGTGGACCCGAGCGAGATGACGTCCTTGGCCACGTCGGGGACGAGCAGCAGCGACGAGTGGCCGCCCGAGACCAGCATGGCGATGCACGGCTTGGGCAGCGGGCCGTGTTCGAGCTGGTCGACTGCGACGTGGGCGGCCAGGTGGTTGACGCCGTAGAGCGGCACACCGAGGCCGAGGGCGTAGGCCTTGGCCGCGGCGACGCCCACCAGCAGCGCCCCGGCCAGGCCCGGCCCGGCGGTCACGGCGACGGCGTCGATGTCGGAGAACCGGAGCCCCGCCTGGGCGAGCGCGGCCTCCACGGTCGGCGTCATGGCCTCCAGATGGGCGCGGGAGGCCACCTCGGGCACCACGCCGCCGAAGCGGGCGTGCTCGTCCATGCTGGAGGCGATCGTGTTGGCCAGCAGCGTGTGCCCGCGGACGATGCCGACACCGGTCTCGTCGCAGGAGGTCTCGATGCCCAGGACCAGCGGTGCGTCAGCCATCCAGCTTCTTCCTCATCATGATCGCGTCGGTGCCGTCGTCGTAGTAGCGGCGGCGGGTGCCGATCTCCTCGAACCCGAAGTGCTCGTAAACGGCGCGGGCCCGCGGGTTGTCGGAGCGGACCTCCAGGAAAACCTCGCGTGCCCCGCGTCTGCGCGCCTCGCCCAGCAGCTCCGCCAGCATGGCGCCGCCGATGCCGGTGCGCTGGTGGGCCTCCAGCACGGCGATGGTCTGCACGTCGGCCTGGTCGGCCGCGGCGGCCAGGCCGGCGTAGCCGACGATCTCGCCGTCGATGACCGCGACCACGTAGTGCCGGGTGCGCGGCTGCTCGGCCAGTTCGCCGCGCATCATGCCCTCGCTCCACGCGTCGAGCGGGAACGTCGCCCGCTCGATCGCCATGACCGCCGGCAGGTCGGTATCGGTCATCTGCCGGAGTATCACGCCGTCACCCGCTTGGGCGCGCCGGGCGCCACCGCGTCGGGCCGGCGCAGGTAGATCGGGCGCGGCGGGTCGAGCGGCGTGCCCGCCGCCAGCCGCTCGACCGCCAGCGCGGCCAGCGATCCCGCGTACGGGTACGGCGGGGCGCTCGACTCGCCCAGGACCTCCGGGTAGAGCGCGGCGCCCGCGCCCACCACGGGCAGCCCCTCGACGGGCACGTCGGCGGGGCGGTCGACGAACGGCCCGTCGGCCCTGGTGCGCGCGTCGGCGTAGCGGGCCCAGAAGACCTCCTTGCGCCGGGCGTCCGTGGCGGCGACGAACGGGCCGGGCAGCCCGCTGCCGTAGGCGACGGCGTCGAGCGTGCAGATGCCGTACGCGGGGACGCCGAGCGTGGTGGCGAGCGCCTGCGCGGTCATCAGGCCCACGCGCAGCCCCGTGTAGGGACCGGGGCCGCTGCCCGCGACGACGGCGGTGACGTCGCGCAGCGACGCCCCGGCCTCGCTCAGCACGGTCTCGACGGTGGGCACGAGCAGCTCACCGTGGCGCCGGGCGTCGATCGTGGTCGATTCGGCGAGCACTCGGCCACCGTCGTGGAGGGCGGCGGTGACGGCGGGAGTCGCGGTATCAAAGGCCAGGACCAGCACGACTGATTAGCCTACCCGCCGCGCGCCGCACACCCGGCCGCGTCACACCGACCCGTCACACCGACCCGTCGAGCCGACCCGTCGAGCCGTCCGCGCCACCGACCGCCCGGGCCGACCGCCCGGGCCGACCGCCCGGGCCGACCGCTCGGGCCGACCGCTCGGGCCGGGGCCGCCGTCAGGACCAGCCGGTGCGCCGCCGCAGCCAGCCGAGCGCCACCACACCCTGGGCGCGCTGGAACGGCCGCAGCGTCGGCAGCCCCGGCGGCGCCGGCAGCCGGCCGTGCCGCACGAGGTAGCCCGCGACGGCGGCGAGCACCATGGTGACGGCGGGGTCGGGGTCGGGCAGCAGCTCGTCCGGCGGCGGCCCGCCCTGCATGCCGACCGAGGGCAGCATGCACACCAGGTCGAACCAGGCCGCGCCGACGCACGCCCATGGCCAGTCGACCACGTAGACGCGCCCGTCCGCGAGCAGGATGTTGTCGGCGCGCAGGTCGGCGTGCAGGAGCGTGTCGCCGGCCGCGACCTCGGCCCAGCCGGACTCCAGCCCGGCCAGCTCGTCGAGGTGGCGCAGCGCCCACGGGTCGAGCCCCGTGGTGTCCTCGCCGAGCAGTCTCCGCCAGCCGGTGAACGACTCCGCGAACCCGTCGCCCACGGTCGGCGCGGGAATCGGGGCGGGAGTCAGCTCGGCGGACATCCGCCGGACGGCCGCCAGGACGAGGTCCAGCTCGTCGCGCCGCCAGGGTGTCGCCGGATGCCGGCCGGCCACGTCCTCGAAGACGAGCACCACCCAGCCCGCCGCCTCGAAGCTCGTCAGCAGCCGCGGCGCGGGCGCCGACGGGGGCAGCCCGGCGGCGTTGCGCGCCTCGGCGCGGTAGATGGCGACCGCTTCGGAGTTCGGCTGGGGGCCCACGGCCTTGACGAACGCGCGCCGCCCGTTCGCGGCGCGCACCCGTACGGCGGCGGCGGGCGAGAAGCCGCCGGACTGGGTGACGGCCTCGGCCACGGGAGCGCCGAGGAACTCCTCGACGCCCGCGCGGGCGGCGGGGTGCACCCGCTCCCAGGGAACCCGCGATCCGGAGGCCGGTGGGCCGTACGGGTTGACGTCCAGGCTCATGTCCCCATCGTCCCGGAGGGCTCAACCGGTTTTCAGACGCGCGACGCGTAGACGATCACGTTGTCGACGTACTCGCCCTTGGCCCGGTCGAACCGGCCGCCGCAGGTGACCAGCTTGAGCCCGTCCTCCACGTAGACGCGGCGCAGCGGGAAACGGTCCTTGTGCACCTGTTCGACCTCGTCCACCCGGTAGGTGACCACCTTGCCGTCGCTGCGCCGCACCTTGACCCGGTCGCCCTTGCGCACCTGCCTGAGCTTGTAGAAGACGGCGGGCGCGGTCTTGGTGTCGACGTGGCCGACGATCACCGAGGCGCCCTTGTCGCCGGGCACCGCGCTGCCGGTGTACCACCCGGCCAGCTTCGGCTTCTCGTACGGCGGCAGCTCCACCTCGCCGTCGTCGGTGAGGCCGAGCTTCATCAGCGGCGCCTCCACGTCGATCGAGGGGATGTCGACGCTCTCCGGCACGATCTGCCCGGCCGGCGGCCCGGCGGTCTCGATCTTGCCGAACATGACGAGTGCCAGTCCCGTGGCGGCGCCGGCCAGCACCACCTGTCCCGTGCGCGCCACCGCTCAGGCCCGGCCGCGGCGCCTGAGCACGATCGCGGCGCCGATCAGGGCGAGGCCGAGCACCACACCGGCCGGGGCGAGCGGCAGCGACGAGTCCTCCTCGACGTCCTTGGCGAACGTGCCGCCGCCGCCCGCGCGGGGCGCCTTGGTGGGCACGTCGCTGGGCAGCGGGTCCGGCCTGGTGACGCGCAGCGTGGCCCGACCGGTGTGGTTGGTGCCGTCGCACTTGACGTCCACCCGGTACGAGCCGCGAGCGACGGTGCCGGACACCTGAGCCTCGCCGCGCACCCACGGGGTGGCCGGCGCGGCGGTGGAGCCGGGCGAGGCCGACGAGGGCCGCGTGGGGTTGAGCGTGACGCCGGCGACGAACGCGCGGGACGTGGCGGTGCCGGTGTGGGCGGGTCCGCCGGAGGGGACGGGACAGTTGGCCAGGATCCACACCGTCGACGTCTCCCCAGCGGGGACCCGGTCGGGGTTGAGCCGCACGTTGATGGCCGCCCTGGTGGTGGTCGCCGCAGGGGCCGGCGTCGCGGTGGTGGTCGCCGTGGTGGTCGCGGTGGTGGTCGCCGTGGCGGTGGCGGTGGCCGTGCCCGAGGGTGACAGGGTGGGTGCGGAGTTGGCCTGCGCCGAGCAGCCCACCGCGCCGATCATGAGGACGGCTCCCGCGCATGCGACTCGTCCGACACTGAGCACCAGCGCACCCCACTTCGCCTGACTTCACCAAGCATCCGCCATGGTTGGGGATGCTTTCCCTCCTGATACCCAGAAAATCTGGGGGAATCCACAGCCAACGATCATGTTTTTGACTTTGGCGGGATACGTCCAGGGTGACAGCGTTGCCCGGCGAAGGTGGGGACTTTACTCTTCTTCGCGATCAGGCGGCGTGTCGGACCAGCGGCCCCCGACCCCGCGTACGGTCACCACGCGGGCGTCATCACCGGCCTCACGGTCGATGTGGATCTCCAGCCGGTCGTCTGACAGCCCTTCGACCAGGCCCTCGCCCCACTCGACGACGGTGACCGACTCCTCCAGGGAGGCGTCGAGGTCGAGGTCGTCCACCTCCAGGTCGCCGCCGAGCCGGTAGGCGTCGACGTGGACCAGCGGCGGTCCCTGCCGCAGTGACGGGTGCACCCGGGCGATGACGAACGTGGGCGAGGTGATCGGGCCGCGCACCTTCAGGCCCTCGGCGATGCCCTGCACCAGGGTGGTCTTGCCCGCGCCCAGGGCGCCGGACAGGACGACCAGGTCGCCGGGGCGCAGCCGGGCCGCCAGGCGGGTCCCGTACGCCCGCATGTCGTCGGCCGTGGGCAGCCGTTCGGCGGTCATCGTGCCTCCCCCATCACTCGCTTGACCAGGTCGCGCAGCGCGTCGTTGACCACGCCGGGACGCTCCAACTGGATCAGGTGGGAGGTGTCGGCCACCTCGGTGAGCTGCGCCTTGGGCAGCGCCGCGGCCATGGCCCTGCTGTGGTCGGGCGGGGTCAGCCAGTCCTTGTCACCCACCATGATCGCGGTGGGCACGGGGTCGAGGACGTGCAGCGCGGACAGCTTGTCGTGGTTCATCAGCGCCGGGTAGAAGTCGGCGACCACCTCGGTCGGCGTCGCCCTGATCATCGACTCGGCGAAGTCGACCAGCGTCGGGCTGACGTTCGCGGAGTCGCCGAAGCCCATGTAGCGGGTGATGAGGAAGGCGATGTCGCTGCCCGCGTGGCGGGTCCGGTCGACCAGCGCGCCCCTGCGGCCCAGCATGGAGACGGTCGTCGGGGCGAGCTTGTGGACGACCTTCGACACCAGCGCGGGCAGGCCCAGGGTGATCTCGGCGAGCCGGCCGGCCGAGGTGCCGATGAGGGCCACGCCCTTGATCCGGTCGCCGAACAGGTCGGGGCGGCGGTCGGCGAGCGCCATGATCGTCATGCCGCCCATGGAGTGGCCGACCAGCACGCACGGCCCCGGCACGAACGCCTCGATCACCTCGGCCAGGTCCTCGCCCAGCCGGTCGATCGTGCTGTCGCCGGCCCCGGCCCGCTGCGAGCGGCCGTGCGAACGCTGGTCCCACAGCAGCAGGCGGTGCTCCTCGCGCAGGTCCTTGCGCTGGAAGTGCCACGACTCCAGGCTGAGACAGTAGCCGTGGCAGAACACGACCGTCAGCGGCGCGTCGTCAGGACCGTCGAGCTCGACGTTCAGCTGCACGCCGTCGGAGGTGGTGAGCGTGCTGACCCTGCCGCGCAGCTCGCCGAACGGCTCGTCCGCGTCGGGGTCGGGGCGCAGCCTGATCCGGCCCACCGCGTATCGCTTGGCCAGCGCCGCCGCCGCCACGCCCGCCGACGCGGCGCCGACGATGGCGCCGGCGATGCCGAACCTGCGCCGGGTTGTCGTCGTCATGTCCGACCCTTCTCCGCTCATGGCCACGCCCGTTCCGCCACCGGGGGCCCTGCACGCGAACGCCTTCTACACGTGAACGCGCGGAACCCGCGAACCGATCCTGGTCACGATCTCATGCGTGATGGTGCCGAGGTTATCCGCCCACTCCTGAGCGGTGGGCTCACCCTCCCCGCCGGGGCCGAAGAGCACGACCTCGTCACCCGCCGCCAACGGGTCGTCACCCATGTCGATCATGAACTGGTCCATGCACACCCGCCCGGTGACCGGCCTGCGCCGCCCGCCTGCCAGCACCTCGACCCGCCCGGTCGCGTGGCGCAGGACGCCGTCGGCGTAGCCGATCGGGACCAGGCCGAGCGTGGTCTCGCGGTCGGTGACGTGCAGGTGGCCGTAGGAGACGCCCGAGCCGGCGGGCACCCGCTTGGCCAGCGCGATCCGCGCGGTGAGCGTCATCGCCTGCCGCAGCCCGAAGTCGCCCAGCTCGGGGACCGGGCTCAGGCCGTACATGGCGATGCCCGTGCGGACCATGTCGTAGTGGGCGCGCGGCAGCGTCATGACGGCGGCGGAGTTGGCCAGGTGCCTGATCACGTGGGAGCCGGCGACGCCTTCCTTCTCGGCCAGCCTGAGCGCCGCATCGAACGCGTCGAGCTGCGCGTCGATCGAGGGGTGGCCGGGGATGTCGGCGCAGGCGAAGTGGGACCAGAGCCCGACGACCTCGATCGCGCCCTCGGCCTGCAGCGCGGCGGCCCTGGCCAGCAGCGCGGGCCAGGCGGCGAGCGGCGCGCCGCCCCGGCTCATCCCGGTGTCGGCCTCCAGGTGCGTGCGCGCGGCGCGCCCGACGCGCCGGGCCGCCGCGGCGATCTCGTCGAGCAGCGGCACGTCCGCCGCCGACAGCTCGACGCCGGCCCGCAGCGCGTCGTCGATCGGCTCCCCGGGGCCGATGATCCACGACAGCACCGGCGCCGTGACGCCGCCCTCGCGCAGGGCCAGCGCCTCCCTGATGTAGGCGGTGCCGAGCCGGGTCGCGCCGCCGTCGAGGACGGCCTTGGAGGCGGGCACCAGGCCGTGGCCGTAGGCGTCGGCCTTGACCGCGCCCATCACCTCGGCGCCGCCGGCCCGTTGCCTGAGCAGCGCCACGTTGTGCCTGATCGCGGCGAGCTCGACCCGCGCGGTCGCGGGCGTCGCCATCCGGGAGTCCATCTCCTCATTTTGGCAGGTGGCCCGGCCCGCCGAGCCGGATTCGCGCTCAGCGTTCGTCGTGCACGCGCCGGATGGCCTCCGGGACGGCCGCCGCCACGTCGCCCGCGGCCAGCGGCGCCCCCTCGGCGGCGATCCGGCCGGCCAGGCCGTGCAGGTGCGCGGCGCAGGACGCGGCGTCGTAGCAGTCGAGCCCCTGGGCGAGCAGCGCCCCGGCGACCCCGGCCAGCACGTCGCCGGTGCCGCCGGTGGCCAGCCACGAGGTGCCGGTGGTGTTGACCCGCACCGGCCGGTCGGCAGCCGCGACCAGTGTGGTCGAGCCCTTGAGCAGGACGGTCACGCCCAGTTCGGCGGCCGCCGAGCGGGCGTGCTCCAGCCGGGCCGCCTCGATCTCGTCGCGGGCGGCCCCGGTGAGCCGCGACAGCTCGCCCGCGTGCGGGGTCACCAGGACGGGCGCGGCGCGGCGCAGCAGCGACCAGTCGCGGGAGAGCAGGGTGAGCGCGTCGGCGTCGACCAGGACGGGCACGTCGCTCGCCAGCACCGATGCGGCCAGCTCGCGGGCCCACTCGCCCGTGCCGAGGCCGGGGCCGAGCACCCACGCCTGGACCCGGCCGACCGCGTCGACCGAGGGCCGCGCCAGCTCGGTGACGACGGCTTCCGGCCAGTGGGAGCGGACCTCGGTGACGGGCGCGTGCTGCCCGGCGTAGCGGACCATGCCGGCACCGGCCCGCAGCGCGCCGCCCACGGCGAGCACGGCGGCGCCCGTGTAGAGGTCGCTGCCTGCGGCGACGCCGACGACGCCCCTGCGGTACTTGTCGGACTCGTTGGCCGGTCGCGGCAGCAGGTCCGCCACGTCGGCATCGGTCAGCGCGGCCACGTCGGGGTCCGGCAGGTGGGGGCCGAGCCCGATGTCGACCAGCTCGACCGTGCCGGCGCGGGCTGCGCCGGGATCGACGAGCAGACCGGTCTTGGCCGCGCCCATGGTGACGGTGATCTGCGCCTCGACGGCCGCGCCGGCGACCCGGCCGCTGGTCGCGTCCACGCCGCTCGGCACGTCCACCGCGACGGTGAGCGCCGGGGCGGCGTTGGCCGCGCGGGCCAGCTCCGCGTACGGCTCGCGCAGCGCGCCGGTCGCGCCGATGCCGACGAGCCCGTCGACCACCAGGTCGGCCCGCTCGACGGCGGTGGCGGCCGCGCCCTCCGCGATCCGCCCGCCGGCCAGCAGGTAGGCCTCCAGCCCGCGCTCGTGGGCGCTGGACCCGGCGAGCACGGCCGCCACCCGCGCTCCCCGTCTGGCCAGCAGGGCCCCGGCGTACAGGGCGTCGCCGCCGTTGTCGCCGCCGCCGACGAGCAGCACCACGCGGCTGCCGTACACCCTGCCCAGGGCGGCGGCGCAGACGGCGGCGAGTCCGGCGGCGGCGCGCAGCATCAGCGTGCCCTCGGGCAGTCGCGCCATCAGCGCGTGCTCGGCGGCGCGGATCTGGTCGGCGGTGTAGGCGGTGCGCATGGGTCCGAAGCTATCCCTCCGCGATCACGTAGGCCACGGCGACGCCCCCGTCGTGGCTGAGAGTCAGGTGCCAGCGCTTGACCCCCAGCTCGTAGGCCACCTCGGCGGCCCTGCCGGTGAGGTGCAGCTCGGGGCGGCCGCTCTCCCTGCGGCGCACCTCGGCCTCCAGGTGGGTGACCCCTCTGGGGCCGCCCAGGGCCTTGGCCACCGCCTCCTTGGCGGCGAACCTGGCGGCCAGCGAGTGCGCGGGCAGGTCGCGCTCGCCCTCGGTGAACAGCCTGGTGCGCAGGCCCGGGGTGCGCCGCAGCGCCTCCTCCAGCCGCCGGATGTCGACCACGTCCACCCCGATGCCCAGGATCATCCCCCCAGGCTAACGGCGGGCGGTCAGAACGCGCCGCGCTGCCACGGCCCCCAGATGGCGAACGACGTGCCGCGCGTGGACTGGACGTTCACGTAGAGGGTGTGGCCGCCGGGCCCGAAGGTGGTGCCGGCGAACTCGGCGCCCGGGTCGCCCTGGACGGGCGCCAGCCGGCAGAAGTCGAAGAGCTCGCCGCGCCGGGTGAGGCCGCGCAGGTGGTTGGCGCCGTCGCCGTCCTCGCACAGCACGAGCGTGCCGCGCGGGCTGACCGTCACGTTGTCGGGCAGGTCGAGCACCGCCGAGCGGGGCGACTCGTAGACCAGCCTGAGCCGGCCGCTCCACGTCTCGTACGCCCACACCTGGCCCCGGCCGTCGCCGAAGCCGCCGGGCGACGGGCCGCCGGGTGAGGCGGCGCCGCCCTGGGTGGAGACGAAGTAGACGGTGCCCTGGTGGTGGACCGCGCCTTCCAGCCGCGCGAAGATCGCGGCGCCGGCGGCCCGGCCCTGCCGGCCGACGGCCTGGACGGCCTCGTCGTTGGCCGGCCGGCCGGTGAAGCGGGGATCGGGGTCGTCGATGTCCACCCAGGTCGTGCGGTACGCGGCGCCGGGTCGCTGCCCGGCGGACAGGTCCTCGCGGGGCGAGCCCTCGACGGCGAGCATCTGCAGGCGGCCCCCGTCGAGGAGGCGGCCGGCCTCCCGGGGGTGCCGGGGCGGCAGGTACCGGTAGAAGCCGGACGGGAACTTGTAGCAGTCCTCGGTGAGGTAGAGCGCGCCCGAGGCCGGGTCGAAGGCGGCCGACTCGTGCGCGAACCGGCCGGCGGCCCTGATGGGCCTGGCCGTGGCGGTGCCGCGCACGGGCACCTCGAAGACATAGCCGTGCCGGCGGGTGAGCCTGGAGTTGTCGCCGCCGGTGGAGTCGTCGCCCACGTCGGGCCCGTTGACGGTCTCCTCGCACGACACCCAGGCGTTCCACGGCATGGGGCCGCCTGAGCAGTTGAGCATGGTGCCGGTGAGCGACGGCCTGCTGTCGAGCACCTCGCCGTACCTGGTGACCCGGAGCGTCGCCGTGCCGCCGCCGGCCATCTCGTCGTAGGCGCGGTCCTTGGCGCCGAACGCGCCGACGGGGCCGTTGACCTCGTGGTTGCGCACCAGGAAGACGGTGTCCTTCGGTCCGGGGAAGGCGGCCATGCCGTCGTGCCGCCCCGGCACGGGCGAGCCGTCGGTGAAGGTGTCGCCGACGGCGCTGAAGGAACGGTAGGAGAAGCCGTCGGGCAGGTGCAGCCTGACCTCGCCGTCGCGCAGGTCGCGTGCCGGGCGGGGCGGCCCGTAGCCGGGCACCGGCTTGGCCCCGCCTTGGCGGCCGGCGCAGGCGACGCCCGCGAAGGGGCCGGCGATGCCGGCGACGGCGGTGGTGACGAGGAAGCGACGACGGTCCACGGAGCCCTCCTCACCCGACAGTAGCCGCCGGCGGAACGAGGACGGCGGCCCTTTCCCCGAACTGAGTGTCGGTAATCCCCCACTTCTGTCCACAGCCTGTGGACAACCCGCCCCACCCGGCCGGTGGCGGTTCGCCCGCCGTCGCTACGCTGCCTAGGTGAACAACGGCTACGTGGAACTGAGCAGGGAGCAGTGGAGCGATCTCCGCAAGAACACGCCCTTGACTCTCACCGCAGACGAGCTGGAAGAGTTGCGCGGCGTCGACGATCCCATCGATCTCGTCGAGGTCACCGACATCTACCTCCCCCTGACGAGGCTGCTGAACCTGCACTACACCGGGTCCAAGCAGCGCAGCAGCGTGTTGAGCGCCTTCCTCGGGCACGAGGAGCGGCGCGTGCCGTACGTCCTGGGCATCGCGGGCAGCGTCGCGGTCGGCAAGTCGACCACGGCCCGGCTGCTGCACACCCTGCTCGCCCGCTGGCCCGAGCATCCGCACGTGGAGCTGATCACCACCGACAGCTTCCTCTACCCGAACGAGGTGCTGGAGGCCAAGGGCATCATGCACCGCAAGGGCTTCCCGGAGAGCTATGACCGGCGGGCGCTGGTCAGGTTCGTGGCCGAGGTGAAGGCCGGGACGGCGGAGGTGCGGGCGCCGGTCTACAGCCATCTGGAGTACGACATCGTCCCGGGCGCCCACCAGACCGTGAGCAGTCCGGACATTCTGATCATGGAAGGGCTCAACGTCCTCCAGCCGGCCCCGCCCACCTCCCTCGCGGTCAACGACTACTTCGACTTCTCCATCTACGTCGACGCCAAGGTCGAGGACATCCGCACCTGGTACGTCGAGCGCTTTCACAAGCTGCGCCGCACCGCCTTCGAGGACCCCAAGTCCTACTTCCGTCACATCGCCGAGCTGTCGCACGAGGAGGCGACGGACTTCGCGGTGAACGTCTGGCGCGACATCAACGAGCGCAACCTCGTCGAGAACATCGCCCCGACCCGGGGACGCGCCGACCTGGTGCTCAAGAAGGGCGCCGACCACTCCGTCCGCCGCGTGCGCCTGCGCCGCACCTGATCGGCCACAATGACCCGGTGCTCCATCTTCGCGTGATCAGCCCGGCCGCCCGCACCCACGAGGTGAGGGCGGTGCTGGCGGAGTGTCCGGGGGCCACGAACGTCGTCGTGTTCCCCGGCGTCGCCGTCACCCCCGAGGGCGACCTGGTCCAGGCGGACCTGGCCCGCGAGTCGGCCAACGAGGTGATCGGCAAGCTCTCCTGGCTGCACGGGGAGGGCTCGATCGCGCTGGAGCAGATCGACCTCGCCCTGTCGAAGGTCGCCGAGGAGGCCGTCGAGGACGCTCCGGGCGACCCCGACGACGCGGTCGTCTGGGAGCAGCTCGCCCAGCGGGTCTCGGCCGAGTCGCGCATCACCTGGGCGTTCCTGGCGTTCCTGACCATCGCCACGCTGCTGGCCGGCATCGGCGTGGTGCTCAACTCCATCGTGCTGCTCGTCGGCGCGATGGTGCTCGGGCCGGAGTTCGGCGCCGTCGCGGCCATCTGCTTCGGGCTGCTGCGCGGGCGGTGGCTGCTGGTCGTGGGCGCCCTCCGCACGCTGGTCGTGGGCTTCGTCATCGCCGTCGCGGTGACGTTCGCCTGCGCGCTCGCGGCCTCCTGGCTGGGCTGGATCGGCCCGGCCCACCTCCAGGTGAACGAGGAGATGCAGTTCATCGTCAAGCCGGACCGGTGGTCGTTCATCGTGGCGATGCTCGCCGGCGTGGCCGGGGTCCTGTCGATCACCGGCGGCAAGTCGTCGGCCCTGATCGGCGTCTTCATCTCGGTGACCACGGTGCCCGCCGCCGGATACGTGGGGGTGGCGCTGGCGCTGCGCGAGTGGGCCGAGGTGGCCGGCTCGGTGGCGCAGCTCGCGCTGAACATCGCCGGCATGCTCGTCGCGGGCACCGCCACGCTCGCCGTCCAGCGCCGATTCTGGCCTCAAGTAGGACGCGGCTCATCCGTGTGACCGATGCGGTGGCCCGAACCCGCGGGTAGGGTCCCGATCATGCACATCCTCGACACCGAGGGGCTGACCAGACGCTTCCCGACCGTCACGGCGCTCGACGGGCTCACGGTCACCGCCGGGCCCGGCGTGACGGGCCTGGTGGGGGCCAACGGGGCGGGCAAGTCGACGCTCATCAAGATCCTGCTCGGCCTGCTCCCGCCCACCTCGGGCAGCGCGCGGGTGCTCGGCCTCGACGTCACGGCGAAGGGCGCGCAGATCCGCGGGCTCGTCGGCTACATGCCCGAGCACGAGTGCCTGCCGCCCGACGTCTCGGCCACCGAACTGGTCGTCCACCTCGCCCGCATGTCCGGGCTGCCGCGCACGGCCGCCCGCGAGCGGGCCGCCGACGTGCTGCGCCACGTCGGGCTGGCCGAGGAGCGCTACCGCGCCGTCGGCGGCTACTCCACCGGCATGAAGCAGCGGGTGAAGCTGGCCCAGGCCCTGGTGCACGACCCCAAACTGATCTTCCTGGACGAGCCGACCAACGGGCTCGACCCCCGCGGGCGCGACGAGATGCTCACCCTGATCCGGCGCATCGGCACCGAGTTCGGCATCAGCGTGCTCGTCACCTCCCATCTGCTCGGCGAGCTGGAACGCATCTGCGACCACGTGATCGTCATCGACGGCGGGCGGCTGCTGCGCTCGTCCGCGATCGCCGAGTTCACCCAGACCACCCAGAGCGTCACCGTCGAGGTGGACGAGGGCACCGGAGCACTGGCCGAGCGGCTGACGCAGCTCGGTCACGGCGTCACCCCGCACGGGCGGATGCTGCTGGTCCGGGTCAGCGGCCCCGAGACGCTGGACGCCATCCGCGACGCCGCCGCCGACCTCGACCTCTGCCTCATCCGGCTGGAGCGGGGCCGGCAGCGCATCGAGGACGTCTTCAAGGACGAGGCCGCGCATGTCTGAGATCTACGACATCGGCTACCGCCACTACGACGGCCCGCGCCTGGGCCGGTGGCACGCCACGGGCGCGCTCACGGTCCACACCCTGCGCGGGGTCTTCGGTCTCGGCCGCACCGTCCGCGGCAAGATCGTGCCGTTCAGCCTGGCCGCCATCATGTTGCTGCCCGCCGTCGTGTCGATCGCGATGCTGGCCATGCTCGGCCAGCGGGGCCTGACCTACAGCTCCTTCGCGGTGGTCATGCAGGCGGTGGTGGCCATCTTCCTGGCCGCGCAGGCGCCCACCGCGGTGGCGCCCGACCTGCGCTTCCGGGTGCTGCCGCTCTACCTGTCGCGGCCCGTCACGATCACGCAGTACGTCACCGCGAAGGTCGTGGCGATGACCGCGGCGCTGTTCGCGCTGGTCGCCGTGCCGCTGACCCTCATGTACGTGGGTGAGCTGCTCGTCGACCTCGACGGGCCGCCGGCCACCAAGGAATACCTGGGCGCCATGGCGACCGGGCTGCTGCTCGCGCTGCTGCTGTCGTCGTTCGGCCTGGCGCTCGCCTCGTTCACGCCTCGGCGCGGGCTGGGCGTGGCCTCGGTGATCACCGTCTACCTGCTGTCGTCGGCCTCGGTCCCGATCGGCTACGCCATGCTCGAATCCTCCGGCAACGACGACGCCGCCCGGTGGGCCTGGCTGCTCAACCCGTTCTGGCTGGTCGACGCGGTGCAGGCATGGCTGTTCGGCACCGTGCCCAACGCCGACGGCGACGGCTACCCCGCCGGGCCGATCTCCGGTGTCCTCGTCGTCGTGCTCATCGCCGCCGCGCTCGCGGCCCTCGCGCTCCGCTACCGGAAGGCGGCCTCACGATGAAGATCGTGCTCTCCCAGGCCTCCCGGTGGTACGGCAACGTCGTCGCGGTCAACGACGTGACCATGACCATCGGGCCCGGCGTCACCGGGCTGCTCGGCCCCAACGGGGCGGGCAAGTCGACGCTCCTGCACATGATGGCCGGCTTCCTCGCCCCGTCGGGCGGGACGGTCGCCCTGGACGGCACTCCCGTCTGGAAGAACCACCACATCTACCGAAATATCGGCCTTGTCCCTGAGCGGGAGGGTGTGTACGGCTTCCTGACCGGCTGGCAGTTCGTCCTGTCGGCCGCCAGGCTCCAGGGGCTGCCCGACCCCGTCGAGGCCGCCCGCAAGGCGCTGGCCACCGTCGAGATGGAGGAACCCAAGGACCGCCGCGTCGAGACGTACTCCAAGGGCATGCGCCAGCGGGTGAAGGTCGCCGCCGCGCTCGTCCACGACCCGGCGGTGCTGCTGCTCGACGAGCCGTTCAACGGCATGGACCCGCGCCAGCGGATGCATCTCATGGACCTCATCAAGACGATGGGCGCCGGGGGCAAGACGATCCTGTTCAGCTCCCACATCCTCGAAGAGGTCGAGCGGGTCGCCCAGCACATCGAAGTCCTCGTCGCCGGCCGGCACGCCGCCTCGGGCGACTTCCGGGAGATCCGCCGGCTGATGACCGACCGGCCGCACCTGTTCAGGATCCGCTCCAGCGACGACCGCAAGCTGGCCGCCACACTGATGCTCGACAGCTCCGCCGGCGGCGTCACCCTCCGGCCCGACGGGCTGGAGGTCCAGGCCGTCGAGTTCCGCCGGTTCGCCCGGCTGCTGCCCCAGGTCGCCCGCGCCGAGGGCATCCGCCTGCACGAGATCTCGCCCGCCGACGAAGACCTGGAAAGCGTGTTCTCGTACCTGATCAACCGGAGCGCCTGACATGAACACCGTCGTAGCCGGTATCACCTACCGGGCGCTGCTCGGGCGGCGGCGGATCGTGCTGCTGCTCCTGCTGCCCCTCGGCCTGCTCGGCCTGGCCGTACTGCTGCGCCTGACCGGCAACGCCGACCAGCGCTACGCCACGCTGCTGATGGAGAACTTCGCCCTGGGCACGATGCTGCCCCTGCTCGGCCTCATCGTCGGCACCGGCGTGATCGCCCCGGAGATCGACGACGGCACCATCATCCACCTGATGGCCAAGCCGATCTCCCGCCCGGTCATCGCACAGACCAAGTTCCTCGTGGCGGCGTCGCTGCTGGTGGTGTTCGCCGCGCTGCCGACCTACCTCGCGGTCTGGCTGCTGGTACGCAACGAGGACGGCATGGCCGCCGGGTTCGCCGTCGGGTCGCTGGTCGCGGGCATCGCCTACGCGGCGGTGTTCCTGCTGCTCGGCGTCGTCACCCGGCACGCGGTGACGATCGGCGTCGTGTACGCCCTGGTCTGGGAGAGCCTCGTCGGCAACTTCGTCCCCGGCGCCCGCAAGTTCTCGATCCAGCAGTGGGGGCGCACGGTCGCCGACCAGCTCTCCACCTCGGTCTACCTCAAGGCCGAGATCGCGCTCGGCTTCGCCGTCCCCGCCCTGGTCATCGCCACCGTGGTGGCCGTCGTCTGGGCCGGCCTGCGGCTGCGCGCGTTCTCCCTCACGGGCGACGAATAGCCCGGACAACGCGAAACCGGGTACGGCGCGCGGATCGCATGCCGTACCCGGTCGGAAGGCGTCAGACGCAGACGGCCCGCACCACGCCGGCGAGGTGCTCGGCCACCTTGGTGGCCTGGTCCTCCGAGGAGGCCTCGACCATGACGCGGATCATCGGCTCCGTGCCGCTCGGCCGGATCAGCACCCGTCCCGTGTCGCCCAGCTCCGTCTCGGCCTCGGCCACCGCCGACGCCAGCGCGGCCGACCTGGCCTTGCCCTTGTCGACCTCGGTGACGTTGATGAGCACCTGCGGCAGCGGCGTCATGACGGCGGCCAGCTCGCGCAGCGACCTGCCCGAGGAGGCCACGACCGCCAGCAGGTGCAGCGAGGTCAGCAGCCCGTCGCCGGTGGTGGCGTGGTCGAGCATGATGACATGACCCGACTGCTCACCGCCCAGGTTGTAGCCGTCGGCCTTCATCCGCTCCAGCACGTAGCGGTCGCCCACCGCGGTCTCCACCACGTGGATGCCCGCCTCGCGCATGGCCAGCTTGAAACCCAGGTTGGACATCACGGTCGCGACCACGGTGTCCTTGGCCAGCTCGCCCCCGGCATGCATGGCGACGGCCAGGATCGCCATGATCTGGTCGCCGTCGACCACCGCGCCGGTGTGGTCCACCGCCAGGCAGCGGTCGGCGTCACCGTCGTAGGCGATGCCGACGTCGGCCCCGCGCGAGATGACGACCTGCCGCAGCTTGTCGAGATGGGTGGAGCCGTGGCCGGCGTTGATGTTCAGCCCGTCGGGCCTGGCTCCGATCGCCTCGACCGAGGCCCCGGCCCGCAGCAGCGCCTCGGGCGCCACCATGTGCGCGGCCCCGTGGGCGCAGTCGACGACGACGTTGAGCCCGTCGAGCCCGCCGCGCGCCGTGGACAGCACATGGGTGATGTAGCGATCGGCCTCACCGTAGGCGTCGCGCACCCGGCCCACGGCCGAGCCGACGGGGAAGCTCCAGCCCTCGCCCAGCCGCCGCTCGATCTCGTCCTCGACCGCGTCGGACAGCTTGAAGCCGCCGCGGGCCACGAACTTGATCCCGTTGTCGGGCGCCGGGTTGTGCGAGGCCGACAGCATGACGCCGAGGTCGGCGCCGAGCGCGGCGGTGAGGTGGGCGACGGCCGGGGTGGGCAGCACACCGAGGCGCAGCACATCCACTCCGGACGACGCGAGGCCGGCGACCACGGCGGCCTCGAGAAACTCTCCCGAGGCACGCGGGTCCCGGCCCACGACCGCTATCGGACGGCGTCCGGTAGCGGCGAACGCGCCTGCATCGCCGAGGACGTGAGCCGCCGAGACCGCGAGGTCCATGGCGAGCTCGGCCGTGAGGTCGCGTCCCGCGACCCCACGTACCCCGTCGGTGCCGAAAAGACGCGCCAACTCAGCGCTTGCTGTACTGCGGAGCCTTACGGGCCTTCTTCAGGCCGTACTTCTTCCGCTCCGTGGCGCGGGCGTCACGGGTGAGGAAGCCGGCCTTCTTCAGCGGCGGGCGGTTGGCCTCGACGTCCAGGATCGCCAGCGCGCGGGACAGGCCCATGCGCAGCGCGCCGGCCTGGCCGGTCACGCCGCCGCCGTCGATGCGCGCGATGACGTCGAACGCCTCCTCGGCGCCGAGCACCACGAAGGGCTCGTTGACGATCTGCTGGTGAACCTTGTTGGGGAAGTACACGTCCAGCGAACGACCGTTGATCGTCCACTTGCCGGTGCCGGGGACGATGCGCACGCGGGCGATCGCCTCCTTACGGCGGCCGGTTCCGTACGAGTTGCCCGTGGTGACGGGCTTGCGCACAGGGGCGTCAGCGCTGGCAGCGGATTCGGTGGTGTACTCGGAAGGGAACTCCTCGCCGGAGAAGTCCTCCACCTCGGCCTCGACGGCCGTCTCGACACCGGTGGGCTCAGCCACGGTTCTCCTCTAAATCTTTCGAACTACTACTGGGCGATCTGGGTGATCTCGAACGGCACCGGCTGCTGAGCCTGGTGCGGGTGCTCGGCACCCGCGTAGACCTTCAGCTTCTTGGCCATCTTCCGGCCGAGGGAGTTCTTGGGCAGCATGCCCTTGACGGCCTTCTCGACGGCCTTCTCCGGCCGCTTCTCCATGAGCTCGCCGTAGCTCACGGAGCGCAGACCGCCCGGGTAGCCCGAGTGGCGGTAGGCCTTCTTCTGCTCAAGCTTGTTGCCACTGAGCGAGACCTTGCCCGCGTTGATCACGATGACGAAGTCACCGGTGTCGACGTGCGGGGCGAAGATCGGCTTGTGCTTGCCGCGGAGCAGGGTCGCGACGTGGCTGGCCAGCCGGCCCAGCACGACATCGGTCGCATCGATGACGTACCACTGACGCTGGACGTCGGCGGGCTTCGGTGAGTACGTGCGCACGGTCGTAGCCTTCTTTTGCTCGCGTCTTCGGCGCGCTGCCGGATGCGGCAGCGCTGGGGTCGGTCGGTGCGGGCACACGACGGCCCGGACCTTCCGTCTCCGCACAAGATGGGAGATGACGCCGGACGCGCCGCGCATCGGTCACGCTGGACCTATGCACACAACGAACGATGAGGCTACCCGCCCTCGCGGGCGCAGGTCAAAAGACCGGTAACCTTCAGCGATTCTACCCGACACAGAACGGTTCTATTTCGGTTCCCGGCGATCCCTTCTTCACCAGGACCCGACATCTCTATCGTTGACAGCGGTATGCGGCAGACCTCTCACACCCGGCACACCCAGCGGAGCGCCCGGCGCCGGAGTCACCTGGGTGTCGTGGTCTGCCTCATGGCGGCCCTGTTCTTCACCGGCGTGCTCCTCGGCCGGCTGAGCGACGACGCCGCCCCGGCCGGGCACATCTATCTCAACGAGACCGCGCCGCCCGCCGCCGCCAAGGCCACCACGCCGGCGCCCAGTAAGGCGCAGCCGCACGTGGGCCGGATCGAGCGCGAGGAGACGACCGAGGCGGCCCGCGGCCAGTCGTCCAGGAACAGGGCCGCCAGGCCGTCGGCGTCGCCGACGAACGAGGTGCGCGGCTTCACCGTCGACGACCCCGCCCGGGTGCTCGGCGGCGAGGAGATCCAGTCCGCGCCGGGCATGGCGTCCAGGGTCGTCTCGCTCACCAACGCCGCCCGCGCCAGGAAGGGCTGCCGGCCGCTGCGCGTCGACGCCGGACTGACCCGGTCCGCCCGTGCCCACTCGCTGGAGATGGCGAGGAGCGGCCGCTTCGCGCACGACTCCCCCGACGGCTCGTCACCGTGGGAGCGGATGGAGCGGGCCGGCTACCGGGCCGGCGCCGCCGAGAACATCGGCCGCGGCTACACCAGCCCCGAGGAGGCGGTCGACGGGTGGCTGGCCAGCCCCGCCCACCGCCAGAACATCCTCAACTGCAGGATCAGGGCCATCGGCGTCGGCGTGGCCGACGGTCCGGGCGGGCCGTGGTGGACGCAGGACTTCGGATACTCCTGAGGCGTCGCGGTAATGTCACCGCATGGCTTTCCCCGATGACCGCGAAGACGACACGGAGAGCGCGCCGCGCCGCTTCCTGAGGAAGAAGCGTGGCGACGACACCGGCGGCGCCGCTCCGCGTTCGCGCAAGGGTCGCAAGGAGGCCGCCGACACGGGTGACACGTTCGGGATGACCGACCCCTTCGGCGAGGGGCCGCCGGGTTCCTTCGGCGGCCCGGCCGCTCCCGGCCCCTTCGGCGCGGGAGGCGGCGACACGGACTTCTTCGGCGCCCCGTCCCCCCGCGACCCCTTCGACACCACCGCCTCCCGCTCCGGACCTGCCGGCGCCCACGGCCCCGGCGGCCCCGGCGGCCCCGGCTCCGGTTCCGCCGGGCCGGGACGCGGCGCGGGCGGACCCGGCACGGGCGGACCGGGCGCTGGTCGACCGGGTGCGGCGGGTCCGGGCGGGCCCGGGCCCACGCGGCATGAGTCCTTCGCGCCCGGCGGCCCCCAGCGCGACCCGTTCGACGGCGGAGCCCCCGGATCGGGCCCGGCTCCCCGCGGGTTCTTCGACGCCGCCGGCCCCGGCTCGGGACCCGGCCCCCGCGATCCCTTCGGCGCCGGGCCATCGGGCCCCGACGCCGGACCAGGAGCGGGGCCCGACCCGCGCAACCCGTTCGGCACCGGCGCCGCCTTCGACACCGGCGCACCGGGCGCCGACCCCCGAGGCCCCGGCACCCAGGGCCCCGGCACCCGAGGCTCCGACAGCGGGGGCCGCGGCACGCGCGGACGCGACCCGTTCGACGCCGACGCCCCCGGTTCCAGCTCCACCGACTCCGGCACGCGCGGACGCGACCCGTTCGACACCGCCGCCCCCGGCCCCTCCCGTCCCGGCTCACGCAGGCGGGCCCCGTTCGGCAGCGGATCCGACAAGCCAGGGACGCCCGGCGCCGAGGAGACGGTCTCCCCGGGCACCGGAGCGGCCGACGGCAAGAAGGCCGCCGACACGGCCAGGAACACGCAGCGCCGCGAGACGTGGAGCCCCTACGCGGAGGGTCCGCGCTCCCGCGGGCCGCTCTGGTTCGTCCTCGGCGGCGTCGCGGTGCTCGGACTGCTGGTGGGCGGCCTCGTCCTGATGTTCCGGGCGGGCGAGGACGACACGACGGCCGCTCAGACGACCCGCCGCACCTCGGCCCCGCTCCCGTCGGGCCCGCCCGGCAAGTACGCCTACGCGGGCAGCCGCAAGACGGACCCCGAGCCGCTCACGGTCAAGGAGCTCTTCCCGGCCAAGAAGCTCACCGTCTCCGGACGCTCGTACCAGATGACGATCACCAGCAAGCTGAAGAAGTGCGCCGACGGCGCCATGGGCGCCAAGATGCAGAAGGCGCTCAAGGACGGCAAGTGCACCCAGCTCATCCGCGCCAGTTTCCGCGACAAGGCCGGCAAGGTGATCGGCACGGTCGGCGTGGCCAACCTCAGCACCAGCAAGGCCGCCACCAAGGTCGCCTCCGTCGGCAGCGAGACCAACTACGTCAAGCCGCTGCCGGGCAAGGACGAGGTCACCAAGCTCGTCGGATCGGGCAGCGGCGGCGCCAACGTCTGGATGCACGGCCACTACGCGGTCATGATCTGGTTCCAGAACAAGGACGGCAGCAAGCCCGACAAGAAGTCCCAGAAGGCGATCACGGGTGCCGTCAAGGACATCACCGGCGCGACGGTCTTCAAGGCGCTGGACGCTCGTTCGATGACAGGCTTCCCGGCAAGCTGAATTCCCCCTTCCGGCCAGAAAAGGTGACAATCCACGCGTTCTGTTCAACCAGGAACGTCCATACCGCCATGACGATCTCGCGTCTCTCGCTAGGCTCCCCCTATGCGTGGCCAGGAACCCGGGTCTGAGCACGATCATGGGCAAGCCGACGGCTCGGCAGCGGCGACGCCACCGCCGAGCTTCGGCCGCCCGTCCGAGCACCACGCCCCGGCACCGCGGGACGCCCCACCGGACGTGACGTCCCCCGACCACCCGTCGTACCCGCAAGGGGACACGACGTCCCCCCGCCTGCCGTTCCCGCAGCCGGAGGCCCCCTTCCCCCAGGGCGACGCCACCTCGCCCCGCGTCCCCCCGCCGCACGGGGACGCGCTCTCGCCCCACACGGTCGCCCCGCCGCACGAGGACGCGCGGTCGCCCCACGCGGTCGCCCCGCGCGTCCCCGCCCCGCAGCCGGACGAGACCTCCCCGCACGTGCCTTTCCCCCCGCCGGTCGGGCCAGGCACCCCGTACGCGCCGCTCCCGCCCTCGAACGCGACGCCCCACCACGACGCGCCCGCCTCGCCAGACCTCACGGCTCCCGCCGGCCCTCCGAGAGGGCCCGCGCCGGTCCCCGCCCCGCCCCCGCCCGCCGGCCGGCCGCCCGCCGCCTCCCAGGGCCGGCCGCCGCACGCTCCGCCGAGCGGCCTCCCCGCTCCGCCTCCCCGCCCGGCGGACGACGCCGGCCTGCCGGCCGGCCCCCGCTCGGCGCCCACCGGCCCTCCCGTGAGCGACCGGCCATCCGCCCCCTCCGCCACGGCCGCGCACCCCTGGGAAGTGCCCGCGACCGACGCCGCACCGTACGACTGGTACGCCGACGACAAGCCCGGCGGGCAGCCGTCCACCGGCCACGAGCCCGGTGCCCCACGCTGGGAGCCGCCGCCCGCGTTCACCGCCGCCGCGGCCGGCATGCAGGTATGGCCCGCCCCCGTCTCCGGCACGCCGGCCATGCCCCCATGGCCCGCCGCGACCGGCGAGCCCGTGCCGGGCCTGGACGCGGACGAGACCTCGCCCACCGGCCCCCGCCCGCACCAGGCCGTCCCGTACGCACCCGGCGCGAACCCGATGCCGGCCACGCGCCCCGCCGAGCCCGGCGACGTCCCGGTCTGGCCCGCCACCCACCCGGCCGCCTCCCCCTCGGCTCAGCCCGACGCCACACCGGCTTCCGCCCCCGGACCCGGCGCCGAGCCACCCACCCCGGACACGAAACCGGCCGCCGACCAGGCCACCCACCAGGCCACCGACCACGCCGCCGACCAGGCCACCCACCAGGCCGCCGACCAGGCAGCCGATCAGGCCGCCGACGCGGGCACCCCCGCGACGGCCGATCCGGCCGCCCCGCCACCCGCCCCGCCCCCCGTCGCCCGGCCGGGCACCCCGGCGACGGCCCTGCCGCCCCCGCCGCAGACCGAGGAGCAACGCCAGGAGGAGCAACTTCCCGAGCTGCCCTTCACCCGCGACATCTGGGGCAAACCCGCCGCGCCGCCGCCCAGCGGCCGCCCCCTCCAGCACCCGCCGACGACGTTCCCGCTGCCCAAGCCCCCGCCGGGCGCCCCGGGCCACCCGGACGGCCCGTTCAAGCAGCCCAGCCCCGCCGCGCCCGCCGCGGAGCAGCCCGGCAAGAGCAAGCGGGCGCTGCTCGCGACCGTGGGAGTCCTGGTCCTGGCGGGCGTCGCCACCGGCGGCTTCTTCGCCTACCGCTCGCTGAGCGCGCCTGAGCCGCGCACCACGGCGGCCACCACCGCGACGACGCCTCCCCCCGCGTCCCCGCCCGCCACCGAGGCGTCGCCGTCGGCCTCCCCCGAGCCCCCCGCCGGGGCCGCGCTCGACTCCGACAGGACCGACCCGAAGAAGATGTCGCTGTCGGAGGCGTTCCCGCGCAAGAAGGTGGAGGCGGCGGGCGCCGAGTTCGCCCGGGTCAAGACGCACAACGAGGCGACCTGCAGGGAGGCGGCGTCCGGCCCGTTCGCCGAGGCGCTGCGCGACGGGAAGTGCAGCCGGGTGCTGCGCGCGACGTACGTCGACGCCAAGCGACGTTACGCCGTGACGACCGGCATCGCGGTCTTCCCCACGAAGGAGGCCGCGCTGCGGGCCGACAAGGCCAAGAACCTGGGCCGCAACGTGTGGTTCCGCCCGCTCCCCGGCCCGGCGGGCAGCGGCGGCGAGCGGGTGCACATCGCGGGCGGTTACGCGGCCGGCGTGGTCTGGGGCCGCTACATCGTCTTCAGCTACGCGACCTACGCCGACGGCCACACGCCGGGCGCCAAGGACAAGACGCTGGGGAAGGTGAGCGACGCGTTCCGCGACGAGATGTCACTCGTCCTGGAGCGGCGCATCTCCGACGGCTGACGCGGTGCGCACCCGGCGCGTCGCGGCGGCGCGCGCCGCCAGCTCCTCCGCCGGCGGGTAGCCGACCTCCTCCAGGCACAGCCCGTGCGCGGGCGCCACGTGCACGCCCGAGTCGCGTACGGCCCGGGTCAGCACCTGCGCGGGCCACTCCACCGGCCGCCGCCCGTCGCCCACGGCCAGCAACGCACCGACCAGGGCCCGCACCATGGAGTGGCAGAACGCGTCCGCCACCACCGTGGCCACCAGCACGCCGTCCGCGTCCCGCGCCCACCGGAGCCGCTGCAGCTCCCGGATCGTGGTGGCCCCCTCGCGCTTCTTGCAGAACGCCGCGAAGTCGTGCTCGCCGAGCAGCCGAGCGGCCGCCGCGTTCATCGCGTCCAGCGCCAACGGCCGGTTGTGCCAGACGACCTCGCGGCGGCGCAGCGGGTCTCCGCCGCCGGGCGCGTCACTCACCCGGTACGCGTACCGGCGGAACAGCGCCGAGAACCGCGCGTCGAAGCCCTCAGAAGCCACGCACACCCGATGAACCCGTACATCCGGTTCGAGGACCCCGCCCAGCCGCCGCACGAGCGTGGCGAGCCTCTCATCCACGCCCACGGCCGGCCCCGCCCCCGGCTCGTCGTCCGGCTGCGCCGTACGGGCGGAGCGCCGGTCGAGCTCGGCCAGGGCGGCCCCCGGCAGGTCCACGTGGGCGACCTGCCCGCGGGCGTGCACCCCGGCGTCGGTGCGCCCGGCCACGGTCAGCGCCGGCGGCTCGGCCAGCCGCAGGATCCGTCCGAGCGCCTGCTCGATCTCACCCTGGACGGTACGCCGCCCGGGCTGCCGGGCCCAGCCGGAGAAGTCGGTGCCGTCGTACCCGAGGTCGAGGCGGAGCCGTACCACGAACTTCCTCCACACGATGCGCGACACCGGCCCGCCACTCGGCGGGGCCGGAAACGAGAAACGGGCCCGGCACCCCGTGCGGGGAACCGGACCCGGTGCAGACTGCCCGAAGGATCAGGCCTCGTCCTTCTTCGCCTCGTCCTTGGACTCGGACTTGGACTCGGACTCGGCGGCGGGAGCCTCGGCGGACTCGTCGGCCTTGGCGGCCGGAGCCTCGTCGGCGGCCGGAGCCTCGGTCTCGGCGGGAGCCGCGCTCTCCTCGGCCTTCGCCGGAGCGGCGGCCGGGGCGTCGGTGCGCGAGACGCGGACCGTGTTCAGCGGCTCGGACACCAGCTCGATGACGGCCATGGGGGCGTTGTCGCCCTTACGCGGCCCCACCTTGGTGATGCGGGTGTAGCCGCCGGGACGCTCGGCGAACGTCGTCGCGATCTCGGTGAAGAGGTGGTGGACGACGCCCTTGTCCTTGACAACCGTGAGCACCTGGCGACGGTTGTGGATGTCGCCCTTCTTCGCCTTGGTGATCAGACGCTCCGCCAGCGGGCGGAGGCGCTTGGCCTTGGCAACCGTGGTGCGGATCTTGCCGTGGCGGAACAGGTCCGTGGCGAGGTTCGCCAGGATCAGCCGCTCGTGAGCCGGGCTGCCGCCAAGACGTGCGCCCTTGGTGGGCTTGGGCATGGGAGTTCTCCTTGTGAGTTAACCCGCCCCGGCCGTGCCAGGTACCGGAGTCGGGCCGGACCGCCGTCGCTGCCGCGGTCCGTTACTGTCGTCCGCGCCGTGCGGCACGGGGAGAGGTGAGGGCCACGAGGGCCCTCACCGGGTTCAGTACTGCTCGGTCTCGACGTACGCGCTGTCGTCGTCGTCGTACCCGGCGCCGGCCACCGCGCTCGGGTCGAACCCGGGCGGGGAGTCCTTGAGCGCCAGCGACATCTCGTGCAGCTTCTGCTTGACCTCTTCGATGGACTTCGCGCCGAAGTTGCGGATGTCCAGCAGGTCCTGCTCGCTGCGGGCGACGAGCTCACCCACGGTGTGGATGCCCTCGCGCTTGAGGCAGTTGTAGGAGCGGACCGTGAGGTTGAGCTCCTCGATCGGCAGGGCCAGGTCGGCGGCCAGGGCGGCGTCGGTCGGCGACGGGCCGATGTCGATGCCCTCGGCCTCGACGTTGAGCTCACGGGCCAGGCCGAACAGCTCGACGAGCGTCTTGCCGGCGGAGGCCACCGCGTCGCGGGGCTTCATGGCCGCCTTGGTCTCGACGTCGAGGATCAGGCGGTCGAAGTCGGTGCGCTGCTCGACTCGGGTCGCCTCGACCTTGTAGGTGACCTTGAGCACCGGGGAGTAGATGGAGTCGATCGGGATGCGACCGATCTCCTGACCCGGCTGCTTGTTCTGGGCGGCGGAGACGTAGCCGCGACCGCGCTCGACGGTCAGCTCCATCTCCAGCTTGGCCTTGCTGTTGAGCGTGGCGATGCGCAGCTCGGGGTTGTGCACCTCGACACCGGCGGGCGGCGCGATGTCGGCGGCGGTGACCTCACCCGGGCCCTGCTTGCGCAGGTACATCACGACCGGCTCGTCGTGCTCGGAGGAGACGACCAGCTCCTTGAGGTTGAGGATGATGTCGGTGACGTCTTCCTTGACCCCGGGAACGGTCGAGAACTCGTGCAGCACGCCCTCGATGCGGATGCTCGTCACGGCCGCGCCCGGAATGGACGACAGCAGCGTGCGGCGCAGCGAGTTGCCGATGGTGTAGCCGAAGCCCGGCTCCAGCGGCTCGATGACGAACCGGGACCGGGTCTCGTCGATCGACTCTTCGAGAAGAGTCGGGCGCTGAGCGATCAGCATGCGGGTCTCCCCTGTTCGTGTGACGCCCGCTATATGACGTCACTCCGATGTACAAGCCTAGATGGCGTACGGCGAACCGTACGCCATCCAGCCGCGAGGACTACTTGGAGTAGTACTCGACGATGAGCTGCTCCTGGACCTGGGTGTCGATCTGCTGCCGGACGGGCAGCTGGTGCACCAGGATGCGGAGCTTGTCGGGCACGACGCCCAGCCAGGCCGGGACCGTGCGCTCGCCGGCGGTGGCGCGGGCCACCTCGTACGGCAGAAGGTTGCGCTTGCTCTCGCGAACCTCGATGATGTCGTGCTCGCGCACGCGGTACGACGGGATGTCGACCTTCTTGCCGTTCACGGTGATGTGGCCGTGGCGGACCTGCTGGCGAGCGGCGTCACGCGACTGGGCGAAGCCGGCGCGGTAGACGACGTTGTCGAGACGGCTCTCCAGGATCTGGAGCAGCACCTCACCCGACTTGCCGCTCTTGCCCGCGGCCTCCTCGTAGTAGTTGCGGAACTGCTTCTCGAGGACGCCGTAGATGCGGCGGGTCTTCTGCTTCTCGCGAAGCTGAAGCTGGTACTCGGTCTCCTTGGGACGACCGCGACCGTGCTCACCCGGCGGGTAGGGGCGAATCTCGATGGGGCACTTGGCGGACTCGCACTTGCTGCCCTTGAGGAAGAGCTTGGTCTTCTCACGACGGCAGAGCTTGCAGTCCGCGCCCGTGTAACGAGCCATTTCTCAATCTCTCCTGGAATTCAGACGCGGCGGCGCTTCGGCGGACGGCAGCCGTTGTGCGGAACCGGCGTGACGTCCTGGATCGAACCCACCTCAAGGCCGGTGGCCTGGAGGGAGCGGATCGCGGTCTCACGGCCGGAGCCGGGACCCTTGACGAAGACGTCGACCTTCCGCATGCCGTGCTCCATGGCGCGGCGGGCGGCGTTCTCGGCGGCCATCTGAGCGGCGAACGGGGTGGACTTACGGGAGCCCTTGAACCCCACGTGGCCCGCGCTGGCCCAGGAGATCACGTTGCCGTTGGGGTCCGTGATCGAGACGATCGTGTTGTTGAACGTGCTCTTGATGTGGGCGTGCCCGTGAGCGACGTTCTTCTTCTCCTTGCGGCGCACCTTCTTCGGCGCACCCTGACGGCTCTTAGGAGGCATCCTTTGCCTTCACTCCTGAGGTGTTCGGTCTCGCGGCTGCGCGGACTACTTCTTACCGGGCTTCTTCTTGCCGGCCACGGTCTTCTTCTTGCCCTTGCGGGTGCGCGCGTTGGTCTGCGTGCGCTGGCCGTGGACGGGCAGGCCCTTACGGTGCCGGATGCCCTGGTAGCAACCGATCTCGATCTTGCGACGGATGTCGGCCTGAACCTCGCGGCGCAGGTCACCCTCGATCTTGAAGTTCGCCTCGATGTAGTCACGCATCGGGACGAGCTCGGTGTCGCTGAGCTGGTGCACGCGCAGGTCGCCGCTGACGCCCGTCGCCTCAAGGATCTCCTTGGCGCGGGTGCGGCCGATTCCGTAGATGTAGGTGAGAGCGATCTCCAGCCGCTTCTCGCGGGGGAGGTCGACGCCAACCAGGCGGGCCATGGTCGGGCATTCTCCTTCGGTGTGGCGGAGGTCTTGCGCCTCACTACCCCTCCCCATGCCCGGGGTGAGGGCCCCGGCCTCCGACCGGGGGTCTCCTGAGTGGTACGGCCCGCTGCCCCCGGGCCGGAACCCGGTGACGCCGCCTGCTCAGGTGTGACGCGCTATTACTGACTGCGGCTCCGCATGCGTCGAGCCCGCTCCCTGCTGGGGCGGACTCGGAGGAGCCTTGCGGCGACTAGCCCTGGCGCTGCTTGTGGCGCAGGTTGTCGCAGATCACCATGACGCGACCGTGCCGGCGGATCACCTTGCACTTGTCGCAGATCTTCTTGACGCTCGGCTTTACCTTCATTGTCCTTCGTGTTCCTCAGACGTCTTACTTGTATCGGTAGACGATCCGCCCACGACTGAGGTCGTAGGGGCTCAGTTCCACGACCACCCGGTCGTCAGGCAGAATCCGGATGTAGTGCATCCGCATCCGTCCGCTGATGTGGGCCAGGACCTTATGGCCGTTGTCGAGCTGCACCCGGAACATGGCGTTCGGGAGCGACTCGACCACAGTGCCCTCGATCTCGATGGCGCCGTCTTTTTTGGCCAAAATCCCTCGCGTTTCACTGATCGATCGTCTGAGGCTCCGGTTCACTAAGCAGCCGCGACCTCGCACTTCGAAGAGAGCGGCGACCGGCAAAGACCGCCGACGCGCGATGGTCATAGTGAGCCGACTAAGGAGTGTACGACACCTGAGCCTAAAACGCGAAATGCGTGCCAGGTGTCCTGACACAACCACGAATCAGTTTACCGCATCCGCCGCGTACCCACGCCCGTCCGCCCTTCCCGGCTTCCCCCGGTCAACGGCTTCCCTCCGGTCAACGGCTGCCGGACGGCGGGGCGCGGGCGGAAGGCCCGCCGGGCTTCCCGGCGGGCCTGTCGCGTCGTCCCTGTGTGCCGTGCCGTCACGGCCGCTTCCCAATGATCTCCGCACTGCGCCCCCGTGTGGCTGCCCCGCGGCTCGTAGGAGCCGGCAGTGCGAGGCGGCGGGCTCGGCCGGACGTCGTCATCCCGCGCGGACGTCAGCAGCCCGCGTGGCGGTCCGTGGAGATCAGTAGATGCGGTACACCTTGCCGCACGCGGTGAACTTCCCGCCCCAGCAGGTGTAGGTGTAGAGCTTCTTGATGCCCTTCTTGGACCAGGCGCCGGTGTGCGAGCCGTCCCACTTCAGGGCGAACTTGCCGCCGCCACCGCCGTGGAGCTCGTACCGGAACCAGACCCAGCCGGCCCGCTTCGTGAACTCCTTGCCGTACCACTTGGTGTGGACCTTGCCCTTCGACTTCCAGGTGTAGCCGTAGGTGTGGGCCTTGTGCCCGGCCGAGTAGAACTTGCCCCACTTGTGCACCGGCGCCGCCTGGGAGATGGCGACGGCGGGGGCGGTGGCGGCCTGAGCGGCGGGGGCGGTGAGCGCGAGGCCGGTGACCGCGGAGCCGGCGAGGGCGGCGGTGGCGATGAGCTTACGCATGTCTTCCTCCGATGAGGGGTGTCTGTTCGGACACCGCTCACGTTAGGAAGATTCGCCGCCGCGTTCTGTGGAGGAATGCGCAGAATGCACTAGTGCACACTCAGGACTTCTTCTTGTCCTCGTCGCCGCCGAAGATGCTGCTCACGAGCAGGATGACGCCCCACGGCCCCATCACCCACAGCGGCCAGGGGTAGATCATGTCGCCGGAGGAGACGCTGATGATCAGCCAGATGATCCAGTTGATGGAGCTGGCCATCGCCCAGGCGCCCCAGGCGGCGCGCATGCCGGCGTGCTGCTTCTTCTCGACGGACGTCTCCGACACCTTGGCCACCTGGCGCTGGCTCAGGTCCACGTCCGGCAGGTCGGCGGTCAGCCGGGCCAGCTCGCCCCGCGTCTTGCTCTTGTAGAGCAGTTCCAGCCGTTCGTTGAACTCGTCCATGGTGAGGCGCCCCACCGCGGTGTGCTCCCGGAGCACGGCGGCGACCCGGTCGCGCTCGACGTCGGAGGCTCGCATCTCGGGGCTCTGCGACATGCCCACCCTCCCCGGCTAGTTATGCAGTTGGGCCAGGCGCTCCGCGCCGCCGTCCAGGGCGGTCAGCACCCAAGGTCCATTATGTGTCACGGCGACGCTGTGCTCGAAGTGCGCGGACTGCTTACCGTCGATCGTCACGACCGTCCAGTCGTCGGCCAGCACGCGCGTCCGCTCGGTGCCCAGGTTGACCATGGGCTCGATGGCCAGGCACATGCCCTCCTCCAGGGAGGGACCCCGGCCAGGACGGCCGTGGTTGGCGATCCACGGTTCCATGTGCATCTCGGTGCCGATGCCGTGGCCGCCGTACTCCGGCGGGATGCCGTAACGGCCCTGCGACCGGACGTACTTCTCGATCTCGTGGCCGATGTCGGACAGCCGCCGACCGGCCGCGAGGGCGGCGATGCCCCGCCACATGGCCTCCTCGGTGACCCGCATCAGCTCGGTGAGCTTGGGATCGACCTCGCCGACGGGCACCGTCACCGCGGAGTCGCCGTGCCACCCGTCGAGGATGGCGCCGCAGTCGATGGAGATGATGTCGCCCTCGCGAAGCTTGCGGGCGTTCGTCGGGATGCCGTGGACCACCTCGTCGTTGACGGAGGCGCAGATCGTGGCCGGGAATCCCTGGTAGCCCTTGAACGACGGGATGGCTCCCTCGTCCCTGATGGCCTTCTCGGCGATGACGTCGAGGTCGAGCGGCGTCATGCCGGGCTCGACCACGCGCCTCAGCAGGTCCAGCGTGCGCCCGACGACAAGGCCGGCAGCGCGCATCTTGTCGAGCTGCTCGGCCGTCTTGATCTGAATTCCATGCCTGTTCTTCTTGAACACGTCTCGGCACCCCCAGGGTATGCAACGGGCGGACGCGGGAGCCCAATTCCCCCACAATAGCCGCGAGGTGGCACGAAAACTCGTGCCACCTCGGACAGTCGGTTCTTCCAGCTAACCCATGAACGGCCGGATGGCCTCCATCGCCCGCTGGGTGACCTCCTCGACCGGCCCCGTCGCGTCCACCCCGACCAGAATGCCCTCGTCGGCGTAGTAGGCGACGAGCGGGGCCGTCTGCTCCTGGTAGACCTCCAGGCGGTGCCGGATGGTCTCTTCCTTGTCGTCGTCACGCTGGAACAGCGAGCCGCCGCAGGCGTCGCACAGGTCGTCCTGCTTGTCGTCGAACTCGACGTGCCAGATGCGGCCGCACTGGCTGCAGGTGCGCCGCCCGGCCAGTCGCCTGACCACCTCGTCGTCGTCGACGACGAGTTCGAGCACCAGGTCGAGGGCCTGGCCCCAGTCCTTGAGCATGTCGCGCAGGATCTCGGCCTGCGGCACGTTGCGCGGGAAGCCGTCGAGCAGGAAGCCGTCCTGCGCGTCGTCCTCCGAGAGGCGGTCACGGACCATGGCGATGGTGACCTCGTCGGGCACCAGGTCGCCGCGGTCCATGTAGGTCTTGGCCAACTTGCCGAGCTCCGTGCCGCCAGAGACGTTGGCACGGAAGATGTCACCTGTCGAGATCTTCGGGATGGACAGGTTGGATGCGATGTACTGGGCCTGTGTCCCCTTTCCCGCTCCGGGGGGCCCGACCAGAACGAGACGCACTACCGCAGGAAACCTTCGTAGTTACGCTGCTGCAGCTGGCTCTCGATCTGCTTGACCGTGTCCAGGCCGACACCAACCATGATCAGAATGCTCGTCCCTCCGAACGGGAAGTTCTGGCTCGCACCGGCCACCGACAGCGCCACGATCGGGACCATGGAGATCAGCCCCAGATAGAGCGCGCCGGGCGCGGTGAGACGGGTGAGCACGAAGTTGAGGTATTCAGCCGTCGGCCGGCCCGGACGGATGCCCGGAATGAACCCACCGTACTTCTTCATGTTGTCGGCCACTTCAGGGGGGTTGAACGTGATGGACACGTAGAAGTACGTGAAGAACACGATCAACACGAAGAACGTGATCATGTAGATCGGCGTGTCGCCCGTGGCGAGGTTCTGCGAGATCCACTGCACGACGGCGTTGGGGTTCTCGGCGTTGGCGAACAACGAGGTCACCAACTGCGGCAGGTAGAGCAGCGACGAGGCGAAGATGACCGGGATGATGCCGGCCTGGTTGACCTTCAGCGGGATGTAGGTGGACGTGCCGCCGTACATCCTGCGGCCGACCATCCGCTTGGCGTACTGCACCGGGATGCGGCGCTGCGCCTGCTCCACGAAGACCACGGCGCCGATCATGAAGATGCCGACCACCATGACCACGGCGAAGGTGAACTTGTTGGCCTGGAAGATGTTGGCCAGCTCGGACGGGAAGATCGAGACGACGGAGGTGAAGATCAGGATCGACATGCCGTTGCCGACGCCACGGTCGGTGATGAGCTCACCCAGCCACATGATCACCGAGGTGCCGGCGGTCATGATGATGACCATCGTGACGATCTGGAAGACGTCGTCGGGGTTGATCAGCACGCTCTGCTGACAGTCGGGGAAAAGCTGACCGGAACGCGCGAGCGCGATGAAGGCGGTGGACTGCAGGACACCGAGGCCGATCGTCAGATAACGCGTGTACTGCGTGATCTTGGCCTGACCCGACTGCCCCTCCTTCTTCAGCGCCTCAAGACGTGGGATCACGACGACGAGCAACTGCAGGATGATGCTCGCGGTGATGTACGGCATGATGCCGAGCGCGAAGATCGACAGCTTCAGCAGCGCGCCGCCGCTGAAGAGCTGCACCATCCCGTAAATGTTGCCGGCTTCGCCGGTGCGGGCCTGGTCGTAACAGGCGGCGAGATTTTCGACGTGAACGCCTGGAGTCGGAAGAACCGAGCCAAGGCGGAACAGCGCGATGATGCCCAGAGTGAAGAGCAACTTGTTGCGCAGGTCCGGCGTCCGGAACGCCCGGGTAAACGCGGTCAGCACGGTCCCTCCTGCGCGCCTTTACGGCGATGTGAGTATGCGATGGAGCGGGGATCTGCCATCTGAAGTCTCAGGTACAAACGAGCAGGACAGAATCCTGCCGTCTCGCGAACTCTAACGCACTACGGGCGTGGAGGCCCATTGTCAGGGCCTCCACGCCTCGTCATAGCGAAACTACAGCTCGGTAACGGAGCCACCAGCAGCGGCGATCTTCTCCTTCGCGGCGGCCGAGAAGGCGTGCGCCTGCACGTTGACCGCGACGGAGATCTCGCCGGTGCCCAGCACCTTGACGAGCTGGTTCTTGCGAACAGCACCCTTGGCGACCAGCGTCTCGACGGTGACGTCGCCACCCTCGGGGAACAGCTCGCCGAGCCTGTCCAGGTTGACGACCTGGTAGGTCGTCTTGAACAGCGCGTTCGAGAAGCCCTTGAGCTTCGGCAGACGCCTCTGCAGCGGCACCTGGCCACCCTCGAACCCGAGGTGGACCCCGGTGCGCGCCCTGGTGCCCTTGGTGCCGCGACCGGCCGTCTTGCCCTTGGACGCCTCGCCGCGACCCTTACGGATCTTGGCCTTGTTGGCGCCGGGGGCGGGACGCAGGTCGTGAATCTTGAGCGGAGCCTTGTCAGTCATGACTAGTCGACCTCTTCCACCTCGACGAGGTGCGTCACCACGGCGACCATCCCGCGAATCTCGGGACGGTCCTCCTTGACGACGACATCGCCGATTCGCTTCAGGCCAAGCGAACGCAGCGAGTCACGCTGGTTCTGCTTGCCACCGATCTTCGAGCGAACCTGAGTGATCTTCAGGCGTGCCATGACTAGCTCACCGCCTTCGCCGCGGCGGCCTCGGCGAGGCCCTCGCGCTGAGCCTTGAGCATCCGGGCCGGCGCGACGTCCTCGATCGGCAGGCCACGGCGGGCGGCGATCTCCTCGGGCCGGGAAAGGCCCTTCAGAGCCGCCACGGTGGCGTGCACGATGTTGATCGGGTTGTCGGAGCCCAGCGACTTGGAGAGCACGTCGTGGATGCCGGCGCACTCCAGGACCGCGCGCACCGGGCCACCGGCGATGACGCCGGTACCGGCCGAGGCCGGACGCAGGAAGACGACACCGGCCGCCTCCTCGCCCTGCACGGTGTGCGGGATCGTGCCCTGGATGCGAGGCACCTTGAAGAAGTGCTTCTTCGCCTCTTCGACGCCCTTGGCGATGGCCGCGGGCACTTCCTTGGCCTTGCCGTAGCCGACGCCGACCAGGCCGTTGCCGTCACCGACGACGACGAGGGCGGTGAAGCTGAAGCGACGACCACCCTTCACGACCTTGGCCACTCGGTTGATCTTCACTACGCGCTCGATGTACGAGACGCCCTTGTCGGCGGCGCCACCGCGGCGATCGTCACGACGGTCCCGCCGCTCGCCACCGGTGCCGCCACCGCGACGCGGAGCTGCAGCCATCAGTGGTTCCTCTTCTCAGTTGCCATCAGAACTCGAGCCCGCCTTCGCGGGCGCTGTCCGCCAGAGCCGCGATGCGACCGGCGTAGCGGTTGCCACCGCGGTCGAAGACGACCGCCGTGATCCCGGCTTCCTTGGCCCGCTGAGCGAGGAGCTCGCCGACCTTCTTGGCCTTCTCCGTCTTGTCGGCCTCGAGCGAGCGCAGCGCGGGGTCCATGGTGGACGCGCTGACCAGCGTGTGGCCGACGGTGTCGTCCACGATCTGGACGAACATGTGACGGGTCGAACGGTTGACGACCAGACGCGGACGCGCGGTCGTGCCGACGACGTTCTTGCGGACGCGGCGGTGACGGCGGGCCCGCGAGACGGTGCGGGCAGCCGTGTGCTTGCTGAACGCAGTCTTCGGAGCCATGCCTACTTACCAGCCTTTCCGACCTTGCGGCGGATCTGTTCGCCCTGGTAGCGCACGCCCTTGCCCTTGTACGGGTCGGGCTTGCGCAGCTTGCGGATGTTGGCCGCGACCTCGCCGACCTTCTGCTTGTCGATGCCGTCCACGTGGAACAGGGTCGGCTTCTCGACGCGGAAGGAGACGCCCTCGGGGGCGTCCACGATGACCGGGTGACTGAAGCCCAGCGCGAACTCCAGCTGCGTCGGGCCCTTGGCCTGGACGCGGTAACCGACACCGACGATCTCCAGGGTCTTGGAGTAGCCCTGGGTGACGCCCTGCACCATGTTGGCGATGAGCGTCCTGGACAGGCCGTGCAGCGCACGGACCTTGTTCTCGTCGTTGGGGCGGGTGACGGCGATGGAGCCGTCGTCGTCCCGAGCCACCGTGATGGGCTCGGCGACCGTGTGAGAAAGCGTGCCCTTCGGGCCCTTGACCTGGACATCGCGGCCGTTGATCGTGATGTCTACGCCGTTGGGCACAGGGATGGGCAGCCGTCCGATTCGCGACATGCTGTGTTCCTCCCCTCTACCAGACGTAGGCGAGGACTTCCCCGCCCACACCACGCTTGCCGGCCTGCTTGTCCGTCATGAGACCGTGGGACGTCGAGATGATCGCGACGCCCAGCCCTCCCAGGACGCGGGGCAGGTTGTCCTTCTTCGCATAGACCCGCAGACCGGGCTTCGACACCCGGCGCAGGCCCGACAGCGACCGCTCACGGGTCGGCCCGAACTTGAGCTCCACCACGAGGTTCTTGCCAACCTTGGCGTCCTCGACGGTCCAAGCCTGGATGTAACCCTCCTGCTGGAGGATCTCGGCGATGTGCGCCTTGATCTTGGAGTACGGCATCGACACGCTGTCGTGGTACGCCGAATTCGCGTTGCGCAGACGCGTGAGCATGTCTGCGATCGGGTCGGTCATCGTCATGGCCAGTGGCCTTCCTCGCCGCGGTTTCCAGTCGGCCAAGCTTCCAGTGCCTGAGCACTGCTCTGCCGGTGGACCTTCGGCGCGGTCGTGGGCGCTCCGCGTCGGAGCACCCTGGGTTTGACAGTGAATATGTACGGCCCGCTGAGCAGCGACCGCTTGGGGGCGACGTGGCCGCCGCCCCCAAGACTAGCTACCAGCTGGACTTGGTGATGCCAGGCAGCTCGCCCCGGTGCGCCATCTCACGGAAGCACACGCGGCACAGGCCGAACTTCCGGTAGACGGCACGCGGCCGGCCACAGCGGGAGCACCGCGTGTAGGCCCGGACCTCGAACTTCTGCTTGCGCCCCGCCTTGGCGATCAGCGACTTCTTCGCCATGATCAGGCCTCCTTGAAGGGGAACCCGAGGAGCTTCAGCAGCGCCCGGCCCTGGTCGTCGTTCTTCGCGGTGGTCACGATCGTGATGTCCATGCCTCGCGGCCGGTCCACCTTGTCCTGGTCGACCTCGTGGAACATGACCTGCTCGGTCAGACCGAAGGTGTAGTTGCCGTTGCCGTCGAACTGCTTGGGCGACAGGCCGCGGAAGTCCCTGATGCGGGGCAGCGCCAGCGACAGCAGCCTGTCGAGGAACTCCCACATGCGGTCGCCGCGGAGCGTCACGTGCGCACCGATCGGCATGCCCTCGCGCAGCTTGAACTGGGCGATGGACTTGCGGGCGCGGACGACGGCCGGCTTCTGCCCCGTGATCACGGTCAGGTCGCGAACGGCGCCCTCGATGAGCTTGGAGTCACGAGCCGCCTCGCCGACACCCATGTTGACCTTGATCTTCACCAGGCCGGGGATCTGCATGACGTTCTCGATGCCGAACTGCTCACGAAGCTGGGCCGCGATCTCCTCGCGGTACTTCGTCTTGAGGCGCGGCGTCGGACGCTCGGTCTCTGTGGTCGTGGCGGTCATCAGCTGTCCTCACCCGTCTCGTCGGCCTTCTTCTCGTCGGCCTTCTTGTCGGCGGGCTTGTCGTCCTTGAGCTTCTTCACGTTGCTCACATGGATGGGGCCCTCCATGGTCTGCACGCCGCCCGTCTTGGCGCCGCGCGGACCCTGGTGGGTCTCCTTGCCATGCTTGGTGATCATGTTGACGCCCTCGACCACCACACGCTCGTCGGCGGGGTGGGTGGCGATCACGCGACCCTTGGCGCCCTTGTTCTTGCCGGCGATGACCTGGACCAGGTCACCCTTCTTCACGTGCAGCTTCGACATCACAGCACCTCCGGCGCGAGCGAGATGATGCGCATGAACTTCTTGTCACGCAGCTCACGGCCGACCGGGCCGAAGATACGGGTGCCGCGAGGGTCACCGCTGTCCTTGATGATGACGGCGGCGTTCTCGTCGAAACGGATGTAGGAGCCGTCGGGCCGGCGGCGCTCCTTGACCGTGCGGACGATGACGGCCTTGACCACATCGCCCTTCTTGACGCCCGTGCTGCCGGGCAGCGCGTCCTTGACAGTGGCGACGATGACGTCGCCGATACCGGCGTAGCGTCGGCCCGAGCCACCGAGAACACGGATGCAGAGAATCTCCTTGGCACCCGTGTTGTCGGCGACCTTGAGCCGCGACTCCTGTTGGATCACGTTCTACTCCTGTTAGTCGCGCCGGTTCTCACTCACGTGAGCCTGGCGGAACCTGCTGTTGTCTTGGTCCTCCGGCCACAGCCCCCGAAGGGGGCCGCACCGCAGGCGACGCGAGGGGTCTCACGTCCTTGGACACCGTCATGGGGGGTGTCTCCACCCCCCACGAGGCGCGGTATATCCGAGAAGGGTTACTTGGCCTTCTCGAGGATCTCGACGACCCGCCACCGCTTGGTGGCCGACAGCGGCCGAGTCTCCATCAGAAGCACACGGTCGCCCACGCCGCAGGCGTTGGACTCGTCGTGCGCCTTGTACTTGGTCGTACGGCGGATGACCTTGCCGTACAGCCGGTGCTTCACCCGGTCCTCGACGGCGACGACGACGGTCTTGTCCATCTTGTCGCTGACGACCAGGCCCTCGCGGACCTTGCGGAAGTGACGCCCTTCGGCGGTCTCCTCAGCGGCCTGGGTGGTCTCGGTGGTCTCGGTCTCAGCCATCGCTCGTCTCCTTCTCGACCGTGACGATGCCGAGCTCACGCTCGCGCATCACGGTGTAGATACGGGCGATCTCGCGGCGGACAGCACGCAGCCGCCCGTGGCTCTCCAACTGACCGGTCGCCGCCTGGAAGCGGAGGTTGAACAGTTCCTCCTTGGCTTCCTTCAGCTTCTGGACCAGGGTGTCCTGGTCCTCCACTCGCAGCTCGCCGGCGGTCAGGCCCTTAGCCATCACGCCTCACCCATTTCACGCTTAACGATCTTGCACTTCATCGGCAGCTTGTGGATCGCGCGCTGAAGCGCCTCGCGCGCGATCGGCTCCGCCACGCCGGACAGCTCGAACATCACGCGTCCGGGCTTGACGTTGGCGATCCACCACTCGGGCGAACCCTTACCGGAACCCATGCGGGTCTCGGCAGGCTTCTTGGTGAGCGGACGGTCGGGGTAGATGTTGATCCACACCTTGCCGCCACGGCGGATGTGACGGGTCATCGCGATTCGGGCGGACTCGATCTGGCGGTTGGTCACGTACGAGTGCTCAAGCGCCTGGATGCCGAATTCGCCGAACACGACCCTCGTGCCGCCCTTGGCGGCTCCGCTGCGGTCAGGCCGGTGCTGCTTGCGGTGCTTGACCCTGCGCGGGATCAGCATGGTCAGCTCCCTTCAGCACCCGGCTGCGCAGCCGGGCCGGTCTCGGGGGCGGCCTGCGCGGCCGCCTCGGTCCTGGGGGCGCGGTCGCCGCGGCCGCCACCACGGCGGGCGCCACCGGCGCCACCGCGACGGGGACGGTCGCCGCCACCCCTACGGTCGTCACGCTCGCGACGCTGGCCGGCGCGAGCACCGGCGGCGGCCGCCTCACGCTCGGCGCGGCTGGTCGCGGCCTCACCCTTGTAGATCCACACCTTCACGCCGATGCGGCCGAAGGTGGTGCGGGCCTCGTAGAAGCCGTAGTCGATGTCCGCGCGGAGGGTGTGCAGCGGCACGCGGCCCTCGCGGTAGAACTCCGACCTCGACATCTCGGCGCCGCCCAGACGACCCGAGCACTGCACCCGGATGCCCTTGGCGCCGCTCTTCATGGCCGACTGCATGGCCTTGCGCATGGCACGCCGGAACGACACGCGGCTGGAGAGCTGCTCGGCGACACCCTGCGCGACGAGCTGGGCGTCGATCTCGGGGTTCTTCACCTCGAGGATGTTGAGCTGGACCTGCTTCTTGGTCAGCTTCTCCAGGTCGCCGCGGATGCGGTCGGCCTCCGCGCCGCGGCGGCCGATGACGATGCCCGGACGCGCGGTGTGGATGTCGACCTGGACGCGGTCGGTCGTGCGCTCGATCTCCACCTTGGAGATGCCGGCCCGCTCCATGCCCTTCTGCAGCATGCGACGGATCGCCACGTCCTCGGCGACGTACGACTTGTACAGCTTGTCGGCGTACCACCGGCTCTTGAAGTCGGTCGTGATGCCGAGGCGGAACCCGTGCGGGTTAACCTTCTGGCCCACTATCGGGTCCTTCCCTTCGGCTCGCGGGACTCCACGATCACGGTGATGTGGCTCGTCCGCTTGTTGATCCGATAGGCACGACCCTGGGCACGCGGACGGAACCGCTTCAGCGTCGGGCCCTCGTCGACCCACGCGCGGCTGACGACCAGCGTCTGAGGGTCGAGATCGAAATTGTGCTCTGCGTTCGCCATGGCGCTGGAGAGCACCTTGTAGATCGGCTCGCTCGCCGTCTGGGGAGCGAACTGCAGCACGGCCTGCGCCTCCGAAGCGGGCAGCCCGCGAATAAGGTCCACCACGCGGCGGGCCTTCTGGGGCGTGACGCGGACGAACCGCGCCTGAGCCCTGGCTTCCATCGCTTACTCCTCTTACTTCTGAAGGCTGCTATCGCCGGCTGCGGCGGTCTTCCTTGACGTGGCTGCGGAAGGTGCGCGTCGGGGCGAACTCTCCCAGCTTGTGGCCGATCATCGACTCGGTGATGAACACCGGGACGTGCTTGCGGCCATCGTGAACGGCGATCGTGTGCCCGAGCATGTCAGGCACGATCATGGAGCGCCGCGACCACGTCTTGATGACGTTCTTGGTGCCCTTCTCGTTCTGGGCGTCCACCTTCTTGGCGAGGTGGTCGTCCACGAAGGGACCCTTCTTAAGGCTACGTGGCATTTCGGCTGCTCCTACCGCTTCTTCCTCTTGCTCCGACGTCGGATGATCAGCCGGTCGCTGGCCTTGTTCGCCTGGCGGGTACGGCCCTCCGGCTTGCCCTTGGGGTTGACCGGGTGACGACCACCGGAGGTCTTGCCCTCACCACCACCGTGCGGGTGGTCGACGGGGTTCATCGCGACACCGCGGACGGTCGGGCGCTTGCCCTTCCACCTCATGCGGCCGGCCTTGCCCCAGTTGATGTTGGCCTGCTCGGCGTTGCCGACCTGGCCGACCGAAGCCCGGCAGCGCACGTCGACCATGCGCATTTCGCCGGACGGCATACGCAGCGTGGCGTACTGGCCTTCCTTCGCGAGCAGCTGGATCTGGGCGCCCGCGGAGCGGCCGAGCTTGGCGCCGCCGCCCGGACGGAGCTCCACCGCGTGGATGAAGGTACCGGTCGGGATGTTGCGCAGCGGCAGGCAGTTGCCCGGCTTGATGTCGGCCGCGGGGCCGTTCTCGATGCGGTCGCCCTGCTTGAGGCCGGTCGGCGCGATGATGTAGCGCTTCTCGCCGTCGGCGTAGTGCAGCAGAGCGATGTTGGCGGTGCGGTTGGGGTCGTACTCGATGTGAGCGACCTTCGCCGGGATGCCGTCCTTGTCATGCCTCCGGAAGTCGATGATCCGGTAGGCGCGCTTGTGACCGCCGCCCTGGTGGCGCGCGGTGACCCGGCCGTGTACGTTGCGGCCGCCCTTGTTGTGAAGGGGCGCAAGCAGCGACTTCTCGGGCGTGCTGCGCGTGATCTCGGAGAAGTCCGAGACACTCGAGCCACGGCGACCCGGAGTCGTCGGCTTGTACTTACGGATGCCCATCTTTTTCGTTCATCCTTCGTCGGTTACATGGGTGAGCCCGCCGCACCGAAGTGCGACGGTCTCTGCCCGCTACGGACCATGCGGCCCGCTTTACATCTGTGGCTGTCAGCCGATCTGACCGAAGATGTCGATCCGATCGCCCTCGACCAGGCTCACGATCGCGCGCTTGGTGTCGGGACGCTTGCCGAAGCCGGTGCGGGTGCGCTTGCGCTTGCCCTGCCGGTTGATGGTGTTCACGCTGGTGACCTTGACCCCGAAGATCTGCTCAACAGCGATCTTGACCTGGGTCTTGTTCGCGGTCTTCTTCACCAGGAACGTGTACTTGTTGTTCTCATCGATCAGGCCGTAGCTCTTCTCGGAGACGACGGGCTTGATGATGATGTCGCGCGGGTCGACGACCCTCTCCATGCTCATCAGGCGTCTTCCTTCTCACTCTGCTCGGCCGACCCCGCCGACAGACGCGCCACGACCTGGTCGTACGCCTCCTGGGTGAAGACCACGTCGTCGTGGACGAGCACGTCGTAGGTGTTGAGCTGCCCCGCGTCCAGCAGGTGGACCTCGGGAGCGTTACGCAGGCTCATCCAGGTCAGCTCGTCGGCCTCGTCGACCACGACGAGCACGGTCCGAGCCTGAGTGATCTTGCGAAGGGCCTGCAGCGCGGCCTGCGTCTTCGGCGTCTCGCCGGTGACCAGGCTGCTCACCACGTGCACGCGACCGCTGCCGGCCCGGTCGGAGAGGGCACCGCGCAGGGCGGCGGCCTTCATCTTCTTGGGGGTGCGCTGCGAGTAGTCACGCGGGACCGGGCCGTGGACGACGCCACCGCCGGCGAACTGCGGGGCGCGGGTCGAACCCTGACGGGCGCGGCCGGTGCCCTTCTGACGGTACGGCTTCTTGCCGCCGCCTCGAACCTCACCACGGGTCTTGGCCTTGTGGGTGCCCTGCCGGCGAGCGGCGAGCTGGGCCACGACGACCTGGTGGATGAGGGGAACGTTGACCTTGGCGCCGAAGATGTCTTCGGGCAGGTCGACGGTGCCGGTCTTGGCGCCGCTGGCGTCGAGGACGTCAATGGTGGTCACTTGGCAGCCCCCTTCTTGGCAGCGGTGCGGACGAGGACCAGGCTGCCGTTGGCACCGGGGATCGCACCCTTGATCAGGATGAGGCCCTTCTCGGCGTCAACGGAGTGAACCTTGAGGCTCTGCACGGTGGTGCGGACGTTACCCATCCGACCGGCCATGCGCAGACCCTTGAAAACGCGGCCCGGGGTGGCGCAGCCACCGATGGAACCCGGCGAGCGGTGCTTGCGCTGCGTACCGTGCGACGCGCCCAGACCACCGAAGCCGTGCCGCTTCATGACACCGGCGAAGCCCTTGCCCTTGCTCTTGCCCGTCACGTCGACGAACTGGCCGGCCTCGAAGGTGTCGGCCAGCAGCTCCTGGCCCAGGGTGTAGTCGCTCGCGTCGTCGGTGCGGATCTCCGCGAAGTAACGGCGCGGGGTGATGTCGTGCTTGCGCAGGTAGTCGCCGAGCGGCTTGTTGACCTTCCGGGGGTCGACCTGCCCGTAGCCGAGCTGGACCGCGGAGTAGCCGTCCTTCTCTGCCGTGCGGACGCGGGTCACCACACACGGACCGGCCTCGACCACGGTGACCGGAACCATCCGGTTGTCCGCGTCGAAGACCTGGGTCATGCCGAGCTTCTTGCCCAGGACGCCCTTGATCGTCTTAGCCATGTCAGTGTGATCCCTCAGAGCTTGATCGAAATGTCGACGCCCGCGGGGAGGTCGAGCCGCATGAGCGAGTCGACGGTCTTGGGCGTCGGGTCGATGATGTCAATCAGCCGCTTGTGCGTGCGCATCTCGAAGTGCTCGCGGCTGTCCTTGTACTTGTGCGGCGAGCGGATGACGCAGTACACGTTCTTCTCGGTCGGCAGCGGCACCGGGCCCGCGACCTTCGCGCCAGTCCGCGTCACCGTCTCGACGATCTTCTTGGCCGAGCTGTCGATGACCTCGTGGTCATAGGCCTTGAGCCGAATGCGGATCTTCTGTCCCGCCATAGTGGCCTCGGTGTCCTTCGCTGTCGTCTGAAAAAGTATCGTGCGGCCTGTTGCCGCTGTAGTGCTGCGGGCGCGAGCCCGCGAGGCTCCACGTAGCAGACGCAGTCGATCTGCCTTTTCTTCCGTGATCCGGCAGTTACTTCGGTCACGTCCGAAGCGACTGCGAGATCACGGCTTTGGCCGTGGAGCCGGGGCGGGAGCCGGAGCTCCCTCCCCTCGTGGTGTGGCGGCCGGCCCTGTCTCCGGGGCCGACCGCCACCCCGCGATCGTGCTACTTGATGATCTTCGTGACCCGACCGGCGCCGACGGTGCGGCCACCCTCACGGATCGCGAACTTGAGGCCTTCCTCCATGGCGATGGGCTGGATCAGCTCAACGCGCATCTCGGTGTTGTCGCCCGGCATGACCATCTCGGTGCCCTCGGGGAGGTGCACGACACCGGTCACGTCAGTCGTACGGAAGTAGAACTGCGGGCGGTAGTTGTTGAAGAACGGCGTGTGGCGGCCGCCCTCGTCCTTGGACAGGATGTAGACCTGGCCCTCGAACTCGGTGTGCGGGGTGGTCGTGCCCGGCTTGATGATGCACTGGCCGCGCTCGACGTCGTCGCGCTTGATGCCGCGGAGCAGCAGGGCGGCGTTGTCGCCCGCGTGACCCTCGTCGAGCATCTTGTTGAACATCTCGATGCTGGTGACGGTGGTGGTCGTCTTCTCGGGCTTGATGCCGATGATGTCGACCTGCTCGTTGACCTTGACGATGCCGCGCTCGATACGGCCGGTGACGACGGTGCCGCGACCGGTGATCGAGAAGACGTCCTCGACCGGCATGAGGAACGGCTTCTCCGTCTCACGCGGCGGCTCGGGCACGCTCTCGTCGACGGCGTTCATCAGCTCGATGATGCTGTCGGCCCACTTCTCGTCGCCCTCAAGAGCCTTGAGCGCGGAGACGCGGACGACCGGCAGGTCGTCGCCGGGGAACTCCTGAGCGGACAGGAGCTCGCGGACCTCGAGCTCGACGAGCTCCAGGATCTCCTCGTCGTCCACCATGTCGGACTTGTTGAGCGCCACGACGATGTAGGGGACGCCGACCTGGCGGGCCAGGAGGACGTGCTCCTTCGTCTGCGGCATCGGGCCGTCGGTGGCGGCGACCACGAGGATCGCGCCGTCCATCTGGGCGGCACCGGTGATCATGTTCTTCACGTAGTCAGCGTGACCGGGGCAGTCCACATGGGCGTAGTGGCGCTTCTCGGTCTGGTACTCGACGTGCGCGATGGAGATCGTGATACCGCGAGCCTTCTCCTCGGGCGCCTTGTCGATCTTGTCGAACGGCGTAGCCTTGTTCAGCTCCGGGAAACGGTCGTGAAGCACCTTGGTGATCGCCGCGGTCAGCGTGGTCTTGCCGTGGTCGATGTGCCCAATGGTGCCGATGTTCATGTGCGGCTTGGTCCGCTCGAACTTGGCCTTGGCCACTGGTTCTCTCCTTGAGAATCTCTGACTTTCGTCTACACACTCGGGCCCGGGTAATCCCGAATCCCTGGACGGCCGGGCGGCTCACACCACCCAGCCAGGGGCCGAGGCCCCATTGGCGGCCGGCCGCCGGTCTCCCGGCGTCCGGCCATGGGGTCCCGAGACTATTCGCCCCGGGCCTTCGCGACGATCTCCTTGGCGATGCCCGGAGGCACCTCAGCGTAGGAGTCGAACTGCATGCTGAAGCTCGCGCGCCCCTGCGTATTGCTACGCAGGTCATTCACGTAACCGAACATCTCAGACAGCGGCACGAGCGCGTTGACGACACGGGCACCGGCCCGCTCGTCCATCGCCTGGATCTGCCCGCGGCGACCGTTGAGGTCACCGATGACGTCTCCCATGTAATCCTCGGGCGTGGTGACCTCAACGGCCATCATCGGCTCGAGGAGCACAGCGTCAGCCTTGCGCGCGGCCTCCTTGAAGGCCATCGAGCCGGCGATCTTGAAGGCCATCTCGGAGGAGTCGACGTCGTGCGCCGCACCGTCGGTCAGCGTCACCTTCACGCCCACCATCGGGTAGCCGGCCAGCACGCCGAACTCGGCAGCCTCCTGGGCGCCCGCGTCGACCGAGGGGATGTACTCCCTCGGGACACGGCCACCCGTGACCTTGTTCTCGAACTCGTAGCCGTCGTTGCCGTCGCCCAGCGGTTCGAGGTTGATGATGACCCGCGCGAACTGACCGGAACCACCGGTCTGCTTCTTGTGGGTGTAGTCGATCTTCTCCACCTTACGGCGGATGGTCTCGCGGTAGGCGACCTGCGGACGGCCGACGTTGGCCTCGACCTTGAACTCGCGCCGCATGCGGTCCACGAGGATCTCGAGGTGAAGCTCGCCCATGCCCCAGATGACCGTCTGGCCGGTCTCCTCGTCACGGCGGACCTGGAAGGACGGGTCCTCCTCGGCCAGCCGCTGGATCGCGGTCGACAGCTTCTCCTGGTCGCCCTTGGTCTTGGGCTCGATGGCGACGTTGATGACCGGGGCCGGGAACGTCATCGACTCGAGCACGACCTGGTGGGCCGGGTCGGACAGGGTGTCACCGGTGGTGGTGTCCTTCAGACCCATCACGGCCACGATCTGACCGGCGATCGCCGACGGGCGCTCCTCGCGCTTGTTGGCGTGCATCTGGTAGATCTTGCCGATCCGCTCCTTGCGGCCCTTCACAGAGTTGACGACCTGCGAGCCGGACTCGAGCGTGCCCGAGTAGATGCGGATGTAGGTGATCTTGCCCAGGTGCGGGTCGCTGGCGATCTTGAAGGCCAGGGCGGAGAACGGCTCGGTCGGGTCCGCGTGCCGCTCGACCACCTGCTCCTCGTTGCCGACCGCGTGACCCTTGAAGGCCGGGATGTCGGTCGGCGCGGGGAGGTAGGCGACGATCGCGTCGAGCAGGGGCTGCACGCCCTTGTTCTTGAACGCGGTGCCGCACAGGACCGGGTTGACGGCGCTGGCCAGCGTGGCGCGGCGCAGGGCCGCGACCAGCTGCTCCTCGGTGGGCTCGGTGCCCTCCAGGAAGAGCTCCATCAGCTCGTCGTCGTTCTCGGCGACGGTCTCGACCAGCCTGTCGCGCCACTCGCGAGCGGCCTCGGCGTGGTCGGCCGGGATGTCGACGGTGTCGTACATCTCGCCCTTGGCCGCCTCGGCGCTCCAGACGAAGGCCTTCATCTGGATCAGGTCGATGACGCCCTTGAAGTCGGACTCGACGCCCAGCGGCAGCTGGATGACCGCCGGGGTCGCGCCCAGGCGGCTGACCATCATGTCGACGCAGCGGTGGAACTCCGCGCCGACCCGGTCCATCTTGTTCACGAAGCAGATGCGGGGCACGTCGTAGCGGTCAGCCTGGCGCCACACCGTCTCCGACTGCGGTTCGACACCCGCGACACCGTCGAACACGGCGACGGCACCGTCGAGGACGCGGAGCGAGCGCTCCACCTCGATGGTGAAGTCGACGTGGCCGGGCGTGTCGATGATGTTGATGGTGTGACCGGCCCACTCACAGGTCGTCGCGGCCGACGTAATCGTGATGCCGCGCTCCTGCTCCTGCTCCATCCAGTCCATCGTGGCAGCGCCCTCGTGGACTTCACCGATCTTGTAGTTGATGCCGGTGTAGAACAGGATGCGCTCGGTCGTGGTGGTCTTGCCCGCGTCGATATGGGCCATGATCCCGATGTTGCGGACCTTGGCCAGGTCAAGAGCGGTCGTGGTGGCCACTTCTCTCGCGTCCTCGTCGTCTCGTCGAACCCGCCGGGGTTACCAGCGGTAGTGGGCGAAGGCCTTGTTGGACTCGGCCATCTTGTGGGTGTCCTCACGCTTCTTGACACTCGCCCCGAGGCCGTTGCTGGCGTCCAGGAGCTCGTTCATGAGGCGCTCGGTCATGGTCTTCTCGCGGCGGGCGCGGGAGTACTGCACCAGCCAGCGCAGGGCCAGGGTGGTGCTGCGCGCGGCGCGCACCTCGACTGGCACCTGGTAGGTCGCGCCACCGACACGACGGCTGCGAACCTCGAGGGTCGGCTTGACGTTGTCGAGCGCGCGCTTGAGGGTGACGACGGGGTCGTTGCCCGTCTTCTCCCTGCAGCCCTCGAGGGCGCCGTAGACGATCGACTGCGCGATGGAGCGCTTGCCGTCCAGGAGCACCTTGTTGATCAGGGCGGTCACCAGCGGCGAGCTGTAAACCGGGTCAGCCATGAGCTGACGACGGCCAGGAGAACCCTTGCGAGGCATAGTTAGCTCTTCTCCTTCTTCGCGCCGTAACGGCTACGGGCCTGCTTGCGGTTGCGGACACCCTGGGTGTCCAGCGAGCCACGGATGATCTTGTAGCGAACACCCGGCAGGTCCTTCACACGACCGCCACGCACGAGCACGATGGAGTGCTCCTGCAGGTTGTGGCCCACACCGGGGATGTAAGCCGTGACCTCGATGCCGTTGGTGAGCCGGACACGGGCCACCTTGCGCAGTGCCGAGTTGGGCTTCTTGGGGGTGGTGGTGTAGACGCGCTGGCACACGCCGCGCCGCTGCGGACTCCCCTTGAGGGCAGGAGTCTTGGTCTTGGAGACCTTGTCCTGCCGGCCCTTGCGGACCAACTGCTGAATAGTGGGCACTGCCACTCCGTTTCGTGCCTTGGCCGGTGTTACGTCAGTTGTGGTGCGTTTCGCAGGTACTGCCGGTGTCATGACCTGCTGGTTTTTCTCGACTCGGTGCCCCCGCGCTCGGGCGTGTCGCGCTGTTCACGCAGACGTCCCGCGGAGTTTACGAGCGAGGAAGCCGTCCTACGCCCGTAAGGAGCGCACGACCGAGGGCCCGCTTACGACGGGCACGAAGCACAAGACTACCCAGGCCTCTGCGACACGTCAAAGCGGCGCGGTAAAGCGTACACGGCTTGCCACTCCGGGACGCCGAGACTGTTTTCGTCAGTGCCCGGCCACGGCTCCGTACCCATGATATCGGGACAGGGGGGTGATCTGTGACCGGTTCGTGAGACTGCCGAGGTCGCCGAGGCTCCGAGCGCGAGCGACGTTCGCACCGTCGCGCCGATGTTCCCGACGATCCTTCACTCCGTCGGGAACGACGCCGCCCACGCGTGGCGACCCCGGGCAGCCGATGGTCAGGCCGGCATGGGGCGCAGCGGGTCCTCAGGGCTGGGACGCAGGTGGGCCATGGCCGCCTGGAGCGTCTCGTCCCGCCCGGCGCGCACCGCGGAGAGCGTGAGCGGGACCACCGTGTCGGGGACGATCCCCTTCCGCTGCACGGTGCCGCCGTCCGGGTGGCGTACCGAGAAGCCGCTGAACATGACGACGCTCTGCCCGGGGAGCCGGACGTCGGTGACGTTGCCCACGGCCCCGCTCGTGGCGGTGCCGAAGACGCGCGCCCGGCCCTGCGCCGCGCCGAGAATCATGAGGCACACGACCTCTCCCTGACTGATGGTGGACTCGTCCACGAGTACGGCGACGCGGCCTTCGTACGAGCGGCCGGGGTCGGCCGGTTCGATGTGGAAGAGCCGATCACGGACCACGTCCGAGGTATGGCCCGGCGAGTCCGGGGCCGGATAGGCATGGCGGGCGTACGGGACACGGCGGCCCGTCAGGCGTGAGGCGAGTTGCGGACCGGCGTTGCCCGGATAGCCCCGCAGATCGATGACGAGGCCGGGAAGCCGCTCCACTTCCTCGAACGCCTGCTCCGCCTGGCTGGCGGCGAGCCTGACGAGGTCGATGTAGCCGACACCTTCCGTGAGCTCTCCGAAGACCGGCAGGTGTGAGCGGTACGTGAGCTGCTTCGGCGGTGTCCGGGGGATCACGACGGTCGACGGCGCCTGCCCGGCCCGCTCGATCACCAGTGTGGCCGTGCTTTCCGCCGGGCCGGTCAACAGCAGGGAGTCCACCGCGTTCTCCAGGGCCTGCGGAGTCGAGGCCGACAGGTACCGGCCGAGGAACGCCCGCCGTTCCGCGCAGGGCGTGCCGTCGACGACAGTGACCACATCCCCGACGGCCAACTCCGGTTGCGAGCTCTGCACGACGACGGTGCGCCCTTCCACCAGCCGCACCATCGCGTCGATCCCGGTCGGGCCGCCCAGGGACTCGAGCCACGCGGGACTCATCACCTGGGCGTGCGAGTCGTGCAGCCAGGTCGTGAGCACGCCTGTCGCGCGTGCGTAGTCCCGCTCGTCACGGGCCTCCTCGAACAGCGGGAGCGCCGCGGCGAACGCCTCGTCCCAGGGACGGTCGCACAACTCGTGATAGGGGAAGAACCAGCGCGCGGCGCACCACAGTTTCATCAGGCCGAGCAGCCGGTACTCACGCTCCGGGAAGGCGGTGTCCGGAGCGGCCGGGCCCGGCGGGAGTCCCCACGTCGGCAACGCCGAGGGGGCGGGTGGGGCGGACATCAGTGTCCGGACCGCCGCGGAGATCCCGTCAGCCGGGTCGGCCAGCAGATCCGGCCCGCCGTCCAGGCCGACGTACTCGTGTGTGCGCACCCGGACCCGGGTCCCCTCGGGCAGGGCGAGCACCGTACCCGGCGCCTGGGCGGCCGGCCCCGCGGCGTGGACCAGCCGAGCGCGACCGGCCTGCCGCAGGGCCAGCGCGTGGGCGTAACCGGGCTCGTTGGCGTCCCCGACCACCAGTGCCAGCGGGATGTCCGAAGGGGGGCCCGGCTGCGGGCGGAGGCTCCCGCCGACCGCGGTCAGGAGCCCGTCACGGTGCTCGGTGATGTTCTCGCCGGCCTCGGGCCGCAGCCCGAGGGACTGCCGGCTGCGGGTCATCGCGAGTGGCGTCTCCTCTCCGATGAAGTGCCCCAGCAGGTACGGCAACGCGGAGAACTGGAACAGGCGAGTGGTGCCCCGCAGGTCGATCACCAGCCGCGGCGCCCGGAGCCCCTCGCTGATCATGCCGTGGAGCACGCTGAAGAGTTCCCCGCCCGGCGGCACCTTCCTGAACTCCGCGGTCGCGAGCACGCACGTCCCGTCGTCCAGCCGGCGAAGCGCGGGCGGCCGTTCCGGGTCCGTCACGTCGCGGGAGCCCGGCTCGCTCACCACCGCGGTGCACGGGTCGTCCAGCAGGCCCAGCAGGTGCTCGATGGCGGCTCGGCCGTCGAGAGCCGCGCCGCCGGCCCAGTGCTTTCGCAGCGTCTCGGCCAGCGCCTCGTCCCAGGCGGCCTCCCGGCCGAACACGCCGGGGTGGAAGTGCCGTACGGCCCCCCAGACGGTCGCGAGCGCGCGCGCCGCGTCGGCCCGGCTCATGAGCACTCCGCGGGAACGGGCTCGCCGTGATGGTGGTGACGGATCGGGTGCCGGCGGCAAACGACCTCTACGAGTTTCACCATGTGTCCTCTCTGCCCTACGAGTCAACCTGTGCCGAGGTCGGCCAACGGGTCGCCGGGGCCGTACGCGGTCAGGCGCAGCCTCCTGGCGTCGTGTGCGCGCAACTCGTCGGCCCGCGACAACATCTGGTCCAGATCGTCCATCCCGACGTGCACGAAACGGCCGGCGAGCGGGTCGAGTTCACCGGTCGCGACCCGCAACAGCGCACCGGTGATGCGATCGACAGGGGTCCAGTCCTCGCGCCCGTCGCAGATGGACATCCCCAGCGTCATGCCGGTCCGCACCATGCCGGGGCTGAGCTCGAACACCGAGACCCCGTGCTCGGCGAGCGGGCCGGCGAGCGCGTCCGAGAACCCCAGCAACGCCCTCTTCGAGGTGCAGTAGGCGGAATAGCGGACGTCGGGACGTACCGCCAGCACCGAGTTGATGTTCACCACCCGACCCGCGCGCCTGGCGACCATGCCGGGCAACACGGCGCGACAGACGTTGAAGGTCCCCCGCACGTTGGTCTCGTAGGTTCGCCACCACTGGTCCCAGTCCGCCTCCCACAGCGGCACCTCATGGCTGTCCACCACGCCGGCGTTGTTCACCAGCAGATCGATCCGGCCGAGCACGGAGACCGCGGCGCGCACGTGATCCGGGGATGTGACGTCGGCACTGACCTCGGTCGCCTGGACCCCGAGCCTGGCGCATTCCTCGGTGACCTCGGCCAGCCGCTCGCGGTCGCGGGCGAGCAGGACCACCGACATCCCGGCACCGGCCAGCGCGAGGGCCACCTCACGGCCGATGCCCTTGCTCGCGCCGGTGATCAGGGCACACTGTCCGGTGAGCGGCTTCATGTCACGCATCGACCGACCCGATCATGCCCGCGTCCCGCGCCCGGCGCAGGATCACCTCCCGATCGCGCCAGTGCGCCCAGAACGCGCCGGTGTAGCCGAGTCCGCTGAGGCTGGTCAGGAAGGGATTGTCCGCATAGTTGTTGTCGTGTTCGCTGGATCCGGACAACGTCGGCAGCATCACGCGGTAGTACTCGCCGGGGTCTATGTGGTCCCACAGCACTTCCACCGACCGGCTCCAGCGGCCGGCGGGATCGGTGACCGTCCCCGGCGCCTCGACCAGATCCGGCGAGAAGTAGCAGACCAGGCGGAAGTCACCGTGCTCGTCGAACATGAACTGCCGTTCGTACTCCACCGGGCCGGAGCACTTGGCCAGCGGCTTCAGCACGATCGGCGCGACGGCCGTGTTGGACTGCAGCCCCGGCAGCGTTCGCACCCCGTCGCACTGCTCGGCCATCGAGATCCCCATCGGCGTATAGGGAAAGAGCCGGAGCCCCAGCGAGAAACCGGTGACCGTGGCATCCAGCCCCATGAAGGCGTCGACGCATTCGAGCATGGTCTCGTGCGTCTCGCCCGGCATCCCCAGCAGCGCCTCGACCATGGTCATCATGCCGTGCTCGTGGCACAGCCGGACAAGCTTCTCGGTGTCGGCGAACGTGTAGTAGGTGGTGCCCTTCGCGGTCACCTTCCAGTTCTGCAGCATGTCCGCGCGCACGTGGTCGGAGCCGACGTTCACCCCCCGGCAGCCCGCGGCCGCGAGCAGTTCGGCGAACTCCTCGTCGAACGGCGAGGGCTGACAGTAGACCCACAGCCGCAGTTCGTTGAGCGGATTGGCGGCGTCGGCATGCTTGCGCCGGATGATCTCGCGCAACAGGTTCTTGGCATGCGCAATGGACAGGTTGAACTCGCTGTCGGTCGTGTGCTGATCAAGAATCCCGTGTCCGGCGAGAGATTCCATCTCGTCCACCACGGCCGAAACGTCTCGGCGACCGAACACCGTGCCCTTCGCGTCCGGTTCCACACAGTGCGCGCAACGGTAGGTGCAGCCGTTCTTGGTGAGGATCCCGGCCAGACCGCCGCGCTGGTAGTACTCCAGGTTGTCCACCTTGTAGGGCGCGCCTGACCGGCGCACATAGGTGCCGGCGCGGTCCACCTGCCACACGCGGTCCTCGTTGTGCCCGGTGAACGGCAGCGTCACCGTACGCTCGCGGGACGTGGTGAGGACCGGTGGCGGCACCCGGGTGATGCCGCCCGGGGTGTTGCGGATCAGGCCGCTCACCGTGGCGGGGTCGCGCCCGGTGGCCAGCGCGTCGGCCAGATCGCAGAGGATCTGCTCACCGGGCCCTTTGACCCCGAAGTCGATGCCGAAGTAGTCGATGAGCGCGAACGGCATGGTGGAGAAGCCGATCCCGCCGCCGATGATCGGGGCGTCGGTCAGCCGCATGATCTCGGTGATGATCTCTTTGTGCTCACCGACGAACGGGCGCTGTTCGAAGGCGTAGACCGTGTCGGTGTTGCGGATGGTGACGCCGACCAGCATCGGGCTTCGATGCCCGAAGTACTCGGCGAGGCAGGACTTCCAGTCGTCGCGGTGGAAGGTCAGGTCCAGCACCTCGACCTCGAAGCCGGCGAGTTCCAACGACGTGGTCAGCACGTCCAGGGCGTACGGCGCGATCGGCGGGTGCACCTTGTTCGGGTTGACCAGTACCACTAAGCCTCTACTCATCGGATCCTCTCCCCGTGGCCGCTTGGTGTGCCCACCGCGACGGCCGACAGCGCCTGCTCCGGCAGCCGCCCCGAGCGGGCGAGCAGGAAGAAGTACGCGCCCAGCTCGTGCAGGTCTCCGATACCGGTCAGGCCTCGGTCCCAGCACGCGTGCTCAAGGCCCTGGCAGCCCCAGCGGTCGGTGAAGAACTGCTCGACCAGGTCGCCACGGATGTGCTCGACCCGGAACCCGGGCTGGCGCGCGCTTTTGGCTTCGTTCATCGAAGCGGCGACGGCGGTGATGTTCCTGGCCAGGCCGAGCAGTTCGGGCGAGGCGGCGACCATCGCGGGCAGGGAATGTCCGGTGCGGACTCCCGGCGCGGTACGGAAGGAGCGGACCAACGCCCGGAGCACCAGTTCACGGCCGGGCTCGGCAGCCAGCTCCGCGTCGGCGAGCCACTCGCGCATGCCGGCGGTCGGCTCGTCGTCCGGACCGAGCAGCCCGCGCGCGCGGGCCGCGGCCAACGCGCCGTCCGCCGTGCCGCCGATCGCCGCCAACGCGCTCAGGCGGTGGATCTCCGGATAGGCCGGCAGGAAGAGCTGCAGGAAACCGAGCGCATGCCGGTCGCTGACGTGCTGACCACGCACCTCGGCGCCCGAGTTCTCCCAGAGCCAGTCGGCCAGATAGACGGTGTCCAGGGTGGACGGGCGAGGAGCCGGCGAGGACACCGCCGGGTTGTCCCGCACCCAGCGCAACGCCAGTTCCGCGTCGACGCGTTTGACGTCGAGGTGGCGCGGGTGCTCCTGGAGATAGTCACGGGCCCGCGCGGCGGCGCCGGCGAGCGGTGTTCCTTCCGTGATCCGCCACAACGACGTCCAGCCGCGCTGCGGGAACGGAAGCTCCGCGACGACCTTGACCAACGCGTCGCGCTCGGCCTCCGTGATCGCGCTGCCCGCGGCACGGCCGAGCCCGTACCGCAGGCTCACCAGCGCGTCGGAGAGTTGGCGGTGGCCTTCCTCGGCGGACAGGTGGGACACGGCCACCTCGTCGTCTCCGGTCACGGTGCCGTCCGCGTACCAGCCGAAGACGTGCCCCACGCCGACGACGCCGTGGTCGGACAGCTCCGCGGCCCGCAGCGCGCCCATGCTGCCGGCTCCTACCACCCGCACCCCGCGGTGCACGAGGTGCAGGATCTCCTTGTGCCGCACCGCCGGTGCCTGCTGGAAGAACCCGTCCAGGATCAGGACGGTGTCGCCGGTGTCGAGGTCGAGGCGGAGAAGATCTCCGTGCTGAACCGGAGGATGGACCCGCGCCTGCGGCAGGAGCTCGGTCACCTGCTCAGGAGCGATCGTGGGGCCTGCGAAGACATGGATCGACAAAGCTGGTCAACTCCCGTTCGGGTGAACCGGCCGAGGGCACTCGTCACCGGCGCTGAACCGCAGGCCGGGCGCGATCACCCGGACCACGGCGAGCGCTTCGTCCGGAGCGGACAGGGGGACACGCAGCACCTGCTGTCCGGTGCGCCGGGTCACGAGTTCCGCGGTGAACAGCAGTTGCTCTCGCGGGGTCCCGAAGGCGACCCGGTCGATCCCGTCGGTGGCCTCCTGCCAGGAGCGGATGCGGCCGGCGGGCGTGACGGGCGCCGTGGTGTCCCAGCGGTGCGAACGGTAGAGCGAGCCGCGCACGTCATCCCTCGTCCCGTTGATCACGGTCAGCCTGCTCTGGGCCGCCTCCGTGATCGCCCGCGACAGGGCGACCTCCGGCTTGCTGTGACAGCCCGAGCCGGAGTAGATGGAGGGATCCTCCGGCGACCACACATAGGACACATAGCAGGGAAAGTGTGGATCGCGGGTGTTGTCCACCAGCTCCAGCCAGGCACCGGACTCTCGTATCCGCTCGATCAGCGCCGCGCAGATCGCGTCATCCACGGTGGCGGGATCGATGTAGTCACGTACCTGCACCGGGCGCTGCCCGAGGTCCGCCGTGCTGTCTCGCTCGACGAGCTCGAACAGCGCGTGCAGCGCCGCCTCGTCGGCGCAGTTGCCGCTGGCAAGACCATTGCTGGACACCCGGAGCAGCGGCGGTGACCACTGCGGCGAGGCAAGCGAGGAGATCGCGACGCTGGCTTCGGGGACCAAGGTCGTGCGGTCTTCCCCGATGACGTCGGCGTGCACCCACGGCAGCGGCGTGTCCGCCGTCAGCAGGCTGCGCGCGGCACGTTGCAGCCCGCCGAAGTCGTAGGACAACGCGAGCGAGGACGCGCTCGCCGCCCGCGGCCCCCGGTCCACGGTGGGCGTGTTCTCCGCGTACCAGAGTTCGATGGCCTCCATCGACGCGGAGACCTTGGCCTCGGTGTGGGTCGCGCCCTTGCCCTGGCTCACGCTCAGCGTGCTGGCCAGCGGGCGCACGGCGACCCAGGTCGGGATGCCCAGGATGTCCAGCCCGGTGACGTCGGCGACCCGGCTGATCCCACAACGACCGAACAGCTCCTGGGCCAGCCGCCAGGTGTCCGCGGGAGGCCGGGTGCGGTGGGTCCCCGCGACGAACCGGCCGGCCTCCTCCCGCAGCACGGTGGCCATCACGCCGACGTCGTTTCTTCGGCCACGGCCTCGAAAGGGACCGATCGGACCAGCACGGGATTGCCGTCGACGTCGAACGTGAACCGCGAGGAGCCCAGCATGTCGTCGGCCCGCCACGCGCGCACCACCTCCGGACGCACCGCGCAGATCGTCATGCCCGCGGCGTGCGCCGCGACCAGGTCATAGGTGACACCGGCGATCTCCGCGTACTTGGCGTCGAACAGAGCACCGATCTCGATCAGCTCGGCCTCGTCGGTCAACTCGGCCGCGGGACCGTCCATGGTCACCACGTTCTGCGCGCTTTCCAGGTGCACGTTGGCGTTGCTGTTGGTACGCAGGTTGGCTGCCTTGACGCTGGAGTTGATCGTGGAGAACACCACGCTGTCGCGCCACCACACTCCCCAGACCGGCACCGCGTGCGGCCGGCCGTCCGGGCGCACGGTGCAGATCCAGTAGTTCTGCGCTTCGGAGACGGTGGTGCGGATGATGTCCCAGGCGGCATGGTCGGTCATATCGTCTTCCTTGGGTCGGATCAGTTGAGAGGTAGTCATGGCACCGTCTTGACCGGCGCCGTCTCGATCACGTACTCGGTGACATGGCCATCGGGGGCGCTGCGGGCCGGGTCGGGAAGCGGCTCGGTGAAGGTGAGCCTCGCTGTGGGGTCGCCGTCCTTCGCGGGCCGGGCCAGTGGCTGGGACAGGTCGACGTAGGAGGGTTTGCGCACTGCCGCGCCGCCGGGTGCGCGAGCGGCGCCCACGCGGTGGGCGGTGGCCAGCCCGCGCATCACGTCCCACGGGTCGGGCAACGTGGTGGTCCGCAGGAACGACCGGCGCGGCACCCCGGTGCGGTCCGACCAGCGCCGCCAGGCCACCACGTCGCCGTCCGGCAGCGCGTCGCCGGGCACCTTCCAGGTGCGGCGGCACAGGACGAGCCTGCCCGTCGAGAGCCGTGGATAGCAGCGCACGCCGGGGTCTCCGGCGGCGCTGTCGACGGCGCTGTCGACAAGGTCCCAGAGCGCCAGCGTGCTGCCCGGCGGCGGCCCGAGCCGGCTCAGCCAGCGATACAGCGGGGGCGCCAGGCTCGGTAGCGTCGCGTTGTGCGGCAGGAAGAGCAGCCGTCTGCCCGGGAAGTCCGCGCTGCGTGCGACCAGGCGGCCGTCCTCCATCCGGAGCGTGACGGACGCCATGTCGATCCGGGTGGCGGGTTCGCAGTCCAGTGCGTTGCCCGGGTAGGCGAGCGCCGCGGGCAGCAGCAGCGGGTGTTCGTTGACGGTCGCACCGAACCGGACCGCGATGTCCACCGGCAACGTCCAGGAGCCCGCGACGTCGGCGATCCAGGTGCGCACCTGCCGGCGTTGCGGCTCGGTCAGGGTGGCCGCGATCCTGGCCGCGAACCGTCCGTAGCCTGAGCCGATCCCGTTGAGAACCAGACGATCCCCGGCCTCCTGCACCGGCCAGGACACACAGGGCCACTCCGGCACCTCTGGAGGCATCGCGGCGGCTAGGTCGTCCAGCCAGCCGGGGCCGACGGACACCTCCTCGGCACCTGCGGCGTCGGTGCGCAGCCGCTCCAGACCGCGGATCATCTCGGTCCGTACCGCCAGCACGCCGGCCAGCACCGGATGGGTGGACTCGGTGATGAGCTGATCGGCGGACTGTCTTCCGGCCTGGAGGAACCAGCGGAACGCGGTGAGCAGCGGGACGGCCACGTCGCCGAACTGTTCGCCGAAGGAGATGGCGCCGGCCAGGTGAAAAGGCAGTTCGGGACCGAACAGCGGAGCGACCCGCTGCAGCCGGCCGAGGTCGGCGAGGACGTCGGCGTCCCAGCGCGGTCCCGGATCGCCTGCGACGCCGACCCGGTCCTCGCTGACCAGCACCCGGTGGGGGCCGGTGTCCCGGACTCCGCATGCGGCGGCCAGGCGCCGCAGTCCGGCGCCGGCCCGGTTGACGACGGCACCGGGTTCGGCCGTGGACTCGAGTTCGTGCAGGGCGACCAGCGCGTCGTGGATCTCCCGGGCGTTCTCGTCGTCGGCGTCCACCGCCGCCGCGGCCACGGCGAGGGTGTCCCGGCCCCAGCCGGGGAGCCGAAGGCCGATCTCCAGCAGTTCGTTCTCGACGAGCTCGGCCACGACGCCGCCCGAGTGCAGTTCAGCGAGGCGCACGGGTGTCCGCAGCCGGGTGAGCAGGTCCGCCAGTCCGGCCGAACACGCCGCGCCGCGCACGCCACGGCCGGCCAGCCAGCTCACCCGGCCAGGGGTGAGCGTGGCGCTGGAGTTGGTGGTCACCCACACCCTCTCGGCGGGCAGTGCGCGCAGCCCGCCTGCGCGAACCCAGTGCTGGACCCAGTCCAGCGCCTTGCGGTCGATGCGGACGTGGCTGCGCACCGGCTCCTCCGCGGCGCCGGGCAGCAGGATCGTGGAGTCGGCGAGGCGGGCGAACGGGCTCGGCTTGGTGGCCGCGCGAGTCAGCAGGCGATACAGGGTGAGTGTGCGGCGCCGGGCCTTCGCCGAGTCGCGCGAGAGGGCGGCAGGCACCTGGCGTACCAGGCCGGGCACGGAGAGCTCGACGGAGCCGGCGAAGTCGGCATCGGACAACGACTGGAGCAGCGTCGCCCGCGTCGAGGCCGCCAGTTCCGCATCGTGTCGCGCCAACTGCGCGCGCCTCTGGTGACACACGGCGAGCGCGTCTTGGTACGCGCCGACGCCCTCGACGTCCGGTTCCTCGTCCAACGGGCGGCCGTTGAAGGCGTTCCGTCTGGCGTGGAGCAGGGCACGCCGCTCGGCGGCTCCGGTCTCCGGTATGCGTTCGCCGATCCGGTCGGCCAGCGCGGCACCCAGGCGCAAGCACTCGTCGACCGCCACGGCGAGGTGCCCGGCGGCCGACCACACGGCGTCGCTGCCCAGGCTTTCCAGCGTGTCCGCCCGCACCTGGCAGCGGCGCCGGATCACCGCCGGCCCCACGCGGACCGCGCCCACCGGGCTCACGACCGCCACGAAACCTCCAACGGCAGGACGTTGAGACCGCGGTGCAGGAAGTGAGGAGTCCATTGCGGTTCGTCGGCCAGGGCGACGGTGGACCAGTGGCGGACGACCGTCTCCAGCACGACGATGCCCTCCAGGCGGGCGACGTGAGCGCCGAGGCACACGTGGCGGCCCTCGCCGAAACTGACTCCGCTCAGGAGGCCGCCTGACTGGCCGGTGCGCCGTAGGTCGTGGTTGGCGGCGCCGAGCATCACCCGGATCCGGTCGCCGGGAGCGATCAGCTCGCCTTCCAACCGCACCTCTTCCAGCGCGACCCGCACGGTGAAGGTGAGCGGCGACTCGCCGAGCAGGACCCGCTCCACTTCGGCTGCCGGAGTCGTACGTCCGGTGGCCAGGTCGCCGAGCAGGCTCTCTTCGCCGGCCAGGTGGAACAGCAGCGCGCTGAGCATGTTGCGTGAGGTGTCGTGGCCCGCCAGGTACAGGCTGAACACGTTCGCCACGATCTCGGCCTCGGTCAGCGTCCCGGGATCGGCGGCGGAGGTTGCGAGCACCGAGCCGTCCGGCAGCAGTTCGGGGTGCTTGAGCCAGTCGCGGACCAGCATGGTGAGCTCGTCCAGCGCCGCGATGGACGAGCGGACGGCGTCCGCGGAGGCGGCTCCGGACGCGAGTCCGCCGCCGGTGCTGATGGCGCGGCAGAGTGCGGAGACCTCGCTACGTAACCGTGACGGCACGCCGACCAGGTCACCCACCACGGAGACCGGCAGCCGGGCACTGATCGTCGCGACGCCGTCGAAGGTCGTGTCCGGCTTGATCTCGGCGAGGAGTTCGTCGGTGACCGCGCGGATCCGTTCCTCCCTGGCCCGCACGGTGCGGGGGGAGAACACCGGGCCGAGCGCCCGGCGAAGTCGCTCGTGGTGCGCGCCCTCGGCCTCGAGCAGCAGGCTGCGCATGAACTCGCCGTGCGCGCCGCCCTCGCCCCATTCCGGGTCCGCGCCGGGGCCGGGCATGCGGAACCGCACGTCACGCAGCACAGATCTGGCCGCCTGGTAGCCGACGACCAGCCAGACGCGGCCTTGCTCGCTCCACTGCACGGGCCCACGCTTGTGCAGGCTCTCGTAGAGCAGGTCCGGATTGCGCAGTATCGCTGCTGCGGCGGCAGCGCGTTCCGGGCTGGCAACCTGCGCATCACCGCTCAAAACAGGACCTTTCCACGCTCGTTGTAGGCGTCTTCGGCAGCGGTGCGCACCAGCACCCGGTGCGGTACGACAGGCTGCGGCAGTGCGGCGCACGCTCGGCGCACGCGCTCCTCGGTGGTGTCCCCGACGACGACGATCGTGATCCGGTCGGCGGGCCCGCCGCGGTCCACGGACACCGCGGCATCCACGACACCGGCCAGCGTGCGCACGGCGGCGGCCACCGCGCCCGGGTAGACGCTCACCCCGTCCACCTTGATCACGTCGTCGGTACGACCGTCCAGGAAGAAGCCCGTGCCGCCGGCGTCGTGATGAGCGAGGTCACCGGCGCTTGTCGCGCCGTCCGCACGCGTCAGCAACCGGCCTCCGGTGACCGCGAAGCGGGTGTCCGGCCCCCGGGTCCACATCGTCCCGACGCCGTTGGCGTCCAGGTCCTCAAGCCACACGGGCTTGCCGCGCAGCGGCTCACCGACGTGCCCGTCCTCGCGCACCTCACGGCCCACGGTCAGCAGACCGGTCTCGGTGGATCCGAGCATGGTCAGGAACCCGCACCCGGTGAAGCCGGCCGTGATCCGCTCGGCCCGCTCGAAGGTGAGCCCACCGCCGGCGGGAACGATCGAGGTACCGCCGTAGGTCGCTCCAGCCGCCGCCCGAGCTCCGAGCACGGCCAACGCCGGTGCGGCCAGGCAGATTCCCGGCCTGCCCGCGAGTTCGCGTGCCGCGACGTCCCAGCGGTTCGGCGCGAAGAGCAGCAGGTCGCGGCCCTGCAGGAGCGCGGGCATGACGACCATGTAGAAGGCCGCGGCGAAATCAAGCCCGGAACAGGCGGCGAACACCTCCGCACCGGCGTACTCGGGCATGCCGTCGGTATAGAGCCGCACCGCGTCGGGTAGCGCGTCCGGCCTGCCGAACAGCAACTTCGGTGCGGCGGTGGTGCCCGACGTCGCGGTGGCGTAAGTGACGCCCACCACGGTTTCCGGTGCCGCGCAGCCACCTCCGGCCACCCACAGCGCGTCACCGAAGGACTCCCCCGTGCCGTAGCGGCCCGGATCGCCGAGCAGCCAACGCGGTGCGGGGTCCGCGAGGCCGACGGCGAGCAGGCCGATGACGGACCGGACCGATCCGTCCGCGGGCACGACCCAGCCGTGCGGCGCATGCGGCAGGACACCGGCCAGGTCCCGTGCCCGCCGAAGCAGTTCCGGCCACCCGATCCTGCCGTGTTCGGTGATCAGGCCTGCCCGTGAGCGCGCGAGGCACTCCACGGCGTCACTCAGCCACGGTTGTGCTCTGCCCATGTCACCCACTCCCGGATGGTTCGCGGGGCGTCTACCGCTTCGGGCTCGGCGTGGCCGAACTCGCCGAGCACCGAACCGGCGACGACACGTTCGATGGAGGTCAGCGGGCGATCAAGATCGTGCTCGGCCAGCGCGTCGGTGAGGGCTTCCAGGAGCGGTCCGGGCGCAGGTGAGCAGCGCACCAGCAGCCGGCGGGGCATGTCGAAGCGAATATGGCGCACCCGCTCGGTCTCCGGTTCGGCCAGCGTCGAGTCCGGCGCCAACCGATTCAGGGCGGAGAACAGCTCCAACGCCTGGTGGCGGGCCATCCTGGCGCCGAGACAGCGGTAGGGCCCCCAGCCGAAGGACAACACCGCACGACCGGCGACGGCCTCGCCGCCGCCGGACATCTGGTTGGCTTCGGCGATCTGTACCGAGATCACCTGACCCCGGCCGAACTGGAAGCCGTCCACTGACACCGGTTCCCGCACGACCCGTTCCAGGGTTTTCAGCGGCGGCTCATGACGCAACGCCTCGTCGAGCAGTTCGGCGCGGTGCTCGGCGACGGCCAACGCGCCTGGCGTACCGAGGATGCGGACGGCGGCGTTGCCGAGCATTCCCGCCACCGTCTCCAGTGTGGCCTGCACGAGCATGACCGCGTTGGCCTCGAAGTCCGCGTCGGACAGGTCGCCGGTCTCACCCCGGTTCCACGATCCGAGTACGGAGTCCTTCGGCGCGGTGCTCCGTGCCTGCGCTATCGACGCCCGGATGGCGATCAGCGCGGCATGCCCCTCGCGCACGGCCCGCGTAGGCTCGCTGAGCCGGGAGGCGTAGGCGACCATGGCGAGGCGCTGGCTGAGCTTGTGCAGCCGGCTGAACTGCGCGGCAGGCAAGCCGACCAACTGGCTGCCGACGTCGATCGCGTAGCGGAACGCCACCTCGGTCATGAACTCGCCGCCGCCTTCGCCCGCGAACTTCTCGACGAGCCGTTCGGCGGAGGCGCGCATGGCCGGGATCCGGGCGTCGACCGCGTCGGCGGTGAAGAACCGGCCGAACGCCCGCCTCAGCTCGGCGTGCCGTTCGGGTGCCGCCTGCAGCATGATCCGGTCGGCGAACTCGCCCAGTTCTTCGGCCAGCGGCCGGACGTCGGCCGGAAGGTCGCGGCTCAGCGCGGCCACCACCGGCGCCGACTCCACCACGCCGAGACGATCGTCGCTGAGCAGTCGCACGGCGATCTCCCGGTTCGTGATCACCCAGCCCATACCGTGGGGCAGCGCGGTGACCCCGTGCGGGGGCGCGACGTCAGGGGAACGGGTGGGGCTCATGCCGAACCTCCAGAGTTGAGCGGGTGCCGAGGTCGATCCCGTTGCGCAGCCGGAAGTCGCGGACCAGCTCCGTGGTGGGCAATCGGCGGTGCGAGTGCCCGAAGGTCATCGGCGCGGTGCCCGGGACGACGGCTTTCACACAGCGCAGGCCGAGTCGATACAGCTCCACGGTGGTGTGATCCACCACGATGACGTCGCGGCCGTCGTCCGCTCCCGCCTGCAGCATCGCGGCCAGGTCGGCCGCGACGTCGCCTCGTGGCACGTGCAGGTCGGCGCTCGGCCCGTGTTCCGCTTTCTGATCGAGCAGGAAGGAGAACCGTCCGCGGGCGCCGGGAAGTGCGCCCACCACGGCGTGGTCGGTCATGTGCCGGACCAGCTCCGGCTGGTCCAGCGCGGCCTCCAGCGCGACTCGGCGGTCGCGGTAGTCGAACGCGATCGCCGGTGCCGCCGCGGCCATCTCCTGCGCGGCGCCGAGCAGCGCGCCGTGTACGGTGAGCGCGCAGCCCGCGGTGGCCAGCGTGGCCGGCTCCGCCGGATCGTCCGACGTGGACACCATGATGACGACCGGAACGCCGAACTGGCCCACGGCACGGAACGCACGGACCTCGCGCCCGGTGTGGTGCCGCAGCATGCGGATCGCGGCTGCCGGCCTGGCCGGCAACTCGGTCAGGTCGATCTCCGGCAGCGGCGTGCCGGAGTACCAGGCGCACAGGAAGGCGTCCCGCTCGGCGATCTCCAGCAGCGCGGCGAGCAGCGCCTCCTCCACGCCCGCGCCCAGCGCGCACCCGTTGGAGTTCTCGTAGACGAACGCCGGGCCGGTGTCGGTGCGCTGCGTGGAGCCGTAGTAGGCGATGTGGAAGGGCAGCAGAGTGCGCCTACCGGAGTTGACCGAGTAGGCCTCGGCCCACCCGGTCTGGGTGTCCGGGTCGAATCGGGTGTATTCGAAGCCCGGTGTGTCATAGGCGCCTTCCTCGTGCAGCAGCAGCGTGCGCGGGTCGACGGCGTCGCCGAGCTCCGCGAACGCGGCCATCCGCGCCGGTTCCCGGCCACCGCAGTGCCATCCCGCGTAACGCTCCAGCCCCTCCAGCACGGCACCGGTGCGAGCGGCGGAGTAGTCGTCCGCGCGGCCGATGGCGATCTCCGCGAACCCCCATGCGGTCGGAACGTCGACCTGCACCGAGGGCAACGCCGCGTTGCCGGCCAGTGCCGGCGCGCGGACCACCCCGGACCAGGAGTCCAGGTACTCGTCCGCCAATTGCCCGGCGAAGTGCGCGACGTCGAATCGCCGCGTGGAGCCGACCGCGGTGGCGGGCAACGGCTGGTCCAGGACGGGCAGCGGCGGGGGAATCGGCACGCTGGTCCCGGCGCAGTGGGCAGAGGTGCACAACGCGTGGGGGATCGCCGGATGCCAGTCGCCGGCCAGACCGCCGGTGTCCACGACGTACGCGGCGTCCCGGCTGAGTGGTCGCTCGCCGGCGGACAGCAGGTCCAGCTCCGCGCGTATCACAGCGGCGAGCAGGCCCGGCGCGCCCAGCGGCCACCACTGCCCGTGCGGGCGTTCGGACAACCGTGCCGGTACGTCGCCGCGCGCCGCACCCGTCGGGCGTTCGGCGGCACGGACCCGCAGCGCGAGGCAGTGCGGGCAACCTCGTGCTCCGGGTTCGATCAGCGGCCCGAGCGCGAGCCGCCCGCGCAGCCCGTGCACCGTCAGCACCGGTCCGGCCGGCGCCGGCAGGGCGGCGAGATCAGCGTCCCAGCTCAGGTCGAGCAGGACACCGGGACGGCCGACAGGCAACTCTGCGGGAACGGTCGTGACGACGGTGTCTGCGCCGAGCAGCCGGCGCAGCCGGTCGAGCATGCCGGCGACGGGTGCGGCCACAAGCGCGGTCACAGGGCGATCCCGACCAGGTGTTCGGACACCAAGGGCGGCAACGGGATCGGCTTCGGCGTGAGCGAGAGCGCGTCGCAGATGCGCAGCAGCACGGACTCATCAGGCTCACGACGTCCGGCGGCGGGCACGATGTCCAGTTGGCTGCCGGGCAGTTGCCGGGCACCGAGCGCGCGCAGGAGGGCGCGTTCCCCGGCGTGCTCGGCATCCAGGCCGGTGAGCGGCTGCTCCGTGGCCACGGTGGCCCGCCACAACCCACTGGGATGCGCCTCGTGGCGAACCTCCGGAAGCTCGCCCGCGAGACTGTGGAGGCGACGCCGGACCTCCCCGGCCTCGCCGGGGTCGGCGGGGATCCAGCCGGTGGTGGGCACGGTGTCGCCCCAGCGCAGCAACGCCCTGGCGATGGCTTCGGCCCGGCTGCGGCCGACGTCGCTCACCGCGCCGCCGGGCACCGCGTCGCCGGGCACCGCGTCGCGCACGGCGAGCAAGGCCGCCTCCTCACGAGTGGCGCCCGTCGTCTCGGCCACCACGAGCGGGCCGTCAGCGCGACCGATCGGCTCATCGCGGCCAGGGGGGTTGACCCGCAGCCGGACCACTGCCAGTGGCAGTTGCCGGTACTGCTCGGGGGAACAGGCCACCAAGGGGCCGAAGCACCGGGCGCCGAACACCACGTCCGGGTACTTTCCGGTGCGTGGCCGAGGTTCCGGGTCGTGCTGATGGACGGCGGCCGCCGGGCAGCTCGGGTCCGGGTCGATCGCGGTCCGCCACATGCTGAGCCTCGGCAGGTCGACGACGACTCCCTCGGCGAGCCGGGCACCGTCCGGTACGGCGATCTGCTGGAACAGCTCCTGGCTGAGCGCTGCCGCGGCGATCGAGACGTGCACATGACCGAGACCGTCGGTAGCCGCCAGATCGACCGATGAGTGCACCAGCCTGCGCCAGGCACACCGCACGCAAGCGGTGCCCGAGCCCGGTAGCTGCCCTTTGAGCAGCATGGCCTGCCCTCGAACCAGGGCGAGCCAAGCGCCGACTCCCGAGGCGCTCGCGCGGTCGGCCAGCGCGAAGCCCTGGTCCGTCTCGTCCGCGGCGAACACCCCGACAACGTGCCGTGCTTCCCCGGTGGACGTCGCTTCCCCGGTGGACGTCGGGCCGGCGAAGCGCACCGGCACTCCCCTGGCCGCGTAGTCCTCAGCCAGCTCACGCAGTTCCTCGTCGGGTTCGGCGTCCCGCAGGGCGATGTCGGCGAATCCGGCCTCCGCCAGCGCGGCAGCGAGCACCGTGGCCCGTCCGGCCTCGCCGGCGACCGCGACCGGGCACCGGCGCACGTTCCGCAGGGCCGCCTGTGCGTCCGGAGCGAAATGCCGAAGGAACTCCATCTGCTGGGGAAAGGCTCCGGCCAGCACGGGGTCCTCGTTGTCGAGCTCCCAGCGCAACACGTGGCGCTGCTCCAGCGCGTCGATCAGCTTGCGCACGTAGCCGACCTGCTCGGGGCGCAGCGACTCGTAGAGCCGCTCCGGCACCACGCCACGGTCCAGCAGGGGGGCGAGGTGCCGCACCCAGGTGGCCGCGTTGGCGCCGCGCAACGTGAACGAACCGGCGGTGGTCCGAATCCACACGCCGTCACGTACCGGCATGTAGTAGGTGTCGGCGCGAAGCCTCAGCAGGGTCTTGCTCACGTCATGCCCCCATCCGCCCCCGCCACCGGGTGCAGGCTGTTCTCCAGATAGATCGCGCGCCGGTAGCGGCCGATGCCGACCAGCAACAACGAGGTCAGGCCGCGGTCGGCGAGGCCGAGCCGCCGGTCGAGTTCGGCAGGCACGAAGCCGAGCACCGGGTGCGCGGAGAACCCGTCGCGGGTGGCGGCGACCGCCAACCTCTGGGTGAGTACGCCGGCGAGCGCGTGCTGCGTGCGGTAGCCCACCGGACCGCTGGCCAGGCGGTGCGGCTCGGCGGCGCCGACCATCACCGCGATCAGCGGCACCTGGGTGAAGTTCATGTAGGAGCCGAACAGGCAACTCTGCACCAGTTCGCCGAATTCGCCATCGGCCAGCTTGCCGAGCCCGCCGCCGGGCAGCGGCAGGTAGGCGCCCGCCGGGATCCCGGTGACCGACTTGACCAGCACGAGGCACCGCGGGTGCGCGAGGCCGGCACCGGCGCCGGGCACGTCGCAGTCCAGCGGCGCGGTCACCTGCGCCAGCCAGCGCGCCAGGTCACCGGCGTCGGCAGGCTCCCCGCGGAACTGCTCACCGAGCGCGGTGCGCGCCCACGCGTCCGCGACCGAGGTCGGCTCGTCGTCGACCGACGGCAGCACCGCGTCCGGACTCGGCGACAGGTCGCTCACGGATACCGGAGGCAGCTCGATCGGCTGCCCGGGGCGGGCAGCGCGCAGGCAGGCGCCGTGCATGCGGCGCGCTCCGGCCGCCTCGTCCAGCTTGCCCATCGAACCGAGCCAGCTCAGCGAGCCGACCTGCGCCTCCCCCGTGTCCGGGAGTCGTCCGGCCGGCCCTATGTCCAGCACCACGGGTGCGGCTTCGACGTCGGCGTCCAGCCCGAGCTGGCTGAGCAGCAGGGACTCGTCGTTGCCGAACGAGACACGGCATGACCATTCCCAGCGCCTGGCGACCAGCGCGAACTGGCCGATCACCGCCCCGGTGTCCATCGCGGCCAGCCGGTAGGAGAAGTCGCCGTATTTGAAGTGGTTCTTCCACAGCGGGACGGTGAGCACCAGACGCAGCCCCCCGTCGGGCCGCCCGATGCCGACCGGCGGCCGCCCGGCGACCAGCGGTGCGAGCGCGTGGCGGGTCGCGTCATAGTGGTAGACACCGGCGGGCAGACGGTCATCGCCGCCCGTGGTGAGGTAGCACTCGGCGGGGAAGGTGACACCGCCGGACGGCACCGCCCGCCGCAGCTGGTAGTGCGGATCGCGGTGCACGGGAGCCGGTTCCTCGGGACTGCTCTTGGCGATGCCTTCCGGGTACCAGCGCACCCCGGTCAACCCGTACGCGGCCTGCAGCAACCCACCCACCTGCGCGAGGAGTCCGCGATCGGCCAGCGCGGCGGCCTCCCGGGCGCCGCCGGTGGTCAGCCCGCGCGGCAGCGGCGGCAGATCTATCCGTGCAATGCCCTCGTACCAGCGAAAAGGGCTGGGCACGTTGCGCCAGTCGATCTGCCAGTTCGCCGGGTAGATCTCCTCGTACGTGCCGCGCAGCCGGTGCACGAAGGCGTCGACGCCGTCCGCGTCCAGCGCCTGCCGGCCATGGGGTCGCGTGAGGGTCATCCGGCGACCTCGGCCTCCGGGCGGACCGATCGGATGAGCTCGCTCGCGTCGAGGTCGAACTCCTCCTCGAAGCTCCGCGCCACCAGGTAGAACAGCGCGTAACGGTCGGACAGCCGGAACCCGAGCCGGAACAGGTGCCAGTTGACGTACGCCTGCGCGAGCCGGGAGGCCAGGAACCGGCGATCCTCACGGATCATCCCCTGGTAGTACTCGTTGTCGGCGATGGCACGGTGGATACCGGCCACCGGGGGCTCCGGCAGGTCGGCCAGCCAGGGCACGTCAGGCCGGCGATAGAGACCGTCCGGAGACGGGGTGAGCTTCGCGACCTCCTCGGTCTTCGGTGAGGCGTACAGGAAGAAGCGACCCTCGTCGAACCCTGCCTGGATGGCGGGCAGAAAGCCGCGCAGCGTGGTCACGAACTGCCTGGCCATCGGCGGGACGTCCGTCAGCTCACCGTCCGGCTCGGCCATGGCCTCGATGACGCTCCGCAGCCGCGGCCGCAGCTTGTCCCGGTTCGCCGCGTAGCGCTCGTCGTGGCGCGCCCTGGTGCCCTCCGGGTCCCGGATGAGCAGCATGTAGCCCTCGAACGTGGCCAGATAGGACAGGTAGCCCGCTTTGAAGCCGTGTTTGCCGACGCTGGGTGGAAGCCTGTCGGCCAGCAGCGTCCCGCTGCACACCAGCAGGTCGAAGGCCAGCGCCATCCGTAGGGCGCGGTCACCCCTGGTGGCCCGCAACGAATCGAGTGCGAGCGGGTTGGTCCGCAACCAGAACGCCTCGACGAGTTCCAGCCCGGCAGGACCGCCGAGCCAGTCGTGTTCGCGGTTGTAGGGCCGGTAGTCGAACAGGTCCTCCCGCCCGGCCGGGCCGACGCTCTCGGAGATCCGCGCGCAAAGGCGTCGAGCCAGCGAAGGGCTGTCGGTGTCGAAGCGCAACCTCAGGTAGGGCCGGCCTTCGAAGCTCTCCCGCAGGTAGTACCAGGACTCGGCCTCGCCGATCTCGACCGCCTGATCGAGGGTCGGCGCCGCCACGTCGAGCAGCAGGTCCTCCTGCACCGACCACGGCACGTTGACAGTCAGGTCTCCGTGATTCTCAGCCCGCATGACGCTCCAATCCTTGCCCGCCCACAGCGATGACCGGGTTCGACAAGCCGCATTCGGTGGCCGCGCGGTGAGCCAGGTAGGCGACGAAGCACTCCCCTTGCGGCCGGACGTTCATCCTGTTGTTGGTGGTGTGCAGGAACTGGCAGACCAGCGCGGCCACCGCGACGAACGGGGGCGCCTGCCTGTCGACGTCGGACGGCCACACCACGCCGCTCGCGACCAGCGGGCGTAGCCGGCTGATCGCGTCGTCAAGCGTCTGCTCCCACCGCAGCCCGACGCCTTTGCCGATCGGCGCGCCCGCGTCGAGGTCGGCCACGAGCGAGAGGTACGTCTCCCGCTGGTGTTCGTACTGCTGTCCCCAGGCGGCGAGCAGACGTGGCGCGTCAGGCAGGTAGTTCTGCCAGCGTTCCTGATACGAACGCAGGAAGACGGTGCGGGCGGCCGGATCGAGGCCGAGGGACCGGCTGGCGATCAGCAGCAACTGCATCGCGATACCCAGCCGCGCGCCGCCGCTGGAGACCTCGCGCAGCACCTGACCGGCCAGCAGGCTGCTCACGTCGAACACGTCCTCGGCGATCTCGACGCCTTCGGGGCCGCCGTACTTGCCCAGCTCCGGCCGGTAGTCGAGCCAGCGCAGCACGTTGGGCGGCTCGGCGGTGCGCACCTCGACGTCGTCGGCCGATCCGTGCTCAAGGATGCTGAGTCTCCTCAGCGACGCGTCCAGCCGTGCCTGATCGACGTCCGTGGGGCCGGGATGCTCGGCGAGGTAGCCGATGACCCTGGTCTCGACCTCGGCGCGCACCACGTCCGCGTCCGAGGGCCTCACCTGGAGCCGGATGCGCACATGCGGACCGCGTTCCCAGTGGCGCAGGAAGAACCGCCGCGTCACCAGCCCGCGGCGCAGGAGGTCGTCGAACATCGGCAGCACCAGGTCGACGACCAGGCCGTCGGCGTCGCCGTGGTAGAAGACGTGGCAGGACAACCACACCCGGTCGGCATTCATCGGTGGCCTCCCGCGGTCTCGATGGTGAACTCGTGCGTCGGCGGCCGCGCCGCGGTCGAGTTGACCTCGTCGCCGGGCTCGGGCAGGCACTCCTGCAACGTCAGCTCGTCCGGGATGCGGCGCAGTGCGCGCTGCCAGGTACGGACGCTGGTGATGCTGGAGAAGTCGAGGAAGGCGGGCTTGCGCTCCGCGGAGCTCGGAAACTGGGTCAAGCTCCTGGTCACTCGCGCCCGCTCTTCCGGCGAGACGGCCACCAGCGGATCGGGCACCGTGAACTTCCGCCAGAACACCCGCTCCGGCAGGTCGAGCGAGCGCCGCCACGAGCGCATCGCGCGGAACGCGGCCGCACCGTCCACGTCGGTCAGGTCGGGAAGCTCGGCGGCGGGGATCTTCCAGGTACGGCGAGCCAGCACGACGTCGTCCAGCCGCACTCTGGGGTACACGCGGATCTCCTCGCGCCGGCCGAAGCGTTGGTCCACCCGGTCCCACCAGGCGACGTTGGCCAGGCTGCCCATGCCGAAGAAGTTGAGGAACCGGTAGAGCTGCGGCGCGAGGTCGTTCAGCAGGAAGTTCAGCGTCACCAGGCGCAGTGGCGGTCCGTTCCTCCCGTGGCGCAGCACCAACCTGCCGCCGGCCTGGTCCACCTCGGCCCAGCAGTCCTCCAGCGAGATGCCGGGGCCGCCCCAGTCCTGCGGGGTGCCGCAGGGGTATCGCAGGTGCTGGCCGAGCAGCGGCGGGTGCACGTTGGCGTTGATGCCGAGCACCGCGGACAGGTCGGTGAGCGGCGCGCCGGGATCGTCGTCGCGGCTGATGTCGGCGCGCACCAGCTCGGTGAAGCCGTCCGCGGGTTGTTCCGCCTCGGCGTACGCGGAGCAGAATCGCGAGATGGCCCGCCCGTAGCCGGCCGCGCAGCTGTTGACCACCAGGCGCTCACCGCCTTCGGCGCCATAGCGCTGCACCTGCCAGTTCACTCTGGGCCACTGTGACATCCACGGCGGCGTACGGGCGCCGACCGCGGCGAGCCGCTCGTGGTCCAGCAGGACCTCCGGGCCGGCGTGGATGTCCGGCTGTTGGAGGACCGCGTCCTGGATGCGGCGCAGTTGGCTCGGCACGCCCGCGGTCACGTCGACGAGCCGCGAGGCGAGCAGCCGTCGCAGCTTGGGCCCGGACATCATGGTGTACAGCGTCAGCAGGCGATGCGGGCCTGGCCCGAAAGCCTCCTGCACGACCTGCGCGACGATGGCCCGCACGTGCGCGTCGTCGTCGAACAGCGGCACCAGCCGGTGCATGGTGGACAAGGCCCGCAGGTGCGGTGCCCACCGGGCGACCGGTTCACGACGCACGGCGGTGACCACGGCGTCCTCGTAGATCAGCGTGCGGGCCGCGTCCAGCGGCGGCAGCGGCACTCCGCAGATCCCGGCGAGTTCGGTGATCGTGGCACGCACGCTGTCGAGCAGTTCGGTGCGGCGCGCGGTGTCCGCCGTACCGAAGGCGGTCTCCACCTCGGCGAGCGCGCGCACGCAGCGGCTCAGCCGCTCGTCACAGCCCTCGGGTAGCAGCTGCACCATGCGGTTCAGCGGATCGGGCTCCTGCTCGCCGATGACGAGGTCGCGCGCCAGCACGCCCTGCTCGATGAGGCCGGCCAGGACGTGGTCCACGTCGGGTTGCCCGGCACAGCGCGAAAGCAGGTCATGCTCGTCTATCGGCTGGTCCGCGGGAAGTTCGAGGAGGGCGGAGAGCACCGCGGACGGCTGTGCTCGCACGATCCGCTCGACGAGTGCGGCGGTGTGGGTGCCGTCGCGGCCGCGGACCACGAACGCGACCCCTGTGTCGGAGACCGCGGCGACGGGAGCCCGCCGCAGCACCGTGACCGTGCGCAGGTCCTTGTGGTCGGCCAGGGTTCGCTCCACCCAGTTGACCAACTGCCGCGGCAACCGGCACACGGATTGCCGCGCGACGGCCTCATGCCCGCCCGCGGCCTCCTCCCGCGCCTCGGTCGTCGGCTCGGTCGTCGGCTCGGTCGTCGGCTCGGTCGTCGGCTCGGTCGTCGGCTCGAAGGACAGCGGCCGGGTGTGCACGAGCTGGCCGAACGGTGAAGGCTTGAGCGCGCTGCGGGTGACCAGATTGACCAGGGTCGCCTCGGTGGCGCGAGCCCGCTTACCGCGCGCGTCTCCTCGCTCCACGTCGGCGACGTACCGGTCGAGGTTGAAGAGCAGACCATCGGAGGTGAGCTGGGCGGCCGTGCGCAGCGCGGGCTGCCCGGCGATCTCGGCGAGCACCCGCTGCTCATCGGACCATGCGTCGTCGTAGTCGCTGTCCAGCCTGGCGAGCAGGTCGGCGCGGGCCGCGGCGAGGCCGGCGAGCCGGCGCAGGCCGGGCACCTGATCGGCGGTGGGCATCGCGGCCACCCGCTGGATGTCGTCCTCGGCGCTCTGTCCGCTGCGGTGCAGGGTGCGGCGTAGCGCGAGCACCGTCCTGCGGTGCCCGCGGTCGTCCAGCCGCGGGACCAGATCTGTCAGCGCGTCGGCCACTTGGGGCGCTCGTAGCGACCAGTCCAGCTCGACCTGCGCCAGCGCGTCCGCGAGGTCTGCGACCTTGCGTGAACTGAGCCTGGTGAGCGCCGACACCGGCGTTCCGCAGACGCGGACGACACCGTAACCGGCGAGCCGGCAGCCGTCGTTCGAGCCGGCCATCACACGCCGTCCCTTCCGGCCGGGACCGGTCTGGCGCTCGCGGCCCGTTCGGCGACCCGTCGCCGCTCGTGGAAGACCGTCCGCCGTTCGGAAACCCGGTCGAGGAACTCCTCCACGCCGGCGACGAAGGCTCGCGGGCTGTCCTGCGGCACCAGGTGGCCGGCTCCGCCGACGATCGCGACGTCCGCGCCGGCCTCCACTGCTGGTTGCACGGCCAGCCGCTCGTTCTCCAGCAGGGCGCCGTTGATCAGGAGCACGGGCGTCCCGAGCGACTCGATGTCCTGCTGCTGAGGCAGGATCAAACAGCCGTCGTCCAGTTCGGCGACCGTACTGGCGAGCAGCCGCTCCCACTCGGGACCGTGCAACCCCGCGAGGTACTCGCGGGTCCGGTGCTGCTCGGCTGCCATGCGGGTGAACCCCGCCAGCCAGAGCCGCAAGGTCTTGGGGCTCACGATGAGCGAGTAGCCGGAGATCACCACACCGTGGACCGACTCCGCGACGCTCTCGGCGGCACGCAGGGCGACCGCGGCGCCCAGGTAGGACAGGCCGACCACCACCGGCGGCTCGGGCTGGGCGAGTATCGCGTCGTGGACCCGGCGGACGGCCGCACGGGCAGGGTGCTCGGGCAGTTGCTCGTCCAGGCCGTGCCCAGGAAGGCCGACTTCGACGACCGGATGGGTCCACAGCTCCCGGCACCGCTCGTAGTGCGCTGTCACGGTGCCCATCAGACCGTGCACGAGAACCACTGATCGCACGTGTCGAGTCCTCTTCTTTCCTTGCCTGGTCACAGCTGCGGAGGGTGGTCACGCGAGGGCTGCCGAGGTGGGGCCGCTCGGCGGGCGGCGCGAATCCACCCGGGCCCTCGCCATGACGGGGCCGGCTCCCAAGACGTGTGCCCGGGTGGATTCAGGAGCTACTTACCTCAGGAGCTGCAGCTGCAGGTGCAGATGCAGGTGGTGCAGGACGACGAAGCCGCCATGGTCTCCGTGAGGTCGTGCGCGTCGAGCAGCGACTCGTCGATGTAGTCGCTGATCTCGAGCGTGTCGATGTCGAGCCCGGTCAGGCCGACGACGCCGACCTCCGACGACATTTCCACAGGAGCACTCATACGATTACCTTCCTAATCGCAGTGATGCAACGGCGCACGTGGTCCGCTGCACTTTTGAACCCCGGGTGGTCTGAGCCACGAATTCGAATCCCACGGCCCGCGGGCTGATGCATCATTGACTGGCCGAGGTCGAGTTCAAGTAGAACCATGCAAGGATCGATCTGTCCACCCCTCCAATCCGAATCCGCCGCGATTTCCCGGTCCGACGCTCGCGCAATTCCGCCGCCCGGGGCAGGTGATATGAGGCTCTCCGGATGCGACCGGGATGCCGCCGGGAGCGAGCCCACATCCGTGTCTTCCTGGCACCTTGACAGGACGGACAAGGTATGTCGAACACACCATTGACGACGTTAAGGAGGTGCGGCTATGGTGCCTAAGTGTCACGTCCGACGGGGAGCTCTGCGCCTTGGGGTGCATGAGACGGCTTGTCCGTGAGCAGGGCTCTGATCGGAATCACTGGGGGTTCTGATTTCACTGGCGTTCTGTTCGTGCGCGTCAATTCACTTACCTGCCGGCGGCGTCGCAGCCGTGAAGTACGGCGTTCACGCAGCTCGGCGACCCTTTCCAGGCATCAGCACAGCCGATGCGACGACGGCGGCCCGCGCTGACGCGGATCGCCTTTCCGCTCGACACCTGTCGTCCACACACTTCACCGGCCAGGCACGGCGTATGCCGTCGCGGTCGGCATACGGGCTTGGGCCGTGACGGCGCGAGAGTCGCCTCGACACGACGCGGTCGAAGTACTTTCCTGATCAATTATTTGACTTTCCGCAGTGCACCGGTATTCCGTGTGCGCCCGAGCGCGACCGGTGGCACGGCGCACAGTTGGCCGAGCACACTTCTCGCTTTTCACACAGGCGCGAGGAGCCGATAAAAGCGACGACGACTAAGCGGTCATTTCGTTTCTCGATGACCGTCCAGCCATTCTGTTGACAGACCCCTTGCGCGCCGCACTCGATATGGGATCAAATTCACGGCGGGACGGCGGACAGTTCGGACTCGCCCACGGACGACGGGCGTGTGAACACGTCCGTCACGCCGGATATTTCACTGCCGCAGCGTCGACGATAAGGACCGGAGTACCGATGTCAGAGGCACCCGCATTCGGCAGGCGACCTGTGCCCGGCAAGACTTGATGATGCGCTCGCACTTGTTACGGCCGGCGCCGCCCTACATTCGTTCAGCGCGCTGTATCGGCACCGGGAGTGCTCGATGAGCGGCGTCGGCGCCACCGCTGCGTGGATCGCCTACGCACGGGCGGCCGAGACGCTGAGAACGGACCGCCTGTTCACCGACCCGCTCGCGGTGGCGTTCATGGAGCGCACGAACGCCGAGCTGCTCGCGCAGCTACGTGCGAGTCCGACGTCCCGGTTCGACGTCCTCGCCGTGCGAACGAAGTACTTCGACGACTACCTGGCTGCCGCCCTCGCAGCGCCCGCGGTCCGCCAGGTCGTCCTGCTCGCCGCCGGCCTGGACTGCCGAGCGTTCCGCCTGGAGTGGCCGGCCGGTACCCGGCTGTTCGAGCTGGACCTGCCGGAGGTCCTGGCGGAGAAGGAGCTCCTGGTGCAGGAGTGCGACTTCGCCCCCACCTCGTGCGGCCGCCACATCGTCAAAGCCGACCTCACCGGCGACTGGCCCGCCGCGTTGCGGGCGGCGGGCTTCGATCCGGACCTGCCCACCGCATGGCTGGTCGAGGGCCTGCTCTACTACCTGACCGCCCGTGAGGCCGACGGGGTGGTGCGCGTGCTGACCAGGCTCTCGGCAGCGGGCAGCACACTCGGTCTGGAGCACGTCAACAACGACACCTACCGCGCTCCGTGGATGCAGGACTGGCTGGCCCAGATGCGCACGGAGGGCCGAGCCTGGAAGTCCGGCGTCGCCGAGCCGGAGCGCTGGCTGGCCGGTCACGGCTGGCGGGCGGAGGTGACCGAACCTGTGGGCGTTCCCGGAGCGACCGGACGACAGGTGCCGCAGACACCGTCAAGAGACGTACCCGGCGTGGCCCGCACGTGGCTGGTGACCGCGCACCGCACCGAGTGAGACGAATCCTGCTGGAAGCAGACCATGTTCGGCGGGGCTGCCGGGCGCCCTGCACGCTGGTGGAAGGAACTCGCATGAGGCTCATCAACGCACCCAGGTACACACGGCACGTCACGCTGGCCGAAGAGCTCGCCGACCGCTTCCGCGAAAGGGCGGCGGGGTTCGACGAGACCGTGGAGTTCCCCCACCGCAACATCGAGGACATGCGGGAGTCCGGCTATCTCGCGATGACCGTGCCCGAGGAACTGGGCGGCGGCGGTGGCGACCTCACCGACATGGTCCGCGCCCAGGAACGACTCGCCGCCGGCTGCGGTTCGACAGCGTTGGTGGTCAACATGCACCTGTCGATGGTGGGGCAGATGGCGCGTAACTGGCGCACCACCGGTGACGCGAAAGCAGAGAAGATGCTGCGCGGTGTGGTGGACGGATCGGTGTTCCTGGCCGGGGCCACCGCCGAGCCCGGGCACTCGCTGGTGCGGTCCACGGGCAGCGTCGCCACCCGCGTACCGGGCGGCTACCGCGTCACCGGCAACAAAACCTTTGGGACCGGTTCGGCGGTCATGACACACATGACCTCGATGGCCGTGGACGACGAACATCCGGACGGCCCACGCGTCCTGATCTTCAGGATTCCCGCGGACACGCCGGGAGTGCGAATCAAAGCCGGTACCTGGCGAACGTCCGGCATGCGGGCGACCCTCAGCGAGGACATCGAACTCGACGACGTCTACGTGCCGGAGGAAGCGGTCTTCCTGACCTTCCCGGTGGGCCACCTGGACGGCACGCTGCTGCAGACGTTGTGGGGCTGGGCGATGCCGTCGTTCGGCGCCGTCTATCTGGGCATCGCGGTCGGCGCGCTGGAGCAGTGTGTGCGTGACGTGGTCAAAAGAGGGTGGCAGTCCAAGGCGTTCGTCCAGACCACGTTGACGGACTGCGAGGTGCTCGTGGAGAGCGCCCGTGCCGTGCTGTCCCGAGCGGCCGACGAGGTCATGGGCAACAGCCTGTGGACGTCCATGAGCGTGCAGGAGGGCATGTCCCGGGTGGTGCTGGCGAAGGTCGTCGGCACGCAGAACGCGGTCTCGGTGGTGGATCGGGTCGTGCAGATCGTCGGCTCGTCCGCGCTGCGTGCGGGATCGCTGTACGACCGCGCCCAACGCGACGTCCGCGCCGGAACCATGCACCCCTACAGCAACGCCGACGCCTGCGAGCTGATCGCCGCGACCACGCTGGGCGATTCCGTGGCGCCGGTCACGCCACCGCTGCGATCGACGCTGGCCGATTCGGCCCAGCGAGAGCTCGCGACCTCCGGGTGAACCGAGCAGGACAGGAGAACGGACCCCATGGACACAGCCCTCGCCGAACAGCTGGTGAGCGACTTCGTCGGCGCCTACAACTCAGGTGACCTCGCTCTGCTCGACCGGTGCCTGGCGGCGGACTACCGCCACCCCAACCCCGCCGTCCCGGACCGGGCGGCGTTCAAGCAGGTCGTCGGCCGCTGGCGGGAGAACGTCGAGTCGCTGAAGCTGACAGTGGACGACCTGGTTGTCGGGAGCGACAAGATCGTGGTGCGCATGACCTTCAGCGGCCGCCAAGTGGGCGAAGTCCTCGGCATTCCGCCCACCGGCAAGACCTTCTCCATCGGTCTGATCGACATCTTCCTGGTGGAGAACGGCCTCCTCGCCCAGCACTGGGACCAGATGGACCTGCTCGGGCTGTACCGGCAGCTCGGGCACATCGACGTCTGACCGTGCCCCGATGACCGAGGAAACAGCGATGCACGACCACGGCCGGCAGATTCGGATGGATCTGAACGAGTCCCCCGTCGCGATCGACGACTCGTCGGCAGCTCTGCTGGCCGACGTCCTGAGGACGGCCAACCGCTACCCGCGAGGTGTGCTCCAGCGACGTCTTACGCACGTGATCGCGCAGCGCAACGGCTGCGCCCCGGAGAACGTGGTGTTGGGCGCGGGAAGCGTCAGCCTGCTGGAGGCGGTCTGGTCCTGCACGGTCGACCCCGGCGACCCGGTGGTCTTCGCCGAACCGGGCTTCGAGATGTACCCATGGCTGACGGTGCGGCGGGGCGGCACACCCATGAGCGTCCCTCTCGCGCCCGGATTCCGCACCGACCTCAAGCAGATCCGTCACCTGGTCCGCACGGCGCGTCCGGCCCTCGTCGCGATCACGAACCCGCACAATCCCAGCGGCACTCGCTGCCCGGACGCGGAGCTCACCTCGTTCCTCGCGGAGGTGCGGACCGACACCGTGGTCGTCGTGGACGAGGCCTACGTGGACTTCGACGAGCGAGCCGACCTCGCCGCCTCCGCGGCCGCCGCCGTCGATGCCCCGAACGTCGTGCTCACGAGAACCCTTTCCAAGGCCCACGGGCTGGCCGGGCTGCGCATCGGCTATGCGATCGCCCACGCCGACCTGGCGAGGAGACTCGCCGCGTCGACGCTTCCGTTCGCCGTGACCGACGTGGCCTGCGCGGCGGCATCGGCGGCGATGGACACGGTGGACGACAAGGTCGCGCGGATCAGAGCCATGCGCGCGAGCCTCACCGAGCAACTGCGGGACCTCGGGCTCGAAGTCCCTGACAGCGCGGCCAATTTCGTTCTCGTCGTCGGGCACCACGACCTCGCTGATCGGCTGGCCGACCGTGGTGTCCTGGTCAGCCGCTCACCCCTCGGCGTCCGCATCACCATCGGCCACGAGCAGGGCGGTGACAGGGTCGTGGAGGGCGTTCGCGAGTACTGCGCAGCACGGCACGGATCGAGCAAAGAGAACCAGCCGACAGGAAGACAGTGATGACTGCTCACAACCTCACCCGCGATGAGGCGGCACAGCGGGCAGCCGACCTCAGGGTCCGCAGCTACTCGATCGAACTCGACTTCACCGACGGTCAGGGGGCACCGAGCTCGGAGCTCTTCACGTCGACCTCGACGATCGAGTTCGACGCTCGCGCCGGCAGCTCCAGTTTCGTGGACCTCGTCGCGGAGCGGGTACACCGGGCGGAGCTCAACGGCGAGAAGCTGCTCAACCCCAGCGTTTCCGGATCCGGCATCGAGCTCAGCCGGCTGGCCGAGCACAACACCCTGGTCGTCGCCGCGGACCACGCGTACTCGTCCTTCGGACTCGGCGTGCACCGGTTCGTGGACCCCACGGACTCGGCCACGTACCTCTACAGTCAGTTCGAGAGCGCCGAGGCCCGGCGTGCGTTCGCCTGCTTCGACCAGCCGGACCTCAAGGCCGCCTTCACCTTCTCCGTCGTGGCGCCCGAGGACTGGACGGTGATCTCCAACTCCGTCTGCCTCACGACCGAGGACCTTCCCGGCGGTGGGCGGCTGCACACCTTCGCGCCGACACCGCCGATCAGCACGTACGTGACGGCAGTCGCCGCGGGACCCTACCGGCGCTGGACCGACACCTACACCGATGAGCACGGCGAAATTCCGCTGGCGATCTACTGCCGGGAGTCGCTGGCGGAGCACGTGGACGCCGAACGCCTGTTCGCGGAGACCAAGGAAGGCTTCGCCTACTTCCACCGCACCTTCGGCATTCCCTACGCGTTCGGCAAGTACGACCAGTGCCTCGTGCCGGAGTTCAACGCGGCCGCGATGGAGAGCGTCGCGCTGGTCACCTGCATGGAGGAATGGGCGTTCCGCAGCAAGGTCTCCGCCGACTCCTACGAACGGCGCAACCAGACGATCCTGCACGAGATCGCGCACATGTGGTTCGGCAACCTGGTCTCCATGAAGTGGTGGGACGACCTCTGGCTCAAGGAGTCGTTCGCGCTGCTGGCCGCCGTCCTCTGTCAGGCCTCCAGCACCGCGTACACCGGCGCCTGGACGACGTTCGCCAGCGTGGAGAAGGGCTGGGCGTACGGTCAGGACCAACTGGCCTCCACCCACCCGGTCATCTCCGACATCCCGGACCTGGCCTCGGTGAAGGTCAACTACGACAGCATCACCTATTTCAAGGGTGCCGCCGTCCTCAAACAGCTGGTGGCGTTCGTCGGGGAGCACAACTTCTTCAAAGGCCTCAGCGCCTACCTCACCGAGCACGCCTACGGCACGGCGACTCTCTCCGATCTCCTGCTCCACCTCCAGCGGGCATCCGGGAGGGACCTGTCCGGCTGGGCGTCGCAGTGGCTCGCCACCACCGGGATGAACACCCTGCGTCCGGTACTCGAGACCACGCCGGATGGGAAGATCACCTCATTCGAGGTCGTCCAGGGACCGGCAAGCCCGGGCACGGGAGAGTTCCGGGAGCACCGCGTCGCGGTCGGCATGTACGACGAGGACGCCGACGGATCGCTCATCCGTCGGCACCGAGTCGAGATCGACGTGTCGGGCGAGCGCACCGCGGTTCCCGAACTGCACGGGCAGCCACGAGGCCGGCTGATCCTGGTGAACGACGACGACCTCACCTACTGCTCGATGCGGTTGGACCCCGAGTCCTCCGCCACGCTGATCGACCGCATCAGCGACGTACGTGACTCCCTGCCCCGCACGCTGTGCTGGTCCGCCGCCTGGGAGATGACACGCGAGGTCGAGCTCCGGGCGCGCGACTTCGTCTCGCTGGTCAACCGTGGCTTCCATGAACCGGCGGTCGCGGTCGTCCAACGGCTCGTGACGCAGGCACAGTTCGCGTTGACCAGCTACGCCGATCCGGCCTGGGCCGAGGAGGTCGGTTGGCCGTCCCTCGCCGACGGCCTGCTGGCCGCCGCCAGGTCCTCGGCGCCGGGTTCTGATCACCAGTTGATCCTGGTTTCGGGACTGGCGACAGCGGTGCTGAGCCCCCGGCATCTCGACGTCCTCCGCGCCCTGCTCGACGGAGAGGCAGCGGGCCAGGGCCTCGCCGGGCTCGCCATCGACACCGACCTCCGCTGGTCGATCCTGCTCGCCCTCAGCGCGGCCGGGTGCGTGGACATGGACGGGGTCGACACCCCGGTCATCGACGCCGCGATCGCTGATGACGCCACATCGGCCGGAGCCTTCCAAGGAGCCCGCGCCGCGGTGCTGCGCCCGCTGACGGCAGCCAAGGAACGGGCGTGGCAGCAGGTCATGCAGAGCGACTCACTCGCGCCCACGGTTGAGCAAGCTCTCCTGTACAGCTTCGCGTTTCCCGGCCAGCAGGACCTGCTTGAGCCCTTCACCGACCGGTACTTCGACGAGATCCCCGCCCTGTGGGCCCGCCGCTCCACCGAGCACGCCCGTGGCGTCGTCACCGGTCTGTTTCCCGCGTGGTCCATCCGCCGGTCCACGGTGGACAAGGCCAAGAAGTTCGCCGGACAGGGCCACCCCGAACCGCTCGTTCGCCTGGTGCTGGAGGGCGCGGCCGAGGTCGAACGCGCACTCCGCGCACGTGCGTTCGACCTGGGGCCGTCGTCCTCGACGTGAACGGAGCGTGCGGCACGGCCCAGCGCGCCATGCCGCACCGCCGTAACAGATGAGGCTCTGACAGCAGCGCGCCCGGACCCCAGTAGGACGGGGCCCGGGCGCGCTACGGTGACCTACGAACAGATCATCGGTTGTACTGGCCGAAGTCGTACTCCTCCAGCGGCACGGCCTCACCGCTGCCGGTGCCGAAGGTGTAGTCGGCCGCGGAGCCGTCGTAGCCGCCCACCGTGTACATGGCGGCCTTGGCCTCCTCGGTCGGCTCGACCCGGATGTTGCGGTACTGGGGCATGCCCGTGCCGGCCGGGATGAGCTTGCCGATGATGACGTTCTCCTTCAGGCCCAGGAGCGAGTCGGACTTGGCGTGGATCGCCGCGTCCGTCAGGACCCTGGTCGTCTCCTGGAAGGAGGCCGCCGACAGCCACGACTCGGTGGCGAGCGACGCCTTGGTGATGCCCATGAGCACCGGGCGGCCGGCGGCCGGGGAGCCGCCCTCCGCCACCGTCTCGCGGTTCATCTGCTCGAAGCGCGGGCGCTCGACGAGCTCGCCGGGCAGCAGGTCGGTGTCACCGGACTCCAGCACGTTCACGCGCTTGAGCATCTGCCGCACGATGATCTCGATGTGCTTGTCGTGGATCGACACACCCTGCGAGCGGTAGACCTGCTGGACCTCCGCCACCAGGTGCAGCTGCACGGCCCGCGGGCCGAGGATGCGCAGCACCTCGTTGGGGTTGACCGCACCGGCGACGAGCTGCTGCCCGACGCCGACCCGCTGGCCCTCGGAGACGAGCAGGCGCGACCGCATCGAGACCGGGTAGGCGATCTCCTCCGAGCCGTCGTCCGGAGTGATGACGATCTTCCGGGACTTGTCGGTCTCGTCGATGCGGACCCGGCCCTCGGCCTCGGAGATCGGGGCGACACCCTTGGGGATGCGCGCCTCGAACAGCTCCTGGACTCGGGGCAGACCGTGGGTGATGTCGGCACCTGCCACACCACCGGTGTGGAAGGTACGCATCGTCAGCTGCGTGCCCGGCTCACCGATGGACTGGGCGGCGATGATGCCGACCGCCTCGCCGACGTCCACGAGCTTGCCGGTGGCCAGCGAGCGGCCGTAGCAGGTCGCGCAGACACCGATCTTGGCCTCGCAGACGAGGGCGCTGCGGGTGCGGACGGTCTCGACGCCGGCCTCGACCAGCTTCGTGACGTGGATGTCGTTGATGTCGACGCCCTTGGCCACGATGACCTTGCCGTCGACCTCGACGTCCTCGGCCAGGATGCGGCCGTGCACGTTGGACTCGGCGTTCTCGGCCTTGCCCAGGTTGCCCGACGCGTCACGCTCACCGACGTGCAGCGGGACCGCGCGGTCGGTGCCGCAGTCGATCTCGCGGACGATGACGTCCTGCGCCACGTCCACCAGACGACGGGTCAGGTAACCCGAGTCGGCGGTGCGCAGCGCGGTGTCGGCCAGACCCTTGCGCTGTCCGTGGGTGGAGATGAAGTACTCCAGCACCGACAGGCCCTCGCGGAACGAGGCCTTGATCGGCCGCGGGATCGTCTCACCCTTGGTGTTGGACACCAGGCCACGGATGCCGGCGATCTGACGCACCTGCATCTTGTTGCCCCGGGCGCCGGAGTTGACCATCATCCAGACCGGGTTGGTCGCCGGGAAGGCGTTGACCATGTCGGTCTCGACGTCGGCCGTCGCGTGGGTCCAGATCTCGATGAGCTCCTGACGGCGCTCCTCGTCGGTGATCAGGCCGCGCTCGTACTCGCGCTGCACCTTGTCGGCGCGGCGCTCGTAGCTCTCCATGATGTCGGCCTTGTTCGGCGGCGCGACGACGTCGTCGATGGAGATCGTGACGCCGGAACGGGTCGCCCAGCGGAAACCGGCGTCCTTGAGCGCGTCGAGCGAGTTGGCGACCTCGACCTTGGGGTAGGTCTCGGCCAGCTCGTTCACGATCGTGGACAGCTGCTTCTTGCCGACCTGGAAGTTGACGAACGGGTAGCTCGCCGGCAGCGTCTGGTTGAACAGGCACCGGCCGAACGTCGTCTCCAGGCGGAGCGGGTCGCCCTGCTCCCAGCCCTCCGGCGCGACCCAGTCACGCGGCGGCAGGACGTCCTTGAGCCGGATCTGGATCTTCGCCTGGATCTCCAGCTCGCGGCGGTCGAAGGCCATCTGCGCCTCGGCGATCGAGCCGAAGACCCGGCCCTCGCCCTGGGCGCCCTCCTTCTGGGTGGTCAGCCAGTAGAGGCCGATGACCATGTCCTGGGTGGGCATCGTCACGGGCTTGCCGTCGGCCGGCTTGAGGATGTTGTTGGTCGAGAGCATCAGGATGCGTGCCTCGGCCTGGGCCTCAGCCGACAGCGGCAGGTGCACGGCCATCTGGTCGCCGTCGAAGTCCGCGTTGAAGGCGGTGCAGACGAGCGGGTGGATCTGGATGGCCTTGCCCTCGACGAGCTGCGGCTCGAACGCCTGGATGCCCAGCCGGTGCAGCGTCGGTGCGCGGTTGAGCAGCACCGGGTGCTCGGTGATGACCTCTTCGAGCACGTCCCACACCACGGGGCGAGCCCGCTCGACCATCCGCTTGGCCGACTTGATGTTCTGCGCGTGGTTGAGGTCCACGAGCCTCTTCATCACGAACGGCTTGAACAGCTCCAGCGCCATCTGCTTGGGCAGGCCGCACTGGTGCAGCTTGAGCTGCGGGCCGACGACGATGACCGAACGGCCGGAGTAGTCGACTCGCTTGCCCAGCAGGTTCTGGCGGAAGCGGCCCTGCTTGCCCTTCAGCATGTCGCTGAGGGACTTCAGCGGCCGGTTGCCGGGACCGGTGACCGGACGGCCGCGACGGCCGTTGTCGAACAGCGCGTCGACGGCCTCCTGCAGCATCCGCTTCTCGTTGTTCACGATGATCTCGGGAGCGCCGAGGTCGAGCAGCCGCTTGAGGCGGTTGTTGCGGTTGATGACCCGGCGGTACAGGTCGTTCAGGTCGGAGGTCGCGAACCGGCCACCGTCGAGCTGCACCATCGGACGCAGGTCCGGCGGGATGACCGGGATGCAGTCGAGCACCATGCCGCGCGGCGAGTTTGTGGTGTTGAGGAACGCCGAGACGACCTTGAGCCGCTTGAGCGCGCGGGCCTTCTTCTGGCCCTTGCCGCTGCGGATGGTCTCGCGGAGGTTCTCGGCCTCGGCGTCCAGGTCGAAGCTGATCAGCCGGTCCTGGATCGCCTGCGCGCCCATGCCGCCCTTGAAGTAACGGCCGAAACGGTCGCGCATCTCGCGGTAGAGCAGCTCGTCGCCCTCAAGGTCCTGGACCTTGAGGTTCTTGAAGCGGCTCCAGACCTCGTCCAGCCGGTCCAGCTCGCGCTGGGCCCGGTCACGGAGCTGACGCATCTCGCGCTCGGCGCCCTCACGGACCTTGCGGCGCTGGTCGCCCTTGGCGCCGGCGGCCTCCAGCTCGGCCAGGTCGGACTCGAGCTTCTTCTGGCGGGCCTCGACGTCGGCGTCACGGCGCTGCTCGATGTGCTGCCGCTCGACGGAGATCTTCGCCTCCAGCGAGGGCAGGTCACGCTCACGCATCTCGGTGTCGACATGCGTGATCATGTACGCCGCGAAGTAGATGACCTTCTCCAGGTCCTTCGGGGCGAGGTCGAGCAGGTAGCCGAGGCGCGACGGGACGCCCTTGAAGTACCAGATGTGCGTGACGGGCGCGGCCAGCTCGATGTGGCCCATCCGCTCACGGCGCACCTTGGCGCGGGTCACCTCGACGCCGCAGCGCTCACAGATGATGCCCTTGAAGCGGACGCGCTTGTACTTGCCGCAGTAGCACTCCCAGTCGCGGGTCGGACCGAAGATCTTCTCGCAGAAGAGCCCGTCCTTCTCCGGCTTGAGAGTCCGGTAGTTGATGGTCTCCGGCTTCTTCACCTCGCCGTGCGACCACTGACGGATGTCGTCGGCCGTCGCGAGGCCGATCCTGAGCTCGTCGAAGAAGTTGACGTCCAGCATTGTTTGCGATCTCCCCCTCAGACTTCTTCCACGCTGCTCGGCTCACGCCGGGACAGGTCGATGCCGAGCTCCTCCGCGGCGCGGAAGACGTCCTCGTCGGTGTCGCGCATCTCGATGGACATGCCGTCGCTGGAGAGCACCTCGACGTTGAGGCAGAGCGACTGCATCTCCTTGATGAGGACCTTGAAGGACTCCGGGATGCCCGGCTCGGGAATGTTCTCGCCCTTGACGATGGCCTCGTAGACCTTCACGCGGCCGAGGACGTCGTCGGACTTGATGGTCAGGAGCTCCTGGAGGGCGTAGGCGGCGCCGTAGGCCTCCAGCGCCCACACCTCCATCTCACCAAAGCGCTGGCCGCCGAACTGGGCCTTACCGCCGAGCGGCTGCTGGGTGATCATGGAGTAGGGGCCGGTCGAACGGGCGTGGATCTTGTCGTCGACCAGGTGGAGCAGCTTGAGGATGTAGATGTAGCCGACGGAGATCGGGTAGGGGAACGGCTCACCGGAGCGGCCGTCGAACAGCCGCGCCTTGCCGCTCTCCTGCACCATCCGGTCGCCGTCGCGGTTGGCGACGGTGTTCTTGAGCAGGCCGACGATCTCCTCCTCGTGGGCGCCGTCGAAGACCGGGGTGGCCATGTTGGTGCGCGGCTCGACGGTCTCGAAGCCCTTGTCGCGCAGCCGCTCGGCCCAGGCCTCCTCGACGCCGGAGATGTCCCAGCCTCGGGCTGCGATCCAGCCCAGGTGGGTCTCCAGGACCTGGCCGACGTTCATCCGGCCGGGCACGCCGAGGGGGTTGAGGATGATGTCGACCGGGGTGCCGTCCTCCAGGAACGGCATGTCCTCGACCGGCAGGATCTTGGAGATGACGCCCTTGTTGCCGTGCCGGCCGGCGAGCTTGTCACCGTCGGTGATCTTACGCTTCTGGGCCACGTAGACGCGGACCAGCTCGTTGACACCGGGAGGCAGCTCGTCGCCCTCCTCACGGGAGAACACGCGCACCCCGATGACCTTGCCCTGCTCGCCGTGGGGCACCTTCAGCGAGGTGTCACGGACCTCGCGCGCCTTCTCACCGAAGATCGCGCGCAGCAGCCGCTCCTCCGGCGTCAGCTCGGTCTCGCCCTTCGGGGTGACCTTGCCGACCAGGATGTCACCGGGGACGACCTCGGCGCCGATCCGGATGATGCCGCGCTCGTCGAGGTCGGCCAGCACCTCCTCGGAGACGTTGGGGATGTCGCGGGTGATCTCCTCGGGGCCCAGCTTGGTGTCACGGGCGTCGACCTCGTGCTCCTCGATGTGGATCGAGGACAGGACGTCGTCCTGCACCAGCCGCTGGGACAGGATGATCGCGTCTTCGTAGTTGTGGCCCTCCCACGGCATGAACGCCACGAGCAGGTTCTTGCCCAGCGCCATCTCGCCGTTGTCGGTGCACGGACCGTCGGCGATGACCTGGTTGACCTCGATCCGGTCGCCCTCGGCCACGATGGGCTTCTGGTTGAAGCTCGTGCCCTGGTTGGACCGCTTGAACTTCGCCACCCGGTAGGTGGTCCGCGTGCCGTCGTCGTTCATGACGGTGACGTAGTCGGCGGAGACCTCCTCGACCACGCCCGCCTTCTCGGCGCAGATGACGTCGCCGGCGTCGGTCGCGGCACGGTACTCCATGCCGGTGCCGACGAGCGGCGCCTCGCTCTTGAGCAGCGGCACCGACTGGCGCTGCATGTTGGAGCCCATGAGCGCGCGGTTGGCGTCGTCGTGCTCGAGGAAGGGGATCATCGCCGTGGCGACCGACACCATCTGGCGCGGTGACACGTCGATGTAGTCGACCTCCTCGGCACGCGCCAGCTCGGTCTCGCCGCCCTTGGTGCGGACCAGGACGCGGGCCTCGGCGAACGAGCCGTCGGGGTTGAGCTTGGTGTTGGCCTGCGCCTTGACGAAACGGTCTTCCTCGTCGGCGGTCAGGTAGTCGATCTGGTCGGTCACCTTGCCGTCGACGACCTTGCGGTAGGGCGTCTCGACGAAGCCGAAGGCGTTGATGCGGCCGTAGGAGGCCAGCGAGCCGATCAGGCCGATGTTCGGGCCTTCGGGGGTCTCGATCGGGCACATCCGGCCGTAGTGGGACGGGTGCACGTCGCGGACCTCGAAGCCGGCCCGCTCACGGGACAGACCACCGGGGCCCAGCGCGGACAGCCGCCGCTTGTGCGTCAGCCCGGCCAGCGGGTTGGTCTGGTCCATGAACTGCGACAGCTGCGAGGTGCCGAAGAACTCCTTGATCGACGCCACGACCGGGCGGATGTTGATCAGGGTCTGCGGCGTGATGGCCTCGACGTCCTGCGTGGTCATGCGCTCGCGGACGACGCGCTCCATGCGGGCCAGGCCCAGGCGGACCTGGTTCTGGATGAGCTCGCCGACGCTGCGCAGGCGGCGGTTGCCGAAGTGGTCGATGTCGTCGACCTCGACGATCACCTCGTCGAGCGGCGCGCCCTCGGCGGCCGGCATCGACTCCTCGCCCGCGTGCAGCCGGACGATGTACTCGATCGTGGCGACGATGTCCTCTTCGGTCAGCGTGCCCTGCGTGATCTCCGAA